>CACOXV010000067.1 GCA_902631295.1 Paracoccaceae bacterium | reverse complement strand
GCTTTGTTAACAGGTGTATTTCCTGATCTTGCCACGAATTCTCCATGGCCTTCCTGAGTTTCGATTTTTCCATCGTTTACTGCAACTTTTCCTCTAGTCAAAGTATAGCGTGGCAAACCAAAAACTTCTTTGCCCTCAAATACATTATAGTCAATTGATGATTGTTGACTATTTGCTGAAATAACTTTTGTTTTGTTTGGATCCCAAACTATGAGATCTGCGTCAGCCCCAACCATAACTGCTCCCTTTTTGGGATAGCAATTCAAAATCTTAGCAATGTTCGTAGAGGTCACAGCAACAAATTCATTCATAGTTAGTCTTCCAGTGCGAACACCATTTGTCCACAACATTGGCAAACGATCTTCTAGCCCCCCTGTTCCATTCGGAATTTTTGTAAAATCACCGACGCCATATCTTTTTTGTTCTGTGGTAAAAGCACAATGATCTGTGGCAACAACACTTAAAGATCCAGACTGCAAGCCAGCCCAGAGACTATCCTGGTGCAGTTTATTTCGGAATGGTGGCGACATCACTCGTCTCGCTGCGTGATCCCAGTCCTTATTAAAGTACTCACTTTCATCCAAGGTCAGATGTTGAATTAAAGGCTCTCCCCAAACTCGTTTGCCCGCCTGCTTTGCGCGCCTTATAGCTTCATGAGCCTCTTCACAGGAGGTGTGCACGACATACAAAGGCACACCTGCCATATCAGCGATCATAATTGCTCTATTTGTTGCCTCGCCCTCAACTTGTGATGGACGAGAATATGCATGCGCTTCAGGACCGGTATTGCCCTCTGCCAATAATTTTGCGCTTAATTCAGCCACTACATCGCCATTTTCAGCGTGTACCATAGCAATGCCGCCAAGCTCAGCCAAACGCGAGAAGGACGCATAAAGCTCATCATCATTCACCATTAGAGCGCCTTTATATGCAAGAAAATGCTTAAATGTATTTATTCCTTTTGTTTCGATAACTGTTTTCATATCATCAAAAACTTTTTCTCCCCACCAGGTAACGGCCATGTGAAAAGAATAATCGCAATTAGCTCGTGTAGATTTATTATCCCACCTTTTTATAGCATCCAACAGACTTTCACCTGGGCTAGGTAAAGCAAAATCCACGACCATAGTTGTTCCGCCTGCAAGTGCAGCCCTTGTCCCACTTTCAAAATCGTCACTTGAGTAGGTACCCATAAAAGGCATTTCAAGGTGTGTGTGAGGATCTATTCCCCCTGGCATAATGTAGCAATCAGACGCATCAAGCTCAGTATTTCCTTTCATGTTTGGACCGATCTCAACAATTGTAGATCCATCAATCAAAATATCTGATTTATAAGTTAAATCATGCGTTACAATGGTTCCGTTTTTAATAACTGTGGACATTCTAATTCTCCAGTGTTTTCTATTGAATTATTGCTGTATTAAGTACAGCATGTAAAAGGACGTCAGTGCCAGCTTGTGCCCAATCTTTTGAAATTTCTTCAGCCTCATTGTGGCTTAGTCCATCAACGCAAGGGCACATGATCATCGCAGTAGGTGCTATGTCATTTATCCAACATGCATCATGTCCGGCTCCAGAAACTATGTCCATGTGACTGTAACCAAGCTCTTGAGCGGCACTTCGAACCGCATTGACACAATCTTCATCAAAAGCGGGAGGGTCAAACTGACCGACAATTGTACATTCAAAATCCACTTCAATATCTGCGCAGATCTTAGGTGCTCTATCCTGGAATTCAGAAACCATCTCGTTCAATTTGTCCAAAAGATGGGTTCTCATATCCACTGTACACACTACTTGCCCAGGAATTATATTTCTGGAGTTCGGATAAACATCTATATGACCGATCGCACCTACTGCATTAGGCTGATTAGCCATAGCGATCTCATGAACGAGCTCCGTTATTAATGCTAGCCCTCTACCTGCATTTTTTCTCATAGACATGGGCGTAGACCCAGTGTGACTCTCCTTACCAGTTATTTTGCATTCAATCCAACGCAATCCTTGACCATGAGTTACTACTCCAATTTCTT
>CACOXV010000066.1 GCA_902631295.1 Paracoccaceae bacterium | reverse complement strand
AGAACGTCATTGTTGGAAGGTTGATACCTGCTGGAACTGGTGGTGCGGCATTGAGAGTGCGACGCATAGCCAGTGCTCGAGACAAAGTAGTGATCGATGCCAGAATCGAGGAAGAAAATGCAGCGGCTCAGTTGGAAGCTCCATCTACTGAAGAAGTGGTCACATCAGATGTAGAGTAATTGAACTGGTATCAAGTAGATACCCACAGTCTTTCTGTGGGCTTTTACTTTAGCTCTCGCATGAGTGTTCATAATTTGAAGTATTGAGTAGTTTTTTTTAAGGGTCTTTGTGATTAATCGGTTGTGCTAAACTTTATTTATTATCACTATCGGTTAATATAAAATTTACTATTTGATAATAATAAAATACCCACTGTTGACAAATTAACCAACTCCTCCTATACGCACGCCTAAATCGAATGAGTTATATCAGTTCGAATTCATATATCTAGTGGTCAAGATCCGGGTAGAGCCTCGATCCTCTGGAAACCTACCGCTTAGTTCTCGTTAGAAAGAGAGCAAAAGCGGCTTTTGCGTTTGTGGAAACATAAAATGCAAAAAAATTCGTCGCACTCGGCTTTTGCTTGGTGCAAAATAAAATGTTAGAGCCAAACGGGGAATGCCTGAATGCCTACAATACAACAGCTGATACGTAAACCACGGCAGCCAAAGATAAAGCGTTCTAAGTCTATGCACTTGGAGCAATGCCCTCAAAAGAGAGGTGTATGCACAAGAGTCTACACCACCACGCCTAAGAAACCAAACTCAGCCATGCGAAAAGTGGCAAAAGTAAGGTTAACCAATGGCTACGAAGTAATTTCATATATTCCCGGTGAAAAACATAACCTTCAAGAGCACTCGGTCGTTTTGATAAGAGGTGGCCGGGTCAAAGATTTGCCCGGGGTGCGTTATCATATTTTACGTGGAGTGCTAGATACTCAAGGCGTAAAAGATAGAAAACAACGTCGTTCGAAATACGGCGCTAAACGGCCTAAATAGGGGGAATAAAATATGTCTCGACGTCACGCGGCCGAAAAACGGGAAATTCTTCCAGATGCAAAATTTGGAGATCGTGTTCTTAGTAAATTCATGAACAATCTCATGGTTGATGGTAAAAAGTCTATTGCTGAGAAAATTGTTTATAATGCCCTTGATCGCGTTGAAGGGAAGCTTAAGCGCGCACCAGTTGAAGTATTTCACGAAGCCTTGGATAATATAAAGCCTACAGTAGAAGTTAGGTCGAGGCGCGTAGGTGGCGCTACTTATCAAGTGCCTGTAGAAGTGCGCCCCGAGCGCCGAGAAGCTCTCGCAATTAGATGGTTAATTTCTGCAAGCCGCGGTCGAAATGAAAACACAATGGAAGAACGTTTGGCCGGTGAGCTTATGGATGCGGTTAACTCAAGGGGTTCTGCAGTAAAGAAACGTGAAGATACACATAAAATGGCTGATGCAAACAAGGCATTTAGCCATTACCGGTGGTAAAAGTAGAGGCTTTAAAGATGGCACGAGAATATCCATTAGAATTATATCGTAATTTTGGTATCATGGCTCACATTGATGCTGGTAAAACAACATGCTCCGAGAGAATTTTATATTATACAGGAAAGTCTCATAACATCGGTGAGGTACATGATGGCGCTGCGACCATGGATTGGATGGAGCAGGAGCAAGAGCGAGGCATAACAATTACTTCAGCTGCCACTACAACTTTTTGGGAACGCACGGAAGATGGAGAGAATGCAGATACCCCGAAGCATCGATTAAACATAATCGATACTCCTGGACACGTTGACTTTACAATTGAAGTTGAGCGGTCTTTGGCAGTTTTAGATGGTGCAGTATGTGTTTTAGACGCTAACGCAGGGGTCGAGCCACAGACTGAAACAGTATGGCGTCAAGCTGATAGGTATAAAGTTCCACGCATCGTTTTCGTGAATAAAATGGACAAGATTGGTGCAGATTTTTTCAATTGCGTTAATATGATCGAGGACCGTACTGGTGCACGTGCTGTGCCTGTAGGGATCCCAATTGGTTCAGAAAATGAACTTGAGGGTTTGGTTGACTTAGTCACAATGAAAGAATGG
>CACOXV010000065.1 GCA_902631295.1 Paracoccaceae bacterium | reverse complement strand
GCAGTATCTATAGTGGGACTTATTGGGTTGTTGTTTAGTATGTATAAAGTCGCTTCTGCAAAAAAAAATACCACATCCGACGAGGATCTTCGTGTATCAATTCGGGCAGCAATGCCGCTCAACGTAGCATCGCTGTTTTTGTCTGTCTTAGGCTTAATGTCAGTAACAATTGGCGTTTTAATAACGCCATAGAAAAAAATTGATTCATATTAAAATTTGATACATGTTTATTAAAGCTTAGGAGGAAGTAATGGCACCTGATATCACAGCATTTTTTGATGACGCTACAAATACAATTTCCTATGTAGTCCGAGACCCTAATGGCTCTGCATGTGCTATAATTGACAGTGTTTTAGATTTTGACTTTGCATCAGGTCGTACGGATACTCAGTCAGCTGACAAGCTGGTAAGTTTTGTAAGGGATAATAATCTTGATGTACAATGGCTTTTAGAAAGCCATGTTCACGCCGATCATCTTTCTGCTGCACCATACATCCAGATGAAAGTTGGTGGAAAAATAGGCATTGGATCTCGTATTACAGATGTTCAAGAAACCTTTGGCAAAATATTCAATGAGGGTACAGAATTTCAACGAGATGGCAGTGCCTGGAGCGGTTTTAGGTATCGGGATACTAATTCCACTTGCAGCCTTGGATAATGGTATGGCTGATGTGATTTATTACATAACCCAAATCGATATAGGATTGATTTTTACTGGTACTTCTTTTGCGATTATCCTTGCATACATTGTAAGATTTTTTGCTATTGGTCAGGGAGCAACAGAAGCAGCCCTGGGACGAATTTCCCCAAATTTGGAGCATGCAGCGCGGTCTTTGGGCAAAAGTAGAACGTCAGTTTTGAATAGAATTCATTTGCCAATAATTAAAGGTTCTCTCGGTTCCGCAATGCTTCTTGTTTTCGTTGACTGTGTTAAGGAATTACCAGCAACTTTATTGTTGAGGCCATTTAATTTCAATACTTTATCTACGCGCGTACACGAACAAGCCAGTCTTGAGGATTTAGTAAATGCAGCGCCGGCTGCAATTTACATTTCTTTTGTTGGTTTGTGTGCGGTAGTGTTGTTGGCAAAAGCGAATAAGCTGGACTAATAGATAATAGACAAGAAATTTACTTTTAAACTTGCCAAGGTCTCAGTGTTTATTTAATGACGCTCATGTGCCCCTATAGCTCAGCTGGTAGAGCAACTGATTTGTAATCAGTAGGTCCGCGGTTCGAGTCCGTGTGGGGGCACCATCAATACTCCCATAATACTATTTTAAGCTAATCTAAGCATCTGACATCACTCAGTTATTCTTAATGCCATGCTTTATGGCTTACATGGAGTACTGACCAGAATGCTAACCAAAAGTGTCCCATATACGTTCAACAGGGGTGGCTATTACTACTTCTCACGCAGAGTGTCATCTGACTTTATAGGCCACGTTTGGAAAAGTTCTTTGGCGCAGACAGGAAGTGCAGTAAACAAAGATAGCCATAAAGATGTAGAGGTTTATTGGTGAGATCTGCCTAACATGTTTACTAAAGCGAATTTAATAAGAAATGGAGTACCTTCATTAGTTGCTTTTATAATTCTCTATCTCTTAGGTGATAGGTTTGTGCTTCCTGCTGTATTTAGTGCCACAGATAGCGGTAATGTGAATTTATTAATATGGCTTGCTGTGGACGCAACGATGTTATTAACAACGTTCGATGGAACTAGATGGGTTCTTTTCAAGTTTGGCTTTATAGATAATTGGCTAGGTCAGTAGAGGTTTATTGGTAAATGGAGGATATACTTAATCCAAGCTTGTTTGCTTTTTCGTTTTTAGTTGCTTGGGCAGCAGGTTGGTTGATGGCACTATCCAATAAATCTACCAAGCCAATTAGACATGGCTTCTATTATGCTGGTATTGCGTCTTCAGTAATGGTGCTATTGGTTTTATCGTTGTAATAACAAGAATAGCCATATTATCCGTTGTTCTCTTTGCTAACAAAGCGAGTGCAGAATACCTCCCTTTTTTTCCTGGTAATATAACATGCGGAAAGTATCTAGCAACGGATCATCAGTGGACACAACTGGGTTATATGAGTTGGATTAATGGCTTTGTATC
>CACOXV010000064.1 GCA_902631295.1 Paracoccaceae bacterium | reverse complement strand
TGTTATTTGCCTAAAAACTAGAAATAGAAAATCTGCTCTTGCTGCCACTAAATCAATGGCAGGGAAGTTAGATGACTTCTGGTTGCAGCTCAGAGTTGCAAACATGGATATTCCTGCAGCTGATAAATTAACAACACAGCAGCTTTTAAAACATTCCAAATCATATGCTCTTAAACTGTCTGATGCTTTAGAAAGATATTGCCGATTGAAAGGTGGTAATAGATTGGAATTATTCTTCACTGCAGCACATAGAAATATCGGTTATGTAGTTGAAAGGTTAGGGGATAGATCACTCGATTCTTACTCTAGTTCTGACGCAGCAAAGTTTAGAGATTGGTTGATAGATAAAGGGCTATCGACATCTTCTATCAGGCGAATATTTTCAACAATTCGGGCTGTATTTAATCTCACTATCCATGAAGACGGATTGGATTGTAAAAATGCCTTTGCAAATACGTTTCTTCCAACCGATGAACGGCCTAAGAGACTATCAATATCACCTGAGGATATAAAACGTGTTCAGAAAATCTGCTTGGAAATAGCAGATGAGAAAAGACTTCTGATAGCATTACTATCGGACACAGGAATGAGGCTCTCAGAGGCTCTAGGGCTTCTATGGAATGACATTAATTTAGATCATGAGTATCCTCACATTTGCCTTAAACCGCATCCATGGCGGCCTTTAAAGACCTCTGGTAGTAAACGACTTATCCCATTGGTTGGGGCTGCGCATGAAGCAATAATAATTATGCATCGGCAAAGGGTTAGTCAGTTTTTATTCAATTCATATACTGATGAGAAAAGTTGTAATGGCAACTCTGCATCTGCAGCTTTGAATAAGTGGCTAAAGCAGTATGTTCCCGATGCTGTGGTTCATTCATTCCGGCACAGTTTTAGAGACCGATTGAGAAATGCAGGCATTCAATCTGAAATGATTGACCAACTTGGAGGGTGGTCAAACAAAACAATCGGGCAGGGGTATGGAACGGGATTTGAGCTAAAGATACTATTTGCGCAGTGTAGGAGGGGGCTTACACAAACTTAGCACCCTTTTTTAAGTTATGTTTAGCGCAGAGTAACTGAATATTTGATGCAGTTTTAGATGAGCCACCTTTTGAAAATGGTATGATATGATCAAAATGAAGATTTTCAGTTGAGCCACACTGAGTGCATTGTCCATTGTCTCTTTCGTATACTTCTCTTTGAACATCGCCAGGAATTTGACGATCATGGACAATATCTTGAAAATCTTCCCCATCAGAATCGAAATCAAAGATCGGTTTTAAAAGAAATTTAAAAACATTACGATTGCCGTCATTTCGTTGATAACCGTCCATCAACTCATAAAACCCCATATCAACCCACACTCCTGGCTTAATTTTGCGGTATACCTGAATTTTTGCTGCATTTCGTTTAAATTTTTTAAAGTCATCGACTGCTTTTAGGAACTTCCCATTTTCAGTCAATCGGCCTGTTTTTGTGTATGCAGGCTGATCAACCATTTTTTTGTTGTAGTCAGTGCTTTTGGGTGCATCATGCCCTTCATACTCAATTACCCCATCGTCAAATACTTCATCCACGTAAGGTGCGTTCTTAGCAGTCGACATTAATACAATTGAATAATTTTTCTTTACCCCAAAGTTCATTCCCTTTTGAACTTGAAGGCCACCTTCCTGGGTTGTTAGTTGATGATAAGAAATAATTTTCATTAGTAATCGCTCAGAAAGTTACTATGATAAGGTTTTCTCCATTAATATTAAGTCTCCACTATCGTTAGAGAATGGAAATGGGATAAATTCCCTTCGGCCTACCTCTTGATAGCCATTAGCAAGGTATGCTTTCATTGCTATTTTATTGACTTGTTCAACCTGAAGAGTGATTTTCTTTGCACTATGCTCTAGTGCCACTTGTTCAGCTTTTAAAAGCAGATCTTTTGCATAATTTTTCCCTCGATGTTCTGGTAAGATGGATATTACTTGGAGTAACCATGTTCCACTCGCAAGCATTTCCAGTTCCTTAAATGGGATCCACCATTCTGGCTCGTCCTCATAATCAATTTCTGGGTATGGATTATCAACAATAAAACCGAAAAATGCTCCTACAAAATTGCTATTTTTCTCTGCAACATGCCAATTTTTGTAATATGATTTACCTTCGGTATCGCTACGAATTTTCTCTCTTCCAAATTCAAAAAAGGACTGACCATCA
>CACOXV010000063.1 GCA_902631295.1 Paracoccaceae bacterium | reverse complement strand
TGTCGGAATATAGACTTCCAACAAAAGAGAGGCCGCTACAAGTAGCGGTGATAGGTCGCCCAAACTCTGGAAAGTCCACATTAATTAACAAAATTATTGGCGAGGAAAGACTTTTAACTGGTCCTGAAGCTGGAATAACCCGGGACGCAATTTCCATTCAATTGGATTGGCAAGGGGTACCTATGCGTGTCTTTGATACGGCAGGTATGAGGAAAAAAGCAAAGATAAACGATAAAATTGAAAAATTATCTGTTGGGGATGGCCTTAGGGCTATAAAATTTGCTGAAGTTGTAGTCGTTTTGCTTGATGCTGCTATCCCCTTTGAGCAACAAGATCTTAGAATTGCTGGTCTTGCTGAGAGAGAAGGTCGATCTATTGTGGTAGCGGTAAATAAATGGGATGTAGAAAAAAATAAGCAGGAAAAATTGCGCAACATGAGGGAGACCTTTCAGCGCCTTTTGCCAGAATTACGAGGTGCGCCTTTAGTTACTGTTTCAGCAAAAAATGGCCGTGGAATAGACCGATTGAATAGCGAAATAATGAAGGCTCACAAGATTTGGAACAAAAGAATTGCTACCTCTCCTCTTAATATTTGGCTTAGTGAAATGATAGCTGCCCATCCACCTCCAGCTCCGAATGGTAAAAGAATAAAGTTGAGATATATTACACAGGCAAAGTCACGTCCACCCGGTTTTGTCGTTATGTGCTCCAATCCCAGTAAATTACCCATAAGCTATAGTCGATATTTAGTAAATGGATTGCGAGAAGCATTTGATTTGCCTGGAACTCCAATCAGACTAACTATGCGCTCACAGGCAGATAAAAATCCATTTAAAAACCAAAAAAAATCACAACCCTCAAAGTTGAAAAAGCATTTATAGAAGCATTTAATGTTGATACTTTATTGCCAAAAAATATATCCTTTTATTCCAGATGCCCAGTAGAACTTATTCGATTACAGCCGCCTAGATACGGACTTAATGCTGCAGGCAATGATATTGAACCGTCTTCATTTTGGCCGTTCTCTAACACTGCGATTAAGCAACGACCCACTGCCACACCGGATCCATTGAGGGTGTGCACAAACTTCAATTTACCCCCATCGGTTGGCTTAAATCTCGCGAGCATTCTCCTTGCTTGAAAATCGCCGCAAACTGATACTGAGGATATTTCTCGGTATTTGTTTTGTCCGGGCAACCACACCTCCAAGTCGTGAGTTTTTCGAGCTCCAAAACCCATATCTCCAGTGCACAATACAACTATCCTGTAAGGTAAACATAATTTCTCTAAAATTGCCTGTGCACACTTAGTCATCCTAGTATGTTCCGCAAGCGATTGATCTGGATGGGTTATTGAGACCATCTCGACCTTTTCAAACTGATGTTGCCTGAGCATACCAGATGTGTCCTTGCCCGCGGATCCTGCTTCTGATCGGAAACATAATGTATGTGCAGTAAGCCTAATTGGTAGATCAGCCTCTGATAAGTTGCGTCCAGAAACTGTATTCGTTAATGTCACTTCCGATGTTGGTATTAACCACCATCCGTTGGTTGTTTTATAGCTATCCTCAGCAAATTTAGGTAACTGATTTGTTCCATACATTGCTTCGTCTCGAACTAAAACTGGCGTCATAGTTTCTGTAAGATCATGCTCAGTGACATGAATATCCAGCATGAACTGCGATAGAGCGCGGTGCACGCGAGCGATGGACCCGCGGAGTAAAACAAATCTAGATCCTGAAAGTTTTGATGCTGTCTCAAAATCCATTCCGGGTTTCGCGCCAGCTATCTCAAAGTGCTCTTTAGCATTTTTTATTTCTGGTGGCGTTCCCCACTTAAATATTTCGACATTTTCTAATTCATCTTTACCAACCGGAACATCGCTCAATGGAAGGTTAGGAATAGTCATCAATAAATCAGTTAACTCTTGATCTAATTCTTTCGCCCTTGCACTTTTTGAAGCAACCTCTTTCTTTTTGCTTGAAACCAAATCTCGAAGTATTTTGAAAGCATTTTCATCATTTGATGATTTTGCTTTACCTATCTCCTTAGCAGCTTTATTCTGATCAGCTGTTGCTGTTTCAGCGTCTAAAATTGCAGACCTGCGTTCTTCATCTAGCGAAAGAATTTTTGCAGACATTCCATAAATGCCGCGAAGCTGTAAAGCTTGGTCAAAATCTTGCGGATTTTCTCGGATGCTTTTAATGTCGTGCATTAGGTTATTTCCTATTCGATTATTTTGGCTCTTATGCAT
>CACOXV010000062.1 GCA_902631295.1 Paracoccaceae bacterium | reverse complement strand
TTGGGTGCAAGGTGGGCACTATTGCTGGGGATAGCTACTGCAGAGTACTTTAGGTCCTTTTTTTTAACAGGTTTTCCATGGGGTACAATCGCATCCTTATTTGTAAGTTCTCCTTTGGGTCAGCTACTGGCGATTTTCGGTCCTTTTGGCTTCGGGGTTTTCGTTTTTACAATCGCGATGTATTTAGTCTATTTAATTGAAACTAAAAAAATCCCCGCAACTTTTATTGTAGTGCTTGTTATTTTGTCATTGTTTTTTTGGGGATGGCAACGGCAAAACCAACCAGTCCTATTTACTGATAAAATGATTTTACTCGTGCAACCAAACGCATCTCAGAGTAAAAAATGGGATGAAAACCTAGCACCAGTTTTTTTTGATCGAATGATAAATGCCACGGCGGCAGCAAAGAAAGTGGATCTAGTAGTTTGGCCGGAAAGTGCAATTTATCAACCACTAAATTTTGCTGATGAACTGTTAGGGGCGATAGATAAGGCTTCTGCTGGAATGCCAGTGGTATTTGGGGCTCTTCGCTTTGATGAAAATGATAATTTGCGTAATTCACTTGTATTACAAAAAGGCGGTGAAAAACAGTTAATATATGACAAGTCAATTCTTGTTCCATTTGGAGAGTATTTGCCATTGTCCGGTCTTCTCAGTAAATTTGGTCTTAGAGCAATGGTTAATTCTTATGGCTCGAGCTTCACTAGAGGTCATGGCCCTGACTTAATTGAAGTTGAGCCTGATTTACGTTTCCAACCCCTAATCTGTTATGAAGCCATTTTCCCTAGTTTTTTAAGAGCAACTCCTACTCGCCCTGATTTTATTCTTCAAATTACAAATGATGCATGGTTTGGTCGTTTTTCTGGTCCATACCAGCATCTTCAAATATTAAAAATGAGAGCTATTGAAACCGGTTTGCCAGTTGCAAGATCCGCTAATACAGGGATTTCTGCAGTCATTTCCGCAAATGGAAATATAGTTGACAGTCTGCCCTTGGAAACTGAAGGGTCAATGGAATTAGGTCTACCAAAGGCTTTCCAGCCTACGATTTATTATAATTGGGGTAATAGTATTTTTTTTATAATGATTTTCTCTCTCTTGCTTCTGCACTTAATTCATAAAAGATACTATTGACCCTTGTGATTTTTATGATTAACCAAAGTATTGCACGCAACGGCTTCCTGACGCGTGAATTTTAATTACCGGAGCAGAAATCTTGTCTCGTGAATCTTACATTTTCACTTCAGAGTCTGTATCTGAAGGACACCCTGATAAAGTTTGCGATAGAATATCCGATGCTGTTTTAGATACCTTTATATCGTTGGAACCAGAGGCCAGAGTGGCTTGTGAAACTTTTGCCACTACTAATAGAGTAGTGGTTGGTGGAGAAGTTGGCCTTTCTGATAAAAATTTGTTGTCAAAGCAAATGGGTCGGATTGATGAAATCGTAAGAGCTTGTATTAAAGACATTGGATATGAACAGAAAAAATTTCATCATGAAACTGTCGAAATAACAAATTTGCTTCACGAGCAATCTGCGCATATTGCTCAGGGAGTTAACGCAGATGGTGATAAGGAAGAGGGTGCAGGCGATCAGGGTATAATGTTCGGCTACGCGACGGATGAAACGTCTGATTTAATGCCGGCACCCATACAATATAGTCACGCCATTTTGATGCGTTTGGCTGAGGTGCGTAAATCAGGTGTTGAACCGAGTCTGGGTCCAGATGCTAAATCGCAGTTATCAGTGCGCTATGAACGTGGTGTTCCTGTAGGAATTACTTCTATAGTTTTGTCTACGCAACATCTGGATGCCTCACTATCCTCGGATGATGTTCATGATATTGTTAAACCTTATATATTGCAAACCTTACCATCTGACTGGATCGACAGTTCCACCTCTTGGCATGTAAATCCTACGGGAAAATTCGTAATTGGTGGTCCCGACGGTGATGCTGGTTTAACTGGTAGAAAAATAATAGTCGACACCTATGGTGGTGCTGCTCCGCATGGTGGAGGGGCTTTTTCTGGTAAAGACCCAACTAAAGTAGATCGCTCTGCAGCCTATGCAGCGAGGTATCTAGCAAAGAATGTAGTTGCGGCAGGCCTAGCTAAAAAATGTGCAATTCAACTGAGCTATGCAATTGGTATTTCTCATCCACTTTCTATTTATGTGGATACCTTCGGAACTGGAACGGTACCTGATAAAAAAATCGAAAATGCAATAGCGGGATCTATGGATCTCTCTCCGCGGGGCATTCGAACGCATCTAGAGCTAAATAAAGCAATCTATCAAAGAACTGCTGCTTA
>CACOXV010000061.1 GCA_902631295.1 Paracoccaceae bacterium | reverse complement strand
CCTTTTCCTAGTCTTATGACTACACCCTTAATTCCCCCATCACGCACAAGGAGATTGGAGCCTACGCCTATAGGAAAAAGAGATATATTTTCAGGCAACTTTGATAAAAAATACATTAAGTCTTCTAAGTCCGAAGGTTGAAAAAAATATTCTGCTGGACCGCCTACCCTCAGCCAAGTTAGATCAGATAGCATCTGGTTGTCAGTCAGTTTACCACGAGTTTTGGGAAGCTTAAAAAACATATCAATACTCATTACATAAAAGTTTTGGAAGTTCACTGGCCCAAGAGCTTATATTCCCAGCACCTAAGAATATAACAAGATCACCCGATTGAGCATTATCGGCCACCAGTTTTGACAGTTCTTGTAAATTAGAAACGGCAACAGCATGACGATGGCTGTGATGAGTCAATCCTGTTACAAGATCATCTTTACTTACTCCAGGAATTTTTTGTTCTCCAGCAGAGTAAACATCCGAAATTGCAACTATATCAGCATCATTAAAACACAAACAAAAATCCTTAAAGAGCGTGCCAAGGCGAGTATATCTGTGGGGCTGATGAACTGCTATAATTCGCCCTGAACTTATCTGCCTTGCAGCTCTTAATACTGCAGATATCTCAACTGGGTGATGGGCGTAATCATCAATGAATGTTATCCCATTTAATTCCCCAACCTTTGTAAACCTCCTATTAACACCCTTAAAATAAGCTAATGCCTTGCGAATTTTATTATTTTCAACACCCAAATGATGCGCTACTGCAACTGCACCCAAAGCATTTGAAACATTATAATCACCAGGCATGGGAAGAATACAGTCTGTAATAGTACAATTCTCCTTTTGAAATTTGATATCAAAATGTGCCCGACCTTCATCGTAATGAAGGTTTATGGCTCTAATATCAGCCTGAGCATTAAGACCAAAGGTTTTAATTTGGCGATCAGAAATTTTATCAATAAGTTTTTGTACCTCGGGGTGGTCACTGCAACAAACCGCAACCCCATAAAAAGGGATATTAGAGATAAAATCTAAAAAACCTTGCCTTAGTGCGTCAAAATCACCCCAATGCTCCAAATGTTCGGGGTCGATGTTTGTAATAAGCGCTATGGTTGCAGGTAACCGTGTGAAGGTTCCATCGCTTTCATCAGCTTCTACGACCATCCATTCACCGGCTCCCGCTCTTGCATTGGAACCGTACGCATGAATTATCCCTCCATTAATCACAGTTGGATCAAAACCACCTTCATCTAATAAGGTAGCAACTAACGTGGTAGTTGTGGTTTTGCCGTGCGTTCCCGCGATAGCAACGTTCGATTTCATTCTCATTAGTTCTGCAAGCATTTCAGCTCTACGAACAACTGGCAGACCAGCAGAACGTGCATAATTTAACTCAGGATTATCGCTATTAATTGCAGAAGAAATCACAACAACGGCAACATTCATAAGGTTATTTTTATTATGACCAATTTTTATGGAAGCACCCATACGTTCTAATCGTGAAGTAATTTCAGTTTCCTTCAAATCAGAACCTTGAACAGTATATCCTTGGTTAATTAAGATCTCTGCAATGCCCGACATACCTATTCCACCAATGCCTATGAAATGTATCGGCCCTATTTCTACTGGAAACTTCGTAGACACACTCATTGGGAAGTTCCTTTATCAATAGGCTTAATTGCAGGCCTTGATACGTCTTTTTTTTCTTTCACCAAGCGAATTATTAATTCAGACATCATTTGAACAGAATTTTCGGACGACCTCGTTAAAGCGGCAATGGCCATTGCCTCTGCTTTTTTAGGAGATGCCAAAAATTTAGCAATACACTTTGACAGTTTTTCCTCAGTGAAATCATCTTCCACAAAACTGATTGCTGAATTTATACTTGTCATACTCTCGGCATTTATAGACTGCTCGTCTCTTCGGGCGGATTTCAACGGAACTAGGATCGAAGGACGACCAATCGTCGCAATATCAGCAACCGAAGAAGCTCCTGCCCGACTTATTACCAACTGAGCCTCTGAAATTCGCCTAGGCACATCATCAAAAAAGCTAGAAACTTCTGCATCAATATTGTGTTCAGAATACAATTTAATCACTCTATCTTTGTCTTCAGGACGAGCCTGATGCGCGACCCGCAAATTTTTTTTGTTTTTTTCTGATAATAATGACAAAGCGGCGGGTACAATATCAGACATAATTCTAGCTCCCTGACTACCCCCAATAACGAGCACGTTTATTGGATAATCACCCGGAGGTATGTAAGGAGAAGCATTAAACTTTAAAACAGAATTTCTAACAGGATTACCAGTATATAATGAATTCGCAGAGCTTAAGCTTTCTGGCGCTATTCCATATGCTACAAAATCGACCTTCTTTGCAAAAAGCTTGTTAACCTGTCCTAATACACCATTTTGTTCATGTAATATTGTCGGAATACGCCATATAAGCGCAGCCGTAATGGCCGGAATACTTGGGTAACCACCGAAACCAACTACGCAGCTTGGTTTGTTTCTTTTAAACCAAAGTAATGACTGAAAAACACCATAAAAGATTTTTAGTGGAACGGATAGCTTTCCAAAAATTGATCTGCCTGAGAAGGTTGCGGAATTTACAATCAAAACCTCCACATCTGAGGGAAAGTTTTCGCAATAGCGAGCACCTCTACTGTCTGTAGATAATTTTACTTGCCAGCCGCTTGCTACCATCTCCTCGGCAATTGCTTGAGCTGGAAACATGTGACCTCCTGTTCCACCAGCAGCCAAAACCAACAAAGGATCATTCATAAATTAATTTCCATTAAAAATATCACCAATGTCTTTTTGAGGCCTATTTCGTGTTAAAGCGAGAAGCATTCCTACCGTAATACCCATTGCAATTATCGAAGAGCCACCGTAGCTGACAAAAGGTAAGGTCATACCCTTAGCAGGAAGCAATCTAACTGCCACCCCAACGTTTATGATGGCCTGGATTCCAAACATAGCTACCAAAC
>CACOXV010000060.1 GCA_902631295.1 Paracoccaceae bacterium | reverse complement strand
AGAGCTCCTTGATCATTGAAAGCCCTATTGAAAAGACTGTAGAAAAACAATTTAATTTTCCCAGTGTACCAATGAACTTCGCGTTTAATAACAGTCTTGATATACCTTATGCAGAAGTCGATAGAAAATTTTTCACCTATGTTTCACTTCAAAACAAGCTTTTCAAACCCAGTGTTGAGGATCTAGAACCGTCACTACTTCTGGACGACTCTTTCTTGTATCAAAACTATCCGGAGCCACTAACGCCTGTAATTGCCTTAATAAGAATTGGTGACCAAAAATTACAACTTTATGAAAGGGGGAGGTTTTTGAGTGAGTGGGATATTTCATCAGCGCGCAAAGGAAAAATTACGCCCAGAGGAAGTTGGACAGCAAAATGGCTTTCAAAAAATCACAAATCAAGCATTTATGATGGCGCCGAGATGCCATTTTCAGTATTTTTCGATGGTGACTATGCAATACATGGTACTCGGCAGATTAATAGTCTCGGTGAGCCTGCCTCTGCTGGCTGCATTAGGTTACATCCTGACAATGCAAAAATATTCTTTGATCTTGCGATGCTGTATGGTTTGGAAAATACGCTTATAAGAATAATAAATTAAAATATCTGATTATAAATCCATAATATAATCTTAGTCGAAGATATTAAAATACCAGTAAGACAAAACAATGGTCAAGAATGTTGATGTAAATTTAATTTTCTGCTACAAAACTGCGCCAGAGTTCCTTTTTTAAAGATATTTTTAATACTAAAAATAATTTCAATAACTTTTACTGTGAGATAGAAATAACGGATGTGCACTTATATTGAGCCTGGCGTTTTTGTGCTTCCTCAAATTTTTCTTGCCATTCGGTACCGTTTGGATCTTCTTTATATAAACCATATGCAATTTCTGCCAAAGCGCGATAACTTTTACATTTTCTTGTAGCATCTCGTTTCTTTTGCTTTGCTTCAAAATATTTTGGAATATAATAATAAGCGGCAACGCAAAGGGAACAGACACTAATTAAGATTATTGAAGTAATTATAATAATTTTTAATTTATTTTGTAAAAAATGTATTATTTTTCTATGTTTTTTGGGTTGATGATCTGTCAAATTTTTTCCCAAGGTTTAAATCTAAATAGCATTAAATTATTTGTAAAACTCTCGTCTCGAGCCAAAGGTGTTCACTCTCTTGCGCCAAGCTCTATACGATCCTTTTTTCAAATTTAGGCGCATGAGTTTTACAACTTCTTTTTCACCAAGTCCGTATTGTGTATTTATATCTGCAAACGAGATGTGGTCAGATAAAGCCATTTGCACAATTTCACTTAGTTCAGCTTCGCTGTAGTTAAATTTCATATTTTTTGGTTGCTCTTTGTAAATCTTAAAGATCTATTTAATACAAAACAATCCTTCATCAAATGAGACACCTAACAACTTTTGTTGGAAATAAAATGCAAGTGTGAATGAATTTGCAAACTTTGAACTTATTGAAAACTATTTTAGGATAAATCTATAATGAATAGTCACTTATAATTTTCTTTCAGAGGGTAAAGGTTTGCATTTGTATACTGCGTTAATATTAGCACTAGTGGCTACTTTGGTTGTTTTTATCTTACAAATGTTTTCCACTTATGGACTGATGGGTTTTCAAATCAACTTTGGCTTCTGATTATAATTTTATCCGTTATTAATATCAGTACAACCAAAATCCTTCCGCAAACCTTCTGCTGCCATACTTTCTCTGACCCATTTTTTACCATTGGGATTAAGTGCGTAACTTTTTTCAGATTCCTTTAGCATTTGCCGATATTGTAAACACCCCAAACTACGATCCCTTTGTTTTTGTTTTTTTTCAAAATATGGAGGCAAAAAAATAACTAAAGAAATGATAACCAGAATTACCACTGTTCCTCCGATTATATAGATATATTTCACTCGCTTCACCCTTGACCTAAAAGAATGCCCAACCGCATGTTCTAGTAGCATTTTTATATACTCTGGCAGTAAATATAGCAGGCTGTGATAATTGATAATACTATATTTTGTACATGTGGGATAAATAACACACGGTAAGTCTATATAAATAAATAAAAATATCGTACAGAGTGCCTTTATGATATTTTTAAAAAAAATAAAAAAGAGCAGGTATTATGGAAAATTCATCAACGCCATCCGTAATGGTTTGGAGTGCTGTGCGTGTTCTGCTAGTTGCACTAATATTTATAGCACCAGTATTTGTGGGTTTCTCAATATTATTCTGGCTTTGAATAGTAGTTAGCAGTATCCGCTAGGCTATGTTGCATTCGCTTAGACAAGTGCTACAAATATGGTACTTCTATATAAAAGCCGTTCTATTATATTAGCGCCAGTGGTTCATATCCGCTTCACAGGCCATTGTTTCTCTTAAGAGTTGTCCGTGTTTTTAACTTTCAAAAAATACCCGGGAAGCACTTAAATAATTACCCGAAGCTGCAGGGCTTCACCATCCTAGTGAACTTACTCGCAGACACGTAGTAATGCGACTTTCAGGTAGCAAAATTAAACTTGCCGAGCAGATTTACCTAAAAGTAGAAGACACGGGTTTGCTAAGTAACGGGCTAATAAGAGATCCGAGGCTTAGTTCTTATTGGGACAGAATGGACAAGTCATCTTTTTCACCGTTACATTAGGATAGTTTGTAATTCGAAATATCGTAATTAATGGTTATTAGACTTACTTTAAGTTTGAACCTTGGTACTTTACACATAAGTTCATTTGCACATAGAAGTTAGCTCAGCAAACGTAAACATGGGTTCTAATCAGTGATTTTCTTTAGATATTTCTTCACAATACTTGTTGCTTCAAGTTTTTTATCTTCATGTGAAAAAATTAACGAAATCAATATCGCTGAACTTAAAGCGTTATGTTCTGAGTATGGTTACACTTCAAACTCATCTAATTTTAATAGATGTTTGAAAAGGCAAAAGATTATAGCTAAATATGAAAACGAAAATTGGTTTAGTCGATCTCTTAAACGTTAGGAGTGGAAATCAACCAACTATTCATGTTACACTTACATAGTTTTCTAACAATAATCGTAAATCACAAATCTTTTTTTGGACCTAAATGTATGATCAGATTCCTCAGTTTCTTCATTTTAATTATGACTTTTTCCTGGTCTTTGGCTAATACAGGAGCTGAAGAAATGAATGTCCAAAGTGAAATTGAAAAAGAAGCATCATGTGAATTAGTGTCGCGCTTGGCATTTCTCGCTGTTGAAAATTTTAGCAAAG
>CACOXV010000059.1 GCA_902631295.1 Paracoccaceae bacterium | reverse complement strand
GCCCGGCACCTAGTGTGAAAGAGAAAGGTTCCCCCCTACTGTGCGAGCTGTCAAAAATGGTACCATCATCTAGCTTTCCAATGTAATGCAATGATGCCCTTTGACCAAGTTTTGCACTTTCGCCTTGGCCGGGAGAGGTAATCTCAAAAGTTAGCTTCCCAGAAGTATCTGCATAAACACTGGAGGCAAATCCGAATATAACAAATAAAACCGATAATATGTTTAATTTTCCCATTGGATCTTAATTCCTCAATGCTATTTAAATAACATTACGCAAACCGGACCGAGTAATTGTAATGCAAAACTAGTGTGTCTGGGCATGCCGTTAGTCGGCAGGCTCTTTTTACGGCGAGACTAAACGAGAAATCACGCCGTAACTGTAAGCTTGCTTTCTATACCAGCGTTATCTTAATTTTTCATCGCCAGGTCTATTGCTTCCGAAAGCAACTTTTCCTCGTTGCATGGAAGCCAACAGATTTTCTGAATTTTCTTTAAATTTTCTTCTGCTTCAGTGAACTGTCCTAACTTAATATAAAGTTCTCCTTGGTATTCCAAAGCTCGAAGATGTTTCGGGTCAATTGACAACGCTTGCTCGTAGTAAGTAGCTGCAGATGCATAGTCACCGCTTTTCCGCGCTGTAAAACCCAACAAGTTAAATTTATCTGCTTGTTTAGATGGTACATTAAGTTGTTTCAATGCACTATGCGCTTCTACAAATTTTTGTGCTTCAATCATTTGATAAACCGCAGCGAATGGATCTGTACTCGATTTTGTAGCCGACGAAGTACCGCTGCTGTAACCACCAGCTGCATTTAGCGGCTGTGATAAAAACAGTGCTGCAATCATTACAGGTAATATTTTTGCCATATTAAAACTCCTTTTGAAAAGGTGAAGTAGTACAAATGCAAAATCATTCAAATATTTTGCTATCAAATGACTACTTTTGCTGGTATCCATCTTTTGCTTTATGCGTAGATCGGAAATAATTACTCAATTTTTTTTCTTTTATTATACAAAAAATTTATATCTTAAAATAAGCTTTTTCAGTATTACTACCCATAATTTTAAGTTAGCTTGGCTTCATGAAAAACAAACCAAATATTTTGTTTATTATGGCTGATGATCACGCCTCAAAAGCAATAAGTAGTTATGGGGGTGGTTTAAATTCAACACCAAATATAGATAGACTTGCCGAAGAGGGTGTTCGGTTTGACCACTGCTATGTAACCAACTCTATTTGCACACCAAGCCGCGCTGCAATCTTAACCGGTACATATAATCACGTAAATTGCGTAAAAACACTTGATACCTACATGGATAACGAGTTGCCAAATGTTGCAAAACATTTACAAACTGGCGGGTATCAAACTGCAGTTGTGGGTAAATGGCATCTTGGTGAGGGAAAATCCTATGAACCAAAAGGATTCGACTTTTGGTCAGTTTTGCCAGGCCAGGGAGAATACTTTGACCCATTCATGATTGAAATGGGCAAGGAAAAAGAAGAATTCGGCTACGTTACAGACATCATAACTTCTAAGTGCATTAACTGGCTAAATACTAGAGATAAAAACAAACCTTTTTTTCTAATGTGCCATCACAAAGCACCCCATAGAGAGTGGGAACCACACCCAAAAAATCGAAATTTATTTAAAGGGGATGTAAAAATTCCAGTAACCTTTGATGATGATTACAAGAATCGGGCTAAAGCCGCCACAGAGGCTAAAATGCGTGTTAAAGATGATATGAAATATGATGATTTGGGACTGGTTCAACCGGAGGGTGGATTAGAAGTTGGCGAACGGGTTAGACCTGACATGCCTCACCGTAAAATACCAAACCCGGATGATGTCTCAAAACTACGCCTGATAGATAAAGATACGGGAAAAGTATATACTTTTAACACTAAGGAGGAACTAGGCCAGTTTAAATATCAGCGATATATTAAGCGATATTTGCGGACAATTGCATCTATCGATGAAAGCGTGGGCGCTTTGTTAGACTATTTGGATAGTAATAAACTGGCAGAGAATACCCTTGTTATTTATACATCGGATCAGGGTTTTTTCCTTGGAGACCATGGCTGGTTCGACAAGAGGTTTATGTACGAAGAGTCTCTGCAAATGCCTTTAGTTGCACGTTTTCCAAAAGAGGTTAAAGCTTCTCAAATAATTAAGAATTTGGCCTGTAACATAGATTTTGCCCCGACTTTTCTGGATGCTGCTCAACTTGCAATTCCAACTTATATGCAAGGCTGCAGTTTACTACCACTTATGACTGGAAACATACCAAAAAATTGGCAGACAGTTGTATATCACAGATACTGGATGCATCGGGATCCTGATCATAATGCATACTCGCATTATGGCATCAGAGACCAAAGGTATAAGCTCATATACTGGTATAATGAAGGTTTCGAATTACCCGGAACAAACCATGGCGGTGAGGATAGAGAATGGGAATTATTCGACTGCCAAGAAGATCCGTTAGAATTATTTAATGTTTATTCCGATCCAAGATACGGAGATATTGTTCAACAAATGAAATTAGCACTTACATTAAAAATGAGTGAAATAGGAGATGAGCCAGAGCATGATCTTTAATACCGATTTAAATCAACAAATTCTATTCCCAATAAAGTACTTCGAGTAGGTCAACTTTTGGAACAGAAGACAGGTGATCTATTAATTGCAGGTAAAAGTGGATTTACTCAATTTATAAAAATCCATGATATAAAAAAGAAACCGTTAGTTGGTTCAATAGTAGCCAATTATTGGGAAAGCCAAGCAGAAGTAGTAACCAAAGATCTTATAGCCTTAACCAAAGGTGAAAACCTTATGATGAATTTAATCTAAGCCTTGGTTCGCCCTGCCTCTAATATTCTGTGACGCTCTCTTAGCGCAATCGTCACCCCAGCGCTGATAATCATCGTAACGCCAATTATACCTTGAGCACTGGGGATATATTGCCAGACGATGAAGTCAATCAATATAGCAAAAATTAAATAAGTGTATTCAAACGGAGCAACAAAACTGCTCTCTGCTAATTGGTAAGCCCTTATCGAAGAAGTCATAGCCAAAATATGCGTAAGCGATGTAATTCCGATCATTATTATTATAATCGGTGTTAGCTTTATCCAACCGGAAAAAACAAATGAATTCGCAACTTTAACGTCAACTGGAATTGGTAAATTTGGAATGAATGTTACCATTAGTGCCCCAACTAATGCATAAAATGCATTATGAGTAATTGTCAGTGATAATGTTGGATGATCTGTGCAGAAACCTCGAGTTATTACAACGCCAAGGGCGTAAGATGCACCTG
>CACOXV010000058.1 GCA_902631295.1 Paracoccaceae bacterium | reverse complement strand
TGTGAACCAGATCTATCACTTTCAAACACAACCTGCTTTCCATCTGGAGAAAAACTGGGGGCCGTCTCAATAGCTGGAGAGCGTGTTAAACGTTTTACTGCGCCATTTGATAATTGCATTCGATATATATCAACATTACCGCCGTTCTCTAAGGAATAAAGAACTGTCTTCCCGTTTGGAGAAAATCTTGGTGCAAAAGTCATCGTACCGGCTTGGCTTATTAAAGGCTTACTTCGAACATTACGGACATTAAGTATTTGAACTTGAGGAAATCCAGAAGCATAACTGGTATAGAGCACTTGATCTCCTTTTGGAGAAAACCTAGGGGCCATTACTATCGAATTACTATCCGTCAAATACTTAACGTTTGCGCCGTCATAATCCATCAAAGCAAGCCTTTTCCTTCGCTGTGCTTTACCCCCTGTTTCAGAAACAAAAACAATGCGACTATCAAAATAACCTGTTTCCCCTGTAATCCGGCTGTACACCTCATCGGCTACCTTGTGAGCTATGCGCCGCCAGCTATTAGCACTCCCAGAGAACCTGAGGCCAGAACCTAGTTCCTGCTGAGAGAATACGTCATAAACCCTAAACATGACCGTGACTTTGCCACTGTTATTGACTGATACTGAGCCAGTAATCAGTGCATCAGCATTAATTACTTGCCAATCACTGAACTGAACAGGCGACGAAAAACTAGTAATTTTACTAACATGAGCGGACCTTGGAATTTCCCGAAATAATCCCGTTCCAGTGAGATCATTGCGAACCACGCTAGTCAAATTACGAGCTACTTCGACAGCATTCGGGGTCTCCGCTATAAAAACTGGCACCGCGAACGGCATAGGCTCGATTACCCCTTGCGTTATCTCAATTCGAAGTGGGGCTGCGGATGCTAAACCACCAGTCAAAACTATGAAAGCTGCAAAAATAAATCGAAACATTACCTATTCCTCATCTGATCTGGATTGAATGTGAGGACAATCTGTTGCCATTGCTCATAATCAAAATCTTGCAAATTAAATCCATCCCATTTCTTTTGACATTTGAAAATTGTTTTCTTTGCATTTGTAAATGCACTGCGAGCTGCTGACCCTTCTCCTCCTTCGCTCGCAACAAGTTTTATTTCATTGCGTTCAATTTTACCATTTTTATCCAGCGAAAATGCCACCGTGACCTTAACATAGGCATTTTGGTTTCCAACATCAACATTCCAACAGGGCTCAATTTGTTTGAGTAAGGCATTTCCAATTGACTCGATAGTAGCGGCTGAGTTTAACGACGTGTTAGAAACAGTATCTAGACTTTCTGAGTTTTCCCGTTCATTTTCAATATTACTCAACGCTGAACTTACAGCATCTACAAGATCTTCACTCGGAGTATCTTTTATTTCATTTTCAGTTTGGACTTGAGGTCTCCCCTTTGGTCTCAATGATTTCTTAGGTGCACCAGATGGCTTTTTTTTGGGTTCGGTAATTATTTCAGTTGTCGCTCCACGCTTCGATTGATTTTGTTCTTCTATTTTAAAATCCGAATTTTCTTGGTCAGCCGGAATTTGACTGAGACTATCAATTACATCGTCATTGAATGCGTCCTCATTTTGAGGGATGACTGGAACCGAAGCAACCCTATCCGCTATCACGGGACTTTGGGTTTCAGTGGTCTCTGGTAGTGGCGCAGGAGATGGATCATCTAGATTTAACCCTGGTTGATCCAGTTCAATTGATAATTCAGGTTTAACCGACTGAATCTGTTCGGGCAATTCTATATTATCGGGCTGCAACTTCGGAATATCGGGAACTTTCGGAGAGATCGCAGGAACTTGCTCATCAATCTCTGAGACGATTGGATTACTTGTTGCTAGATCAGGTTCAATTTGAGTTAAAATCTCAATTTCATCACTTAATTGAGGAATAGTATCCGTTAAAAATTCTTTTTCAAACTGTTGGGTAGAAATAATCGAGACTGAAGTGATTGAGATTTCGTCTGGTTCAGAAGTAAAAACATCTCCAAGAACAAGCCATAATAAGAAAGATAGATGCGCTGCACCTGAAATATAGTGCCCAACATGCATCTTTTATTAATTCTCAACGTTCATAATGTCTGGAGACCCAACATCAGTAACAAGTCCAACATTAGAGAATCCGGCCCCGTTTATTGCTCCCATAATTTTTGCTACAAACTCGTAAGGAACGGATCCGTCTGCCCTTAAGTAAATCAAATCACTCTCGCGCTCTTTTGATATTGCTGATAACTTAGGTATCAGCCGATCAAATGGAATGGGAGTTTCTTGAAGCACTATTTTCTTATCTGCAGAAATTGTAATCGAGAGTGGCACATTATTTTCACTGGGAAGCGCGTTAGCGGATGTTTTAGGTAACTCTATTGGAATGCCTACCGTCAGCATAGGTGCAGTTACCATAAATATTATTAGTAAAACCAACATTACATCAACAAATGGTGTGACGTTTATTTCTGACATAGGGCGCGCTCTTTTAGTGCGTTTATTCCTTTTAGATACCTGTGCCTGTACCGTTCCAGCACCCATTTCAACTATCCAATTGACGGCTTAGTATTGTCGAAAATTCATCAGCAAAACTTTCATATCCAGCAACAATACGATCAGAATCTGCACTGAGTTTATTGTAAAAAACAACTGCTGGAATAGCCGCCAGAAGCCCTAGCCCTGTAGCAAGTAACGCTTCAGCGATACCTGGAGCAACTACTGCTAAATTTGTATTTTGTTGTTCAGCAATCTCTATGAAAGCATTCATTATGCCCCATACAGTTCCAAATAAGCCGATGAATGGGGCCGTAGAGCCGATTGTTGCTAAAATTGTGAGTCCTGATTGCAAGTCCTCAGCTTCCCTAACTACTGCTACATCCATAGACCTATCTATCCGTGCTTGTGCTCCGGCTATCATAACTCCGTCAGATCTATGACTTCTTTCCCACTCCACCATACCAGCGGCAAAAACGCGCGCGGTATGTCCACTTGGATCAGGTCCTAATTTCTCAAACAGCTCATCTAGCGGCTCTCCTGACCAGAAAGATTGATCAAAACTAGACGCCTCTGAACGTGCTGTCCTAAATAGTATCAATTTTCTGAAGATAATCGACCACGACCAGAACGATGACCCAATTAGCATAATCATCACGATTTTAACTGTAATCGTCGCACGCCCAAAAAGCGCCCAAAAAGTAAAAGCTTCGTTTTCCATTTTATCTGCTCATTTATTCGCCATTTTTGGCTTTGACCAAGCATAGACGTTTTCCAACATAAATCCAATTATTATCGCCTAGAAAACTACTAAAATCCGAATTTTAAGTTAATTTAT
>CACOXV010000057.1 GCA_902631295.1 Paracoccaceae bacterium | reverse complement strand
CGCGCTATTCGTATTGATTTATCTTTTGCTTGGAGAAACCTCGGGCGGATACGTTATAAGTGTCGTAGCGAATTTATCCCTTTTGGTGTCCGCATTAACCCCCCCAGTCACTTATTGGTATAGCAATAATATTTGGGCTATATTTAATTTGGAAAAATCGCAGATAGTTAATTATAAATTCTATTTTTAAAAGGGCTCAATTTAGCAAAATACTTATTAACAAGTTATAAATAAACCTACAAAGTATAGATAATTTTATCTGGAAAATTTCCTGCCGTCTGTACTTTTATACGTATCACGTATCCTCAAGATCGGGATTATGCAATCTTTCATACCCGCTGGTGTACTTCTATTATATTTCCCTCCGGATCATGAAAAAAGACCTGATGCCATTCCTTGGCAAAAGTCGTTCCATAATCAGAATATGGTATTTTTTTTTCATCCAAAATTTTTAAAAAAGATGAAATATCATCCGTTCGGAACGCTATGTGCCCTCTTTCAACGGGATTTATATGTTTGTCGTGCTTGTGAGAGACATCAAGGTTTTTCTCCGCAAGATGCATTTGTATTACCCCGTCTGTTGCAAATTTTATTTCACCATCATACCCTTTTTTTTCGGTTTCGGGCGGCCTTGGAAAATTCTCGATGGGTATATTATCTAGACCCAACACTTTAATGTAAAATTCATGCATCTTTTTTACATCAGCCGATACAAAGTTAATATGATGAAATTCAAGCTTCATATTCGAGTCCTGTGTTAACAAATTAGGCCTAATAAATTACATAATTTAAGTAACATTGAAACTATTGTTCAATAAAATTTTGGCTTTTTGTCATTTTTTTAAACTCCAAAAATACGAAATACCTAACCTATCGATTAACCAAAATAAAAAGTAAAAAAATACTCCAGTTAAAATTGAAATCCCATAAAATTCTAACCGGTCAGAAAGTACCATGTCGTTAAGAAAAGGATATGGAAGCCCAGCAGTCATTAAGCCAACTGGGACGTTGTTCAATGGACCCGTTACGACTTCGGTCCATAATACATATGAAAAGCTCAATACAAGGGCTTGTATAATGCCAAGTTTAAACTGTCGAGACAATAGCAAAATATTTTTCTTTTTGCTCAGTTAAGGTTTGCTTTAATAACAAACCCGTTACAACTACATTACCTGTGAGGCCCCAAATAGTAAGATATCTAAATTGGATTCCGAACCCGTTATAATTAGCGACATGAAACTGATAAAACCAATAAAGTGCGGCAATAGTGAAACAAGAACCCCTAAAATAAAGTAGTACCTTATACCGACTAATATCATACAAGAGGAAATTTTCTTTTTTCATTAAAATATACTTAATGATATCCGAAGTAACAAAACCCTACTATGCGAAATTTCAATAAGCCAACATCTTATAAATATTCGCCATTACTTTAAATTGGCTTTTTTTAATTTTAAAAAATTGAATACGCCAGCGGTAGCATTGTCGTAACAACAGATAAAGTAGTTTGAAGTCTTAAGCGACCTTCATGACGCGATCAGTTGCAGCAAGTACTCGTGAAAGTGAACGTCCAGACTCTGACAGATGTCCATTTGCAGTCAGATAACCGCAACGTATGGCAATCTCAGTGACATCGCCTCGTGTAACCTGTCCCATCCTTAATTGGCAATAATTAAGTACTAACTGCTTTTTCTCAATATCTGTATACGACGTCATGTATTTGCCTAGTTAAAAATACCACTTATTTTTAAGTAATATTGGAGTTAATTCTCAAGTTCTGGAGCAAGATTATTGTAGAGGAAGACCATAAACCAAATTGTTAATAGAATAATTGGGACAACACCGATTAAAAGCATCGTTTCGATCTGCTCGTTAGACAGGCCTTCACCTAATAATTTTTTCCAAGTTAAATCCATTTTCATGTTAAGGTTCTCTAACTGGCAATCGCTGGAAGCGATTGAAGGAAGGTAAAGAACCCTGCAGCTATGGCTATGCAAATAAGGGTTGCAATGCCCAATATACGTTGTCTATCGTTTACATAAAAAAATCTACTGCCGCAGCTCGGACAGGAATTTGTTAACGAGTTAGCTACTACGTTACATTTATTACATGTGTTATTATCCATGCCCTTGATATATATTTAACTAGAAAAAAGTCAATAAATACAATAGTATACATAAATTCCTATTTAAAATCAGTAGCCTAATTTTGTATTCAAATGTATGCCATACGGCAGCACTTAGTCAAAAGTAGTTTTTTTCTAAATCGACTCCATAATTGATCTTTATCTTATTTCCGGATTACTCTCAGGGTAGTAAAATTCTCAAGGTTCATTTGATAATATATTCATGGTAGACGCTCTTTCACTCCGCTCAGGTTATCCTTGCCTCGATCAAAGTATTTATCTTAATCAAGCATCATTGGGCTTGTTACACGACAAGACAGTTGCGGAAATGACAGAATTTCTGAGTACTGTAGCAAGATACGGCAATCTTAAGATGACTGATAAACAAGAGGCAAATTTTCTTGATCCTTTACGCGGTAGCATATCGAAGTTATTACAGGCACAACCTGAAAATATCGCAATTTTGTCAAGTGCCAGTGAACTATTATCTCAGGTTCCAAACCTGTGCTCTCCTGAGCCGAATAGTAAAATTATTCTTGTCTCAACCGATTTTCCATCAATTACGCGACCTTGGTTAACAAACAAAAAAACTGGTGACCTAAAAATATGTTTTGTTAATGAAGTCCCAAACGCTGATCTAACGCAGACCATTATAGAAAATATTGACCCCAATACCTCTGTTGTGTGCGTTAGTTATGTTCAATTCGCCTCCGGAACACGAATTGACATAAAAAAATTAACTAAATACACAAAAGAAGTTGGCGCAAAGTTAGTTGTTGACGTGACACAAGCTGCTGGTGCAATTCCAATTAATCTTAATGAGTGGAGTGCAGATATTTTGGTTTGTAGTGGCTACAAATGGCTCGGTGGCCATGGAGGCGTAGCGTTTGGCTTGTTATCTAATGAACTATTGAGAAAAGATCCGCCAACAATAGGCTGGTTCAGCAATGAGAACCCTTTTGATATGGAGGCTACTAAGCTGAACTTATCAAAAACAGCTGCAAAATATACACAATCGACGATTTCATATATATCAGTTGTTGGATTAAAGACCGCGATACAGCAACTATTAGATATCAAAGTTTCAAGTATAATGAAACATTCTGATAAACTGGCAAAGATACTATTTTCAATGTTAGAAGATAGCGACTGGAAGTCTTTTAGACCGACAACATCGAATGAATTCAGCTCTCATATTATTTCACTTACACATCCATGTGCAGATACAGTAAAAAGCACATTTGAACAATTATCTAA
>CACOXV010000056.1 GCA_902631295.1 Paracoccaceae bacterium | reverse complement strand
CAGGACTCAAAAAACGAATGAAAAATTAAGAGTTCGAAGTAAAAATGTTGCAAAAAATTCATTTCATATTGCTGGGAAGGCTATTGATTTTGCAATTAAAGAGGTGTCACAAAAGAAACTTCGATCTGCCGCAAAAAATATTTGTTCTGGGGGCCTTGGTTTCTATCCAGGCTTTATTCACATTGATTCTGGACCGGTAAGAAGGTGGGGCATTTGAATATCAGCCCATGATTTGTTAAAAGAGATACAGAATTTACAAATCTACCTAGGCTAACGTTTCATGGATAATCAATACCAGAAGTTTCAGGGGCACGTCTTACGCATTCTGGAACCTGCGACAGTGGGTGACAAACTTTCGAAATTCTGTGATTATTCCCTCTCAATTCTCGTCATATTGAACCTTGTAGCAGTAACTTTAGAATCCGTTCCGGAGCTTGAACAAAGATTTAAAGAAGCGTTTTATTTTTTTGAAGTATTTTCAGTAATTGTTTTTACAATCGAATATCTTGCAAGAATATGGTCCGCTCCTGCCAAACGTCCAATTGTTAAAGGAAATCATAGTGCGCACTCCAGATGGTCGTATATAAAGAGTTTTTATGGGTTGATCGATTTTCTATCGATTATGCCGTTTTACTTGCAGGCTTTTTTCCCAGGTTTAGACTTGCGTGTTTTGAGAACTCTAAGGCTTATTCGAATTTTAAAGTTGAACGCTTATAATTCTGCTCTGGAGGACTTATTTGGCGCTATTATGGAAGAAAAGCGATCTTTTCTTACCACTTTGTATATATTTATCGTCGCTTTTGTGATGTCTTCTTCATTAATTTATTTTGCTGAACATAAGGTCCAACCAGAGGATTTTAGGTCAATTCCAGATGCTATGTGGTGGACTATTATAACACTTACTACAGTCGGTTATGGAGATGTGAGCCCAGTAACGGTTGTAGGAAAATGTATAGCTGCTTTTACTGCAATTTTTGGGGTCACTGTTGTGGCACTTCTTACCGGTATTGTTGCTAATTCTTTTAATGCTCAAATGGATCGAAGAAAGATTATCTTTGAAGATCAAGTTAGGACTGCTTTATTAGATGGCTTCTTGGATAGTGAAGAAGAGGTAACTCTTGATGAATTAAGGAAAAAGTTTGGAATGTCTAAATTGCAGGCAGACGCACTGATTGAACATGTAAAACAGACAAAATCTGAAAATTCGTGAAAAGTTTGTGATGTTAAATTCAAATTTAAGTTACGCCATAAAATTTATTATTACTTCAATAATCATTGGATCAATTTTAGGGTTAGTTGGGGCTTCAGCGGCTCATTACTTTCGGGTAGGGGTCATATTTATTTCAGATGGCTTTTCACAAATAATCAATAGCTCATATGGTTTTTTATATTATATATTTACCTTAAGTATTGCCGTATTTATCGTCCACCAAGTAAAGAAAATTAACTCTGGAAAACCTTTTCAGGGAATTGCCGATAGTATTTTCTACGCGCACAGGCCAGATAATGAGGCAGACATTAAATCTGGTATACTTAGTACTCTGGCAGCCTTTATTTCGGCTGGTGGTGGGGCAAGTGTAGGGCAATACGGGCCTCTGGTCCATTTTGGTTCCACAATCGGTTCATGGCTAAAGGAAAAATTGCCATTTAAATTATCTTTGGATTTGTACATCGGAGGGGGCGTTGCCGCTGCGATCTCGTCTGGTTTTGGTGCTCCTCTCGCTGGTATGGTATTCGCACACGAAGGTATAATGAGGCATTATTCACACAAAGCGGTTCTTTCTATAGCAATAGCATCATGTGTAGCTTTTGGTTTATCTACTGCGCTCTGGGGTGAGAGCTTAATATTTCCCATATCAAAAGTGGAATTTGATTTTTTAACCATTTTATATGTATCGTTTATCGCTGGGCCACTTTTTGGAATTGTGGCTATAATTTTTATGAATAGTTTAACTTTTTTCAATAAAATTTCTGTTGATTTTTTTTCTAATGTATTCTTAAAATATGCAGTTGCTATCATCTCCTTGAGTACAATTGGCCATTTTGTTCCAGAAGTTATGGGCTTGGGTACAAGTACCGTCCTTAGTGCTGTATCTGGTGAATTTATGCTGTATTTTGCTCTTGTAATTTTAATTGGAAAAATAATAGCTACGTCGATTTCATTAGGGTTTGGTTTTTTTGGGGGAGTATTTTCACCAGCTTTACTAGTTGGCGCTAGTGCTGGGGCAGTAGTGGCAGAGCTATTTGTTGTAGTTGGATTTCTTGAAAAATTTGAACCTGCATTAGTAATAAGCGGCATGGCGGCAGTAACAGGTGCCGTAATAGGAGCCCCAATTTGTATGGTGGTGATAGTTATGGAATTAACTTCTTCTTACATTTATGCGCTCTCGTCGCTCGTCGGATTAACCTTGTCCGTAAGTTTATCTCATATCTTGTTTGGAGCATCCTATTTCGACAGGCAGTTGGGCACCCGGGGAATAGATATATCTACTGGCAGGTCTGGTATGTTTTTGATGGAGAAGAGAGCTTCAGATTATGCTTCATTCGATTATATTGAATTGTATTGCCAAGACACTGTTAAAGATGCTTCTCGACTTATGTCTGAGCAAAATAAAAATGAAGTTTTAGTTTTAGATTCTTATGGCCAATTTTATGGGAAAATAGAGTTACATTCCTTGATTGGGAAATCATCAGAAAGTAAAATTGAAAAATTTGCTGATAAAAATTGTGTAACATTAAAACACGATGCTTCATTGCAGCAGGCAATGGAGGCTGCTGCCAATTTCGTTGGGGAAGCTATTCCAATTATCAACAGAGAAACTAATCGAGTAGTTTCAGTTATTACTGAGGGCGCAATTTTTGATGCCTATTTAAAAGTCCAGGATACAGTAATAGATATGGAAAAAAGATAATGAAAAAATACTTTACTAACGGATATCTCTGTCCAAAATTCCAGCATTGGATGGATATTTTATGTATTCGTTTTTTAAAATTTTTGGTCGTTTTTACTATCAGTATACTTCCATATCATTGTGTTCAAGCTCAGCAAGATTTTAGATGTGCGGTTAGATTGACTTTTGAGAGTGATAATACCGGCTCTGTCGCAAATTATGTTCTCAGTCTGCAACTTAAAAATACAAAAGGTAGGAATGTTAACGGTGCGTCGATACTCTACAAGGACAGACAGGGGCAGGTGCTTGGTAATACATTTCTTGAATGTCTAAATAGCCCTGAGGGTATTAAGCCCGGCAGTTACGGGGATTGTAAGGTAGTGCTTCAGCGTGTAGATGGAGAATTTCTTGATACTTTTGGTACAGAGAAGTGGACGGAAATTGTAAATACACAGCTAAGTTATTTAAATGAAATACAATACTGCGACTTGCTTGGATTTTCTTATTAACTAATCAAAGTATAGTTCTGTAACTGCCATTTCAAAATCAGAGATGTCCGCACTGTAATAGGCAGAGTGTAACATATTATATGTTTGTCGAACTTTGGGTACGTCTGATCTAATAAGGTGACTATAATTTGTAGTTGACTTCATCTTATATTTTACTTTTTCATTTATAATGAATTCAATAATGTTACTATTCATACCTTTCGAGTTAAGCTTTATTTTTGCACCCACCAAATTCTTTTTTGATAAGTTTTCAACCGTTGCCATTATTCTAAAAGCATGAATTTTCTCATCGATCATAACAGATTTAAAAAGGGGTAAATGAATTTTAAGATGAGGATCATCTATTTGTTGTTTTGAACAAAAAACTGGAATTTCTTGTTCCAAATAACAGCTCACAACAAATGATTTCAAGTCATCGTTTCT
>CACOXV010000055.1 GCA_902631295.1 Paracoccaceae bacterium | reverse complement strand
GAGCCAAGCCGTTTCGATAAGTTCTTTTGGTAAAGTCTCTCGAGAAACGATTAAAGAGTGATACCTTGTGGCGTTGAATACACTAGGTATTCCTACAAATAGCTGGTCATTCTCGTGATGAATTTCGCCCAGTTTCCCATGAATTATTTCGTGGCAACGAATAATATCTCCTCCAAATGCCTGTGCTATCGTTTGGTGTCCCAAACAGACGCCAAGTAAGGGTATTTTGTTTTCAGCCGCTTTTAGTGTTAATTCTAAACAAATTCCTGCTTGGTCTGGGTCACAAGGACCAGGTGACAAAACTATTCCAGATGGCTTCATATTAATTGCGTCCGTTACGGAAATAGCATCATTTCTTTTTACGACGATCTTTGGTGATAGTTCACCTATTAAATGAACTAAATTATATGTAAAACTATCATAGTTATCGATGATAAGGATCATAATTTTTCCTATAGAAAGATCAGGACTAGCTTCATAAGTCTTCGTAGAGTAATATTACTCTGTGATAGTTGTGGGTATCAATGTGTGCAAGTATTTTAAGATTATGCATTCATTTTTATTCGAGGAGAGCGCGCTATATTAAAGTTTTTATTTGGTATTACTTCTGCAATAGTATTTGGGAGTATAGCTCTCAGTATTCCTTCAATGGTGGAAATATTCTCTGTAAACAGACAGGAACTGCCGAGTAAGGTTATATTGCAGGTTCCATCGGGTTCAGAATTTAATCAATCGCGGCTTGATTTGCCCCCGGCCGCAATTAATCGTTTAGAGCCAGTGATAATGCCGTCGAATGATAATGTTTTAATAGTAGATACAGATTTAGATAACAAATTGGCAGATCAAATTAAATCGTCAGCTGTTGAGCCAATGATGGACCAACTTGGCGAAGCTATTGTAAAAAAAATGGGTCAGCTTAACTCCTCGCAAGGGCAGTTATTTCAACCACAGCCAAATGAAACAAGGCCAATCTTACCATCTATATCAAAAAACTTAGATAGTTCGTTGCTTGTTGTAGAGACTCCTTTGAAAAATCCGCCGAACTCAATAATAAATGAAAGTCTTGACCAAGTTGAGTATGATGGAACTGAGAAATATCAATTAGAGGATTTTAATCCAAATCTACCAAGTGAACCTTCAGTACCTATGTTGGAAGCAATGCCTATTGGGAAAACCATGAAAAAAACTTCTGAGTAGAGACCAACTCAAAGCCAGTTATAAAAAATTGGTTCGAATGGCCTGAATGTTTATCAATATCAATAAACTAATCTAATCCTCGGAAGTCGTAAATATACCTGCATCTGCAGCTGCGCGTCTTATTGCGTTGGATTTATGTACCGTTTCCATGTACTCATCTTCTGGTACACTGTCATAGACAACGCCTCCGCCTGCTTGGATATAAAGCTTTTCGTTTTTCAAAATTGCTGTGCGAAGTGCAATGCACATGTCCATGTCACCAGCTGCACTGAAGTAGCCAACGCCTCCTCCATAAACACCTCTTTTTTCCGGTTCTAATTCATCAATGATTTCCATTGCCCTAACTTTTGGAGCGCCAGAAACTGTACCGGCAGGCATACCTGCAAAAAAGGCAGATAGAGCATCATGTTCTGGCGCAAGTTCCCCAACAACATTTGAAACAATATGCATAACATGACTATATCGCTCGATTATAAATTCCTCAGTTGGTTTTACGGAACCAATCTTAGATACCCGTCCAACATCATTTCTCCCAAGATCCAGAAGCATTAAATGCTCTGCTAACTCCTTTTTATCCTTTAGTAAGTCAACTTCTAAAGCTTTGTCTTCATTGGGAGTTTTTCCCCGGGGACGCGTGCCGGCTATTGGCCTAATTGTAATTTCATTATCAAATACTCGTACCAGAATTTCTGGACTAGCACCAATTACTTGAAAATCTCCAAAATTAAAAAAGAACATGAATGGAGAAGGATTAGTGCGACGCAGTGATCGATACAGCGAGAAAGGTGGTAGATTAAAGTCTTGTTTCCACCTTTGTGAGGGTACAACCTGGAATATGTCACCAGCTGCTATGTATTCTTGTGCCTTTTTAACTGCTTGAATATAATCATCTTTTGAAAAATTTGAAATCGGTGGATTTATATTGCTCGGTTTTCCTAAACCTCTAGTTTCCAGTATTTCTCCATCGAGCTTTTTTATCGCATCATTTATTAATTTAGAGGCATTTTCGTAAGACGTTTTAGCACTTCTATTTTTATTGTGCCAAACTGGAGCAACCAATATTACTTCACCTTTCGCTCCATCTAAAACAGCAATTAGAGAGGGGCGCAAAAATAATCCATCTGGTAGTCCTATTGGATCAGGGTTTAAGTTAGGCAGATCTTCTATTAGACGTATTGTATCATACCCCAAGTAACCAAAGATGCCGGCGCTTGCTTGCGGTAAACTTTTAGGGATATCAATGTAACTTTCCGATAAGAAATTCCTTAGTTCAGTTAATGGGTCATGGTCTTGCTGTGTGAAAGTGCCGCGACCATTATGTTCTGAATTCTTGATAAAACTTTTTTTTCCTAAACACTTCCAAATTTTATCTGGACGCATGCCTACTATCGAGTAGCGCCCTCTAACTTCACCACCCGTTACCGATTCCAGAACAAAAGAATTTTCTTCTTCATTTGTTAATTTCAGCATTAACGATACTGGAGTATCCAAATCTGCCGCTAAGCGACAATAAACTAATTGGTTAGTATTTTTGTTATAATTTTTCTCAAACTGATCGAACTCGGGTGTAAGTTTCATAACATACACTATTGAAAGTTTACATGCACGGCATTGATAGCGCTTTCGTCAACAGCAATACCTCTAGATTTCTGTATTTCTGAGACCATAATTCTAAAGAGATCTTGAGATAATGTTGAGTTTATTTGCATTTCTAAAGATTTTAGAATTTCTGCTTCTTCTGGTTTATCCGAAATTCCATCTTCAATTTCCACAAGACGGATAATCGCAATGGTATCGTCGAAGTTTTCAATTTTGTATTCGCCACTATTCATTTCAAAAACTGTTGCTAGTAAAGCTGGTGGGGTTTCATCAGAAAAGTCATCTCTGGAAATTCCCTCGAATTTATCAGATTTCATAGATTTTATATTGCCGTTGGATACATACAGCTCAGCCTGATTCCTCAACAATTCATTTTTCTTGTTAGTTACCCAGTTAGAGAGCACTGACTGATATACTTCATCGAGTGGCTTCAAAGCAGGTTCTAAAATTTCATCTAACCTTAAGGCCAATACTGATCCATCCGAAAGGGTAATTATTTCAGGAAAGTCTTTTGTTGAAACTGTTGTCGCTGCATTTCTGAAACCCTCGTACTGTGTAATTTCACTATCCACCGCTCCAGGAAAGTAAGCAATTGTTTTTAATTCAAGTGGTGTTTCAAAAGCCAATTCCTCTAGACTGGCGCCGGATGCAAGTAAATCATCGAATTGCTGAGCTAAATAAGTAATTTCTTCTACTGCTTCAGACAAAGCTAGTTCTTTGCTCAGATCTTCCTTCACGGCATCAAAACTAGCAGTTTTAGCTTCCTGAATGTCTACCAATCGGAAAAGGCTCGGACCCAAGTCCGTTTCAAATGGTCCTATAACTTCAGATATTTTTGCTGCAAAAAGTCCATTGCCAGCTTCGCCCAGTTCATTTTTTGTCTTAAAGCCGATATCAATTTCGCTCGTAGAAAGGCCACGGACATCTAATAAATTAGTAAACGATGTAACTTTTGAGTTGATAGAGCCTAGTGCCTCTTCTGCTTCTTTCATCGTCAAAAATACCAACCTTTCCGATCGTCTTTTTTCTTCTTGGTTAAATTCAGATATTCTCTCGCTGTATACCTCTTCTAACAATTTATTATCTATCTCACGTTCTTTACTAAGCATCTCAGGCGTCAATATTACATAAGAAATCATTTTAGTTTCTGGTCTCATATATTGAGCAGAGTTTTCTCTATGGTATTCTTTTATTTCTTTATCGCTTGGTTCTGGTTCAGGCTGATCTAAATTATTCCAGGTCAGAGACACTAATTCAAAATCGCGCGTTTGAAAAAGATATTTAGCCATTACTTCCAAATAATTTTCGGGAATCATCACTCCTTTTGTAATACCAGATTGTAAAATCATTCTGGACGTTTCAGCTCGCACGGCACTCTCGTAG
>CACOXV010000054.1 GCA_902631295.1 Paracoccaceae bacterium | reverse complement strand
GGTTGTAACTCAGCTTTCAGGACGTGAATTAGCATCTGATACTTTGCTAGGAGTAACTGCTCATGCGGGTCTAGCTTTAGGCTTAGTTGTAGCATCATTTTTAACTGGTGTTCGCATTGATTTAATGGCTTATTTATTTGGTGATATTTTAGCTGTGACTCTCTCTGACTTATATATAATTTGGTTTGGAGTAATAATTGGCCTTGTGCTAATTTATTGGCGTTGGTCTCCGATGTTGATTTCAACATTAAATGAAGAACTCGCCTATTCTAACGATATTAATCCAAAGAGAGAAAAATTATTCTTAACTTTAGCACTTGCCGTCACCGTAGCTGTTTCAATAAAGGTTGTCGGATTACTACTTATTTCGGCACTCTTAATCATTCCGGCGGCCGCTGCGCGAAATATTTCTCAAACTCCAGAAACAATGGTTATTACAACGGCTATAATTGGAGTTATTTCGGCAGTATCAGGCCTCCAGTTTTCATATTTCTTTAATAGCCCTCCTGGCCCATCTATCGTTTGTGTAAGCTTGGTTTGTTTTCTTATTCTTAGTAGTAAAAATTTAATTAAGTTGGGTTAATTTTGTTCCTAAGTTCCCGTATAAGGGCAAAATAATAGACTATATAAAGAACGAGACTAGTACCTTGAGCGATACTAAAATTCCACTCACTATACTTACTGGCTTCCTTGGTGCAGGAAAAACAACATTACTTAATGCTATTTTATCTGACAGCAAAAATGGGCGTGTTGCTGTAATTGTAAATGAATTCGGCGAAGCGGGATTGGATCATCACTTGGTCGAAAAGAGTACTGATGATGTTGTTCTTATGCAATCTGGATGTTTATGCTGCTCGATCCGCGGGGACTTACCTAAAACAATTGATAGACTCCTACGTAAAAATATTCGAAATGAAATAAATTTTGAACGTATTGTTATCGAGACGACAGGTTTGGCTGATCCGGGTCCAATTATGCAAACATTGCTTATGGATAACGTTTTGGCAAGTAATATACGTTTGGACGGGGTGGTAACAGTTGCCGATGCAATAAATGGGACTTCTACTCTTGAAAAGCAGTTTGAGGCTGTCTCGCAAGCCGCTCTTGCTGACTTAATTATCTTAAGTAAAACAGATATTGCGTCGCCAGAACAAATTCAGAATTTAAAAAATCAGTTGGAAAAAATTAACCCAACCTCAAAAATTATTAGCTCGATAAATGGGATGGGACTCCAAGATGAAATATGGGGCTTAAATGCTCTGAGAGAAAAATCAAACTATAATGAAGTTCTTAGCTGGACGACAGGTCTTGAACCCAAAGTTACTGAATTAAAAAATCTTAGTGGACTGGCTCCGGCTAAATCAATTTCAAAACCTGCCTTTAATCATGATAGTAAAATTGAATCCTGCTCAATTATTTTAGATAATCCCATTTCCAATACTACTTTTGATAATTGGTTAGACACATTAATTGGGGTAAAGGGCTCTGACATTTTAAGAATAAAAGGTATTGTCTTCTTAGAAAATATCGAAGCACCGTTTGTTTTTCACGGAGTACAACATGTTTTTGATCCCCCCGTTCAATTAAAAAACTGGCCTAAAAAAGATCGCCAATCTCGAATTGTTGTTATTGCACGAAATCTATCCCAATTTCAGTTGCAGCGAAGTTTAGATATGCTCAGAATACAATCTAATGATTAAATTCAAGCAATTTAAATTTAAGCAAACTTACCTGTTTTTATACCTTTTACTGCGTTAGCAAATGCACGAGAAACTATTTTGTTGTACTTATCTCGTTCCAGTGTTTCCTTAAGTTTTGATTTAATATCATCTACAACCTCAGAACTTAATTCATTCAGAGCACCAATGACCGATGGCCCTAATGAACTAATAGCCCAATACTCCTCAAAACTTTTGAACGAGCGTTCAACATGAAATGTTGAGGTTTCTACGTCAGTCATTCCAATACTTTCCCAAAGCTTTTTCATTTCTGATATTTCTGATGCCTCTGTACTTGGTGGTAATGGATACTTAATACCCATCTCCCTCATTATTTTATGCATGGGCTCCATCGGTAAACCACCAGAATTCACGTCCCAAGCGTAAGCTGCTAAGATGCCACCTGATTTTGTGACCCTTGCCATTTCAACAACCCCTTTTTTAGGGTCTGGTACGAAAAATATAACCAATGCCATTAATGAAACATCAAATTTTTCGTTTTGATAAGGTAAGTCCATCGAGTCTCCGACTTCAAAACTGGATGAGACATTAATTTTTCGGCTACGAGCAAACTCAATTTGAGCTGGTGAAGGATCAATACCTGATATGCTCGATGGACTACAAAGCTCATCAATCTGGACTGAAAAAGCGCCATTTCCACATCCGACATCTAAAAAATCTAATGAGTTTGGGAACTTAACCCAGTCAATAAATTGTGCACCCACTTTGCGAGACCATACACCCATATAACGTTCGTAGGTCTCACCGTCATTAAAAATAATTCCAGATATATTATCAGACATAGTGAACTCTGTTTTTAGTTTTTGTTTATATTTTAGCGTAAGTTAATGTAACAAATTTATTTGTTCAACAACGCGCTAGAATAAGTGCGAAATACGATGTATCCAGTAACAAAGGTGTACGATCAATATAAAATACTTCTGAATTGGACAAAGAAAATTGAACCCCGGGATATTTCTGGCGCTTTTAGGTACGTTAATTTTAACACCTGATGCACTATTTATGCGGTTATCTGAACTCAGTGGTGGCGAAATGGTAGCTTGGCGGGCAACTCAGGGCGGCAGTATTTTCTTTCTGATAGGACTTTTACAATTTATTTGGCCTATAAGTGAGGAGAAACCGAAAGTATGGCGTAAAAGCTTTTTGGCCCTTATTTTCGTTCAAATGGCAAATGTTTTTTGTTTTGCATATGGTATTTTCTTGGCTCCCGTAGCAATTGTTTTAATTGCAGTGGCAACTGTACCGGTATTCTCTATTATCTTGGGATACTGGGTACTAAAGGAAGTCGTAGATTTTAAAACTTGGCTTATTGTAATTGTTGTATTCTTTGGCGTAGCTTTATCAGTTTTCGGTGATGTAAACTCAAATGATTTATATAATTATTCAACAGCGCTTGGTGGTCTATGTGGCCTTGTAGTTGCGTTTAGTTTAGCTTGTAATTTCGTAATTATTAGAAAAGATAAAGAGGTTGCATTCCCCCTCGCCCTGGGAACGGGAGGAATAATTTGTGGATTTTTAGCATTTTCTTTTTGGCCAAGTGCCGTGGACATTAGTTCTAATAGTTTATTCTATATATCAATAACGGGTTTAATAATTTTACCCTTATCATTCATATTACTATCTAGAGCCGCAAGAATGACGCCTGCATCGAACGTCAGCATTATTATGCTTTTAGAAACAATATTGGGTCCTCTGTGGGTATGGGCTTTTATAAGTGAAAGCCCCAAATTTATAACAATTATTGGTGGCGCGATCGTAATTTTAGCTTTAATCTATTTTTTTTCCATCAAGCGCAAGCAACTAGAACATAACAACTCTTAAAATAATTCGAATAATGAAAAGTACAGTTATTGTACTTGTTCAAATTTGTATTTTTATTCTCACTTGGTTCATAAAAAGATTGGAGAATTAAAATGACGGTTAGAATAACATATGTAAATTATAAAGAAGACGTCGCCATGAGTATGATGAGAAATGGCGAAGATAGAACGGCTAGTTTAAAAGCGGCCGTTGAAAGTGCTGGCGGAAAGTTTCTTGGGTTTTACGGATTAATTGGTCAGGACTTTGAGGTCGTCGTAATAAGCGACTTTGAGAAACAAACAGATTACATGGCCCTCGTGATGTCTGCATACCTCGGAGGCGCCGTAAGTGAAATTAAAACTGTCACCTGCTGGACGGGTCCAGAGTTAGTAATTTCGTCGAACAAAATAGCAGAAGTTTCATACGCGCCTCCAAATTCATAAAAAAAGGAAATCAAAATGACCGAATTTGAAATTTTAGAACTTAACAGCCAAAGTTACATTAATAATGGAATGTATATGGTTGCTTTAGCTATATTAATTTTCATAGCTCTACGGGCAGCTAGAGTAACGAATGAGTCAGGTGGGAATATGGCAGCAAAGATATTAACCTCTATTTTTGGTGCCTTTGTTGCTTTTTTTAGCCTTCAGCTTGCAGGATGGAGAGTACTATTTGATATAAATACTGCTGCA
>CACOXV010000053.1 GCA_902631295.1 Paracoccaceae bacterium | reverse complement strand
AGTCTACCAAATGCAACAAATAAATTGATTGTCACACCTGGCATTAGACCCCTGGGTGCCGAGTTTGGGGATCAAAAACGAGTTGCCACTCCCACTGAAGCGATATTAAATGGAGCGGATCATATTGTTGTAGGCCGCCCAATAGTCGGCTCTCAAAATAAGAAACTCGCAGCAGCTAAGATACTTGAAGAACTTAAGCATGTGTGAGTTAACAAAACTAAAAATTAGACTGCTTTGACCAAAAAATATTGGCAGGCACGTGTAGTATTATCCCTGGCGGGCTTTGAACCTGCGCTGAGTCTTATTAATGACATAAACCCGACCCTTACGTCGTACCACACGGCAATCACGATGCCGCTGCTTTAATGAACGAAGTGAATTTTTTACCTTCATGAGGCATCTCCTTCAATTTAGACGCGCAAAGGCGCCCATTTTACCCATAACCATGGGTTTTGCGTGGTGGGCGGTACTGGGATCGAACCAGTGACCCCTACGATGTCAACGTAGTGCTCTACCGCTGAGCTAACCGCCCAAGATGCGGCGGGGGTCCCGCGCCGGTTGAAGGTCTATAAAAAGTTTTATAACATTGTTCAAGGGGTTTTAGTTTCAAAAATTAAAAGCTAAGATCTAATTATGAAGTATAACAATTTACCAGAAAAATCATACAAGCTTACGGACCCAGTAGTTTTGCACTCTGGTATCGTTATCGCGTCTCCACATTCAGGTCGCAACTATCGATCATCAGTAAAAGAGCAATCCATACTTGACCCCACTACACTCAGAAGCTCTGAAGACGCATTTGTGGATGAACTCATGGACTTTGCGCCAGATTTAGGCATCCCTCTAATTTGTTCAGAAATCCCGCGGGCTTTCGTTGACTTAAATAGAGCACGTGACGAATTAGATTCCGCAATTATTGAGGGCATTAGACCAAACAGACAAAATCCGCGTGTAATATCGGGATTGGGGGTTATTCCAAGAGTAGTTGCAAATGGAAAGGAAATTTACTCAGGTAAACTTTCAAAAGAAGCCGCGTATGAAAGATTAGAAAAATTCTGGGACCCCTATCATTCAAAGCTATCAGAATTACTGGACAGAGCTTACCGACAATTCGGTTACTCTATACTTATAGACGCACATTCCATGCCGCATGAAGCGATTTTGAATGCCAGCACTGGTTTTCACACGAGCCAATTAGTGCTGGGTGACAGATATGGAGCTTCTTGTTCTCCCGACATTGTAAATAATCTGAGCATGTTAATATCTAAGAACGGCCTCCATGCCAGCCGTAATATTCCATTTTCAGGAGCTTATATTGTTCAGAAGTACGGACGTCCTGAGTTAAACCGTCATGCAATTCAGTTGGAAATAGATCGCTCAATGTACATGGACGAACGTAAAATCCAAAAATTGGATAAGTTTTTTGATTTAAGAAATAAATTACTGAATATATTGAAAGATTTTTCTAAAACGCACACTAGTGTAGCTTCGATAGCGGCAGAATAATTCACCGCAAACTCCTACCCTTTATAATAGCGTTGACACCAAATTTTCTGCGGATCTTATCGGTTGCAAGCTCTGCTTTTTCTCGATTTTGGGCATTTGGATCTATCAAATCACTAGTCAAATCCGCATATTTTTGATCACAGAGATCAGTCAATGTAACACCAAGCAATCGAAATTTTACCTCTTTAATTTCACTTTTTAACAAAGGTTCTAGTGCATTAAATAATCGATCTGCCATATTGGTTGGCTCTTTGAAAGTTAGCCTACGAGTAATCAATCGATGTTTGTCAGTTTTCAGCTTAATTACACCAACCTTGCCCGCGATTTCACGAGACTTTGCTCTATCAGAAACCTTCTCACACATGCGCCATAAGTGACCAATTAAAATTTCATGCTTAAAAATATCTTCCCCAAAGGTTGTTTCGTTAGAAATAGATTTTATCAATCTTTCCGCCATTACACGACGATTATCCTTTCCGGAAGCCAAAGCTTTTAAACGTTTTCCTGAAGTACCAAATTTTCTAACAAAATCGCTCTCTTCCCAACGTAGCAAATCACTGAGTGTTCTAATCCCCATAGCCCCAAGTTTTTCTTTTGTCCCCGCGCCGACACCCCATAAAATATTTACTGGTTGGTTGAACAAAAACTTTTCCGTCTCCTGTTTGCCAATTATGGAAAAACCATTTGGTTTATTAAGGTCTGAAGCTACTTTAGCCAAAAATTTATTATGAGACAGCCCTATTGAACCCGTTAAGCCAAGCTCATTTTTTATTCTATTAGTAAGTTCCGCAAGCAAAACCGCAGGGGGCTTTTTGTGCAGTCTTTGAGTGCCACCTAAATCCAGAAAAGCTTCATCTAAAGAAATAGGCTCAACGGCGGGTGTCAGTTCTAGCATCATTTTTCGAATTTCGAGACTAACTTCTGCATATAACTTCATCCGAGGCCTAATGATAACCGCATCTGGACATAATTTTAAGGCACGATACATAGGCATCGCCGAATGGACCCCTCGAATTCGGGCAATATAACAAGCAGTTGAAACAACACCGCGCCTACCCCCACCAATTATGACGGGCTTATCGATTAACTCAGGGTAATCTCTTTTTTCCACAGAAGCATAAAAAGAATCGCAATCCATGTGAGCGATGTTAAGAGTGAGAAGCTCCGGGTGAGAAATAATCATTGGAGACCCGCAATTTGGACATCGTTCCAATTTTTCAAAAAGTGTAAAACACTTTCTACAAAGCTGGTTACTTTCCAATTAAAAACCTAAACAAATAACAGATTTTTTGACTCGATAATCGGTCACTAATATTCGAACTCAGTATCCCAGAATATAAGTGAAATTAAAATTCTTATTTATCACGCCACTTATTTACTATTGGGTAGCGTCTATCTAACCAAAAAGCACGTTGCGTTAAACGTGTGCCAGGAGCTGATTGAAACCTTTTGTATTCGCTGCCATAGATTAAACTTTCCACCTTAGTTATGTCTCTTTTTTTGTAACCGGCTTTCAAACAATCGTTCATTGATCCATCTTCATCAATTAAAATAGTTAGAATTGCGTCTAAAACCGGATAGTCGGGTAAGCTATCACTATCCTTTTGGTTTGGGCGTAATTCGGCTGTCGGGGCTTTTGTGATAATATTTTCTGGTATTACCGCGCCCGAAGGACCTTTCATCCAAGAACGATGATTTTGATTTCTCCACCTAGAAATTTCAAATACTCGGGTTTTATACAAGTCTTTTATTGGATTAAACCCCCCCGCCATATCACCATAAATCGTCGAATAACCAACGCTTACTTCGGATTTGTTGCCCGTTGTCAGCAGCATCTCGCCAAACTTATTCGATACTGCCATCAGCAAAAGCCCTCGAAGTCTTGACTGAATATTTTCCTCCGTAAGATCGGTATTGAGCCCTTCAAACATGCCGGATAAAGTTTTCTCGATAGCATTAACGCCGTCACTTATTGGTAAAATATCTAAATTACACCCTAAATTTTCTGCAAGGTTAGCAGCATCATTTAAGGATGCCTTTGAAGTGTAAGGTGAAGGCAACATAATTGATCTGACATTTTCTGGTCCAATTGCATCGGAAGCAATTACAGCGACCAGTGCACTGTCGATGCCTCCCGATAAGCCTAATACAACCTTTCTGAAACCTGATTTACTACAATAATCCTGCAGACCCTTGACCATCGCGCAATAATCTAATTCTTTGTCACAGGGAACTTTAGCCAAATCACCTTTAATGATGATCCAACCTTCATCTGTTTCTTGAAGACTTATGTGCTCTAAACATTCTTCAAATAATGGTAGTTTTATTGCTAAGTCACCACCGCGGTTTAATCCAAAAGTTCCACCATCAAAAACTTGATCGTCTTGTGCCCCAACCATGTTAAGATAAATTAACGGCAGGTTTGTTTCTACTACTCTAGAAACCATTTTATTTAATCGGACATCATTTTTGCCGCTATAATATGGGGATCCATTTGGTACTAACAAGAGTTGTGCACCTGTTTCTGATAGTGTTTCTGATACGTCTGAATGCCACGCATCTTCACAGATTGGACTACCAATTCTAATTGGACCAACTTGATAGGGTCCTGAAATTTCGCCCTCATCAAAAATTCTCTTCTCATCAAAAACATTTTGATTTGGCAAGTGATGTTTCATGATAACATTAGTAATTTTTCCATCGGCTAAAATATAATAGGCATTGAAAAGCTTTTC
>CACOXV010000052.1 GCA_902631295.1 Paracoccaceae bacterium | reverse complement strand
TTCTATTTGATCTAATAAAAAAGCAGAACTCTACCATTTTTTTAAATTTAACCAAAGCGCGAGCGATAAAAGAAGCAAAAAGTGCCGCTAAACGAGCAAAAAATGGTCAGTCTTTTTCAGCACTAGATGGAGTGCCGATAGCATATAAGGATTTAGTTGACATGGTTGGCGAACCTACAACTGCTGCATCCGATTTGCTACGAACTAGCCCAAAGGCTACAAAAGACGCGGATGTGGTACAAAAAGCTACGCAGGCAGGTATGGTTAATCTTGGAAAATTGAATTTAACCGAATTTGCTTATTCTGGTCTCGGATTAAATCCCCACTTTGGAACACCGCATAATCCAAATTCACAGCAAGTACCACGTTCTCCAGGAGGTTCATCCTCAGGATCAGGAGTATCCGTGGCTGCAGGTCTTACGCCGATAGCTATTGGAACGGATACTGGAGGGTCAATCAGGATACCTGCAGCTTTTAATGGCGTTGTCGGATATAAACCATCTGCTGGCCGAGTAGATAAAACTGGTGTTTTTGCTCTTTCTACCACCTTTGATACAGTAGGACCAATTACAACAACTGTCGAAGACTGTATATTAGTTGACAAAATCCTAAGTAATGCAAATAGGAAAGAAACTTATAAGGCAAATAAAGGCAGCATAAGCCTCTACATTCCAGAGAGCCTTGTATTCGAAGAATTAGAGCAATCTGTTGCTGAAAACTTTGAAAAAGCTATAAGAGCACTCAGTAAAATAGGGATAAAAATTATCCGTGGTAAATGCCCTGAATTTTCAGAATCTGTTATGTTAGCGCGTGAGTTAGGTACAATAACTGCCGCAGAGGCCTATATCGAACATGAGAAACGTTTATTAAGTGAAGACCGTGAGAAAATTGACAGGCGCGTCGTAAAAAGAATAGAAATTGGGCACGCAATGTCGGCTTCTGCTGTTATAAAACTTCAAAGGGCGCGATACAGATTAATGAAATCTCTGTCGGAACGGTTAGATGGTTCATTAATAGCAATGCCAACTACACCTATCACTGCCCCAAAAATAGAATTACTTGAGAACGACGATGATCTGTTTCATAGCATAAATCTTAAAGCACTGAGAAATACTGCGATAGGAAACTTCCTTAACACACCTGGTGTGGCCATACCAAATGGCACAGATAAAGATGGTATGCCAACTAGTTTATTAATATCCGGCATAGCAAATAGCGATGCGTTTTTATTATCAGCTGCAAGTTTGATCGAAAAAGAAGTAAGGATCTAAGATTTTTTACTTCACGTAATCGTTATAAAAAATCTATTAGAAAGTAAGATTAGTACAGCACAACGGCAGAAATAGCATAACTTTAGTGTGAATTTACATTATTAAATTAAAGTACTCGATCAATAGTATCTTGAAGTAACAGAATTATTTTAAAATTTCAAAAATGGGAAAGTACTTAAACATTCGCAATACAGGATTATAAGTCAAAAAACTAATCAGTAAATTTTATCTAGCCTATCGATCTCTGTTTGGTTTGGAAGAATTAAAGCTGCAAATAATATAAGTATGGCCATCCAGCCCATAAGAATAAATATTGTATTAAACTCGTAACCATTTTGCATAAGTAAACTACTAACCGGCAGAACAGCAGCGCCTACACATAGGTTGAGTAAAAACTTTATGCTTAGTATTTTACCTCTCTTCTCATCCGGTATGTATCTAGATAGGATCGCATCATTTATTGGAATTTGTCCAAACACAAAGCAGATGGCAACTAGGGAAATAAAAAATAAATACCAATTATGCAATGCAGACGCAAAAAAGATGAAGATTATTTGACCGACAGCAGTATAGAGTAAAATTAATTTTGGTGAATAAATATCAATTAATCGACCAACTACTAGTTGGGAAAAAGAAGCAGATGCATAGACCGCAGCTGCCAAAGCACCAGTGACAGCGACAGATGTTGAAATATCAACGAGATATATCTCAAAATATCTCGGTATTATAAACGTCATTGCTCCAAAAATGAAGCCGCCCGCGAGAGTAGAGATAGAAATAGAGGCTAACGCCCACTGCCAATTTTTTGCAAAACTTCTATTCAATTGCAGAGTTTTAGTTTGTTTTAGCGATGGATTATTCTCAAGAGCTAAGAAAAATATAACTCCATAGATAAGACAGAAAATTCCTGATATAATAAAACAGGAACGCCAATTTCCGAAAAGTAAAATTGCGCCAAGAACTAATGGAGCTGCTGCGACCCCCATATTTCCATAGACTCCATTTATTCCCAACCTAAACCCCGTTCTTTCATTTTTTGCCAAGAGCATCGCAGTACCAACCGGATGATAGATTGATGCGAAGATACCAATAATGGCCAATGATAACGAAAGAATAAATAAACTACTTGATATTCCTGCTATGATAGACGCAACTGCAATTCCAAAATGATAAATAACCATCAACAAAGCTCGAGAAAATTTATCTGCGAGATATGAAGCTAATGGAGCGAAGGCTCCAAAAAATACAAAACTCAGGGTACCATAAACAATTATTTCATCGTAAGTTAGTCCAAAATAGTTTCCAGCATCATATGCAGCCTTTGCAAAAATTAACATTACGAAGTGATCAAGAAAGTGACTTATATTAAGATATATATCCCTCACCGTTTTTGATCTCATTATTTCTTGATTCATTTTCGTCAAACCTACGCTTAAACAAATTCAGTATCTCAAACCCACTCTCTAAAATTTTTAAAAAGCTAGCCTCATTCAAACACGCTGACAAATCAAAATCAAAATTACTTAATATTAACAAGATAAATGGATAACTATCGATACAATTCGGAGATTTTATTAAGTAATGTTGGTAACGGAGGAAAGACTTGAGCCCCCGACACCCGAATTATGCTTTCGCTGACAAGGGCGAGCCCAAGGTGTGTAGGACATTGGCCGCGATGTCTACACCCGATCGCCAAGCATCTTGCACTTTGGCACCAAGACACCAGTCACCTCCTGCCCAAAGCATTCCGTCTTTTAGAAATGACTTGCTTAGTGGGGTGTCCACCAGTCCATAGCGCCAAACTTGCAAGCCCGCGTGGCAAAGTTCGGCAGAAACGACGCCTAATTCGGAACAAAGCAGGTCAACCATTAGCCTTTTGGTGTCTGACCGATCAGCATCAATATTTGCAGCACTCCAGTCCGGGTTCGCCTGAGCGACCCATGTTTGAAACGCCGTAGACCGACCCGGTTTCGTATCGTTTTGCGCAATCCAGGTTAGCAAAGCGTTCTGGTCACGTCGTGTTACAAAGGGCGCAGGTGTGTCGCGGTTGAAAGCAGCCATCAAGGTCAAGCAAGGACGCATTACAACATCTGAAGCCCGCTGAACGAGCGGGTGTGTCTCGCCTAAAATAGGTGCAAGTTGAGGTGCCGGGACTGTGATGACCACATGTGAGGCCGCCGTTTTGCCAGCGTCTGTATCAATCTGAAAAAGGCCGCAACGCGCCCTTACCCTCGTCACGCGTGTGTTCAAAGTAACGTCTAGACCATTCGCTAAAGCCCTGGGTAACGCCGCCATGCCAGGCACACCAACGATACGGCTAGTCCCATCTCCAAGGTGCCACGCATCCACCGCTCCCTTTCCTAGCGCCGCGATAGCAGCGGCGTCCTCACTTTGAGCAAGGTATTGAGCACCATGGTCGAACGTGATGGTCTTGCCAGCGACAGCCGTCCGTCTTGTTGCCATACGCCCACCAATACCACGCCCCTTGTCGATCAAACGCACGGGCACGCCTGCCGCTTGTAGTGCTCTAGCGCAGGCAATCCCTGACAGGCCTGCGCCAATAACAACGACGTGATTCATGTCAACCCTATGTCTTGGAGAATATTGGGAATCTGTTTCTTCACCTTGAAGAACCCAGCAGTAGCATAGGGCCAAATAGCGCTGTCCCAGTCCCTGCGCCATTCAACCAAGTTTATTCCAGCATCATCAAAGTCTCGCTTTGCGTCGAGTATCCAATCCCGTAGTGGACCGGTGGTAATGTAAGGGGTTGCAATTTGTGTGGCTCCTGCTCGAGAGGCCCAGCGAGCTAAATCACTGGGCACTCCTGCCTTGAACTCTTTTGTTTTCAGACCGATCCGCAATGCAGCGTCCCGTAGCGCACCCTGCTCGAATTCCTCGATCAGTTGGGCAACAGGCCGTGGCGACCGAAGGTGGCTCGTTGCAAGTGTAGCACATCCGACAAGGTTGAATGAATCCAGATCGAAGTCTTCTGGGCGGCAGTCTTCTTCAGTGACTAGTAGGAC
>CACOXV010000051.1 GCA_902631295.1 Paracoccaceae bacterium | reverse complement strand
CTTCATTGCCATTAAGCCATCTTCAGATACGTTGGCGTCGCTAGAAATGCGGCTTACATGAAGAGCTAAATTAAGCCTAGATATTAACTCCCAAAATTCGTATTCAATGGTCTCATCTGATTGGAGCACAATTAAACCAAGTTTAGCTTTGAAGCCAATCGGTAGTCCAAGTTCGTGAGAAACTTTGTGCATTATAAGCCTCTACATTATAAGTATTTCAAGATCACACTTAGGATTAATCAGTTTGGGGCCAACTGCAGTAATCAAATGTCTATCTTTATGAAATAAGACTTTTTTGTAGCTACAAAAACATTTGCCTAAAGTACACTACTATTTAGACTTATTGACTTATTATTGGAAACGCTAAAAGCTTTCCATTGCTCTCGCTATACCAATCCATTATTAGAAACAGTGACAAATCAAGGAATAATATGTTCGAGCCTGAAATTACACCGGAACTTATTGAGAGGCACGGCCTAAATAATAGCGAATATGATTTGTTGCTAAAAATTATAGACAGAGAACCGACGTTTACCGAGTTAGGTATCTTTTCTGCAATGTGGAATGAGCACTGTTCCTATAAATCGTCAAAGAAATGGCTACGATTACTTCCTACAAAAGGTAAAAATGTAATATGTGGACCTGGTGAGAATGCTGGAATAGTAGATATTGGGGACAACCAAGCTGTTGTTTTCAAAATGGAAAGCCACAACCATCCAAGCTATATTGAACCACATCAGGGTGCCGCAACCGGTGTGGGCGGTATACTTAGAGACGTCTTTACAATGGGCGCAAGACCCGTGGCAGCCATGAATGCCCTATCATTTGGCGAATTATCTCATCCGAGAACAAAAGAACTAGTACACGGTGTTGTAGAAGGTATTGGAGGTTACGGAAACTCCTTTGGGGTTCCTACCGTTGGAGGTGAAATTCGGTTTGACAAATCATATAATGGGAATTGTTTAGTAAACGCTTTTGCTGCCGGCTTAGTTGATCATGACATGATTTTTTATTCAGCTGCATCAGGTGTTGGAATGCCCGTCGTTTATCTTGGAGCTAAAACAGGCAGAGATGGCGTTGGTGGAGCAACGATGGCATCGGCTGAATTTGACGATACAATCGAGGAAAAACGACCAACTGTTCAAGTAGGTGATCCTTTCACCGAAAAGAGGCTTCTAGAAGCTTGCTTGGAATTGATGAGAACAGATGCTGTTATCTCAATTCAAGACATGGGTGCCGCGGGCCTAACATGTTCTGCAGTAGAAATGGGTGATAAAGGAAATCTCGGTATTAAACTTAATCTAGATTTAGTGCCAACTCGCGAGGAAAATATGAGTGCTTACGAGATGATGCTTTCTGAGTCGCAAGAACGAATGCTGATGGTTCTAAAGCCAGAAAAAGAAGCTCAGTGCAGGGCTATTTTTGAGAAATGGGATTTGGACTTTGCTATTGTTGGAGAAACTATAAGTGAAGATCTTTTCATTATTCAACACAATGGAGAAATAAAGGCGCAAGTTCCCTTAAAAGCCTTATCAGGTAATTCACCGGAATACGATCGGTCTTGGAAAGCACCAGCAAAAGCTAATCCATTGCCAGAAACGAAAGAGTTTAATCCGATTGAAGGATTACAATCTCTCATAAATTCGCCCAATTACTGCTCAAAGCAATGGGTTTTTCAACAATATGATAGCCAGGTTATGGCTGATACAAAAATAACTCCCGGGTCTGGAGCAGGCTTAGTTAGGGTACATGGAACCAAGAAAGAGTTAGCATTTACAGCTGATGTAACTCCACGCTACGTAAAAGCTGATCCATTTATAGGCGGCAAGCAAGCGGTCGCTGAAGCATTTCGAAATCTTTGTGCTGTTGGAGCAAAGCCTATTGCTGCTACCGATAATTTAAATTTTGGTAATCCGGAAAAGCCTGAAATTATGGGGCAACTTGTTCTTGCCATTAAAGGTATAACAGAGGCAGCTGAAAAGTTAGAAATGCCGATAGTCTCGGGCAATGTGAGTTTATATAATGAGACAGATGGAGAACCAATACTACCAACTCCAACAATTGGTGCTGTAGGACTTTTAAACGAAGACGAAGAACCAATTTTAAACTCAATTAACAGTGGAGATCTATTACTCGTTGTAGGTGAGACTTCTGGACATTTAGGACAGTCTGCCATTTTTAACGAAATGTTTGATCTTCAAGGTGGCGCACCACCAAACGTAGACTTAATAGCCGAAAAGCAGAATGGACACTTCATTCTTAACAATAGAGAATTAATAAATGCTTGTACCGATTTATCGGACGGTGGTATCGCATTAGCAGCGTTTGAATTGGCTGAAATGGGGAATATCGGAATGGAAATTGAGATCTCCGACTCGGCTACCCTTTTTGGAGAAGACCAAGCTCGATATGTTATTGCATCTAATTTTGACCAAGCTGAGGCACTCTTCGTTAATGCTCGCGAGGAAGGTGTTGTTATCAGTAAGATTGGCACACTTGGTGGTAATAAAATAAAGTTTGGAGAATTTTATTCTGGCAAGGAAAAGTTATTCAATAGTTTTCGAACTTCCTTTGCTGAAATTTTTAACTAATCATCTAAAATTAAATACTATCTAGTTTTTATGCTTGTTCAAATGCGAAAAGAACATTTAGGATGCAGAAAGGAGATTTAAAATGGCTATGCAGGCAAATGAAATTGAAAATATGATACGCGAACAGTTCCCAAATGCCAGAATTACAATTACTGACTTAGCAGGAGATGGAAATCATTATTCTGCAGAGGTTATTGATGAAAGTTTCAAAGATATGAACCGAGTTCAGCAGCAAAGGGCAGTTTATGCTGCTTTAAAAGGCAAAATGGATGGTTCAAACGGCGAACTACATGCATTAGCACTCACAACAAAAGCGCCATCTGACTAGTAAAGGAAAAAGTATGTCTGACGTAAATGAAAAAATTAAAAAGACTATCAAAGAAAACAAAGTAGTACTTTACATGAAAGGTAATAAATCAATGCCTCAGTGTGGGTTCTCTAGCAAAGTTGCAGGCGTTCTTAATTACATAGGCGTAGAATATGAAGATGTTAACGTACTTGCTGATGAAGTTGTTAGGCAGGGAATAAAAGACTTTTCGGACTGGCCAACAATTCCACAGCTATACGTGGAGGGAGAGTTTATCGGAGGCTGTGATATAATAACAGAGATGGCTCTATCTGGCGAGCTTGATAGCTTGTTTGAAAAAAAGGGTATAAAATTCGACAAAGATGCTGCAGATAAAATACGTGAAGCTAACGCTTGATTGTTAACAAACCAATATAAAAATTAATGATTTGAGGTTAATTTAGCTACCTTTTCTAGACGTGTTGCGGTTTTAGATAGCAGATCGGAAATTTCATTTGCAAACGCTGGCTTACTTTCAGAAGTAGCCTTGGCCGCAGATAACGCTTTATCTAATTCATTTTCTCTTTGCCCAATTAGTGAGGCAACGTCTGTCATTCTGCATGAAAATGCCCATTCATTATCATACCAAGCGAGTATTCTGACTAGGTTTCCGCCAACTACCCTAGTTTGGTCTGGAGCAAATATCGACGAATGCGTTGTATGGTTGAAATCGATTGATACTTTTGGCTCAGGGTCATATGCAAGTACTTTGCTCATAAAACCTTTAGACGCATCTTCCATAATCTCATTAATATTTTGGGCTGATACTGTCTTTTTTGATTTAAAAGTAAGATCTATAGCAGATACATTCGGAGTAGGTACCCTAATTGCAGTTCCATCTAGCTTTCCTGCTAGTTCAGGAATTACTGTGCCAATAGTTTTTGCAGCGCCAGTAGAGGTCGGGATCATAGCCATTGCCGCAGCGCGGCACCTATATAAATCGTCATGTTTTTTATCCAGCGTTGGTTGGTCACCAGTATAACTGTGAATAGTGGTCATCATTCCATGCTCGATTCCTACAGCGTTATTTAAAATTTTTGCGATTGGTGCAAGACAATTCGTAGTGCATGATCCATTTGACAATATTCGTTCTTTACCCGTGATTTGTTGTTCGTTCACACCAAATATAACTGTTCTGTCTACATTTTTTGCTGGCGCCGAAATTAATACCGACTTGGCTCCATTTTTAACGTGAGTTAAGGCTTTATCGTAAGTGGTGAACTTTCCAGTACATTCGAGTACCACATCACAACCCGACCAATCTAAATTAGCCGCGTTATATGACGAAGAGACTTCTATCGGCCCTCTGCCGATATCTATGCTATTTTCTTTAACAACAACTTTGGCAGCGAAACGACCATGCACGCTGTCATATCTCAAAAGATGTGCGTAAGTTTCTATTGGGCCCGGTGCATTAATTTTTGAAACTACGACGTCATTTCTACCATATTCACTTATGCTTGCCAAGGTTGTTCGGCCAATTCGGCCAAAGCCGTTTATTCCTAAAGTTGTTGTCATCTTATCCCCAATATATGTGATTCTCTTATAACCAATATCCAAAGAATAAAAATGATAATTTTATTTAAAATTAGCATGTTAGCGATAAAACTGTATGTTTGCGCAAACAGTTAGCGCAAACTAATCTTGGTCCGAAATAATGCCAAGGAAAATTAATGATTTATAATTAAAAATTACAAAAGATTTGTTGCTTCCTCAACAATTCTATCTGGTGTAATGCCGAAATGATTAAACAA
>CACOXV010000050.1 GCA_902631295.1 Paracoccaceae bacterium | reverse complement strand
AGCACTCTCACTCAAGCCTGATTATGTTGAGGCCTACAACAACATGGGAGTTACTCTCCAAGACCAAGGTAAGCTAGAAGAGGCACTAAAGGCTTACACTAAAGCACTCTCACTCAAGCCTGATTATGCAGAAGCGCATCGAAATCTAAGTAACATAAAAAAATATAAAGAAGACGACTATCAAATCAATCAAGTTCAAGAGTTATTTAAGCGAAGGGATTTGGGTGAAGACATACGGTGCCACTTAAGTTTTACACTAGCTAAAATGAATCAAGACATTGGGAAACTTGATAAGGCTTACAATCACTTATCCGAAGGAAATGCTCTGCGCAAAAAGCTTCTAAATTATTCTATTGATCAGGATAAAAGTCTTTTCAGTGAATTGAAAAGAATACAGCCCGAATTGTTGAAGAAGTCATTGAAAATAAGAGAAAGCTCTACTGGGCCCACACCAATTTTTATTATTGGAATGCCAAGGTCAGGAACAACCTTAATAGAGCAAATAATATCTTCACATTCTGAGGTTACTGGCGCAGGTGAACTAGATCATGTATTAAATTTTGGAAGACATTTAGTTTCAGATCCAGCATGCATAAACACTGCTTCTATATCGAAATTCAGAAATAGATACTTATCGGAAGTATCAAAACTATCAAATGGAAAGCTATTTGTCACAGATAAAATGCCACAAAACTTTCGTTTTGTTCCCTTAATCTGTTCAGCCTTGCCGGAAGCTAAAATTATTCATGTACAACGAAATGCGATTGCTACTTGCTGGTCAAATTATAAACATTATTTTGTCTCAGACAGCTTGGGATTTTCTTACGATCTAATAGATCTAGTAGAGTATTATGACTTATACAAAGATCTAATGAAGCTTTGGCAATCACATTATGGTGATAGAATTTATAATATTAATTATGAAAGTCTTACAACCGATCAAGAAAACCAAACTCGAAAACTCATAAGTCACCTTGAGTTAAATTGGCAAAATGCTTGCCTATCACCACACAAAAACAAACGAAGTGTCAGAACTGCCTCACAACAACAGGTAAGACAAAAAGTATATAAGGGAAGTTCTGAGGCATGGCGTAAATATGAGCCATTTCTTGATGGTGCATTTGATAGGTTGATGTCTTTCTAAACTGTCTTGACACTTCCCTGTATCTAACATTTACTCTTGGCTTTGGATTATCATCAGGAAGCCACCTACTGCGTAATGGTTTGGTGGCAGGTGGTTTCTCTGATGCTCCCGTAGCTTTTACTGATGGGCTAGTTATTCGGTTCAAGACTTTCCATTATCGTATGCTTTAGCTCTTCCATTGGCTTTTATTCCTCAAATGATGGGACAGTATTGGGCGCCTTTACGAACTATAAGTAGATGTTTGAGATACCGTAACTTTGACTGATGTTTAAAGAAGACACCAAAGACATTTAATTACCTTTATTGGAATATTTGGGTAACCTCACCAAATGTAATAGGTATGGGGTAGTTAAAAACGTACCTTTTTACCCATTGATTTATAATGAGTACTGCAACCCTGAAGGTCAGAGGTTCAAATCCTCCCCCCGTAACCAACTCATTGATAATAAGAAATATTTTCTCACGATTTTATTTTATATTATTTGATTTTTTTTGCCAAATAGTATTTTACCAGTCCACAATTCTACTCAACCAAACTCTAAGTCCTAATGAAAATCTTATGCCGAGTAAAAAACTGATTGTTGAAGGGAACAAAGGTAAATTATACCTGTAAAAAAATAAGCTTGAACATTTTAGCCGTTAATTTGTTTTTCAATCTCAGGGATGGCATCAGTTGATAAATGATAACCATCGATATGGAATGAACTATTAGAAAACCCATCCGTATCAACCGTAAACTTATAAACATTAATTATATTGAAGTTATGTTCTAAAACATGCTTGTTGAGTACACTATTAAATAATTTGATTGTACCTTTAAGTTTTCTGTTTACTTCTGCACTGTACGTTTTGTTATAAATAGGTGCAGGTACATTGATAAAAAATAGATTGTGATTTTTACTTTGGTTTTGTTCGGCAACCCAACCAACGTATCCTTTTATAGTATCATGTACTAACTCCTCAATTGGCTTTTTATGTCTGGTAGCTGCAGAAATAAGCCCCTCGTTTGGACGGCAATCAATCTCACCAAAAGAAAGAAACACTTTAGAGCAAGAAGGAATGCTATGAAAGTTAGCTTTTGTGATTGCTTTAAAGACATCCTTTTCTACAACAGAGAAATGATAAGCCTTTCCGCCAAATGTAATTCTTGGTGCTACGGTATAATTTATGCCTTGAATTTTGATGCTTCTATGAGCAAAGCTTAAGCAATGGCTCTCTCCTAAGTGAAATACAGTTTGCCGTTTACAGTTGGTCAGCTCTGTGGCTGATGAAGCATCTCCAACTAGTTTACTCAAAAATTGGTTATAAGCGGTACTGAACACTTTATCTTCTTTTTTCAAATTTGCCTTAAGTATCGGATCACAATTACTTAATTCTTTTAGGTGTTTCCTTACCGAATCTAGATCAGCTTCAAGAAAAGCAGAAATGGCTTTGTGAATTTGGTATTTGGGTCGGGCAATCAATTTACAATTTGAGGCGTCAGATACATAGCTTGTGTCTTCTAAAATGAGCCTAGTCCCTCGTAACTGATTTCTGAGGCTTAATAAGTTTTCGATTGCGTCATCATAATCATGCTGGATTGAAAGTGCGGTGTGGTAGCTTTTGATAGCCTCTTTTAGTTTGCCCAAATCGTGAAGGGCATTGCCCATATTGTTGAGGGCTTTGGTATAATCAGGCTTGATAAGGATAGATTTGCTGTAAGCGTCTATGGCTTTCTCTAGCTTGCCCTGGTCCATTAGAACATTACCCATGTTTAGATAGACATCGGCATGATCAGGCTTAAGTGAGAGCGCTCTAGTGTATGCGTCTATTGCCGCCTCTAATTTGCCTTGCTCTTTGAGCACATTGCCTATGTTGAAATGAGTGTTTGCATAATCAGGCTTGAGTAAGAGAGTTTTATTGTAAGCTTGTATCGCTTCCTCTAACTTCCCTTGCTCTTTGAGAGCGAGGCCCATGTTATACAGAGCTTCCGCATAATCAGGCTTGATGTAGATTGCTGTGCTGTAAGCGTCTATGGCCTCCTCTAGCTTCCCTTGATCTTTGAGCGCATTACCCAGGTTGAGATAGGCATCAGCATGATCAGGTTTGAAAGAAATAGCTTTGGTATAGGCTTCTGTGGCCTCCTCTAGATTGCCTTGCTCCCTAAGAGCATTGCCCAAATTATAATTAGCATCAGCGTAAACGGGCTTGATAGAGACAGCTTTTTTGTAAGTGTCTATGGCCTGTTTTAGATTGCCTTGTTTTTGGAAAATAACCCCCAAATTATTATAAGCAGCAGCATAATCAGGCTTGATGAAGATGGCCTTATTAAAAGCCTCTATTGCTTCTCCCAACTTCCCTAGCTCTCGAAGAGCGTTGCCCTTATTGTTATGAGCTTGAGCATTATTAGGCTCAATAGTAATAGCTTTATCAAAAGCAAAAACAGCTTGCTCTAATTGTCCTATTTGGGCAGCTGATGCACCTAATAAATTCCAAAGAACCATGCTTTTAGTATACTGTTTTGTTAGTAATCGTGCTTCGTTAAAAACTTGCTGCAATCTGTTTTGACAGTACAACTTCTTTAATGAGTCTAACTGATCTTTAGGAGGCTCCTGATCATTTAAATTTTTGGAACCAGACGAACCAAGCTTCACTTCTAGCTTATCAAAGCCATCGCCTTTTGCGCCCTTTCTTCTCGCCAGGTCAAATACTGTTTTTGCATCAGCTATTCGATCTAGTTTAACAAAAGCATCTATATAACTCAGCCAAAACTGAGCTATGTTAGGATTTGCCTCTAGTGCTGTTTTAAAGAACGGTAGAGCTTCCTCAACTTTACCAATATCGACAGCCAGAACCCCCATATTATGACTAGCGTCAGGATGTTTAGGATTAGCTTTTAGAATAGCAGTGTAATAACGATCAGCTTCCTGCACCTTGCCGACCTTATGAGCCTCAATCCCCTTTTGTAATGCCTGATCTAACGTGAGTTCCATTTATCAATATTATCATATGAAAGTAATTAGATGTTTCTATATCTATATTATAAAATATTTTGAAGCTTCTGATTAAACTTCAACAAACAACGAGGTACTTTTTTAAAAATAACTATAACACCTTATTATGCCAGTAATTTATGGGCTTATCTAATACCCACACCTGCTAACCTATTGATTTATAGATAATCTGGCTATAACCTGAAGGCCAGAGATTCAAATCCTCTCCCCGCAACCAACTCATTGATTTCAGTATATTTTCTTCTAAATATTTTCGTAGATTCTATTCTTTTCTTTGATTTTCTATAATAACTTAAGGTAAGTGATTGGTTTTACCTTGGTTAAATTATAACGGCTTCCATTAGCTTAATGCTATTATATTTTACAATATAACGTGTTCGACTTTAACTCAAAATTTACCTAGTTTGACTGTGTTCTTAACTTGGGGAGTTACTGGTTAATTTTTAATCACAACTATACTTACCAATCACTTTGAGTGATATTTAGTTACGAACAGAGATATAAACATTCAGTTATTCAAATGGAATTCACACTAGATCAGGCATTACAAAAAGGCATAGAAGCTCACAAGGCTGGTAAGGTTCAGGAAGCTGATCGATATTATACAGCTATCCTAAAAGCTAATCCCAAACATCCTGCTGCTAATCACAATATGGGTGTATTGGCAGTGGGGATTGGTAAGATAATAAATATGGGTATATGGATCACCCACCACCTATCACTTTCCCTGTACTAGTAACGATAAGAAACACGTACTCTGCCTGCATGTATTCTGTGGTACGACACAGTAGACAAACAAACGGTATTGCAATTCAAACTGGTTTACATAAGTTATTGATAT
>CACOXV010000049.1 GCA_902631295.1 Paracoccaceae bacterium | reverse complement strand
TGCTGTTCAAAAATCTAAGTAGTGATGAAGATCAGGAATACTTCTGTGAAGGCTTTTCCGAAGATCTTATCTCGGCGTTTTCCAGATTTAAAAAACTAACAGTAATCGCCAGCAATGCAACGTTTTCTTATTCTGGCAGAGACAAGTCTCCAACAGTGGTCGGGCAGGAGCTGGGCGTACGCTATATCCTAGATGGGAAAGTTAGGAAGATGGGTAAGAAAATGCGAATTTCAGCCTCTCTTTTGTCTTCTGAGGATGGTACTACGCTCTGGTCGCATAATTTTGATACTACATTGGATGATATTTTTGATATTCAGGATGAATTAGTCGAAACAATTGTTTCAAACATTGTTGGTAATGTTGAAAGGGACCAAGTCAAAAAACTAGCAAATAAAAAACCAGAAAAAATGGAGGCTTATGACTTAGTCTTGCAAGGTCTAGAATATCATCGCCGAAGTTCTGTAAGTGCTGAAAATAATAAAAAAGCGCTTAGCCTTTTTACCAAGGCGACAGAGGTAGACCCAAACTATGCTCGAGCTCATGCCTGGAAATGTTGTTCGCTAGCAAATAACTCAGATTGGTTTCCGGATGATATGCCCGAAAACTGGATGAATGATGCGTTTTCTTCAGTAAACAAAGCTATCGATTTAGATCCAAATGATCCTGAGGCACACAGGATACTGGGTGCTGTGAAGCTATTGTTTGAGGGGGATTTTGAGAAAGCAATATTTCATCATGAAAAAGCAATTGAGATATGTCCAAGCGATACGTACCATATAGCACGATACGCTGTTTTACTTTGCTTTTTGGGAGAACCAGAAAAAGCTATGGAGCAAATTAAAAGAGCAATGAGGATCGATCCTTTCTGTTCTGATTTAGTGCTCGAGACTGAGGCGCTTTGCTATTTTGTTTCAGGTGATTTTGAGAGCGCTATTAGTAGCTTTAAAAAAATGCAGATCGAAACCAGAACGAGCCTGTTCTATACCGCAGCATCGTTGCATAAAATTGGAAATTCTGAGGATGCTCAAAAAATATTAAAAGTAGCGCAAATCGAAAGTGGTATGGACAATGAAAAGTTTGTTGCGTCACAACTTTTCCAAAAAGAGACTCACAAAAGTTCTCTTTCAGATGCTTTAGAGGCTATTCAGACGAGTATTTAGGTAATGGGGAAGTCACTGGTTTTTGGTGCGCATAATTAATCGAGTTTATTTGAAAGAAGTAGTATGATTTTAGGACTTATTGGTATTATTGCCGTACTTCTCGTATTTATTATTTTTGTAGTAGGTCGCTCTGAGAAAGGAAATAAGTTTATTTGGCCTTTCACCGTCTGCTTTATTTCTTTTTTGGTTTTTCTAGGTTATTTGGCCAGCTGATGTTAAAGAAATAAAAATGACAAAATTACTGGAGTTGTAAAAGTCGTTAAAAAAGTAGAAATTACAACAAGACCTGCTACCGCCTCAGAGTTTGCGCCATATTTCTCGGCTAAAAGATATGATGTTACTGCTACTGGCATAGACATTTGAATTATTAAGACAGCAAAGGCCTCATAGGGAATGCTAAATTGATATCCAACTGTAATGCCGGCGATTGTACCGATCATAATTTTTGAAATACTTATACCGAGTGTTTTAAAAGCTAGCTGAGTTTTTAGTCTTGCGACTGCCACCCCTAAAGTAATCAACATTAGTGGAATAGCCATCTGAGCAATAAGGTTTAACGAATTTGTGAAAATTTTGGGTGTCTCCCACCCATAGTACATAAATAGAAGTCCTAGTATTGTGGCGGGCACTAAGGGTTCTTTTAATGGTTGCTTAAAAGAACGAATGTCAGACACTACCCATAAACCAACTGTGAAGGCAATAATGCTCGTAAATGCAAAAACAATTACTGCATACCCCAATCCATCCTTACCAAACGCTAAAAAACATAAGGGTAAGCCGAGGTTTCCAGTATTACCAGAAATTAAAGGCATTAGAAAAGTGCGTAAGTCTAGTTTAAAAATAAATGTAAATATCAGAGCCAATAAACTTACTACTGCATACGCCATGCATACAACAATTATCATCTCAGTTAGAAATTTTGGATTTATTGTATTTTGGGTCAGTGAGGTAAAAACTAATGCCGGTACGGCTAGTGTCATCGCAAGCCTAGTGACAAACTCTACGCGATATTCAAAGCCTAACTTTATCCAAAAATACCCTATGGCGGCTAATAGGAATACAGGGGTTACGACTTCTAAAACTGTAAAAAAAATAAACAAGGGAAACTCAAACGCAATATCCAACAAGGCTAACTACAAACAAGTAGAAAGAAAGTAAATCAAATTGGATTAATCCGAACTTACTTTACATTATTGGAGGTGGTTTTTTGCGTTTTCCTGTAAGCGCGTTTGCAGCTATAGCAATTAATAAAATACTACCTCCAACTAGAGTATTGTTGGATGCAACTTCACCTAGAAAAAACCATACCCAAAATGGTCCCAGGACTACCTCCGCTAAAGATAAGAGAGTTAAATCTGCTGCAGTTAGTGTTTTAGAACCAATTGTGTAGAGTACCAGGCCACCACCAACTTGGAAAATACCCAAAAAAAATGATATGCCCATATCTTGCGATGAAAGTAAAAGAGATTGTTTTAAAAATAAAGAAATGAAAAAAGTAATAATAATTGCAAAACAGCCAGATAAAAATACCGATGGAAGCATCTCATCATTTTTTCCCCATCTTAATGCTACCGAGAAAACTGCAAAGCCCATCGCGGAGCCTAATGCCGCAAAGCTTCCAGTTAATGAAAACTGTGTGGATTGGTCGGTGAACATGTAGGCTACACCTCCTATAGCAACTATTATTGAACACCATGTTGTTGTTCTAACCCACTCGCCGAGCATTAAATATCCAAGTACAGCTGCAATAAATGGTGCAGTTGCAAATAGCAGCATCGCATTTGCAACCGATGTTGTTTGAATAGCAAAGATGCCACCAGAATAAGCTGCTACTAATGCTAATCCTCCGATTATATTTGGGGTATTAAATAATTTCTTACTTAATAGTCTTTTCGACTTTCCTCTAATACGAATTACAAAAAAAAGAAGTAGGGTTAGGCTAATAGATCGGTAAAATAAAATCTGCCATACACCAGCATTTTCAATAAGCCTTATTCCCAGCCCCATAGTCGACCATAGAACACCTGCAAAAAGAACCAAGAATACGCTTTGTGCGTAAGTATTTGACTTGAATTCCGGAAAGTTAACCATCCGCTATTGTATCCATTTTTACGTGATAATATTGCAAAAAAATATCCAATACGTACTTATGCCAACGACATATTCTGGTCGTGTTTATTATATTTTTTGGATATATACTTTCACCGTTGTATTATCCATACAGGGCCGCATATGAACTTAAAGTCAGACCGTTTATTAATTGGACATTTTAAAAGAGCTGATCTTCAGGAGTGGTTTTTGATTGAGCGTGATCCATCGGTTCGAAAGTATATACTTGATGGGTCTGTTTTAAATGAGGAGCAATCACTTGCATATATTGAAAAGAATATTGCTAGTTATGCAAAGTTCAATTTTGGCCGTTATGCGCTGAGAGATAAAAAATCCTTAAGGCTAATCGGCATGTGTGGTTTCTTAAACACCGATATGGGGATTGATTTTGGATATCGTTTATCAAAAGACATGTGGGGTTGTGGATTAGGTCTCGAGGCTGCTAGTGCTGTTCTAGCTTATGGGATAAAGGTGATTGGTTTAAATCATATCGTCGCAGGAGTGATGCCAGAGAACTTGGCATCAATAAAAATTTTAGAACGTTTAGATTTTATTTATCAGACTGATGTAATTTACAAGAGGAAGATGTACCATAAATACGTGTTCTCCTCGAATAAAACCTAATGATTTTGATTTGTTTAGTTCAACAGATAATCTTTAGGTGGGAACAAAAAATCGTCATTTGTCCTATTAGAGGGTTTTCTTCGCGTGGGTGTTCTTGGTAGTCCTAAACCAGTATTTATCATCTGAAGATAATCACGATATGACATATTCATCAAAGGTTTGATTGGACCTATAAAATCTGGGTCTTGATCTGAATTGTGCATTTTAATCCTCCTAAAATTTTAATAATGCAAATCCTGTGCCATAACTTAGAAGATTATTGCTGTAATAATCTTGTGTCTTGTTTTGCAATTAAACATATCGTTCGGCTTTGCAGAAATTAGAAGAAAGAGTTATCTATCCCAATCACTTTTGAAAAGTCTATAGAGCGCAAAAACGGCACAACAAGCAAAAATTCCACTAAATATTTTCATCGTAGTATGTTCCATGAAATACAGAATAGAACTGGTTGAAGACAGCGTCAGGACAATGAGCATCAGTTGAGTTGATTTCTTTTGCACATCTTCGGATTGTAGAAGATTTGCGCCGCAGGCAGAACAGTTCTCAACGTATTTATCAAACTTGTTACTGCATTCTATGCATTTGAATTTTCTGGGTTCTATTTTCATACTTTTTACCAGCAGTTTTAGAGCGGAAATACTGCGTTTTTTGAAATATCAACTATGTTTTAAAAAATCGTTGCTAAGAATAATTCTATCTGAAGAATTACTTAAAGGCTTTGTAACTCGGTCGCAGTCCATGTTACGCCCTTGCAATGATCTAAACCATTGTTCAGTAGTATAAATCAATCTCCCACTTTCGTTGGCGTCTTTTTGGTAATCAGTCGACTGCATTTAATATTCTCCAATTTCATATCCTTTGGAGCACTTTCCATGCCAACTTAAATTTATGGAATTAAAATTTTCATAATTTCTCAGTGATTTCTGTAACCCCGAGATTTGAAAATTACCTTTTAAATATTCAATTAAAATATCGAACAAAAACCGTTTTATCACAAATTGGATCTAAATTTCTAAAGAATTCGTCGTATTTTTAAATAGTAAGAAACTTAAATTATATTTTTGGATAATCAATAAATGCAAAGGTCATATTTCATTGCACTCATGATCATTATTTTTTTGTCGGTACCCGAAACTGGTAATG
>CACOXV010000048.1 GCA_902631295.1 Paracoccaceae bacterium | reverse complement strand
CATAAATATCCTTCTACAGAAGATTGGCTTAATTAATGCTCCGATTGAAGTTCTTCTTTTCACTGAGTTGTCTGTAATTATCGGAATGGTACAAATTTATGTCGTATTTATGGTGGGTCCGATAGCATTTATGATAGGTAGAATCGACGAGAGCTTGATTGAGTCAGCTCGAGATCTTGGCGCATCTGCTTGGTTTATTTTCAGGAAAATAATATTGCCATTAAGTATGCCTGGCGTAATTGTCGGAGCAATTTTTGTAACGGTTATGGTTTTGGGAGAGTTTGCAACCGCCTCAGCGCTTTCTGGGCGAAAAGTAAATTTATTGGGGAATATTATCATAACGCAAGTTGGATCTTTAAAATGGGCATTCGCAGCAGTAGTTGGGGTGGTCTTGACTATGGTGATGGCGGTTTTCGTGGCAATAATGCTTAAAATAGTTAACTTGCGCAGTCAGTTGTAGGGGAAAAGCTTTGAACCAAGTCTTACCACTGAAATTGTTTTTAGCAGGCTTTACAGTACTTTTTGTCCTGTTTTTATACGGCCCTTTTATAGTAATGGGCATACTTAGTTTTCAGCAGGGCCCTGAAGGTGGGCCACAATTTCCTATAATTGATTGGTCAACTTACTGGTATAGACATGTTTTTGGAATAACACCTCCTTCCCGTATTGCTCCTTTACCAATAGGAGAGGCGCTTGTTAGGTCTTTAAGCTTAGCTTTTGCCACCATGATAACTTCTACAGTTCTCGGCGTTTTGACTGCTCAGGCATTTCGAAGAAGGTTTAGAGGATCAGGTTTCATTTTCTATTCTGTAATTTTGGGTATGATAGTTCCTGGTGTGCTGCTTGGACTAGGCATGGCTTTGTTGGCAGATCAAGTTGGCATAGATCGTAATTGGTAGTCCACAGCCTTCTTTCTTCATGTGGTTTACACTTATCCTTTCGCATTTTTAGTTATGTTGGCAATATTCAACCGTTTTGATGATGCGATCGAGGATGCTTCCCTGAGTCTCGGGGTTAGTCCTGCGAGAACATTCCGCAAGGTTACTTTTCCAGTAATCTTTCCAGGAGTGCTTTCAGCCATGCTTTTCGCATTTACATTAAGCTACGATGAATTTCCTCGAACATTGTTTACTGGTGGTTCGGATGTTACGATGCCACTAGCAATCTACGGTACATTCGCAGTTGAAATTCACCCTAATTTATTTGCGTTTGGGGTATTATCAACATTATTTTCGTTCTCTTTGCTGGCAATATATGGAATACTGTTAACTATTTCCGTTCGTCGTCAAAGGGACAGGATCTCCGGCTTGCAGGAAGATATTTCATGAATACAATAAATAAACAAAATGTATCAGTTACAGTGGTTTTTCTGGCCTCAAATCATGCAAGGAATTCTACTGGTAAAACACGGGAACCCAATTCGGGTGATGTAAAGTTCTAGGAGAACAGTTATGAAAACAGTATTAATCACTGGTGCGGGAATTGGAATTGGACGTTCGACTGCCATAGCGTTTTCAAAAAAAGGATATAATGTAATAGTAACAGATATTCTAAAAGATGAGGGTGAGGCAGTTGTATCGGAAATAAACGAGGATGGTGGTGCGGCAAAATTCTATTACCTGGATGTGACATCTACAGAAAACGCAAACAATGTCATTGCAAGTGTTGAAAAGGAATTCGGTGCAATTCACACTATAGTATGTAATGCCGGTATTGCACATAAAGTTCCTTTAGATCAGTTAACAGATGAAAAATGGGATTATCTGTTTGATATTGATTTAAAAGGAATGTTTAAAGTTATTCGTCCCGCGCTGGGTTCAATGAAGTCGGCGAACACTGGATCAATAATATGTTTATCATCTTGTATGGGTGTTATGTATGGTTGGGACGAACATGTTCACTATTCATCAGCAAAAGCAGGTGTTGTTGGCCTAGTCCGTGGTCTTGCTAATGAGTTGGCAAGAGACGGAATAAAAGTAAATGGCGTTGCGCCAGGCTACATCAGAACGGCACAGCTTTTATCTGAAGAGCATTCACTTGGAAAAGAAGGTGCTGATAAAGCAGGTTCTTTTATCCCTATGGGTCGTATTGGGGAGCCAGACGACATTGCAGATGTTATTGTTTTTCTTGCGTCGCATGAAGCAAGGTATCTAACGGGCCAAGTGATAAGTGTGGACGGCGGACTGGGAGTTGGTCGTTACTAAATAATTATGACTATTTTATTGAACCAAGGAGGAAATAATAAAATGATGAATAAATTTAATAGACGCCATTTTATGGCTGGAACGGGGGCGTTGATGGGATCATCTATGCTTTCTGCTCCAAATCTATCTTTTGCTGGTGGGCATTTAGCCGCTCAAGAACTTAGGACGGTAGGCCTTTCTGTTACTGTTCAAGAGAGAATTTTGAATGACTTTAAAGCAAGCTCTGGGATTGGTGGTGTAAGTGGTAAGGCTGATATTTATCCAAATACCCAAACTGAGCTTTTGTCAGGCTCAAAAGCCTATGATTGTTGGGAAACAATTGGCGAGCGATTACCAGCTATGACAATGACTAATACAATTGAACCTATTCCAACATCAAAACTATCAAATTGGAATAGTATAAGAGATACGTTCACCAAAGCTGACCCAAGAATGGAGGACAGAGCACAGATTTCTGGTCAGATCTGGGCAGATTCTGGTCAAACATCTCTTTGGATGGTTCCAACTGTATACAACTTTGACTCTGTAGGATATCGACCAGATCTAGTTGACGCAGAAGAAGCCAACACTTGGACCTCTCTGTTTGATGACAAATTTAAAGGCAAAACAGGTCTAAATGTGGATCCATTGATTGCTTTTGGTCAGGCCATTCTTGCCATGAATTCTCTGGGCTTATTGAATGTTTCAAATCCAGGTAATCCAAATAAGCAAGAGATTGATGAAGCTTCAAAATTTTTGATTTCAAAGAAAAAAGGCGGTCAGTTTAGAGCTCTTTGGGGTGATTTTGGTGAACTTGTTAATCTGTTAGCATCTGGTGAAATGATACTTGCCGATGCTTGGCAACCAGCCGTTATGGCTGTTAAGGCTCAGGGAATACCGTGTTCATATGCAATTCCAAAAGAAGGATATCGCGGGTGGTCTATCGGGATTTCCATGATTTCTGGGACCCCGAATGCTGATGCAGTTATGGCATATGCAGATTATTGGCTATCTGGACCGCCAGCAATAACCGTCTCTGAACAGGGTTATTATTCACCTACTACGACAATTCAAAATGTTATGCCAAAAGAAAAATATGATTTTTGGTATGAGGGTAAGCCTTGGGTGGGTGCCCCTGACAGAGGAATTCAAGAGGGCGACCTTAGAGATGGCGGTTCACTCGCCGAACGGGCTGCACATGTCACTTATTGGCATCAGTGGCCAGATGAGTATGATCACTTGATGATGAAGTGGGATGAATTCTTAAGTGCATAAATATTCTTTGAGCCCAAGGTTTTATCTTGGGCTCAATTTTAAGGAGCTTATACGGCTTAAGGAACTTGTATGGAGAATTTAGACCTAGAGCTTAAACAAATTACGAAGATTTATCCTGGTGGTACCTTAGCGGTAGAAGCTTTTGATCTGCAGGTTAGTCGCGGAGAATTTTTATCGTTTGTTGGGCCATCTGGCTGTGGAAAAACTACTACTTTAAGGATGATCGCCGGTCTTGAAGAAATTACATCAGGACAGCTGTTGATTCGAGGCATCGACAATACTCGTATAAAAGCTGAAAGTCGTCCCACCGCCACTATTTTCCAAAATTATGCGTTATATCCCCATATGACTGTGCGGGAAAATATTCAATTCGGCTTAATGGTTAGAAAGTTAGCTTCCAGTGAGGTAACACGCCGGACGAATGAAGTAATTGAGCTTCTTGACCTAGGCGATGTTTCAAACGCTAAAGAAAATTCATTATCAGGTGGACAAAAGCAACGGGTTGCCTTGGCAAGAGGCTTGGTTACTGAGCCTGAGATATTGCTATTAGACGAACCATTGGGTGCGCTGGATGCGAATCTTCGAAGGGCTATTCAGGATGAACTTAAATTATTACAACGCAAGCTTGGTATCACATTCGTTTTTGTCACCCACGCACAATCTGAGGCTTTAGGAATGGGGGATCGGATAGTAGTAATGAATTCTGGACGTGTCGAGCAAATAGGCAGTTCACAAGACATATATTTTAATCCCGCATCACCTTTTGTAGCAAAATTTATTGGGAAAAATTTAATTTTTGAGGGCAAATCAACAGATTCATCGAAAGAGAAAGCCACTATAGTAGGCCCTCTAGGAGTATTTGAAGGAAAAAGCTCTTGTAAGCTCGCAGATGGCGCTTCATGTATAGCAGTAGTCCCCTCCGAATATGTGAAGTTTAGTAAAAAAGTAACAGGGAAAAAGAATTACATAAAGGGTCATGTAGACCAGATAAGCTTTGTTCAAAATCTGGTTATACTTTATTTGCGTACTGCAAATGGAATGATCCAGAAACTAGAAACTCATATCGATAAAGTTAAAGGCAATAATTTGGATTTAGGTTCAGAAATTACAATTACCTGGAAAAGTGAAAATTCTTCTATACTTCGGTCCTAACAATTAAAAAGGAGATGCGAAAATTAATAATATTTTCTCAATGAACGCTCTCCAGTTGAGTGTAGGATTTAGAGAAGGTTCGATATCACCGATAGAAGTTACCGAGCTTTTTTTGGAACGAGCGTTTGAACAGTCCAGTCCGGTATACATAAAAATTACAGATGAACGAGCACTCTGCGAAGCTCATGCCTCTACTAAGAGATGGCAAGCCAAATCACCAGTATCATGTCTAGATGGGGTTCCAATAGCCTGGAAAGATTTAATTGATATGGAAGGAGAGGTAAGTAGAGCAGCATCTATTCTTTTCAAAGATGCTGAACCTGCCTCTGAGGATGCTCCTTTAGTACAGAAGGCAAGCTCCGCTGGAATGGTTTCCCTCGGGCGATTGAATATGACAGAGCTTGCTTATTCGGGCGTTGGTTATAATCCCCATTATGGCACTCCTAAAAATAGTTGTTCTGCGGAGGTTCATTACGTTCCTGGAGGTTCGTCGTCTGGAAGCGGAGTTGCGGTTGGAAGTAATTTTGTTCCTATTGCTATTGGTAGTGATACAGGCGGTTCGGTTAGAGTCCCGGCAGCATTGAATGGTGTAGTTGGATATAAAAGTTCCGAAGGGCGATATGAAACCAAAGGAGTTATTCCTTTATCGCAAACATTTGATACTATTGGGCCGCTTGGCAAGTGTGTATCGGATTGTATCGAAATTGATAAAATTTTTAGACCGAATAATTACCTTGGTAATTTTAATGATATAAAAGATCCAATGTTCTATTACCCAAAATCTATTGTTTTGGATAACTTAGATAAGGCGGTAGAGACGGCTTTTTTTGCGGCATTAGATAATTTAGTTGATGCAGGTTATTCAATTCAAGCTTTGGATTTGGAATGCTTTAAAGACGCCTTTGCACTTATAGAAAGATCTGGAACAATTGTCGCAAGAGATGCATGGGAAGAGTATCAAGAAAAATTAACTGATGAGGTTAGAGAAATAATGGATGAGCGTGTTTTAGATCGGATCCTAAAGGGATCACAGATGACCTCATCAGATTTGGTTGAATTACATTGGTTACGTCGGAAGGGTATTACTG
>CACOXV010000047.1 GCA_902631295.1 Paracoccaceae bacterium | reverse complement strand
TTGAAAATAAGTTTCCTTGGCAATTATCTGGCGGGATGCAGCAGAGGGCTTCTATTGCTAGGGCTCTAGCATTTGATGCCGATATTCTGCTTATGGATGAGCCGTTTGGTGCTCTTGATGAAATAGTTCGAGATCATCTGAATGAGCAGTTATTAGATTTGTGGAAAACAACCAGCAAGACGATATGTTTCGTTACCCATTCAATACCAGAGGCTGTTTATCTGTCTACGAAAATAGTGGTAATGTCACCTCGTCCAGGGAGGATCATTGATGTTATTGAAAGCACACTCCCGAATGAAAGACCACTAGATATTCGAGATTCTTCCGAATTTATAAGTATATCGCAGAGGGTAAGAGAGGGACTACGTTCTGGACATTCCTATGAATGAGGTAAGCGCCGTTTCATCACTATTTGATCTTACGATTGGGATGTATAAATGCGTTCCGTAGTTTCAATATGTGTTGTGGTTGGAGCATTGATTTTTGTATGGTATCTTGCAGCAGTTTCGTTGAATTCAACTTGGGCGCTTGATAAAGCTAAAAGAGCTGGGGCGGAGATTGGCACAATAGAGCTAATACTCGATACATGGTCCCAAGAAAAACCTAAACTTCCTGCGCCTCACCAAGTTGCCTCAGAACTTTGGAAAACAACCGTTGAAAAAAAAATTACATCTAAAAGAAGTCTGATTTTTCATAGTTGGATAACTTTATCCTCTACTTTGGTGGGCTTTTTAATTGGAACATCACTAGGAATATTGCTGGCAATCGGGATTGTTCATAACAATGCAATGAATATGAGTGTCATGCCATGGGCAATAGCATCCCAAACCATTCCTATTCTAGCCATAGCTCCAATGATTATAGTTGTGCTTAACTCCATTGGAGTGCAAGGTTTGCTGCCAAAAGCTATAATAAGCTCTTACCTTTGTTTCTTTCCAGTGGTTGTTGGAATGGTGAAAGGTCTCAGGAGCCCGGATAAAATCGATACAGATTTGTTGCAGACCTATAATGCTACAAATGCTCAAAAATTTTGGAAACTAAGGCTTCCAACGTCCATGCCATTTTTATTTGCGTCTTTGAAAGTTGGGATATCAGCTAGTTTAGTTGGAGCTATTGTGGGCGAACTGCCAACAGGCGCAGTTCGAGGTTTAGGGGCAAGATTATTGGCTGGTTCATATTACGGGCAAACAATTCAGATATGGTCAGCTTTGATAATGGCTGCAATAGTTGCTGCAGCACTTGTTGGAATTTTAGCACTGCTGCAAAAGTTAATGCTTAAAAGGATGGGTATGACATGAACCTTGTAGTTGGAGCATTAATTTTTTGGGTTTCTGCATGGATTTTAAATGCTAAGTTGGCGGATAGTGCTCTGGCTGAAACAAGAGCCATAAAGCTTTTAGTACCAGTAATTTTTGGGTTAACCATTATTGGAATTTGGGAGCTTTTGGTGCGTGGCCTCAATGTCCCTATGGTTATACTTCCTCCACCAAGTCTTGTTATTGAAACGGCTTCACAAAACTTAGAAATATTATGGAAAGACTTAGTTCAAACCTTTATTAAAGGAGCCTTTAGAGGATACGTTTTAGGATGTTTAAGTGCGATCTTAGTAGGAATTTTGCTTGAAAGATTTGAGTTTTTACGACTTGGCTTGATGCCAGTGGCTAGTTTTATGGCAGCACTTCCAATAGTTGGAACGGCACCAATTTTGGTTATGTGGTTTGGTTTTGGTTGGCAATCAAAAGCTGCTGTTGTGGTTGTTATGGTTTTTTTCCCGATGCTTATTAACACCGTGGCTGGCCTAAGAGAAAGCTCCCAAATTCAAAATGACTTGATGAGAACTTACGCTGCTAATAACTGGCAGGCTTTCTTTAAGTTAAGGTTTCCTGCAGCTATGCCATTTATATTTAATGGTTTAAAAATTTCTACGACTTTGGCTTTGATTGGGGCTATAGTTGCAGAATTCTTTGGATCGCCAACTGTTGGAATGGGATTCAGGATATCAACTTCCGTCGGTCGATTAGCTTTAGATATGGTTTGGGCTGAAATAGTTGTTGCGGCGGTAGTGGGAAGTCTATTTTATGGTATTATAGTAATAATTGAGAAAGGGGTAACATTTTGGCACCCCTCACAAAGAGGCTAAAGAGCAAAACATTTTTGAATTGGAGATAAATATGAAAAAATTATTAACTGGTATTTTTGCCGCTATGGTGGCCTCTGCAGCAAGCGCTGCCGACGAGGTGAAGCTACAGTTGCAATGGGTTACTCAGGCTCAATTTGCTGGGTATTATGTTGCTCTAGATAAGGGCTATTACAAAGATGAAGGTTTAGATGTTACTATACTTCCCGGTGGTCCGGATGTAGCACCTCCACAGGTATTAGCTGGTGGTGGAGCAGATGTTATGCTCAATTGGATGCCATCGGCACTAGCTGCTAGAGAAAGAGGCTTGCCGGTGGTCAATATTGCCCAGCCATTCAAATCATCTGGTTTAATGCTAACTTGTTGGAAAGATACAGGGATCAAAAGTCCAGCCGACTTTAAGGGTAGAACTATCGGGGTTTGGTTTTATGGAAATGAATACCCTTTCTTAAGCTGGATGAGCCAAGAAGGAATATCAACAGATGGTGGAGCTGATGGCGTTACAGTTTTGAGACAGGGCTTTAATGTAGATCCTCTGCTCCAAAGGCAAGCAGATTGTATTTCAACGATGACTTATAATGAGTACTGGCAAGTTATAGATGCAGGAGTTTCACCTGACGAATTAGTGACGTTCAAATATGAAGAACAAGGCGTGGCAACTCTGGAAGATGGTATATATGCTCTCGAAGACAACTTGAAAGATCCCGCCTTCAAGGACAAAATGGTTAGATTTGTCCGTGCGTCTATGAAAGGTTGGAAGCATGCAGAAGCAAATCCTGATGAAGCGGCTGAAATAGTTTTGGACAATGACGCGTCAGGTGCGCAAACTGAAAAGCACCAAAAGCGCATGATGGGTGAGATTGCAAAATTGACAGCTGGATCAAATGGTAGCTTGGACCCTGCAGACTTTGACAGAACTGTTGCGACACTTCTTGCAGGAGGATCTGATCCAGTTATAACTAAAAAGCCGCAAGGTGCATGGACCCACGAAATTACAAATGCAGCATTGAAATAGGTTTTTCTGCATTTTTTACTAAATTCTTGCTCAATGGGGCTGGCTTCATGTTGGCCCCATCACCGCGCTAATATGAAATGGTAGCTTTTACGAGAGACTTTTACTATTGCTATTATTAATTACATAATATTAACCCCATAAGCGGCATTAATAGCATAAATAAAATGAATAGGCTTGTTTTCTAATGTTTCGTGAAGTTTAAAATAGGTGATTAGAGTGATAATACTTGTTTATGCGCTCGGGCTGCTAATCTTCACAAGCTTTGGTATTATCTTGGAGATATTCGTTTTCAAAAAACTTTATGGAGACCATTATGGGTATAACTTGTGTATCTGAATTTCCTTGCGCCCCTGGCAGAATTGATGAGCTTATAGCAATTTTTCATGAGATTTTACCATCTGCGAGAAAAAAAACTGGTTGCGAGAAAATTTATTTTTCGATTTCTGATACTGATCCGAATTTAGCGGTAACTTTTGCAATTTGGAGCAGTAAGAAGGATCATGAGTTATATTTGTCGGAACTTACTGAGAGCGGAAGATTATCTGACATTCAGTTTTGTCTCAATGGTTTTCCGAGGTTTACTTTTTTTAATAATTTAGATGATTTTTAATTACAGATTACATTTGTAAATTTTTTTATATTATTTTGTTTTCTTGTCGTTATCATCAAAATTTAATTTTCGGTTGTTACTAGGTCTTTTGGTAGTGATATGATTTTAAAGTATTTATTTTACAGTTTAGTATGTTTTATTTTTTTAATTCTAGCCTCGTGCCAAATGGCTGAGTTTAGTGAGACGAGCCAAACTAAGAATAACGGAGAGCAGATCTCACAAAAAAATATTTCGTTTATGGAAGTTGATAAAAAAATTAAGTCCAATTACGATGCTCAGTCCAATTCGAATACTAAATTGTTAGTAAATATTGCTTTAGATGGCAGTGAAAATATTGCAGTCTGGAAAGACACCTTAGATTTTGCAAAAGAAAATAGTGTTAAGTTTACTTTTTTCATTGTGGGAGTTCATCTGCTTCAGGATTCTTTAGCGGCTCTTTATGACCCCCCAAGGCACCAGCGTGGACGGTCAGACGTAGGTTTTGGAGGAAGTAAAGCTAGGGTTGAAAGTAGACTAAATATGCTTCGAAGAGCTTTCAGAGAGGGGCATGAGATCGCAGGACACGGTAATGGACACTGGGATGGTAGTGAATTTACATATGAAGATTGGGTTTCAGAGTTGCGTCAATTTGACTATTTTTTTCGAAACGCCTACGAAATAAATCACATTGTAAATCCGGATCCTCAAGAGTGGAATTCAATTGCGGATAGTATAGTTGGTTTTAGGGCTCCGCTGCTCATAAATAATAAAGAAATGTACAAAGCGCTCGAAGACATGGGCTATATTTATGATACGTCGTTGGTTCTAGCACTAACCTCCAAGTACCAATACAGATATAACGACATTATAATATTCCCCTTAAACTCTTTGGAGACAGATTTAGGTAAAACTATTTCGATGGATTATAATTTTTTTATGTTAGATAAGGGAAGAGAGCCTGGTGCTGGCGCGAGGATGCTTAGAGAATATCGACGTTATTTTTCTCAAGCTTCAGAAGAAGGAAATGCTCCGATCCAAATTGGTCATCATTTCGCTCGCTGGAATGATGGAGCGTATTGGTGGGCACTTAAAGAGATTATTCGAGAGCACTGTAAATCTGAATTTACGAGCTGCGTCACCTTTTCCGAACGCATAAGGCTCGAAGGAATTCATTTTTTTAATTGATATGAGATTGTGTAAAAGCAATATGAGTTTAGATTTTTGTAAGTTTTACTGATTTAAGAGGAAAAAATGCCCTATGTCCCAATACCGCTTCCAAGTCGGGTAGAAATAGAAAAAAATGAAGCGCTTAAAGTAGCTCATGACTACTATACTCACATGTGTAAAAGGCATTCAGTCAGAAATTTCTCAAAAGAACCAGTATCAACGGAAGTCATAGAAAAAATTATAGAGACTGCGGGTAGGGCTCCATCTGGTGCTAACCAACAGCCTTGGCATTTTGTTGCAATTAAAGATCAAGAAAAGAAAGCAAAGATTAGATCGGCTGCTGAAAAAGAAGAAAAAGCATTTTACTCAAGTGGAGGTCACGATGAGTGGATTTCCGCACTAGAATCAATAGGTACTGATGCGTCGAAGCCGCATTTAACAGACGCGCCTTGGTTAATTGTTATATTTGCTGAACGCTATGGTTTAAATAAAGATGGTTCAAGACGAAAAAATTATTACGTTAATGAAAGTGTTGGTATTGCTACCGGATTTCTCATCTCAGCTATTCATAACGCTGGTCTTGTTTGCTTAACGCACACGCCAAACCCTATGAAATTCCTGAATTCTATGTGTTTGAGACCAATTAATGAGAAGCCAATTATGATATTACCTGTGGGGTATGCTAGTGCAGACGCAACAATTCCTGCAGCCTCTACTAACAAAAAACCACTGGATGAAATAATGAGTGTAATTTAATCCGACTGTTACCTACCCCAAAGTCTTACGGGTCCACAGTCCAAATGCACAAAGTTTGATCTACTGTATTTGCCAACACCACCAGACTTACATGTCTGCGCAGCTTTCGCTAATTGTTTTACTGAGCGTGTTCCAAGGCGCACATCAGCTGCCTGGCCGGTAATGTGAAGTGAGTTTTTAGATACAGAACGAGACTGCCTTCGTAACATAGCGTTGGTTTTAGCGCTCCTGTATCCAGACATCAATTTAAATGGTTCTGCAGTATCTAGCATAGAGTGGGATGCTGCCAATATATCAATAGTTCTAAGATCTATTGGTTTAACCTCATTTCGGCGCCAATCTCTCATTAAGACGTCTATCTCGTGCAGTGCTTCAGGAATGTACCCTCCATCTAT
>CACOXV010000046.1 GCA_902631295.1 Paracoccaceae bacterium | reverse complement strand
TGACATGATGGGTAATATGCCGCCTGAAGCAATGCAAGGTATGGATGATGACATGATGGCGGCAGCTCCTCCAGGAGTAATGGATGCAGCCCCCGCTCCGAGTATGGGTGACGGAGGTATGGGCGCTATGGACGCAACTTTTGGAGCTGAAGGACTTGGTGGTGGTAATGTGCCGCCGCCTGGTGGTGGTAATGTGCCGCCGCCTAGTCCCGAAGCTGATCCAATGGCTGGTTTAGATGCAGCCGTTGGTGGCGCAATGGATCAAGCCGCTGATCAAGGCGCTGGTGGGGGTGCTCCAGATATGGGCGTTCCGCCTGATGCTGGTGTTGAGGCTCCAATTATGGATGATCCAGGAGCGGGAGCACCAGAACCAGACATGCCGCCACCGCCACCGGATGACCCTATAGTGTAGGTGAAGTTGAACAATTATTAGGGGCGATATAGAAAAGATATCGTCCCTATCTTTCTTTTCTTGGTTCAAAAAATCTCACTACATAAAAGATTTAAAATAAGGCTATTAAGTGCGTGTATTTTATGAAAATCTTTTTCTGGATTTTGCAAATCAACAGATAAATCATTTGTTTATGATCAGTTTTATTGTATATCTTGTTGTTCTTGTTTACACTTTTTCTTAATAATAAATAAAATGCTCGATCATGTGACAATTTATACGGAATTAGGGGAAAAATCATGAGAAGTCTTGGAGTAATATTTTTATCAGATGTTGTGGGATATTCTAAAATGATGACTGATGATGAACCTGGAACATTAAATAAGATAAGAGAATTTCAAAAAGAAATCATCAAACCCACACTTGCAAAATATAACGGGAACATGATTAAATCTTTAGGTGACGGATGGCTGATTGAATTTAAAAGTGCGTCTAATGCTGTTGACTGTGCTTTAGCATGGCAAACTTTATCCAAGAAACAAGGCAAATTAAGCCTTAGAATAGGAATACACCTTGGTGATGTTGAGCATGAAGAAGGTCCACCACCGGATGTATACGGGGCCACAGTTAATATAGCAGCGCGCCTGGAGTCTATTGCCGAAAATAATGAGGTTGCTATTTCAAATTCTACTTACTTATGTTTGGATGAGAATAAAGCCCGGCTCTTTAATAACTGTGGAAAGCAGACCCTAAAAAACATCGGTACACCTGTGGAAGTTTGGAGCACTGGTAGATTAAATCTAGGATCAAAGGGCATGAAGCGGGAAAATGAGGATCCTCTTATTTCAATAAAACCATTTGATGCTAAGTCCCAATTTGTAGCTGAGTTTTGCAAAGAGGTAACAAATCACCTTGAAAAATATCTCAATGAAAAAGACTGGATAGACTCTACTGTTCAAAAAACTCCAAGTGATGCAGATTATCAGCTCATTGGTTCTGTTTCAAATACTAACGTAAATTTCTCAGTAGATGTCCTTTTAAAAGCACCTGGTGGAAAAACCTTGTGGACTGAAAGTTATGGGGCTTCAGTCAATAAAATCAATATGTTAGGCGATACAGTCGCAAGTAATGTTTCAGAAAAAGTTTTTATGGAGATTATGAAAGTGAAAGGAAAATACAGCAAATCTTAAAAACAAATTTTTGGGAAGTTATTTTAAATAATGGAATGTTTTATTTAAACAAATATGAACTTATAGAATTAGCACGATGAACTCAAAAACCCTAAGATCTTTGTCTCTCGGCGCGATAGCATTGTCCAGACAGTTTGGTGTTCGAATTACCGTCGAGCAACTAGAAAAAAAGATATCTCAGGGACAAATTAAATCTGAAAAAGAATTGAAAAACACCCTTAAGGAACAGGGTGTAAAAATTCAGCGTTTGAAACCAAGTTTAAAAACTTTAATTGATCGTTCCTACTATTTCCCTTGCGTCGCACTCATGCGCGATGGATCAGCAAGAATATTAATTAGCTGTAAGTCAAATGCGAAAAATATCGTTGAGTTTCAATCAATAGACCCTTTGGATCCAACAAGTAAAGTAAATGTTGAAAACGAGGCTGAATTCAGGCGTAATTGGGTTGGATCTGTTTATCTCATCTCGAGTGAAACAGGCATTGCTTCACAGGATCGTATTTTTGATTGGACCTGGTTTATTCCTGAGCTGTATCGGTTCAAAGGTTTACTTGCACTGACTTTTATTGCTGCCGTATTAACAGCCATTTTGGGGCTGGCTCCAATCGTATTTATCCAAATATCGCTTGATAAAGTTTTAAATTTTGGAGCGGTATCAACCTTATACATTTTGGTGATGGGTGTATGTGCAGCGCTTATTTTTAATGGCATATTAGGCTACGTTCGTGACTATGTGATTAATTTTATTTCTACATCAATAGAAGCGCGGTTATCCGGTGATATTTTTGACAAAGTGATGGCAATGCCGGCTTCCACTTTTCAAACTGGATCAAGTTCTGAGTTTGAGGCAATTCTTCAGGCCTCTGGTAAAATTAAAGCCTTTATCTCGACCCAAATTCTTAAGACAATTTTTGACGCTACTACCATTTTAGTATTTTTACCTGTTCTTTTCGGTTATAGTCCCATTCTCGCTCTTATAGTAACTTTTTTCTCAATGGCTGTTGGAGCCATTACCCTTTTTGGCAGATGGCGCCAAAAAGAAGCTGGGAAGATCACAGGGCCTATAGAAGCCTCCAAAAGAAGGGTTGTTCAATCCAGTGTTGCAGGCGTAGAAACGATTAAGGCTTTCTCGTTGGGTGCCTCACAACGCAGAGAATGGCGAAAAGTCTCGTCCAGAAGTATACGCCAGAGTATGCAGGGGCAAATTTCTAATATGATTATCACCAATGTAAATGCAACATTGACCCAACTCATGACGGTTGCAATCGTTACAACAGGCTGTCTGCTAGTGCTAAATAGTGGGCTGTCTGCTGGGGCCATAATTTCCTGTAATATGCTTGGAGGAAAGCTTGTATCTCCATTTACTTCATTTTTTACATTTTTTTCAGATTTGAACAGCTTTAAATCAACATTGGATTCGGTTGGTAGGAGTTGGAATGGTCCAAATGAGCGGGTTGGGGCTGGAAATGAAGTTGTCGTTAAGGGAGAAATCGTTTGTAAGGACGTTGTTGTTAAATTTGAAAATACGAATGCTCTTGACGGCCTAAACTTAAGTATTCCCGCAAAAGCCAAAGTCGCAGTTGTTGGACCTTCTGGATCAGGAAAGACTACATTTTTGCGTCTATGCCAAGGTTTTTTGAGACCAAATACGGGTTCAATGGAAATTGATGGTCAAAATATACGCTATTTAAGCTTAGATAATTATCGTAGCCAAAATACATTGATTGATGGAAAACCAGTGTTTTTTGGAGCTACTATTGAAGAAAACTTACGAAAAGTACAGCCAGGCATCAGTGAGAGAGAGTTTCAGGAAATACTTGAAATATCAGGCCTGCAAAAGGTTCTTGAACAGTTGCCGGAGGGCATATCAACCGAAATCAATCAGTTCGGTATGCCATTATCACAAGGCGATCGTGTAACGTTAGCTTTGGCCCGCGGCCTCATGTCAGGGCCTCGAATTCTTTTAATTGATGAAGCACTTGCCAATTTGGATAAATCAACTCAGATTTCTTTCTTTGAAAACTTCGCAAAAATATCCGATTTGAAAACTGTGATAATGGCAACCCATGATCTTCGTTCTACTACAAAATTTGAGCAAATTATAGTGCTTGAAAAGGGTGTTGTTGTAGGTCAGGGAACGCATGATGAACTATTAAAAACCTGTCCACTCTATAAAGAGCTATGGGCGATGGAACAAAAACTTACGGGGATATAAACCCGCCCTTTGACTTATTATGAGAAACTGAATGACTGATAAATCTTTTGCAAACAGTGAGTATATTTTCCGCGAAGGTGAGAGCGCGGCTTATGCGTATATTATAAAATCAGGAACGGTTGAAATTACAAAACACAGTGCGGATGGTGAGCAAGTGCTGGCTGAGTTAGCTGCACCTACTATTTTTGGGGAAATGGCGCTTATTGACGGAAATCCCCGAAGTGCTGGTGCTAGGGCAAAAGAAAATACAGTAGTTACTGAAGTAACAGCCGATACGTTTAAAACTTATTTGAGTAAAAATCCGGAAGCCGCAATTCGGATCATGAAAACCATTTCGGAAAATTTAAGAAAGTCCAACCAGCAAGTTGCAAAATATGAACGCACAGAATCTGCTGATGGCGCTTCCACCTCAATTCAAAACTTCACAGAAAAGGCTTCCGATGATTTTGAAATAGACGATACGGACGCCATATATGAAAGAGGGCCCTCTAAGCCTCTTTTAACTATCGTTCTTACGCTGCTAACATTTTTTATAGGGAGCGTGATATTCGCGTCCCTTAGTCAGGTAGACACAACAATATCTGCGCGCGGGGAATTTTTGACAGCGACACCGAATGTCATTGTGGAAGCTAGTGCAAGTTCTGTCGTCAAAAGTGTTGAAGTAAAGCGTGGTGATGCAGTGGTCAAAGATCAGATTATAGCATATTTGGACGATACAGTAGTAACCGTAAACCTGAAAAAAAACCAAGAAAAAATCGATAATATCCATCAGTCGTTAGTTGGGCTTCATATGGAGCAAATGTTGATCGATAATATTGAAAAATTTAATTCAAATCTGAAATTAGGTGGTTATTACGAAGCAGCCATTGACAAATTAAACCTGCAAAATAATTCCAAAAAATTTAATGAGCTTTACAGTGTTACATTATTAAAAAAAGTATTGGAATATTCTGAAAAGATTAAGTCTTTTGATGCTAAACTAAACACAGCTCAAAATGAGTATGAGTCATCAAAGGAACTCCTAGAAATTGCAAAAAAACAGACAGAAATCAAGGCTGAATTGGCCAGAGCGAAGAAAGAACTGTATGACCGACAGTTGGATACACTATCGGATATTTTAACAAAGCAAACAGAAATTAAAGCTAAACAGGCAGAGGTACAGAAAGACCTCTATGACCGAGAGATCGTATCTTTGTCACAGTATCTAACTTCAAAAGATTCACTCTTGAACGCACAGAAATCTGAATTTAATTCCAAAGCTTCAACAACAAAGCTTGAGTTAGATTATCTTTCGGCGAAAGATGCGGTGTTGAATGCTGAAAAAGCCCAATTTAATGCAAAAACTTCGGTCATGAAACTTGAAGCTGCAATCACAACCCAAACTGCGGACAAACAGGCATTTATAGCAAGCTGGACATCAAAATTAAATGCTGAAATCACCGCAAAAAACGAAGAATTGACTCAGCTAAAACAGGAGAAGATTAAGCTTTCTCGGCTTGTAGACAATATAATTGTGCGTTCACCTGCAGAAGGTATAGTTCTTGATATTCCTGCTGTATCTAAGGGAGGTATAGTTAGTGAAGGCGAAGCAATTGTTACGTTAGTTCAGTCTAACCAACCTTTGTTCCTTGAAGTTGATATAGACCCAAATAAAATACCTGATATGAAGGTCGGATTGAAAGTTTCTGTTAAATTAGATGCTATGCCATTTCAAGAATTTGGAGGCTTAGAAGGTGAATTGATATATGTGTCAAACGACACATTTAATCAATCATTAGCTGGTGACAAGGGTGTCTTTTACAGGGGCCGCGTTAAAACAGAAGGTCTTGAGGGAACAGATATGCCATCAGATTTTATCTTGTCACAAGGAATGCTCGCAACTGCAGATATATTGGTTGGACAGAGGCCTTTGATTTCTTATTTTACCTATCCGATTATGAATGCATTCGAAGAGTCCTTTAAAGAGCCCGAATAATATGATTTAAAATTAAATTGACGTTTAATTACTTTTCTTTGTTAAACTGAGCTATTTTAAATTTAGATCCTGAAATTTATAACAAAACTCACTTGACTCAATCAATGAAGAAGAGTCAAGCTTAGTAAGATGTCACAAATTTTTGCGCGTAATACCAATTTAATAAAAAGAATGGAGGCCTAACCATGGCAATTCTAGGACCGAACGGGCAGGAAATGGATCCTGCAGCAATGACCCCTGCAACCATGGACACATTGCCACCAGACGCATTTGCCGGCGCAACAGCTGCAGATTTGACGGCG
>CACOXV010000045.1 GCA_902631295.1 Paracoccaceae bacterium | reverse complement strand
CGAACTCTCACGATGTTACCATCGGGGGATTTTGAATCCCCTGCGTCTACCATTCCGCCACTTGGGCATAGTTGTTGTCTAATATTAGAATTGAAAAACGTCCAGAGGTAAAGTGAGCTTGACGTTGAATGCATTAAATGATTGATCACCTAAAAATTAGGAAACCAATGATAAAAATTCTCTACAATAAAACAATGGCACTTGCTGGTCACCCGCAAGCAATATACTTTTTGGCTCTGGTCTCTTTTATTGAAGCATCGTTTTTCCCTATTCCACCAGATGTAATGCTTATCCCAATGGTTTTAATGAAGCCGTCCCGGGCTTGGTTATTTGCTCTAATAGCAACTGTTTTTTCCGTTCTAGGAGGAGTTTTTGGTTACATAATTGGCGCATTTGCATATGAGCAAGTTGCGGAACCCATACTATTTGCACTTGGAAAAGAGGCGGAAATGTTGAATTTTTCCAGTAAATATAACGAGATAGGTTTATGGGCGGTTATAACTGCAGGCGTTTCGCCTATACCTTTCAAAGTTATTACTATTATGTCCGGGGCAACCAACCTAAATTTTGCGGTATTTTTAGGTGCATCATTGTTTTCGCGCGCTGTCCGGTTTTTTATCGTTGCAGGATTATTGAATTTTTATGGCCAAGGAATAAAAGACTTTATTGAAAGATATCTAAATTGGGTCTTTATGTTTCTTATTATATTGTTGTTGTTTGGTTTTATTGGGCTTAAATTAATATGATCGAGAAAAAATTAGTTTTAGTTGCAATCCTTTGTTCAGTATTATTACTTTCCGGCGCCCTTGCTTTTCAGTATATCGGAGGATACCCGCCTTGTAAGCTGTGTTATTGGCAGCGCTATCCACACATAATTGCTATATTTTTTGGGGTCCTATATTTTTATACCTTAATTGCGAAAATAGCCTACATTTCGAGTGGGGCATCATTTTTAAGTGCATCCTTCGGGGCATACCACTTTGGAATAGAGCAAGGATTTTGGCCAGGTCCAAACACATGTTCATCAGGGGATGTGAGTACTCTTTCAACAGACGCTTTGATTGAACAAATTATGTCTGCTCCAATTACAAAATGCGATGAAGTTGTATGGTCATTTCTCGATATTTCAATGGCGGGATGGAATACAATCTTTTCTGCATTTTTAGGAATATTGTGGATCAGGATATTTATGAAAAACAAAAATAAAGCAGTTGTATAAAACTTAAAAGTTCGGGCCAAAACTAGGTAGTGGCAAAAGCTTCGACCAAACTTTTAAAAAATGTCATCCCATCCGAGTTACCGTGAGCTTTTTCAAAAGCTCTTTCTGGATGCGGCATCATGCCTAATACCCTCCTATTAGAAGATAGGACGCCGGCAATATCCTCACTTGAACCATTGGGATTATTACAGTAACGAAATGCAATCAGATCCTGATCTTTCATTTTCTCAATGTCATTAACATGGGCATTATAATTTCCATCATGGTGCGCGATTGGTATTTTTATGACATTGGAGAGACTATACTTTTGAGTAAATACACTGTCAGTGGTTTCGACCTTCAAGGCCACGGTTTTACAGATATATTTTAAGCCAGAATTGCGAAGCAGGGCTCCAGGCAAAAGTCCTGTTTCAGTTAGAATCTGAAAGCCATTACAAATCCCCACTATGTATCCGCCACGCTCGCCGTGAGATATGATTGATTTACATATTGGAGAATTAGCAGCAATTGCTCCAACCCTTAAATAATCGCCAAAAGAGAAACCTCCTGGAATGGCGACAAGATCTATTCCTTTTTCAAGTTCAGAGTCCTTATGCCAAATTTTTGAAACCTCAAAACCAACCTTTTCTAATGCAACTGTGAGATCTCTATCGCAATTAGAACCTGGAAAAACTATTACTGCTGCTTTCATTAGAGAATCTCTATCTCAAAATTTTCAATTACAGTATTAGCTAGCATCTTGTTGCACATATTTTCTATTTGAGACCTAACCTGGTTTTTGTCAGATCCTTCTATATCAAGTTCGATTACTTTACCTTGCCTTACTCCGGTAACGCTCTCAAATCCGATATTATTCAGCGCGTGCTTTATAGCCTCACCTTGTGGATCAAGAACTCCATTTTTTAACATTATCTTTATACGGGCTTTCATTTTGTCCTTACTTAACTAATCTAGGCTCAGTTAATTGAGATTTAGTTGCCTGTATCACGCCTAGCCTCTTAGCTACCTCTGTGTAAGCATCAGTTAAACTACCCAAATCTCTGCGAAACACATCCTTGTCTAACTTTTTACCGGAGTTGATATCCCACAACCTACAGCTATCAGGACTGATTTCATCTGCAATTACTAATCTTTGAAACTCCGCTTCAAAAACTTTACCTATTTCAATTTTGAAGTCGACCAGTCTGATACCTACTCCATAAAATATTCCAGACATAAAATCATTTACTCTTAGTGCTAAACTCAGAATTTCGTCCATTTCTTGATGAGAGGCCCACCCAAATGCTGCTATGTGTTCCTCTGAAACTAGAGGGTCACCTAAACTATCATCCTTGTAGCAGTACTCAACTAAAGGCCGAGATAATTGAGTTCCCTCATCCAAACCGAGCCTATCACACAAGGTGCCAGCAGCAAAATTTCTGACGATAATCTCTAGTGGAATTATCTCACAAGAAGAAATAAGTTGTTCGCGCATATTAAGCCGTTTTAAAAAATGCGTAGGTATACCTACATTGTTAAGTCCCGACATAAAAAATTCACTAAGTCGATTATTTAAAACGCCTTTGCCTTCAATGATTTCTTTCTTTTTTGCATTAAATGCCGTCGCATCATCCTTGAAATACTGTACTAAAGTACCTGGCTCAGGACCCTCGTAAAGAATTTTTGCTTTACCTTCATAAACTTTGGTACGTCTGGGCATCTAAAAACTTTCCAAAACATCGTTGGGGACGCCGTTTTAATACTAAAACAAAATTATTTGGGCAACCAGTTCAAAACTAAAAAATACATTAAAATTCGATAGATATTTAAAATTTTGATTTTTCTTATTTAATTTACAACAACACACTAAATTACCAAAATTCTTGGCATAATAGTCGGCTTTGAATTAATCAATGTCGTAAACTGGAAAGTTCAATTTATCTAAAGAATAGAAAGCTGTGGATAATATATTTTTTGCCAATCTTTTAAATAGATTAAAGGAATAGGTATGGAAGAAGAAGACGATATCATTCTAACTGATTTAGATGATGAAGAACTTGTCCAACAAATGTTTGATGACCTTTACGACGGGCTCAAAGAAGAGATTGAAGAAGGGGTTAATATTCTCCTAGAGCGGAAATGGGAGCCTTATCGCATTCTCACAGAAGCTCTTGTAGGCGGCATGACAATAGTAGGTCAAGATTTCAGAGATGGTATATTATTCGTCCCAGAAGTTTTACTCGCCGCCAACGCTATGAAAGGTGGAATGTCCATACTTAAACCCTTACTCGCAGAAACCGGAGCACCTAGAGTTGGGAAAATGGTGATTGGAACTGTAAAGGGAGATATTCATGATATTGGTAAGAATTTGGTTTCGATGATGATGGAAGGAGCTGGGTTTGAGGTTGTAGACCTGGGAATTAATAATCCAGTAGAGAATTATCTGGATGCACTGGAAAAAGAAGAACCAGATATTCTTGGTATGTCCGCGTTATTGACCACCACAATGCCGTATATGAAAGTTGTTATCGATACAATGGTAGAACAAGGCATCAGAGAAGACTATATTGTTTTGGTTGGTGGAGCTCCTTTAAATGAGGAGTTCGGAAAAGCTATTGGAGCAGATGCATATTGCCGCGACGCCGCCGTTGCGGTTGAAACAGCAAAGGAATTTGTTGCTCGAAAACATAATCAGCTCTCAGCGTAATTTAAAAATTTAGTTGGGCCACCTACCGGTCCATCGGGAGTAAAAACTGGAAGTATTAATAACTTATTGATTAGTTAACTCGCTCTTAACTATTTTCTTAATTCTATTAACCATCGCGTTTAATCCATTAGACCTTTGGGAGGACAAATGCTCTGTCAAACCAAGCCGCTCTAATTCAATTACGGCATCGATTTTTAAAACGTCTGACAGCGGCACGCCATTATATAGGCTCTTTAACAAAGAAATTAGTCCTCGGACTATAATAGCATCACTGTCACCATCAAAATAAAATATATTATTTTCAATGGTTGGATGCATCCAAACTTGGCTTGCGCATCCATCTACTTTTGTTGCTTCAACTTTCAAAGCATCATCGAGAATAGGCATATTTTTTCCTTTCTCAATTATGTATCGGTAGCGATCTTCCCAATCATCAATAAATTCAAAATCCTCAACAATCGCATTAAATTCTGCTGTCGACATTTTTTCTCCCTGATGGCTCTAGCGCTACGTGATTTGCAATTGTTTGAAGTGCACTAATAAGTTATATTTAGTTATAGTATTACAAATTTCAAAATTATAATTAAAATTCAAGATGCGCTTATACAAACTATTTTTACCAATCCTACTTCTTTGCGCGGGATGCGCCTCAGGCCCCAATATCTTCGGCTCATCATCAAAAGAAAAAAAAAGTAATATCGATACTAACCCACTTATTCCAAATGAAAATTTCATAACACGAAGTAACAAAAGTAAATATTCAAGAGAATTAGTTTATAAGGTAACTGATGTGGAGCTGAGCGCCACGCAGGCTGATGATTTTATATTAGTTGTTTCTGGAGTAACAGAAAACGATGTAGCTTATGAGCCTCGCCTCGTTCAAATAACCCCAAAACAACCTAATACTTTAAGGTTTTCATTTAAAGCAATTCACGAGACTAACAAAAGAAAAGACGAAGGAACAATTACGGCCGCAATTACTATTATCTCTGAAGAATTAGAGAATATTGATAAGATATTAATTGAAAGCAAAAAATCGACTTTCGAGTTGAAGCTTTAAATTAAATCTTGATGGTTGTAATATTTTTACCCTGTATAACCAAACCAACCTTACCATCGCACAATTCAAGCGCCTCTCGGCCAAAAATCTGGTGTCGCCAACCAGATAAAGCAGGTACTGTTCTTTCACCCGATGCTATACTGTCCAAGTCTGAACTATTGGCTATTAATTTAGCAGCAACGCCAAGTTCCTCTGATTTTGCCTTCAGCAAAACACGTAACAAATCAGAAAGGGCAGAATTACCATTTAAACTTTTAGGCACTTGAGTAGCATAATTAACTTGTTCAAATTTCAAATCTCCTGCGGCCTTTACAGAATCTAGAATACCTTTGGCTATTTTACCCTTGCGTGCGTCACGTAATAAAAGTCTACTACGATTTAAATCATCAAACGATTTTGGTTTCAAAGAAGCTAACTCCATTAAAGCATCATCCTTCAAGACACGATTTCTCGGAATATTATTTTTTTGGGCATATGTTTCTCGGAACTCGGCTAATCGAGCCACAATTCCTAAAAACTTACTGGAGTTTGAACGGCTCTTAATCCTTCTCCAAGCTTCATTTGGGCGCGTTATGTAAGTTTCAGGGTTTTTTAATATATTCAACTCTTCTTCCAACCAAGATTCTCTTCCATTGCGCTTTAATTGCTCTTTAAGATACTCATAAATTTGTCGTAAATGAGTTACGTCAGCAAGAGCATATTGCTGTTGATTATTACTGAGAGGCCTCAAAGACCAATCTGTAAACCTGGATGACTTATCTAAATTAACCTTGCAAATTGATCGAACCAAAGTCTCGTAGCCAACTTGCTCACCGAAACCACAAACCATAGCAGCAAGTTGAGTATCAAAAAGTGGACTTGGAATTATATTTTTGTCATGAAAGAAAATTTCAAGATCCTGTCTTGCTGCGTGAAATACTTTTACAATATCGGAGTCTAAAAATATTTTATAAAGTGGCGATAAATCTAAATTACCCTCTATTGGATCTATAAGAACAGCATTGTTTTCCTGGTCACCTGGTAAAGCTAGTTGGATTAAACACAGTTTTGGATAGTATGTTCTTTCCCGTAAAAATTCTGTATCAACGGTTATATAACCAAAATTGTAAGCATAATCGCAAAATTGCGACAATTCTGATGTAGTTTTAATAATATTCATTTTATCTCACATAATGATCAAATCAGACCTTCCAAGACAAAATTGCTCCAGCGTCTTAGGGTACAGCATATGTTCTTTTTCTAACACTCTTGACTTAATTGCCTCAACAGTATCGTCAGGAAATATTGGCACTGTCGCTTGGCCTAAAATCCGACCACAATCTAATCTACTAGTTACCTCATGTACCGTACATCCCGTTACTTCCTCATGATTTTCTAATACTCGCTCATGAGTGTTTAAACCTATATATTTTGGTAACAATGATGGGTGAATATTTAAAATTTTGCCCTGCCAAAGATCTACAAATTTTGCAGATAATACTCTCATGAAACCAGCTAAGCAAATAATATCAACATTATAATTTTCTAATTCTTGTTGAATAGCTGCCTCAAAAGTCAAATCACAACCAGTTAGCTTTTCAGCTTCAATACAAACTGTTGGTATTTTCAAATTCTTTGCTTTGACTAAGCCAATAGCGTCTTGTTTATTTGATAGAACAAGCGTTGGCAAAGCAAACTGCAAGGTTTGCATACTTTTTACCAAAGCAACCATATTTGAACCCGAACCAGATATAAAAATCGCAACCTTTTTTGTCACAAAAGTTCCCCAGAAAATGACACTCTGTTTGAGTCATTAATGATCCCAATTTCAAATATTTGATCATAAAACCCCCCAAGTAATTGCTTGACTAAATGCTTACTTGCAACAGGTACAATCAGCGCCATTCCAATACCGCAGTTGAAAGTTTTCAGCATCTCCGTGGGATCAACAGACCCAACGGCTGCTAACCATTTAAAGACTGGAGGCAAAGGCCAGCTATCAAGATCAACCTCTAGTCCCTGCCCGGGTTCTAGAATTCTAATAATATTTTCAGTTAAACCACCGCCGGTAATGTGGGCCAGAGCAACTACTTGACCTGTCTTAACAGCTTCGAGACAAGATTTAACATAAATTTCTGTGGGAGTTAGGAGCTCTGCTCCCAAAGTCTTTTCAGAAAATGGACATCGAGAATATAAATTTAGGCCCGAAATTTCAACTATTTTTCTTACAAGCGAAAAACCATTTGAGTGAATGCCACTAGAGGGTAACCCAAGTATTAAATCGCCGTTGTTTATGCTTCTTGGAA
>CACOXV010000044.1 GCA_902631295.1 Paracoccaceae bacterium | reverse complement strand
GAAAACGCCGTTTAACATATAGCGCACGAGAGGCGCTTCTTTAAATGCCGCCGTATAATTGTAAACAATCGGCCTCATTAAGCAGTCTTCTTCTGCATTGCCGGCTTTGACACAGCGGCTATCTGTCATGATTTGCTGCGCGCCCGTAAAGCCGCCTGTATTCGTTTCGATTTCCGATGGCGACTTAAGAGAATATGAAAGCATTAAATAAAAGGGTAGAAGCACAACAATTGCACCAGCTAGCAAAACGCTGTGCTTTAGAAATTCACCTAACCAGGAAGCCCTTAATTCCATTAGTAATGAACCCTCCTGTTAACAAAATAGACCTGGATTAGTGTTAGGACTAACACAAACGCTAAAAATACAATTGTGATCGCAGATCCAATGCCTAAAAGATTTTGACGGACGCCTTTTTCAAACATGGCGTAAACCATCACATATGTTGATTTAGAAGGCCCGCCCTCAGTTAGAGCTTCGACGGTATCAAAAACTTGAAATGATCTTATAGAGGAAATGGTTATTACAAAAACATGTGTGGGACCTAGCATCGGCCAAGTTACTAATTTGAAGCGTTCCCAAGCACTGTCCGCGCCATCCATGTGAGCTGCTTGATAAAGCTCGCGTGGCACCGATGTAAGGCCGGCAAGATATAGAACCATGTTGAAACCAAATCCTTGCCAAATTCCTATAAATGCGATCGTCCCTAGAGCATACCTTTTGTCGCCTAACCATATAGGAAACTTATCTGCACAAGCTGTACCATACCAACTTTGCAACGGATCAGCACCATACCACGCACCAGTAAAAAAACCGTAAATTAGCCTTTTGTCACATCCTGATCGAAGGATGTCATTAACGACACCCATAATTGGATTTAACGCAAATTCCCAAACAATTGCCATAGCAAGTAACGTCGCCATGACTGGCAGAAAGAAAATTGCCTTATACAATTCGTTACCAATTCGGAGGCTCGAAATAAGCAAAGCTGATCCTAAGCCCAATGCAACTGATATCGGTACAACTATGAGAACATATGTGAGGGAAGCACTGAACATTTTTGCATAGCTTCGTCGCGAAAATAATTTCTCGTAGTTATCCGTTCCAACCCAATTGAACGAGCTATTTCCCAGACTATAATCTGTCATTGATAGTGTTGCTGCAACTATCACGGGCAAGATCAATAAAATAAACATAAGCAACAGTGCCGGTGCAATAAACCAGTAATGCACTTTTGAATTTTGCATTAACTGTTACCCTTTCCTCTTGCATCAATTCTCTTACCGTTCGCGTCAAATACAAGATACTTATTTGGACTTGCCCCAAAAGAAATTTTGTCACCAATTTTTGCAGAGTTAGCATCTTGTGGATCTGTGCGAATAACTACTTTTCCGGTTTCTAATCCAATATCTAGATGGAGAAAAACGTCAGATCCAAGGTTTTCCTTGTAAGTTAATTCTCCAGAAAAAGAACTTTTAGCACCAGATTGTAAAACTAAATGTTCGGGTCGGATGCCGATCGATAAAGACTGTTTTGTTTTGTCCTTGAGTTTTACTTTTATTTTCTGACCAAGACAATCGATCGACCCTTTGTCATCACAACTTGCTGGTAAAATATTCATTTTTGGACTTCCTATAAACTCCGCCACCCTAATATCTGTCGGGTTTTCGTAAACTTCGTCCGGTGGTCCAAGCTGTAGCAAATCTCCATCCATCATCACCGCTATTCTGTCTGACATTGTCAGAGCTTCAGCTTGATCGTGAGTTACATAAACAAACGTTGCTTTAAGTTCTCGGTGTAATTCGGAAAGTTCGGCGCGCATATGCACCCTCAAACTTGCATCCAGATTTGATAGTGGCTCGTCCATAAGAAAGGCTGCTGGGTTTCTTACCATAGCTCTACCAAGTGCAACCCGTTGTCGTTGACCCCCCGAAAGTTGCCCTGGCTTTCTATCTAGAAGTGGTTCAATCTTTAAGATTTCAGCCACTTTTTGCACTTCAGAGGAAATAACTGACATTTTCTTGCCACGTTCAGGCATTAAATGCCCAAACAAAGGGATCCTTTCAAGTGCTGTTAAGTCTCGTAGTTTTAGTGGTGTAATTAAGTTCTGATGGACACTTAGGTGAGGATAAAGAGCATAGGATTGAAATACCATTGCTAAGTCACGTTTGCTAGGTCTAGTTTCGTTTACAATCGAGCCGTCGATAAATACGTCGCCGGTTGACTGTGTTTCTAACCCCGCAATTATTCGCAATGTAGTCGATTTACCGCACCCAGATGGACCTACAAGGGTTAGGAATTCCCCATCAGCGATGTCCAAGTTTATATCATTCAGAACACTTTGTGACCCATAAGCTTTAGTTACACCCTGAAGTGTTATCCCAGCCAAATTTTCTCCCCCCATATTTCACTGGTCTAAAGTACCAGTGGAGAACCGAATTCCACTTTCTACAAGTGCTCCCACACGATTCGTAATATAGGTTGCAATTGTAGCAATTATTTGTAAAGTCAGATAAATTTTGATTTAATATCAGGAAAATCTATATTGATCCCATATCGTCATTTAATTTACACACTTGCTGTGGCTGAACATGGGAGTGTCCAGGCTGCATCTAATCACATTTCAATATCCCAACCTGCGCTAAGCGCTGCAATTCAAAAAGTTGAACAGAAATATGGTCTGAAAATATTTCTTCGAGACCGGCCAAATAAATTAATTCTCACTCCTGACGGAAAACGATTTATAGCGAGAGCAAAAGTTCTTGTTGAGGGAGCAGAAGAATTTGAAGATAATATAAGAAACTTAAGTAATACATTGAATGGGACGATCCAACTTGGCTGTTTTACTCCAACGGCTGCTTTTATTATTCCATTAATTTTGAATGCATTAAAAGAGCGCGATTTGGACATTGCTCTGGAAGTACATGAAGCGGATCTAGGAGAGTTGAATACTATGTTGTCACAGGGCAGTATTGACTTAGCACTTGCTTATAATATGTCACCCAGTCCTTCAATTGAATTTGAGACACTGATAGAGGCGCAGCCTTATGTTTTATTATCCAAAAATGACCCTCTTGCTTCAAAACAGGCTGTCTCTCTTACAGATTTAGTGGATAGGGATATGGTGTCGCTAAGCTTGCCAATTACTCAGCAATTCTTTTTATCTTTCTTTTCGAAGTTTAATCTTCAGCCAAAAGTGCGGTATCAAACTAAATCTTACGAACTTGCCCGAAGTTTAGTTGCAGCTGGGGAAGGGTACGCAATATTTATAATGAGGCCGCTCTTTGAGCGTGCTTATGATGGTAATGAGCTGGTTTATCTGCCCTTAGTGGAAAATGTACCATCCGCCCAGTATGGTATTGCAATGACAAATAGGGCCATACCCACGAAGTTGATAGATACTTTCACCACTGTTTGCCGAGAGACATTAGGAGAAAATCGCGCAGCCGATCAATTTTTTATTAAACCTTGAGATTGATTTAGGAGTGCCAAGATAATTTTTTCTTAAATTTTGGTTGCCGGTAAACTTCCTTCAGGATTAGTTCCACTAATTCAAATTGTGTCTCACCATTTACGTCTTCAAAATATAAGTGACTTGGCCAAGGTTCATTTACAAAATTATTTTTAGGAAGTTCTATACCTTCGCAAACCTCGCGAATTGCTGCCACATATGCCGCTGCTGCTGAGCTGAGAAGTGTTTTTGCCAATTCTAGGTCCTCAATGCTGTTCCTATCAACCTCTGCTGATCCAATACCCGTCGTGAGAGGTATATTCCTCATGAGAGATTGGTTTTTATAGAAACTAACGTCAACTTTATCAGCCTCCAGCCGCATCATGAATTTTCTGCAAACGCTGAATTTAATTTCGGTTAATTCCTCAAGATCTACTTTTGAAATATTGTTAGATCCACTTGACTTACGGCGTGACCCTCTGGCTTTTTTTGCAACATTAGCAACATGATCGCCTCGATAGTTACAGTCAAATACTCTATCATTCCACAAGTTTCCGTTATCCATTCGTTGTATTGACCTAATCGACATAGTCTTACAATTTTCCGGGCCAATAAAAAATGGAGAACCAGAGGCATCAGATAGTTCAACCCACCCATTAGGAAATACAGCCAAGTGGTGTTCTATCCATGGTATTAGAATTCGGTCCGCTAAGTGATCCAATAATTTGTTTACATGTTCTGGATCATTAACAACATCAGCAAGTAGGGGTTCTTGACCGTAAATATCGGCAGCTAAACTATATGGTGCCGATATTTGCAACAATGGCTCCATACCAGTCAATTCTTCAGTCACCCTTAAAATATCATCTACAATTTTGGGTATTCCAGAAGTAAAGTCTGGCGTATCTAGCAAAAAACAATTTTCTTTATTTATTAGAGGTTCATCAGGATCTGATCCCGGTGGGAATTTATCTGGGTACATCATTTTTTGGCCAACTGCTTCACAGCTAAAAGCATAAAGTGCCCAAGTCATGTAAAGTTTCTTTACGCCCAGCAATCTACCTACAGTCAGATTTGCACGAACATACCTATATGGATCAGTGCAGTAGTATTCCTTTGATTGGACTCCATAAAGGTCATGTAGAACTGATAGGGCAAGCATATGAACGGATGCTGTAGAATGTATTTCATCATTTGGTGCCAGAACTGAAAAATTTTGGTCAAACTCGCCTTGAATCGCGGCATCAAAAATTTCCTTCATGGTCTCTCGACTTTTCGGATCGCCCGACTGCCAACTTGATAATAATTTTAATCCGTTAGGATAAGCGTAGTTTTCTATCATCACCATAAACGCAACCTGTAGTTTTCATTTAATAAAGTTATGCTTTGGATCAAAATAGTGCCAAAGCTTGTATTTATTTAAGATATATCTAGCCTTAATGGGTGTAGTATATAGACCCATTTTAGAAAATTTATTAAGCCCAATTTATCTGTGAAAAAAGTTTTTGTTAGATTACTTTTTGTTAGATTACACTGAGACTGAAAACATTTTGTAAAAAAAATAAACCTATAAAACACACTATACCTGCAAAAATTGGTGTAACTATCCAGCCTACTATTATTTTTCCTAAAACATTCCATTTGACAGCGGTAATACCCTGCAAGATAGAGATGCCAACGATTGCACCTACGACCGCTTGTGAGCTTGAAACTGGTACCAGTGGTATTGTTGGAAGTCCGTACCTTGAGAGCAAAGCCTCAAGCCCTTGCGAGGCAAAAAGGAACAAAACAATAGAATGTGAAATTACAGCAACCAGAGCAGATGTCGATGAAAGTTGACCCAAATCGCTCCCTACAGTTAGCATAACTTTCTTGGAATACGTACATACGCCCAATGCAATGGCTAAGCCTCCAAGTAAAAATAATTGTTGGGTTGATGAAAAACTGAATGATCCAATTTTTAATTCGGCTAAAGGCTGTGCGGGAATGAAAACCCCTATAACGTTTGCTATATTATTGGCGCCTAATGAATAGGCACCTAAAGCGCCAGCAAAAATGAGTGCAATTCTTTTATAAGCATCTAAGCGAATTAAACTTAAGTTCATTTTTCTTCCGAAGTACTTTGATATCTTCAAAATCACTATGGCTATAACTGCAGCTAACAGCGGGCAAATGATCCAAGTGCTCAAAATTTTTGCTAATGTTGATGTGTCAGTTGCCTGAGTAGAAAAAAAATTCCAACCAATAATAGCGCCAACAATGGCTTGAGAGGTTGATACCGGAAGACCCGATTTGGTCATTACAAAAACCGAAAACCCAGCAGAGAGTGCAGTCATGAAAGCACCTGGTAGGGCTGTAATAGCTCCCAATTTACCTAATGTCTGGGATGTGCCGGCGCCAGAAATAACAGCGCCAAGTATTACAAAAATTGAACAGATTATTGCAGCATTACGCCAGCTGACCATTCGTGTTCCAACTGCAGTCCCAAAAACATTGGCTGCATCGTTAGCTCCAAGTGCCCATCCTAAGAATAGGCCGCTGGACAAAAATAATAAAATAATTGGGTCAATCACAATTACGTCAATCGTTTAATTGCGTAAATAGAGAGCCTATCCGCCACATCTTCAGCATGATCTGCAATTCCGTCTATGCCATTTACGAAATCTCGAAGGTGAAGTTTTTCTACTAACTTAATCTTTGACTCGAAAATTTTCACTTTTAACTCACTACTGATTTTATCTGCTTCTTTCTCGTAAAGTGTGACTTTTGAATTGTGAGCTGGTACAGCATGGGGATTTCTGAAAAAGGCGTGACAACTCAGCGCTAACTCGTCAACTGCTTTAATTACCATATTTGTTAAACGCTTAAACCCATTGGAAAACTGATCATGAATTGTAGGCTTTTCGATGTAAAGAGCCCATAGTGAACTTTGGAATAATGTTAGAACATCATCAGCAGTTTCAATTAATCCAAGTACATCTCCTCGAGAGTCTGGAATAAGAATGTTTTTATATAGTTTTTGCTCTATATCACGACGCAAACTATCCGCTTGTGTTTCTAATTCTCCAACTGTGTCTAAACGCTCTTTAAATTCTTCCGAAGCCCCTTCACGCAGGTAACCCCGTACCGCCAATCGGTAAATTACAGAAGCTTCCGCCAGTTTTTCAAAAAACTGATCTATTTTACTTTCCAACTCACTAGTTCGCTTAAATAGGCTAAAATTTTCAAACATAATACAAATCCCATTTGCCTCAAAAACTTTGGAAACTTCTCAAATCCTCAGAAATGGGTTTCCATACGAGAGGTCATACAATAAAGTGGGTTTAATATGTATACCCAATTTTCACCTAATTTATACCCAATTAGAGATTATTTATGCCTAAGTCAGCAAGTGGAGCACTTTTATCAACTGTAGAAATCGATAGAAATTTAAAGGTTCCCTTATATAAACAGTTAGAAAACTTCCTTAGAGGCTCAATACTTGATGGTATGTTAAAGCCCAAACAAAAGTTACCATCCTCACGAGAGTTAGCTGAGGATTTGGGTATTTCTCGAATAACAGTAAAATCAGTTTATGAACAATTACTGGCAGAAGGGTATTTAAAATCTAAAACTGGTTCTGGAACTTATGTAAGTGAAGATCTCGAACTTTTTAACTATAAAAAATTAAAGGCGGTTATGATCAAACCCGCCGATGTAGAAGGAAAGCTGCCTGATCGGGTTGATCCTATTAACTTATCTCGAGCTACAATTAGATATGGTGAAACTGCGCCTTTCAGACCTGGATTGCCTGCGCTTGATAAGTTCCCAATAAAAAGTTGGAATAAATATATATTTAATGCGATGTCTCAAAGTGACCGATATAATTTAGGCTATGGGAGCTTAAATGGGTCAAAGGATCTAAGAAAATCCATAGCTCAGCATCTCGCTGATGCTAGAGGTCTCAGAGTAGATGCTGAACAAATAGTAATAACTTCCGGTGCTCAGCAAGCTTTTGTTCTAATCTCATTTGCACTCTTAAAAGCTGGAGATACTGTTTGGTATGAAAATCCAGGTCATATTGCCGGGCGAGATGTGATGAAAGCAATGGGTGCAAGCGTTATGCCCGTACCAATTGACTCTGAGGGTCTTAATTTAGACTACGCCAAAAATAATTTTGAACTTCCAAAATTAATTTTTGCGACGCCCTCCCATCAACATCCATTAGGTATAACTATGAGTTTGGCACGTAGGCTAGCTTTGTTGAAATTTGCAAGTAGCAAAAATTCCTGGATAATTGAAGATGATTACGATAGTGAATTTAGATATCGAGGACGACCATTGCCGGCCTTAAGCGCATTAGATGAAGAGCGTCGGGTATTTTACGTTGGAACCTTCTCAAAAGCTTTATGTTCGGCCGTTAGGTTGGGGTATGTAGTAGTCCCCGAATGGTTAATTGAAACATTTGCAAAAGCGATGAATTTATTGGGTCAAAATGCTTCACCTATTACAGCGGCTGCGCTTGCCCAATATATAAATGATGGGCGCTTTGCGGAGCATATCAGAAAGATGCGACGCCTTTACAGAGACAGACGGGATACTCTTATTGAGTGTTTAAACCAAGATTGTTCTGATCTCTTAAGTTTTAAGAGTAGTGATGCCGGAATGCACATAATCGCTGACTTGAAAAGTGATTTAGATGATGAATTTGTCTACAAGGCTTTATTAGATGATGGCATAGAAAGTTTGCCACTATCCGTATACTGCCTAAAGCCTATCAAGAGGTCAGCACTGGTTCTTGGTTTCTCCGGGGTGGCGCGAAAGCGGATGCCAGGCTTAGTCAGAAAAATGTCTGAGACTTTACGAAGCATTCATTGAAATATGACTATTTATCAATGATAAAAAATTCTTTATTACACGAACGTTGCCACGCTGCTTAAGAAAAGCAACAGTCTCGTTCATTATTAAATTGCTACCGTATAGGTTAGCTTTAACTACCCTACTATCATTGATGAACTCTGCCTCAGATATAAAGCCTATTCCAGCACCTGATGCCACCAGTTCCCGCATTGCCTCACGACCCTCTACTTCTATGATAGGTCGAAGCTGAACACCTTGCTTTTTAGCCTCTTCCTCAATGATTTGTCGAGTAGTGGACCCTTTTTCTCTAAAAATAATTGGTAGCCGTTTAACATCTGTCATTTTGAGTATTGGCTTATGAGGTTTTAGATAATCGGGCTGGCCAAATGCTATAATGTTACTACTCCCAATGAACTTCATGCCAATATCAAATTTTTTGCTTAAGTTTGGCATTATTCCAATTTCTGCGTTAAATGATCTCAGAGCCCTCTCAACCTCTTCAGAATTCCCAGACCGTAGGATAACCTTCACGTTTGGATATTTTTTTCGAAAAGCTGCTAAGATGTTGAGGACATGTGATGCAGAGTCAGCAATTATCCTAATACTACCTTTTAAATCTTGTCCGGTTTCTGAAATATAATCTTCAATTTGTTGCTCTACTTCGAAAAGCTGTTTTGTTAAAATAACAAGTTTTTCCCCGGTCTCGGTGAGTGAAATTTTTTTATTTTGCCGACGCAATAAAAGAGTATCATAGTTCTGCTCTAATTTTTTTACTTGCTCGGAGACAGCTGGTTGACTGATTTTTAATTTTTCAGCTGCAATTGAAAAACTGTTGTAAATCGCTACGAAGTGAAATGCTCGTAATTGGCTATATCTCAAGTTTTATCCATACTTTATTCATAAGTTTTACCTATATAAATATAATTATTATCAATTTTACATATATATGCCTTAAAAGTAATAGTTAGTATAGAAAAAAATGGAGATTTTTATGTCTTTGAAAATGCCAAGTATCG
>CACOXV010000043.1 GCA_902631295.1 Paracoccaceae bacterium | reverse complement strand
CTACTTAAAACTGATAAGTTAGACGCCCCGTGGATACCATTAATTAGGGATGATATTGAAAAGCTAGCAGTCTTAGCAGGTGATACAAAATTTGAATTACCTTCTATTGAGCTAACTCCCGGACCGACCGCCGAAGACGTTGATAATGCATCGCGTATGAGCAACGAGGAAAGACAGGAGATGATTAGAGGCATGGTTTCCAGATTATCGGAGAGGCTGTCAACCGATGGAGGAAGCCCTAACGAGTGGGCAAGATTAATAAATGCCCTGGGCGTTCTTGGCGAAATTCAAAGTGCCAGGTCTGCATGGAAACAGGCGAAAAATATTTTTACAGAAAGCCCCTCTGCTCTGGAAATATTGAATACAGCTGCACAAAATATAGGCCTGAAATAATGATTTATGAAAATATTTTACACTTTTCTGGCTCATTATCTAAAAATTCGGCTTTAATGGGTTTGGATTTAGGCAGCAAAACAATTGGAGTTGCTATTTCAGATGGCCTGAGAGCCGTTGCTACTCCACTGAAAACAATTAAACGAACAAAGTTTAGTGAAGAGGTCAAAATCTTGTTTCATCTCATAGCAGAGCGAGAGATATCGGGAATTATTCTTGGACTTCCCAAAAATATGGACGGGTCAGAGGGACCACGATGTCAATCGACAAGAGCTTTCGCGAGAAACATAATCAGATTTAAAGATTTTCCAATAGCATTCTGGGACGAAAGGTTATCAACTGTCGCTGCGGAGAAAGCACTGCTAGAGGCGGATATAAATAGAAAACGCCGCAGCGTAGTAATTGATCATGTCGCAGCATCTTATATCCTCCAAGGAGCGTTAGATAGAATATCCCATGATAAAACGGTATAATAAGTCCCACAATGAGTGAAGATATTTGGAAACGAAACGAGGTAGACTCTCCATGCGTAAATATTTGCATAATACATCCGCGGGCAAACATATGTACTGGATGTTTTCGATCAATTGATGAAATTTCAAGTTGGTCAAACATGAGTGAGTCAGAAAGAAAGGGAATACTAAAAGAACTCCCCAACAGATCCTCCAAACTAAGGGTCAGACGTGGAGGAAGAGCAGAGCGCTTGAGAGATTAGAGAATAGAAAGCCAATCTTGTACATTATTTAGCAGCGGCCGGAAATAAGCGACTTGCCTATTTGAACTTTCCACTCCTTCTGAAGGGGAAACCCACGGTGCCATCCCATGTAGTGCTAACGGATGTAAGGCATATCCTGTACCTACGGGACTTTCAATAACTTTACGGGTACAATTTTCGAAACAATTTCGTCGAGCTTTTTTATATGTATCCGTTAGGTCAATATCTTTCCAACTTGATGGCGGAACTTTTGACAATAAGTTAGAAAATTCTTTCTTCATAATTAAATGTGACCCTTCCCAAACAACTATCGGGCTAGCACCAGAGTGAGTATTGTTTAATGGAATACCTAAAATAATTCCATGAGGCTCAATAAGATACCGCCTTTTTTCTGTACCAATTGGCAACAGCCCATCTACGTGAGCAGCGTCTCTTTTCAATCTATATTCAAAAGCAGCTTCACTATCCCCTGCACGCGGCCTTGGATAACCGGGAAAAATAACTGACAGTTGGGCCTTATGATATGGTTTTAGATTAATATTTTTCATTAATCTACTGAAAGTATGTGGAAATTTAACACTTTTAAAATTCCCCTTTGAATCATTTGGAAGAACATCAACTCCAACGAACCAAGTTCCCTCACACTGAAGCCATTTTGCTAGTTGATTTGGATTTGCAAGGATCTCATTTCCTTTTTTTCCTGCAAACTCCGCCCATTTAGCTATCTGCTCCTCAAATTTAAATTCTATATATCCCTTATCACCAAACAACATAAATCCACTCAAGGTCCTAATTCACAATTTATTTACTGCATTACTGTCATCATCGGCCAGAAATTATATCTAAAGTGCATCGCCAATTACCTTCTCAATTCTCTCTACATCATCCGGATTATTAAGTTCCCAAAAAACTCTACCGCGCGCCGATACCACTACACATTTTACTAGTTGGTTGTTTTCAAGAAATCTTAGCTGTTCTAATCCTTCAAGTTTTTCTAATTTTCCAATGGGCCACTCAACGTAAGAACTCAGAGCATTTGGTCGATATGCATAAACTCCCACATGATGAAATACAGGTATATCTGCGTAAGTACTTAATTTTTCAGTATTCACAAAGGGAATAACTTCCTTTGAAAAATAAAGAGCGTAATTATCAACTCCAAATACTGACGTGGTGCCTCCAACTAGACCCTTTTTTCTGTCCTCTAGGAAATGGCCATATGTTAAACGATCAAGCCTTACAACTGGCGTTGCCATACTAGATTTATTATCTTTTTCCATTGCTTGAATGAGACTTTCAACAAACCAAGGTGGTGTTAACGGAGCGTCTCCTTGAAAATTGATTATCAGATCAGCATCTAACTTTGCATTATCAACAGCTTCCGCACATCTTTCAGTGCCATTCCTACAGTGCGAAGATGTCATAATGACTTTAGCACCAAACGCTTTCGCAGCAGTAGCAATTCTGGTATCATCAGTTGCAATGAAAATGTCATAAATATTTTTAACTTTACCTGCGGTCCGCCAGGTTAACTCAATTAACGACTTTTTTTCTCCATTAGGCAAATTGAGATCCACTAAAGGCTTACCAGGATATCGGCTGGACGCATAACGGGCGGGAATAATAATTATAGTTTTCACAAATCCCTACTCCAATGGGTTGAGAAGCTCTGTCGTAACAAGATAATGATGCAACAATTTTTGATCTTACGTAAAGTGTGCGGTTTATAATAATATTATCTAAAAGTATCTGCATATAATTGATTTTAAAATATTTAAGTAGCTCAATTATAGGCAATAAAAAACATTGTTTGGAGTTATATTAATCAGGCTACTGCTGTGAACTCAGCCAAATTGACACCCGAACCTGGTAGAAGGTTAAACACATCTTCACAACAATTTTCTACCACGTAACAATCTGGTTTTGAAAACAACTTACGCAGTAGTGAATTTGTTATAAAGTGTCCAGCCTTATGGCCTTCGTATTTACCCAGAATTGGAGCACCCGCAAGAGCTAAATCACCAAAAGCATCGAGCATTTTATGACGTACTGCCTCATCTTGATAACGCATACCCCCAGGCGATAAAACTTTATCACCATCGACGACAACTGCATTAGAATAAGTTCCACCTAGGGCAAGACCATTCCTTTGCATAGTCTCAACATCTTTATTACTGCAAAAAGTCCGACTGCTACAAAGTTCTTTTACAAATGACCCATTAGACATATTTAGTATTTTACTTTGTTTACCAATTACAAGATCATCGAAGTCAATAAAGTACTCCATTTCTGGACGCTTAAATGGACTTAATCTCGCCCAGCCAAACTGGTTTTCAAATATTACAGGGCGGGTAATCTTTATAATCCTCGAAGAGGAGCTTATGATTTTAAGACCCGTCTCTAAGATCCCTTTAACGAAAGGAGCCGCACTTCCATCTAAAATCGGGACTTCTTCACTATCGATTTCAATCAATGCATTTGACACTCCACAACCCGAAAGTGCCGCCATAAGGTGCTCTATAGTAGAAATTGAAGTTCCATCTTCATTCGTTACCCGGGTACAGAGTGTGGTCTTCGAAACATAATCCCACCGTGCACGGACAATAGGATTTCCAACTTCAACATCTTTACGCCTAAATAAAATGCCATGATTTTTGGAAGCCGGTTCAATGGTGAGATTTACGGAATTTCCTGAATGCAGACCTACCCCAGAAAATGTTATTGAACTTTCAAGCGTAGTTTGCAAATTACAGCCTTTGAAATTATTTCAGAAATAACATTATATTGTAATGAGCCAGTAGACAATTCAAACTTTGTAACTAATTGTTACAAAGTAACTTTATCAAATCTGTACATCTTTAATATCTGCTCAGTGGTGAGAAATAACATTTTTAGTTTGCCTGGCGTCTTAAGAAAGCAGGAACCTCTATCTTTTCCTTGTGAGTTTCGGTGTCCTGATGTTCGGCGTTATAATCATTTTGCTGATTATCCTGACCAGACCCTAGTGTTTCATTTTGTACTGGTGCGGCCGGACCCGCACCAGCCATTCTATTAATTAAAGAACCTATACCAAACCGTGGCTTATCCTTAATTTCTTGATTCTTCGTAGCAACCATAGGTCTAGAATTTTCACTTTGATTGTTTGGGGACTTTGATACAGCGGCACGAAGACGTTCAAGAGTTTCTTTGGACGGAGTACCAGGTGGGTTTGATTGCGCAGTAACCATTTTATCGCTGCCACCTATACCGCTTGATGGTTCATAACCGCTAGTAGCTCGTTGATCAGGTTTATCTTCACCAGCTGTAGCAGGGTCAAATCCAGATTGAGCTAACTTATTTTGAGTTTCGAACAAACCGGGTTCAGTTGAGGGTAAGGATGAATTTTCGCTATGCTCTATCTTGGCTTCTGCATAGACCTTTTCAGACATGCTGTTAATGGCTTTACTCTCTTCAGCCGAAGTAACTCTCCGAGGTAGATAAGATTGTGTATCTCTGCCTCCATCAGATACCGAGTTGAGTTTAGAATTGGCTTCTATACCTGTTGCAACAACTGATACTCGCATTACCCCCTCTAAATTAGGATCAAGTGTTGATCCAACGATTATATTCGCCTCAGGATCAACTTCTTCTCTTATCCTATTTGCAGCTTCGTCTAATTCAAAAAGAGTTAAATCATAACCACCTGTAATATTGATAAGCACACCGTTTGCCCCTCGAAGACTAATCTCGTCAAGCAGTGGATTGGCAATTGCTTTTTCAGCAGACTTGACTGCCCGATCTTCTCCGTCAGCTTCTCCAGTTCCCATCATGGCTTTACCCATCTCGTCCATAACTGCACGAACGTCAGCAAAATCAAGATTGATTAAACCCGGGCGAACCATTAAATCCGTTACGCCTTTGACACCCTGATATAAAACGTCATCTGCCATACTAAAAGCTTCGGTAAATGTTGTTTTTTCTGTAGCTATTCTAAATAAATTTTGGTTTGGAATGATAATTAGAGTATCAACCATTTTCTGTAGTGCCTCGACACCTTCCTCAGCCTGGCGCATTCGCTTAATACCTTCAAATTGGAACGGCTTTGTTACGACCCCTACAGTTAACACGCCCAACTCCCTCGCGGCTTGAGCTATTATTGGCGCTGCTCCTGTACCAGTACCTCCTCCCATTCCAGCTGTTATAAAGCACATGTGAGATCCAGCCAGCTGATCAACAATCTGCTCAATACTTTCTTCAGCAGCAGCCGCTCCCACGGAAGCTCGCGCACCAGCCCCTAAACCTTGGGTAACTTTAACACCAAGCTGTATTTTGCTATTTGCACGGCTTTGTTGAAGAGCCTGAGCATCTGTATTTGCGACAACGAAATCAACTCCGTCCAAACTTTTCTCAATCATATTGTTGACAGCATTGCCACCGGCGCCGCCAACACCGCAAACAGTAATTCTGGGTCTCAAGTCATTCTGATCTGGTATCGATAAATTTAAGGTCATAGTCAGGTCCGCCCGTGATCCGTTAATGGATTTTTTTATTTTCTACTCTTACAACTGAATCAGTTATACTCGTAAATTTGTAAAAGGTCACTAAAAAATAGCAAATTTGCACACAATATAGTAGCTGTCGCTTTAGAAATAATACTATTTTGATCAAAATACTAGATATAGAGCTTACCAGTTTTCACGTAACCAACGTACTGCTTTTCGAACAGTTCTAGATGAGTAACCGGCACTTGGAAGCTCAAAATCCCACCATTCATCCTGCGGATGAGCTGCAAAAAGCGCTAAACCAACTAAAGCTGAACAACTTGACCCAGAATAGGCCTGAGGCAAACGGTGGATTCTTAATGGTCGGCCAATGCGTACCTGTTGGCCAAGTATACGACTTGCAAGAGTATCTAACCCTGGGGTTTGACAAGTACCTCCGGTTAAAACAAACTTTTGACTTTTAAGTTCGTAAAAGCCGGCTATTTCTAACTGAGTTCTAATATCCTCTAAAATCTCCTCTAAACGAGGCCTCATAATGCCTATCAGCTCACTTCGAGTCACAGTACGCCGATCGTGTTCCCAATCCCCTGTCTCGTCCCCAACTTCAATTAAATCGCGATCATCTAGACCCGTAGCTATCAAACCACCATTCTTGGTCTTAATTTTTTCCGCCACTGATATAGGAACTTGAAGACCTAACGAGATATCGCGTGTAACATGATTGCCGCCAAGCATAATAGAACCGGCGAAAATCATATGTTTCTTAAGAAAAACGGAGTAACTTGTAGATCCTCCACCAAAGTCGATACAAACTGCCCCGAGCTCTTGTTCATCCTCCACCAATGTTGATCTGCCAGAAACGTAAGCTGCTGACGCGACGCCAGCCAACTCTAAGTCACACCTTTTGATACAATACGCTAAATCTCTTATCGTTTTAGCTCGTACTGTAAGCATGTGTAAATCTACATCTAACTTGTTTCCAATCTGACCTCTTGGGTCGACAAGCCCAGACCGATGATCCAATGCAAAATTTACAGGCTGCGCATGTAATATTTCTCGGCCGTCACCGATGTCAGGACGATCACACGAGCTTAAAACTCTCGCAATATCTTCCTCTTGCACGATTTGATTTTCAATATTTATAGCCCCGTTTAACCCGTATGAACGTGGACCACCCCCTGAAAAACACGCTATCAAGTGATCAACCCTTAAATTTGCCATTTTCTGAGCCGATTGTAGAACGGTTCTAATTGCTCTTTCTGCCTCTTGCATCGAGGAGATTTCGCCAAATTCTATTCCACGGGATTGGGTTATTGCAGAGCCCACAACTCGGAAAGATGACTGACCGGCTAAAGATCCTACTTGATCGGAGGAAAGACTTGGATCAAAACCGTCAAAACGCAATATTAGACAGCTAATTTTTGTGCTTCCGAGATCAAGGATCGCCAGTTTACCACTTTGCAACGCTGACTGGCGCATTGCACGCATCGCGCGCTGCAGTTCATAAAATTCAGCCATTTTTACAAATCCCCACTGCTATAGTATGTTGACTGGTCCACCGACAATGCGCCTAACCTAACTGTAGGACGTTCAACTAGTCTCATATCAATAATTGATAGTTGGTTAGAAAATAATGAGCCAGACTGGCTCATTACCATCAAGCGATCAAATGCCGCCAAAAATTCTGTTTGAGGAAGCATGATCCTAAGATTATTGTCCAAAACAAGGTCCCAACGACGTTCTCCTACTCTAACAAAGGCTCTAACTTGATCCAAAAAATATTGATTATCTTCCATCAAACTTGATATATCTGATATAGATAAATTTGCAGCTTCCCCTATAACTAACGGGAGTTCTGGGTAATCGAGCCTAGAGCTGGCTAGTCGTATAAATTTCCCTTTTTCATCAATAACTGAAATCACATCATCTTTTCGCCAAATGAAAGCTGGTGTCCTCTCTGAAATATCAATTTGCAAAACGCCGCTTACTGTTACTTTTATTGCAACCGATGCAACCGCCGGAATATCATTCAAAATCTTATGAAGGTATTTTATGTCAAGATCAAAATAACTTGTGGGAAAATCTAGGGGCATAATTTCCCGTATTTCATGCGCTAACTCATCGGAAGCCCCATCAATAGAAGCTAATTTTATCATGAATTCTGGTCTTTCAACTAATGCACGTTTCACGTCCTTTTTTATAGCCTCAATACTTTCGTTAATATTAATATTTAAAAACAAGACTAAAGTTACACAAAAAATAACGATCGAGGGAATGCCTAAAGTGAGAATTAAGCGCAGCCGTGGAATAAGCGTCAAGCGCATTAGGCGATAAGAGATAATTGAGGGAGCTGGATCAATATTCGCTCTCGTCTTACGTTTCAGCGATCGCATGATGCATCCTCCACAAGCCATTGGCATAAATCACCAAATTTTATTCCACAAATCTCCGCTTGCTCGGGAGCAAGAGAAGTAGGTGTCATCCCAGGTTGAGTATTAATTTCTAATAAAATTAATCCATCCAGTCCTAAACTTTCATCCCAACGAAAATCTGCTCGACTTATTCCCCTGCACCCGATTAATTCATGAGCACTTAGAGCATACTCAAGGCATTTATCTTTAATTTTTTCTGGTATTTTAGCAGGTACTTCGTGAACCGAACCACCGTTTTTATATTTGGCATCATAGTCATACCATTGTTGTGTAATTATATCAGTGACCAGTAACGCTTTTTTGCCCATCACTGTAACTGTAAGTTCTCTGCCAGGAATATATTCTTCAACCATAAGAACACTTGGCATATCTGACGATAGATTGAGAGGAGGATCCTCTGCTGGATTTACAAAATAAACACCGATCGAGGAGCCCTCATTAATTGGTTTTACAACATAGGGTCTTTGAAGTGGGTGTGCGTTTATTAAATTCGACTTGTCAATAATAAAACCTTGTGCAGTTGGCAAACCAAAACCTGAGAAAATATGCTTACTTCTAATTTTATCCATAGCCAACGCCGAAGCCATTACGCCAGAATGAGTATAAGGGATCCGCAGCCACTCCAGCACTCCCTGAATGGAACCGTCCTCACCCCATCGCCCGTGAAGCGCGTTAAAAACCACATCAGGTTGTAACTCCGATAAACGCTGAACAACATCATGCCCAGCATCAAGTTCTAAAACTTCAAAATCTTTGCCCCTCAAAGCTGCAGAACATGCCTGTCCCGAAATAAGCGACACCTCCCTTTCTAGAGAGTGACCGCCCATTAACACTGCAACTTTGGGACCTTTTCCGCTCGAAATGCCCATCGCCTCTCTTGCCCTTTAAGGGCTTTTGCGCCTTTTTAAAGACGTCAATTTAAGGGTCTCCAACCCTAATTATTTCCCACTTTAGATCAATTCCAGAATTTTTGAAAACCCTTTTTCTTACTACCTCCCCGAATTCCTCCAGTTCTGATGCAGTTGCACCACCAGTATTTGTCAAAAAATTTGGATGCTTTTCATGCATTTTAGCTGCGCCCATTTGAAACCCCCTCAGCCCAGCGTCTTCTATTACTTTCCAGGCTTTGAAATCATGATCTTCATTGATATGCCCAGAACTTGAGAACCCGCAAGGATTACGAAATGTGCTTCCAGCAGTTATCTCTTTGGTCGGTTGCTCACTATCTCTTTTTTCTTTTTGAATTCGCATTTTTTCATATAAAGCCTCGACTTCGCCAGAAGGCGGAGCAAATGTCACGCTAACCACGACAAGATCAGAAGATAGATCCGTATTTCGATAAGAAAACAAAACGTCAGTCTTTTCCAACTTTACAACTTCACCACTTCGGTTGA
>CACOXV010000042.1 GCA_902631295.1 Paracoccaceae bacterium | reverse complement strand
GGGAGGGCAATATGTGGGTTAAGTGGCTGCGTCGCGTCGAAGTAACGGATCAGCCAATTGAAAGTCGTGAAGAGACATCGAAATATACTGATACTTTGGCAGACGGTACATCAAGAAAATGGACATGGGTCATGGATGCTAAATCAGTGATAACATCCCCGAGCCCACAAACCCCAATTACACACAAGTCCGGTCCTTTAGTAATAACTGGTTTAGCCTGGTCGGGGCATGGTGCTATTACTCGCGTTGATGTGACACTGGATGGTGGAAAGAACTGGTATCAGGCGCGATTGGCAAAGCCTGGTGAACGAAAAGCATTGACGCGGTTTTATTTGGATATTGATTGGAATGGAAAAGAAATGTTCCTGCAAAGTCGCGCACATGATGAAACAGGCTATGTGCAACCAACCAAAGAACAGCTGAGGAATGTTCGCGGTCTAAATTCAATTTATCATAATAACTGTATTCAAACGTGGTGGGTGAAAAAGGGTGGTGAGGTCGAAAATGTCGAAGTCTCATAATTTATTCATTACATCAGGCTTGAGTTTAATATTTGTTTTGGCCCTGGCGTATAATTTTGCTGACAGAAATATAACGCAATTACCTTCTGAGCCACGAACGGTAAATGCAGAGTATGATTTTGATTTACGTATTATTGCTGCGGCAAACGCCGCAAATGCACCACGAGAGGGAAATGGCCCGTTAGGTTTGGGAAGAAAAGCACTTGTGGAAGAAATAAACGCTTGGGATTTAGAGATTGCGCCTGATGGAACAGGACTTCCTATTGGATCGGGTTCTGTAAGCTATGGCGAGGAAATATTTTCTGAACAGTGTGGAGCTTGCCATGGTGATTTTGCAGAGGGAGTGGATCGGTGGCCGGAGTTGGCTGGGGGAGAAGGTACCCTTGCAGACGAAGATCCACTAAAAACGGTAGGGTCTTACTGGCCTTACCTCTCAACAGCATGGGACTATATTCATCGTTCAATGCCATATGGTTATGCACAAAGTTTAAGTGACGATGACGTTTATGCTATGCTGGCATACATTCTCTATTCCAACGATATAATAGATGATGAAGAGTTTGTTCTATCAAATGAGAACTTCTTGGACGTGGAAATGCCTAATGCAAATGGTTTCATAATTGATGATCGTGATTCTACGGAATATCCGTTTTTTAGTGCAAATCCATGTATGGAGGATTGTAAATTAAGCGTTGAGGTTACTATGCGAGCGAGAGTTCTTGATGTCACGCCTGAAGATGATGGATAATAGATTGGCTGGAGAATTAATTTATAAAATTTATTGAAGTTATAAAAACGTTGAATTGTTGAGATTTTTTTGCTGAAATATAATCATAAACTACTTAGCGAGAGAGTCACTGTAAGAATGTTAAAGCATTTATTCGCTGTTCAGACAGTAATACTATTAGGATTTTTTCCAGGTTCTGTCCATTCGGACGAAATTGACTTGCCAGCGGAAATCCTTAACCTCGATGGAGATCGCGAATATGGTGAGTACCTAGCAAGTGATTGCAAAACCTGTCACGAGGCAGATGGTACAGGTGATGGTATACCAAATATCCATGGTAGGCCAAGAATTCAGTTGATTACCTTACTATACGCGTATCGTGAAAAAATAAAATTAAATGAAGTAATGCAGATGCAAGCTGGACGACTATCAAATGAAGAAATTGTCGCTTTGGCTGCATATTTTGAAGGGCTAAATTAAATGTTTCGAATGGGAGGAAAAACATGAAATTAGACAGACGAAATTTTATAGGAACTAGCGCAGCAATAGCTGCGGCAATGGCTGCCCCAAGAGTTATGGCAACTGGTAAGCCAAGAGTTGTGGTGGTTGGCGGAGGTGCCGGAGGTGCTACAGCCGCTCGCTACATTGCTAAAGATAGCAAAGGCGCCATTGATGTTACTCTGGTGGAACCTACAAGGAACTATTATACTTGCTTTTTTTCTAATCTATATATCGGTGGATTTAGAAGCTTAGACAGTATTGGTCATAGTTATGGTAATCTAGCAACTGAGTATGGCATAAATGTTGTTCATGACTGGGCAGTAGGAATTGACCGTGGATCAAAGACGGTTACTTTGGCTGGTGGAGCAACTTTAAATTATGATCGTTTAATCTTATCACCAGGTATCGATTTTATCGATGGATCTGTGGAAGGTTGGAGCATTAATGCTCAAAACAAAATGCCCCATGCTTATAAAGCAGGTTCTCAAACTGAACTTTTAAAAGCTCAGATTGAAGCTATGCCTCAGGGTGGCGTTTTCGCGATGGTAGCACCACCCAATCCATATAGATGCCCTCCAGGGCCATATGAGAGAATATCAATGACTGCCCATTTGCTCAAGGCGAGTAATCCAACAGCAAAAATAATAGTTGCTGATCCTAAGCCCAAGTTTTCGAAGATGGGCTTATTCCAAGAAGGATGGGGTAGTCATTATTCAGGAATGATCGATTGGATTGGTTCTGAATTTGGTGGAGGCAACGTTTCTGTTGACCCGGATGCAATGACTGTGACAATTGACGGTGAAGTTACTAAGGTAGATGCCTGTAACGTGATACCTGCTATGAAGGCTGGTAGAATTTGTGAGATTGCTGGAATAACAGAAGGCAATTGGGCACCGGTATCAGCACATACGATGCAGAGCCGAGTTGACGAAAATATTCATGTTCTTGGAGATGCTTCGGCGCAGGGCGATATGCCTAAATCTGGGTATTCAGCAAATTCTCAAGCAAAAGTGGCCGCTATGGCAGTCAGAGGAGCATTAACAGGGTCCAAGGTATTTCCGGCTAAGTTTTCTAACACCTGCTGGTCATTGATTGATACCAATGATGGTGTCAAAGTTGGAGCTACTTACGAAGCAACTGATGAGAAAATTGCTAAGATAGACGGCTTTGTGAGTAAAACGGGTGAGGCCGCAGATCTAAGAAAAGCAACCTATGAAGAGTCTATTGGTTGGTACTCAGGCATTACAGCCGACATGTTTGGGTGATAGCTATTAGAACCAACTTGATCCCCTAGGTACCTTGGGGGTCAAGTTTCATACTCATTTTATTTACACTCCATAAATTAGTGAAATGGCATTAATTTAAACGCATCAATAGATTTTCGATTTGGTCTTTGAATCGGAAAAACCCGTGGGTTGCATATGGCCAGGCATTACGGTCATAACTGTTCGCGATTTTAATTATCTTTGTATTTTCCAAGTTGACGCTTTCAACTAGGTCGCGTGTGTAACCAATTGTGACATAGTTTGTAAAAATGAACTCAAAGTTCTGATTTTTTACCTCGTCTAAAGTTTCTATAAAACTGACTGACCCCAATTTATCTTGCCAACGAGACAAAGCGTCTTTCAATAATGTCGTTTTAAAATTATTTTGTAAAGCAGATGGGATAAATGGTTTGAGATCGGTTTTGGGTTGGAGGCAGAATATTTTTTCTGCATTTGGTAGTAACTCTTTTAAAACTGACCAATCCATATCCTCAGAATGCAGCAAAATTGCATATTTCGTTTGCTTGTATGGAATTTCATCAAATGAAATAGGTACTCTTTCAGGGTTGTTACTACCTAAAATTATTTGTGGGGTTGACGATAAATTCATTTTTGAGAAACGGTCTTTTGTAAACTTTTTAATATTCTGTGCTGAAGCCATATAAGTTTTCCCCACTGTTTGAGCTCCGCCAACCCATCGCCAACTTAATGTATTTGATGCTGGGTCTCCGTCCAGTAAATGATGCAGAAAAAAATCTGCTCCAAGCTCCCAAGGTAGCTCTAATGTATGAATCCAGATTGACGCAAACCACATTCTGGCATGGTTATGCAAGTAGCCTGTATCGGACAACTCTTTCGCCCAGATATCAAAACATTCTATACCTGTGTTTCCCTGACATGCATCCTCCCAAGATTTTCGAAAATCAGATTGCGTTTGCAGTTGATCTAGGAGCCGATTTAAATTTGAGCAGTAATCTGCCCAAACGCTTGGTCGCATTTCTAACCACCCTTTCCAGTAGGTGCGCCAGAATATTTCTTGGATAAATTTTTCTGCACTTTTTTTTGAATGGGAACCAAGTACAGATTTTAGCACTTCAGTTTCGGTTATCGCCCTATGCCGAATGTAAGGCGATAGCATAGACACGTGTATGTGATTATTTTGACCAAGATCGTAGTTTCTTAACGCTGAATATTCTTTGCCAGCTGAAGGTAAAAACGCCTTTAGACGTTCAAGCCCGGCTTCCCTAGACGGTAGTAATTCGAAGTTGCTCATTGAAACTCATTCTTAGTGTGTTCTAGGTAGTTAGAAGAAAATATGAAAATTTCAATTTAAGTTTAAATGCCAACCTTTTCGGAAGGAAGTAGGCGAAATATTATATTTCGCTTTAAATTGGCGAGAAAGATGTGATGCGCTATTGAAGCCAGTCGCCGTTGCTATCTCTGTTATTGACATATTTGTTTCATTTAGTAGCGCATGCGCTCTTTCTAACCGAAGTGAGTAATAGAATTGTATTGGGGATTGCTGAGTATATCTTTTAAATAATCGCTCTAGTTGGCGGCGAGATATTTCTAATATTTCGCACATTTTAACCAAAGGTAGTGGATCCTCTACGGTTTCGGTCATTACTTGAATAGCTGATATTAAATGCAGATTGCGGGATCCTAACGCTACAGATAAAGAAGATTTTTGTGGAGCCTTTTGCCCACTAACTCTTTTGTGAATACACATGTCTGCAACTACGACCGCGACGTCTCTACCTAAACTTTCCTCAATTAAATGCAGCATCATGTCAGTAGCTGCACTTCCGCCGCCACAGGTAATTAAGTTTTTTTCAATTTCAAAAAGACTTTGTGTTGGTAAAAGGTTGTGAAAAGTCTCAATAAATCCGGGCTGATTTTCCCAATGTAGTGTAAATTTGGATGCTCCTATTATGCCAGCTTTTGCGAGAGCGTAGGCGCCCGTGCAGATACCGCCAAATTTTGATCCCATTCGGTGTTGACGCCTTATCCAGCTAATGACTTGCTTGTCTGCAGTGAACATTGGCTCGACCCCAGAGCATACAAAAATCGTCGCATTTTTCTGAACGTTTTCTAACTCCGTGTCCGGGCTTATAACTACCCCGTTTGAACAGGTAACGGGTAGGTTGTTTGGGGTTAAGATATGCCAGTTGTAGATTTCTTTTTGTGTAAGCTGATTGACTATTCTTAGTGGTTCTACTGCGGAACTAAACGCAAGCATTGTTAATTTTGGTAATAATAAAAAATAAAATACTTGCTTTTCCCTGTCATCATTAAGGGTAAAACTTGCTGCACCTTTAGAAACAAATTTTTCATTTACCATCTGGGTTAATCCAAAAGAGATGTTAAGTATAAAATCAGCTCAATAATTTAACAAGAAGATCTATCTTAAAGGATTTTTAGAAAAACTGTAGGTTTCGTTAAATCTTTTAGGGTTGACCTATTGCAGCCACCGTTCGCTAATACTAGAACAATAAATGAATTTTAAAAAAATAATAGGCAGAGGCTCCATGAAAGATCCAATTGACGTTTATATGAACACTTTAGTTCCAATGGTTGTGGAACAAACCAGTCGTGGCGAAAGAGCATATGATATTTTCTCAAGACTACTCAAAGAGCGTATTATCTTTTTAAATGGCCCAGTGCACGACGGAATGTCGAGTTTGGTAGTAGCTCAACTTCTACATCTTGAGGCTGAAAACCCAACTAAAGATATTAGTATGTACATAAACAGCCCAGGTGGAGTGGTGACATCTGGTTTGTCAATTTATGACACAATGCAATATATAAAGCCAAAAGTTTCGACCCTTGTTATAGGACAGGCAGCGTCTATGGGATCACTATTACTGACTGCTGGGGAGAAGGGAATGCGGTTTTCGCTACCAAATAGTAGAGTTATGGTCCACCAACCTTCTGGCGGATATGAAGGTCAGGCGACTGATATTATGATCCACGCCGAAGAAACCTTAAAACTTAAAAAGAGATTGAACGAAATCTATGTTCATCATACTGGGCAGAAATATGAGACTGTGGAGGCAGCTTTAGAAAGAGATAATTTTATGTCACCCGAGGATGCTAAGGATTGGGGATTGATTGACGAAATCGTGACAAAGCGCTCAACTGATGATGAAAAATAATACAATAGTTGTTTATAAATTGTAAAAATACCATTGTAGCTTGCTAATGAGTATCTTAGACTTATTGTAAATAAAAGGGCTATACGAATAGAATTGTAAGGCTTTGAAAGGATTAAAATGTCGTCTCGGTCAGGTTCTGATAGCAAAAATACCCTTTACTGTAGCTTTTGCGGGAAAAGTCAGCATGAGGTGAGAAAACTTATTGCAGGCCCTACAGTTTTCATATGTGACGAATGTGTCGAGTTGTGTATGGATATTATTCGTGAGGAAACTAAAGCCACTGGTTTAAAGTCTACAGATGGAGTGCCGACACCAAGAGAAATATGTGATGTTTTGGACGATTATGTTATCGGGCAGGAGATGGCTAAGCGGGTGCTATCCGTAGCTGTACATAACCATTACAAAAGATTGAACCATTCGTCCAAATCAAGTGATATAGAGTTATCAAAGTCAAATATTCTTCTTATTGGTCCAACGGGCTGTGGTAAAACCTTGTTAGCTCAAACTTTAGCTCGAATATTAGATGTTCCATTCACAATGGCTGACGCAACCACATTAACTGAAGCTGGATACGTGGGAGAAGATGTCGAGAATATAATTTTAAAGCTTCTTCAGGCTGCGGAATATAATGTTGAACGTGCTCAGAGAGGTATCGTTTACATTGACGAAGTTGATAAAATTACTAGAAAATCAGAAAACCCATCGATAACAAGAGATGTTTCGGGTGAGGGTGTTCAGCAAGCTTTATTGAAGTTGATGGAAGGGACCGTTGCAAGTGTACCGCCTCAGGGTGGTAGAAAACATCCGCAGCAGGAATTTCTTCAAGTGGACACTACAAATATACTATTTATTTGTGGTGGTGCATTTGCTGGATTGGATAGAGTTATATCTCAAAGAGGCAAGGGAAGCGCTATGGGATTTGGGGCCGATGTACGTAATCTGGATGATCGTGGCATTGGTGAAATTTTCAAGCAGTTAGAGCCTGAAGATTTATTAAAATTTGGGCTAATACCAGAATTCGTGGGACGTTTGCCTGTGCTTGCGACGCTGGAGGATTTGGATAAAGATGCTCTTGTTACAATCTTAACGCAACCCAAGAACGCTTTGATAAAGCAATATCAACGACTGTTTGAGATTGAAGATACAAAACTGACTTTCACCGATGATGCATTACAGGCAGTAGCAGAGAAAGCAATAGACCGAAAGACAGGCGCCCGCGGATTACGTTCTATATTAGAAAATACTCTTTTGGATACGATGTTTGAGTTGCCAGGTATGGAAGAGGTCAGTGAGGTAGTAATAAACGAAGAAGTAATAACTTCAACTGAAGCAAAGCCTCTAATGATTTACGCTGATAAACAGAAAGAGCCTGCAAGTGCAAGTTAAGTAAAGAAATCATTAAAAATAGAGCGTTTCTTTGAATTAGTTTATAATCAGTATAATTTGCTGGAGAGTTTTATGGGACTAGGAAATTTCATTTCACGAATATTCACTTGGTGGAATGGTGAGACTCTTGGAACACAAATTTTTACCTGGAGAAAAGGTATTAAAGTAGGTGAAGATGATCAGGGCAATTTATACTTTCGTGACCGCAAGGATAAGCGCCGATGGGTGATATATAATGGGGAAGTTGAAGCCAGTAGAGTCAGTCCGGAGTGGCATGGATGGCTTCACAAAACTTGGAAAAATCCACCTTCCGAAGAAGAAATTATGAGAAAGAAGTGGGAAAAACCGCATCAGGAAAATTTGACAGGATCTGCCTTAGCTTATGCGCCATCTGGGTCAATGCGGAATGCTAAAGTCAAAGAAACTAGCGATTATGAACCTTGGAACCCTAATTGAAGTAAGATACTAAAATGATATCCAGAAATTTGGCGGAGACAGTTGTTGGAGCAATAGTTCTAGGTATTGCACTTATCTTTGCTGTCTTCCTTTGGAAGTTCTCGGACGTAGGTTTTGGCACAGGACAATATACGGTTGATGCTAAGTTTAGATCAGCAGAAGGTATAACGGTTGGAACGGATGTCCGGTTGGCAGGAGTTAAAATTGGTAGTGTTTCTAATTTGAGCTTAGATCCACAAACTTTTCAAGCCATAGCTCGGTTATCAATAAAACCTGAATACCAGATGCCAGATGATAGTGCTGCAATTATATCTTCTGAAGGACTATTAGGGGGAAGTTTTGTAGAGATATTACCCGGTGGATCCAATGAGCTTATGGAGGACGGTTCAGAGTTTAGTGAAACTCAGGGTGCAGTAAGCTTCATCTCGTTACTCATGAAGTTTGTGACTGGCAAGGATGAGTAATGTACAAACCAGTTCTATGGTTTTTTATTTGTAATCTTTTCTTTTCAAATTTTTTGGTTGGTCAAGAAATAAAAACAGAAGTTGCTGATGGAGCGATCTTAAGAGGCTTGGATAAAGTAAGTGGAAAAGTAAAAGATATTCCACTTTATTCTGGAGATACTGCAGTTTTTGGCAGCCTATCAGTACTATTAAAGGATTGTAGGTTTCCTCTAAATAACCCTGCAGGAGATGCATTTGTGCGCTTGGTAATAATTGAGCAACCAGAGGCAAAAAATATATTTGATGGTTGGATGATAGCTTCTTCACCCGCATTGAATCCTTTAGACCATTCACGTTATGATGTGTGGGCTCTTCGTTGCGCAATGGCCGATACATCGGGCGAATAGCTTGATGCGCAAAAATTTGCGACTTCCTCAACGGCCTTAAATAGCAAAATTTTATACTTTGTTTTTGAGATCTCAATAGCGCCTAGGCTGGCTAAATGTGGCGTTAAAAATTGGGTATCAAAAAGTTTAAAGCCCGTCTCTTTGAGCCTATTTACTAAATAAGCAAGTGCTATTTTAGAGGCATTACTTTTTTTTGAAAACATACTCTCGCCAAAGAATACTGCTCCAATCGAAACACCATATATTCCTCCAATTAGTTTTTCGTTATTCCAGACTTCTAGACAATGTGCATGACCTCTTTGAAATAATAAGCAATAATTTGTAATTATTTCACGATTTATCCATGTTTCAGGTCTTTCAGCACACATTCTTATAACCTTTTCAAAACTTGTATTAACAGAAATTTGATAATCCAATTTCATTATTGCTCGGCTCAAAGACTTGGAAACGTGAAACTTATCCAGTGGCATAATACCTCTATATTTTGGGTCAACCCAGAAGATATCTTTGTTGGTTGCGCTCTCCGCCATAGGGAAAATGCCCGCACGATACGCAGATAACAGGAGATCTGGTGTTAGCTGTCCAGTCATAAGATAATTACTTTAGTATTGTTAAGTATCTACAAATTGGCAAACAAACCTTCACAACGCAAACTCATAATATAATACTGGGATGAATTGATTGGCTACCGAAACCTATGCTCTAACCACTTTTCCAACCAATGAATATTATAGTTACCATTTATAATGTCATCTTCATTTAACAGTTCGTCAAATAGTGGAATAGTAGTGTCTATACCATCAATGATTAATTCACTTAAAGACCTACTTAATCGTGCTATGGCTTCGTTTCTATTTTCACCATGTACAATTAACTTCCCAACAAGACTGTCGTAGTATGGTGGTATAGAGTAACCATTATAAAGTGCGCTGTCCATTCTCACTCCAAGTCCGCCGGGAGCATGATATGCAGTAACTTTGCCTGGACTTGGAGAAAAATTAGGTAATTTTTCTGCATTAATACGGACTTCTATAGAATGTCCATTTATTTTCAATTTGTCTTGCTCAAAAGATAGGGGCTGGCCTGCTGCAACACGAATTTGCTCTCGCACCAAGTCTACACCGAATATAGCTTCTGTGACAGGATGCTCTACTTGCAATCTTGTATTCATCTCAATGAAGTAAAATTCTCCATTTTCATAAAGAAATTCTATAGTTCCGGCACCAATATAATCAATTTTTGCGATAGCGTCTGCACACGTCTTTCCAATTACTTCTCGTTCTTCTTTTGAAATACAAGGCCCCGGTGCTTCTTCTAGAACTTTTTGATGGCGTCTCTGAAGTGAGCAATCTCGTTCGCCTAAATGTACAGCACCTCCATTGCCATCGCCAAATACTTGTATTTCTATATGTCTGGGAGTGGTTAGGTATTTTTCAATATAAACTTCTTCATTGCCAAATGCTGCCTTTCCCTCTGCCCGAGCAGTTGAAAAAGCGTTTTCTAGTTCGTTAAGAGACTTAGCAACCTTCATTCCTCGACCACCACCGCCTGCAGTTGCTTTTATAATTACAGGATACCCAATTTTCGAAGCTATTTTATGTGCCTCACTTAAGCTATCCACCCCTCCTTTGGAGCCAGGGACGCATGGGACGCCAAGGGCACCCATGGTGTCTTTAGCCGTAATTTTATCACCCATAACGCGAATATGTTCTGCTGTTGGTCCAATGAATTTTAGCCCATGATCTTCTACGGCCTGCACAAAATTAGCATTTTCTGAAAGAAACCCATAGCCTGGATGTATCGCTTGTGCTCCCGAAATTTCGCAAGCTGCA
>CACOXV010000041.1 GCA_902631295.1 Paracoccaceae bacterium | reverse complement strand
TTACAGGTTTCTCACGTTTCGAAGTAAAGGGTGAAAATTCGGAGGCATGGCTTAATCAGATATTTGCAACCAAGCTACCCAAACCTGGTAGAGCTCGATTGGGAGTTATGCTTTCATTTTCTGGAAAGCTCAAAGGTGATTTGACTTTGCTGAACTGGGGTGATGGTAGCTACTGGATTATGGGCAGTTACTATTTGAGAGCGTGGCATCTGCGTTGGTTTAATGAGCAGCTCAGAGATGGTGTTAGCATTAGAGACCTTGGAGATGAGATGTGTGGTTTTGCTTTAATAGGGCCAAAATCACATTCTGTTTTAGAAAAGGTAGCCGAGGAAGATGTGTCCAATCTGAGATTTATGGACTGTAAAAGATTGGATATCGGTTTGGTTCGTTCGAATGTGGCGAGAATGAGTGTTACTGGTGAAACAGGCTTTGAGATTAACTGTAAAATGGGTGATCATATTGCTCTTCGTAGAACATTATTAGAAGCTGGCGCTGATAAAAATATTCGTGAAGTAGGGTTTAATGCAATGCTTTCAACCCGTATTGAGAAAAGTTTTGGGATTTGGTCTGCGGAATTTACGCAAGACCGAACCCCGGCTATGACGGCAATGGACCGATGGATCGACTGGGATAAGCCAGACTTCATTGGGAAAGCAGCAGCTGTTTCTGAACGCAATGGAAATGGGCCTGAAAAAATCCAAGTGACTTTAGAGATCGAGGATGGTGATGCAGATGCGTCTGGTTATGAGCCGATTTGGTCAGATTCAGGCGACATGATTGGTTTTGTTACTTCAGGAGCTTTCGGTCATACTGTTAAGAAATCTCTTGCAATGGCTCTAATTGAACCAGCCCTAGCATCAGTAGGAACTCAAGTTATGGTTCATGTAGTGGGAGTCGAAAGGAGAGCAAAAGTAATTGCTCCTTCGCCCTATGATCCAAAGGGAATGGCGATGCGCATATAGTCCATAGGAAGTAGTGAAATATTTAGCCTTACTCCCTTTTTTTTAAAATGCCAAGTGAAGATAGTTTGGATATAGATAGTCACGAAGATTTTGATAGGATAGCTCGAATTTTTGAAATGTATTAAAAAATTAACTTTATTATTCTATAGAGTTCGGTGATTTCCATCGCCTATGTGTCCATAACCATTGTCCCATATTTTTTCTAATTTGTTTTTCTAATCTGTTATTTAAGATTTGGGTCATTTCATTTGGTGATGTGGGTGTTACTGGACTTTCAAATACGAGGTCAAAATTTATGCCATCATTATTACGCACCACATAGAATGTGATCAGTAGTGCATCGTGTTTTAATGCTAATTTTGCAGCTGAAGTTGCTGTGTATGCTGTGTGCCCAAAAAACTGCAAAGGTTCCCCGTGGCTCATGTATTGGTCAATCAAAAGAGCGACTACTTTACCGTCACTGAGATAACGCACCATATTTCCCATACCTGCGCGTCCTCGTGGGAATAATGGCTCCGCAATTTGTTTGATACATCTTTCATAAAAAGTATTAAAATAAGGATTGCTCATAGGTTTATAGAGCGCCCCCACTGAAATTTTGTTTGCATTAAGAACTACACGCACAACGTCATAGTTTCCTAAATGACCAGAAACTAGGATAACAGGTTTTCGTTGTTCTTGAGCATCCCTCAGTGCTTTAAAACCAGGTCCAGATATTTTGGCTGATTTCGCGACTCTCGAAAATCCATTTGGCGAAAGTAATTCAAAGAAAGTACGTCCAATATTATTAGGGACTTTGGTACAGAGCTCTTCTCTTTTTACTTTTTCAAGATTAGGAAATACAAGTTTAAGGTTATCTATTATACGTTTACGATTACCAGATAACGGTGAAATAACTTTTTGGTAAATCAAACCACCCATAGCGATTTTCGTTGGATAAGGTAAAATTGATAAAATGCTTAAAAGAAATCTCACAAAAACATAAGTGCTGAAATCCAAAAAATATGACCTCTGTTTTTCTTTAATCTCAAGGTTTTTATTGTTATTCGACAATTTTTTGTTACCTAATTATTTTTCAGTAAACTTTGATTTATTTGTGTTAGGAGGAAAAATTGACTTAGCTTCTTCCGTCATTTCATTTTCGATACTACGGGTTTGATGCTTTACACAATCGCCACCTGAGCTGGCAATCAAATCAACCATTTTTTTTCACACCTAGATTACCACCATGATTAATGCCAATTTCCGCAATGACTAAAGGAAGTTCAGTCGGACTGCTACTTCGGTTGCCTAACTTCATTTAAGTTTCCTTTTCCACATTCATTACCCTTTTCAATTGACCTCAGCGAATTTCGTCCGGTGTAACACCCCAAATATCAGTTTTTTTTATCCATCCAGCATATTTACCAGCATCAATTTCGCACCAGTCTTTTATGCATTTACGTAGGTCAGCAATATAATTCTGTTCAATTCTTGCCATAACCATAGAGTTCTGATCAGATTTTCGATGCAAGTCGGCCATAGAAGAAGTCACAATAATAGAGCGTACACCTGAAAGTAAAGAATAGTGTATCCATCCTCCAGCGCCTTCTGCATCACGCACCCTTCGCCAGTTGTCGTATTCACCGTATATCTCTAATGGCATTCCCTTTTTTTTAAATATCCAATCTATTCGATGTGAAAGGGAGGGCCCCCTCCTTGCATTTGCTTCGGTAGCTTTAAGGGAAACATATCGCGGTATTAAGAGGTTTGTGACAGGGCCACGCTCCGACGCATTAATGTGAGTTCCGATAGTTGCAATCAGAATTGTGCACAAAATATGAAAAGACCGCAATTTCAAACGAATTTTCCAGTGTCCTAATCGATATCCTGACTATTATAAGATTGATAGAACAACATCTAAACACAGTCCATAATATAAAATCCTAATAGACAAATGTAAAATTCATGCAAATTCTAAGTGTCATATTAATTTGCATATTATTTATATGGTTTAAACGGTCTAGGTTACGGTTCGACTTGCGTTAGACTCTAAACATTTTCTTTAGACAAAAAACTGAGCACCATTAGCTGAGATGGTAGATCCATTTATAAAACCTGCATCGTCTGACGCCAAAAATGCAACGCATCTTGCTATTTCATCTGGTTCACCTAAGCGTCCAGCTGGGATTTGACCAATGACCGCCTCCAGTGCTTTTTCGGGCATTGAAGCTACCATTTCCGTAGCAATATAGCCTGGACATACGGCATTTGCTGTTATTCCATTTCTTGCACCTTCTTGTGCCAAAGATTTTACTATTCCTAAATCACCAGCTTTTGTTGCAGCATAATTTACCTGACCAAACTGACCCTTTTGGCCATTTATAGAAGATATAACGATTACTCTGCCAAATTTCCGCTCTCTCATTCCTGGCCAGACAGGATGGACAGTATTAAAAACTCCCGTCAAGTTAGTAGCGATCACTTCATTCCATTGTTCTGGTGTCATTCTGTGAAAAGGAGCATCACGTAAAATTCCAGCGTTGGCAACGACTACATCAACTGGTCCCAACTCGCTCTCAACTTTTTCTATGCCAGATTTGCTTTCTTCATAACTAGCCACATCCCATTTATAGGTTTTGATACCAGTCTCATCTGTAAAAGAAGCTGCTGCTTTGTCGTTTCCTGCATAGGTCGCTGCAACTGTGAAGCCGTCTTGTTTTAACCTTTTTGATATAGATTCTCCAATACCTCTTGAGCCCCCAGTAACCAATGCAATTCTTGACATAATCTTCTCCTAAGTCAGGTTTGTTTTTAATTTTGAATGAAGCATTAATCTCGTTCGAGACACATGGCGATACCCATGCCACCACCAATGCATAACGTTGCAAGTCCTTTTTTTGCTGATCGACGTTTCATTTCGAACAACAAAGTATTCAAAACACGAGCTCCAGATGCTCCGATAGGATGTCCTATCGCTATCGCTCCCCCGTTTACGTTAACGATACTCGGATCCCACCCCATATCTTTATTAACGGCACAAGCTTGAGCAGCAAAAGCTTCATTCGCTTCTACAAGCTCGAGGTCTTTTACAGACCATCCAGCCTTTTCAAGAGCTTTCCTACTCGCATAAATTGGGCCCACACCCATTATCTTCGGATCTAGCCCGGCAGTTGCATAGGAAGCAATTCTTGCAAGCGGTTCAATGCCTCTTTTGTTGGCCTCTTCGGCCGACATTACGAGTGCAGCTGCGGCACCATCGTTTATGCCAGAAGCATTTGCGGCTGTAACGCTTCCATCCTTTGCGAATGCTGGTTTTAGCTTTTGCATATTTTCAATCGTAGCGCCATGCCTAATGTATTCGTCTTTATCTACTGATACATCGCCTTTGCGTGTTTTAACTATAAATGGCACAATCTCATCTTCAAATTTACCAGAAACTTGCGCTGCTTCTGCTTTGTTTTGAGACGATAAAGCGAATTCATCCTGCATATCCCTCGAGATTTGCCATTGCTCTGCTACATTTTCTGCCGTCTGGCCCATGTGATAGCCATTAAATGCATCCCAAAGTCCATCTTTAATCATGCTATCTACGTATTTTACGTCGCCCATCTTATGTCCAGAGCGAAGATGAGAAACATGAGGGCTCAAGGACATATTTTCTTGACCACCGGCGCAGACTATTGAGGCATCACCAAGTTGAATATGTTGTGCTGCAAGCGCAACAGCTCGAAGGCCTGAACCGCATACCTGATTTATGCCCCAGGCGGCAGACTCAACAGGTAAACCTGCGTTCACATGGGCTTGTCGTGCAGGGTTTTGCCCTTGACCAGCAGTTAAAACTTGACCCATTATTGTTTCGGAGACTTCTGACTTATCTATTCCCGCTCTCGAAACTAACGCTTCCAAAACGGTTGTGCCGAGCTCATGGGCCGGTGTATTCCCAAAAGACCCACTAAAGCTTCCTACTGCTGTGCGAGCTGCTGATGCTATAACGACTTTTGTCATGCTTTATTTCCCATACGGTTTTATTGTTAATTACGATTCATACGCTACTTAGCGGCTTTGCTGCATCGCGGCAAGAGCAATAATATTACAAATTATTGTTTTTTTTTGAAATGATAAAACTTTATGAAATTGTAATCATAAATTTTTAAGGATGATTAAGGTTTAGACTTTGTTGTGTTCAAAAATTGTGCTGAGTGCGTTGACACCAGCTCTGAAGATTGTATAAGCCGAGGTTCATTTATTGGTGTTGGTGGCTCCTGCAAAGGAAAACCTGTCGTGCGCAAAGCAAGAGGACAACGCCCTTCGAAACCGCCGTCGAGCGCTAAAAAAGGAAGGAGATCAGCAGATGACAAAGAGAACTGCTGCCAAGCATAAAATTGATAGAAGAATGGGTGAGAATATTTGGGGTCGCCCAAAGTCTCCAGTGAACAGACGAGAGTATGGGCCTGGTCAGCATGGACAGCGCCGTAAAGCAAAGTTATCAGACTTTGGTCTTCAGTTAAGGGCAAAGCAAAAACTAAAAGGCTATTATGGAGACCTCACCGAAAAACAATTTCGAAGAATTTTTGGAGATGCCGAGAAGGTAAAAGGTGATACTGGAGAAAATTTAGTAGGCCTGTTAGAACGAAGACTAGATGCAGTGGTTTATCGGGCTAAATTTGTTGCAACAGTTTTCGCGGCTCGTCAGTTTGTAAATCATGGTCATATTTTAGTTAACGGTAGACGTGTGAATATCCCATCTTACAGGGTTAAAGAGGGTGATATTGTTGAAGTCAGAGAAAAATCAAAGCAACTTGCGGTTGTATTAGAAGCAACCCATCTACCTGAGAGAGATGTTCCTGAGTATTTGGAGGTAGACCACTCTAAAATGACAGTTAGGTTTGTAAGGACTCCTGGATTGTCCGATGTGCCATATCCAGTAATTATGGAGCCTAATCTAGTTATTGAATATTACGCACAGAACTAATTCAATCATATTAACGGAATTATGCCGTAGCGGTTGTCCGTTGCGGCATTTTTTGTTTGTAGTGGTCAAAATAGGCGGTTCTATGTAATTATATGTATGGAGAAATTCTATGTTAAAAGTTGAACCAAAACAAGGAATCTTAAATATCGCTTTATACGAAGCGGGTTCTGCACCAAAAGCTGGAGAACAGAATGTTATAAAGCTTAGTTCAAATGAGAATCCCTACGGGCCAAGTAGGAAATCCATCGATGCAATTACAAGGCATGCGGCTGAAGTACACTTATATCCTTCCACTAATCATTTAGACTTACGTCAGGCAATTGCTAAACGTTTTGGACTGAACGACAGAAATATTATCTGTGGGGTGGGAAGTGATGAAATAATTTCATTTTTGTGCTACGCTTTTGCTGGACCAGGGGATGAGGTTATTCATACCGAGCATGGCTTTGCGATGTATAAAATATCTGCATTAGCAGCAGGAGCTAAACCGGTAAAAGTCCGAGAAAACAATCGCTACACGGATGTTGACGCAATTTTAGAGGCTTGTACTAATAGGACGCGATTAATTTTTATAGCTAATCCAAATAATCCGACAAGCACAATGATTGATGCTCATAAAGTCCAACGTTTAGCAGATGGTATTCCAGAAACTTGTATATTAGTGCTAGACGGTGCTTACGCGGAATACGTGCCAAATTTTGATGGTGGTGCGAGTTTAATCAACGAAAGAGAAAATGTTTTTATGACACGAACATTTTCTAAAATGTATGGACTTGGTGGCTTGAGAATTGGCTGGGGGTATGGTTCGAAGCATGTGATTGATATTCTTAATCGTATCCGTGGTCCTTTTAATTTATCAACGCTTGCACTTGCAGCAGCAAATTCTGCGCTAACAGATGTAGATTATGTAGATAAGTGTAGAAACGAAAACACTAGATTACGTGAATGGCTATCTAACTCTTTGTCTAACCTCGGTATTGAATCTGATAAATCTTTTGCAAATTTCATTTTGGCACGCTTTAAAGGATCGGAAGAGGCAAGCGCATGCTATAAATTTCTGAGTAATAAAGGCGTTTTAGTGCGTCATGTTGCAAGCTATAATCTACCAAATTGTTTAAGAATTACCATCGGAGATGACGTCGCATGTAAGCGGGTATATGAATTAATTCGGAGGTTTTTGGAGAGTGTAAGATGACAGTAGTCTATAATCGTATTGCTCTCATTGGACTTGGTTTGATTGCCTCTTCTATGTTTTGGTCAATTCGAAGGGGGAACCTCGCACAGGAAGTTGTAGGATTTGCTAAATCTGAAAAAACCCGGGACACCGCAAAGTCTATTGGCCTTTGTGATCATGTTTTTAATAACCTTAAGGATACAGTAACCGATGCAGACTTAGTGGTTCTTTGTACCCCAGTTGGTGTGATGGGGGAGGTAGTCGAACAGATCGCACCTTATTTAAAAAAGGGCGCAACTTTGTCTGATGTTGGTTCAGTAAAAAGAGCAGTGTTAGATGCTGTTGAGCCTTTTATACCGCAGGATGTGTATTTTATACCAGCTCATCCACTTGCTGGTACAGAGCATTCAGGTCCTGAAAGCGGTTTCTCAAGTTTATTTGAAAATCGATGGTGTATATTGGTTCCAACGACCTCTAGCACTCCAAATGCAGTTGAGAAGCTTACGCGTCTGTGGACTGGAATGGGCGCATTTGTAGATCAGATGGATGCTGATCATCACGATTTGGTATTAGCGGTAACAAGTCATGCACCTCATCTGATTGCTTACACAATGGTTGGTGTCGCGGATGATCTAAGCAGAGTCACAGAAAAAGAAGTCATTAACTACTCAGCTGCTGGATTTAGAGATTTTACGCGGATCGCTTCTAGTGACCCAACTATGTGGAGAGACGTTTTCCTCGCTAATAAGGAGGCGACTCTGGAAATATTAGGCCGATTTACCGAAGAGCTTTTTTCTCTACAACGCGCTATACGAAGTGACGATGGGAAAACATTGTTTGACTATTTTACCAGGACTCGGGCAATTCGTCGAGGTATCCTTGAGGCAGGACAAGACACAGAGGCTCCAGATTTTGGGCGGAGTTTAGTCGAAAAAAGTAAAACTGACTAATCGCACAAAATACTGGCTATTTGAGTTCTGTGTTAGTTTTTCTTTTTATCAAGATGTTTAATTTTAAAAATTGCCCAACTAGCATGTAATAAACTGACGGTAGAAAACAACAAGCCCACAGAAATTACTTCTATGCTGGCAATTCCATTTATACCACGGTAGAAAATAGCGAAAACAACAAGTAAAATGATAAATAAGGATAATAAAATTCTGAATTTATACTCATTTAGTTTTTCGGGATCAAACATCATTGATTGAAACTAATTCAAAGCATTAGTTATAGAGACTAGTTAGGTAAAACAAACGCCATGATGGTTCTGCCTGTAGTAGGTTTTTTACCCCAATCATAAAATCGATTTTCATGTGTTTGCTCCACTGTCCATGTTTAAAGCAAGATAGTGCAAAAATTTTTACAGGCAATTGAGCAAAAAAAATCACTCAGAGCTTGTGAGATAAAAATTTCAATAAATTTGTTAAAACTCAGGTTCGCTTTCAAAAATCCACTTCGCAAGCTTTTGACCCTCAATGGTGACTTTCTCGTTCTTATCTAACCAACCCATTCGTTTAGCATAAACAATAGGTTTATAACCCCAAGACCCCGCCATTACTTGCGCATAATAGAGAATAGCTTCTTTCGCAGCTGGATTATAAAATGCCATAATAGCCTCATTATAACTTACAAGCTGCCCAATCAGCTCGAGAAGTATGCACTAACTTTATGAAAAAGCAAAATGTTTTATCGAAGATTTTAATAATTCTGGTTGTTAAAAAATGTTCAAATCAATTTTGATTTTTTCTAAGCTTGTTGTCACTTTTGCAAGCTTCGATATTAATATTTCGGCATCTGGGTGGTCTTTTTTGATATTTTTGCCAAACTCACTGATCTCAGATGATAAGACATTTAGCTGTTCAATAGCTTGCTTTATCTTGATAGTTCTATTTACAGTTTCTATGTTAGACGCGTCTAAACGTTTTTCCAATTTTCTGACTAGTGCATTTAAAAATACATCTTTTTCGAGTTTTTGAAGAATATGTTTCGGTGGAATAAACTTCGCTTTTAGGCCTTTTGAACCTGCAATTACTGTTGTGGATCGTTTTGTCCCCAGTATAAATGATGCCTCCCCGAATAACTCACCTTGACCCACATGACCTAAATAGTGGCCATTTGGGGCTCTTATTTGAACACTCCCTTCAATCACAAGGTAATTAAACTCTGGTGGAGATCCAGCGCTGTAAATAGTTTCATTGGCAGACCAGGTGCCAATATCATCATTTTTTTCCATATCGCACTGTGCTTGAAAACAAAATATTGGTCAATGCTGCAAAACAATGGTGCTGCTGGGGAGGATTGAACTCCCGACCTCACCCTTACCAAGGGTGCGCTCTACCACTGAGCTACAGCAGCTACTCCTCACATTGGCGATTTAGACGCAAATAGAAAGTTAAGCAAGTCTAATCTAGACCATTATGATATCATACTGTAACTACTAAACATGGATAAAAATATTAATTCAAAAAAAAAAATAGTTAAGGCTAGGGATGAGAGATTAAAGACTGCTTTGAAGGCAAATATGGCCAAACGCAAAGCACAAGCTAAGGGTAGAGCACTGACCTCATCTAATAATAAAAATATCCAGTTCAAATTAGAGGACTGATTTAGATGGATTCCATTATAGTTGAAGAAAGTGGCCCACTATATGGCAAGATAGCTATCGCCGGTGCAAAGAATGCGTGTTTAACTTTGATGCCTGCCACTCTTTTAAGTGATGAGCCACTCACTTTAACAAACGCGCCAAGATTGTCTGATATTGGGACTATGTCGCTATTACTGCAATCGCTTGGTGTAGAGGTGGAAAGCCTTAATGGAGGATTAGTTTTAGCTTTATCTAGTCACGCACTCAAAACTACTCGTGCTGATTATGAAATTGTTAGAAAAATGCGTGCTTCGAACTTAGTCCTAGGACCTCTGCTGGCCAGAGCTGGTGAAGCCATTGTTTCATTACCGGGAGGTTGCGCAATCGGTGCAAGACCAATGGACTTGCACATTTCAGCCCTGCGAGCTCTTGGTGCAGAGATTGAATTAAAGGATGGTTATCTGCACGCACAAACTCCTAATAAAGGAAGGTTAGTCGGTGGTGAACATAAATTAAAGTTTGCATCAGTGGGTGCTACAGAAAATTTTGTGATGGCAGCCTGTCTTGCAAAAGGTAGGTCTCAACTAAAAAACGCAGCAATGGAGCCCGAAATTGTAGATTTGGTAACGTGTCTTAAGTCAATGGGAGCGAATATTTCGGGCGAAGGAACTGATACAATAACGATAAGAGGTGTAGATAAGTTAAACGGAGCAACACACTCGGTAATAATGGACCGTATTGAACTAGGTACATATATGCTGGCACCAGTAATAGCGGGAGGTGAAGTTGAGCTTATAGGAGGGAAAATGGAACTTTTAGAAGCATTTTGTGGCAAGCTTACTGAGGCGGGTGTTGAAATATCCAAGACTACAAATGGTCTCAAGGTTAAACGGAAATTGGATACTATCAATTCGGTCGATGTAAAAACTGCGGTATATCCAGGATTTCCTACTGATTTACAAGCTCAAATGATGGCGCTGATGTGCACGTCAAACGGAGTATCTAAGCTAGAAGAAGCGATATTTGAGAACAGGTTCATGCATGCCCCCGAGCTTATGCGAATGGGTGCTCAAATTGATGTTCAAGGCGGTACTGCGGTAGTTAGAGGGGTTTCAAAGTTAAAAGGTGCTCAAGTTATGGCAACAGACTTAAGAGCATCCGTTTCGCTTATCCTCGCCGGTTTAGCCGCACAGGGGCAAACTAAAGTCAGCAGGGTATATCATTTGGACAGAGGTTATGAAAAGCTGGTTGAAAAATTGAAAAATGTTGGGGCTAAAGTAGAGCGGGTAAAGTA
>CACOXV010000040.1 GCA_902631295.1 Paracoccaceae bacterium | reverse complement strand
TGGACAGAGAAAAATTGGCAGTTTTAGCTGAGGTTAAAAAGTCCACTACGAAGGATGAGATAGTTGAAAGAAAAAAAAGAAAAATAAAAAAACAAGCACAAGACACTTTATTTAAAAAGCAGGATGAAAGTTTACCCGTATTCAAGCGTGGTCAATGAATGGCACGATAATTGCTGTTCAAGCTTGAAATAGTGCCCGAGGAGTGCTCATGACCGTCATTGGAAATAATAGTGCCAACAATTCGAATTCGCTGGCAACTACAAGCCCTACAGGCGTATTAGGTGTTGATGGTAATACTGCAGCAACCAGCTTTCTCGATATTCTTTCAATGCTATCCTCACCGGAAGAAGTTCCGGCTTCTATTTCCAAATCAGATCTATTGATTAATGAATTATCTTCAGAGACTGAACCATCTACTTTAGCGCTACTACAAAAATTTCTTGATCAGGAAAAAATATCGACAACACTTATTAGTGAAGAGTCCCAGGAAGGCCTTTCAGAAATATCTGTGCCAAAGTTCATTGACTTTCTTAATAGGGAAATCACGCCTGATAAAGTTTCTGTAGGCTCAGAGATTAAGGTGCTAGATCCTGATGACTCAGAAAATCAGAACATCTTTCTGAAATTAGTTTTGGAAGAAATCAAAAAAGTGTTTCCGCAAACAGGCGGTGAATTAAAAGATAATTATGGTGAATTAAAAAATAATTTTACAGTAAAATCGCAGTTAGAGACCAGTAAGGATCCGTCCAATAATCTTTTGGGGCGTAAACTTCCAGAGTTTTCTAATATGTTATTTAATACTACTATTATGGATGAGCCTAAACCTACGGTGGTTTCAATAGATCTTGAACATATTGTTGCAGCTTTACCAAAAGATCACGACAGCGTTAAAATTACAAAAATATTTGTCAACTCAGAGGATGATAATGCGGTTGACCTAACGAAGGGTGCAATCAGTAAATTAGAATTAATAATCCGACCTAATTATGCAGAGATTGATTTCAAAGCTGACGAGAAAGCCCCCATTGCCAAAGTGATTAACTTCAAGAACGGTGAAGCTAACGCAGATAAAATAATTAACCTTGAAATTGATAAGCAGAAAGAGACAGCGCTGGTATTAAATTTAAGTTTGGAAAATGTGCGTGATGAAAATATTTTCCCGCAAAAATTAAATCTTAGGTTTTCAGAACCAAAACCACCGTCAACAAATCTGGCAGTAGATTTCATTCAGCAAACTAATGTAAAAGCCCCCGATGTTCGGCAGTTCAACGATTTTAGTCACGTTGGGATAGTTAATAGTTCGAAGGGGACTGCAATAAGTTCTCAAGTTGGTTCGCCTATTGAAATTCACATCTTTAAGGCTCCAGTCCACGAAGAACTAGTAACCCGACAGCCTCTGAATTTTGTTGGTGCAGACGAATTAACCGAGGGCTTTGCTGAAAATCTAGTCTCGAGGCTAAATTCTTTGGTTTCAGGGGAATTTGAAAATAGGCAAATGCTCAACAATTTGAGATCTTCAATTAGCAAAAATGAGGCAATTAGCAATTTAGATGATAATTTACGCTTACCAATTTCAGATATATTGACTGCCGTAAAGCGTAAAACAAAAACTAGGCTTATGGTATCAACTGCCGATGTCGTTTCATATCGTGATCCAGTCAATTTAAAAGAAAAACCAGCTTTTGATTTCCAATGGCTTTCGGTGATTGGAAACAAAGAAGCTAATTCAGATGAGATAATGTTAGCGACTAAGCAAAATATTCGTATTAATAGGGTTGGAATAGACACAACTGAACCAAAGCTCGTTTCAGGCAACTTAATCGAGCGGCCAGGTTTCCAGGCAGTAACTAATCCAGCAGAGGCTTTAGTCAGACAAAATACGCCAAATATTGGACAAAACTCGTCGGTTAATAGCTTGAATCTATATGAAGCTCAATTCTCATCGCGTTTGGGCATGTTACTCGCGGATCAAATTGCGAAAGGGACGGAGAATTTTGAACTTCAATTGGAGCCAGAAAGTTTTGGTAAGGTTCGCGTAAATGTTTCCCTAGAAAGTTCTAACGTAGAAGTTAAAATGGTTGCAGAGAATTCTGCTGCTGTCATGGTGCTAAGGGGTAGTGAAAATATTTTACAGCTCATAGCGGAACAAAATGGACTGAAGCTCTCAGAATACTCTGTAGATATGCAGAATAGTCAAAATGGTGATAATACTAATAGAAAAGATGGATCAAGTAGAAATGGTGACGAGGTAGCTGAAGCTTTAAAAGAAGCGGATGATGAAAACACAAGTACAATTTCTGAGGATGAATATAAATTGAACCTACTTGCATAGGAAAAAATTATGGCTGAAGAAGAACCAAAGAAAAAAATTAATTTTAAGAAAATAGCTCTGTTTGGATTGGGGCCGATAGTGCTTATCGGCATAGGTCTAGGAGTAGGAGCATTCTTGTTTATGCCCACACAAACCCCAGTTGAGCAGGTTGAAGAACTTATCGAAAAGAAATTACAGCAAGCGGGTCAACTGCCGAGTGCCGAAGGTGAAGACGAAGCCGCGGCTGAGCCGGAAAAAGTATACAAGGACACGCCATCTACAGATACGTTTGTAACTAGTTATTATACGTTCCCAGACAATTTCACCACAAACCTGAAAGGTTCCAAGGCGTTTTTGCAAGTAAGTGTTGGTGTTTCTACTCAGTATGATGAGACCGTCATAGAGAATGTTGAAATGCATCAACTCGCGCTTCGATCCGAGGTTCTTGGTGTTGTAAGTGAATTTACTGTAGAAGAGGTCGAAGGAAAAACAGGTCGCGACCAGTTGGCGGATGGTATCAAGGATGCTATTAACAAACGCTTAGAAGACCTTGAAGGTTTTGGCGGCGTTGAAGGTGTCTATTTTACAGCATTTGTGTTGCAATAATTGAGTTAATTTAATGGTAGGCTCAAGAAAATTATCTAATGACGAAGTCGAAGCTCTTTTGAGCGGTTTAGATGAGGAGTCAAAAGAGGAAACGGCGCAACAGTTTGACCCCAATGAAGTACGGGAATTCAAATTTGGGACCGAGGACCTTTCTTTACTTGGTGATTATTATGCACTGAGAATGATCAATGAAAAGATTTGTAGATTTACCAGATCTGTTTTCTTGCCAATGCTCCGTATTATGCCAAGAATTTCGTCTTTTCCTCCTGAGGTAAAGTCTTTTGATGAGTATGTTGAAAGTTGTGATAATTTCGTAAGTGTTACAAACAGTCGTATTGAAGAACTCAGAGGTAATGCTTTGCTCGTAATTGAGGCGCCCTTTATATCTCACTTAACAAATTCTTATTATGGTGGGTCTAAGGTTCAATCTTTATTCGCACAAGCAGGAGAGTTTACGGCTACTGAGCAACGCATCATTGAGATAATCACTGAAGGCATGAACGCTTCCATGGAAGCTGCTTGGAAAGATATGCTTCAAACAAAATTTGAGGTCCAGTCTCGAGAGGAAAACATTCAGTTTGTGTCATTTGTTGATGGGGCTGATACGGTTATTGTTTGCGCATTTATGGTCCAAATGCCAAATCATGATCCGGTAAGCTTTGATGTTGTTTATCCTCTGCAGACATTAAAACCAATTTCTTCGCAATTGCGGTCTAGAGTGCAGAATGAGTTCGCCCAGGATGATAGAACGTGGAAAGAGAGACTGCAAAATGCAGTATTATCTATACCACTTACTTTAACAGCTGAAATAGGTAATCCAAAAACTTCGATTGGTAAATTAATGAAATCTTCTGAGGGGGATGTTTTTGCAATGGCAACTCCGGAACATGTTTTAGTTAAGGTTGCAGGAGAAAAGGTATTTTTTGCGGATATTGGTAAGGTTGGTCCGAATGCTGCAATATCAATGAAAAAGAGAATAATAATGAGTGAGGAAAAAAATGGCTGAGGAAGAACAAGCAGAGGTCAAATCTGAGGGTATCGAGAACCTAAAGGTTTTAGAGAACATAGATGTCGAGTTAACGGTGGAAGTAGGTCGCACCGAAATAACAATTCGCGACTTACTACGCTTAAATGAGGGTTCTGTCGTTGAGCTTGAGAGATTAGCTGGTGATCCTTTGGATATACTCATTAATAACACAAAAATAGCCAAAGGTGAGGTGGTTATGATTGGTGAGAGGTTTGGAGTGCGTTTTGGTGAAATAGTGGATCCAGAGAAACGTATGGAAAGTCTCTAATACCAAGTAAACCATGTGTCATATTATTGAATAAATTGATATTTATTTATAACTTATTGATTTTAAATATAAAAATATAATTGGTATATCTGTTGCAAATCCCTACTGAATTAGGGGTTTTTTATGACTTACGAAAAAATTGCGTTGGTAATTATATTTTTGGGTGCACTTCTAGCAGTTCAGATTTATCTTTATGCTCGCTATAGGTCTAATCCAAAAGCATATAAGTCAATTAGTGGGTTAAAAGTTGTTTCTAGACTAAATTTGTCAAAAACGTCTCAGTTAAACATTGTAAATGCTGGAGACGAGTCTTTTTTAATAGTTTGCTGTAAGAACTCGTCAGCAGCTATAGTTCCCCTAAATTCCGAAAAAATCACTGATAACCTTGAAGGGCTTGGTGATGCACATGTTTAATTATTTTAAATATGTCTGCTGGGGTATTCTAGCTCTTTTAATAACGGCAAATATAAGTTTTGCTCAAGACTTGAGTGCTCTTGGCTTACCAGCTCTTACCACAGCAACTGGAGAAAATGGTCAGACCACCTACTCACTATCTTTGCAAATTTTATTGCTAATGACAGCTTTGACAGTTTTGCCCTCGTTGGTCCTTGGCATGACTGCTTTTACGAGAATAATTATTGTTTTGTCAATTTTACGGCAGGCCCTTGGCACCCAGCAAACCCCACCTAATCAAGTTCTAATAGCGATTGCCTTATTCTTAAGCTTCTACATTATGAGCCCAATTTTTGACGTTTTGTACGTTGAAACTCTAACTCCATATTTAGATGGAAATTTGTCAACGGAAATGGCGATGAGCCAGGGTTTATCCGTTCTTAAAGAGTTTATGGTTTCAAACACAAGAGTAGATACATTAAATATGTTTGCCGATCTGTCAGATGTGGGTCCATTCGATGATAAACAGGCAATTCCTATTTCCATAGTCTTACCTGCATTTATTACATCTGAATTGAAAACAGCATTCGAGATTGGCTTTCTGATTTTCCTGCCATTCCTCGTGATTGATATGGTAATAGCTTCTATCTTGATGTCTTTGGGTATGATGATGTTATCACCAATGTTAATTTCACTACCTTTCAAATTACTTCTTTTTGTTTTGGTTGATGGCTGGTCGATGACCGTTGGGTCATTGTCAGCAACTTTCTTGGTGGAGTGAAAAAAATGGCTTATGATCAGAACGTTCAGTATCTAAGTCTTGCATTTTGGCAGATCATAATGACTGCAGGTCCGATACTAGCAATTGCACTTGGTATAGGCTTGTTTATTGGTCTTATTCAGGCGGCCACTTCAATTCAAGAAATGACATTGAGTTTCGTTCCAAAGCTGTTTGTTGTTTTAGGGGCTATGGCACTATTTGCTAGTTACACGTTATCTACTATGACTGACTACTTCATGTTTATCTTTGAAGAGATAGCATTGAAAGGAATCTAAATTGGAGCAAGTTGGAAGTTATGCGGGTATCAGTATGCAAAGTATACCAGTATATCTTTTATTGTTATTATTATCGACTTTGAGGGTAGGGTCTTTCCTTTTATCCTCTCCTTTTTTTGGATCGCGCATGGTCCCTTTACCAGTGAGAATTGTTTTTTCATTTGGCATCGGTGTTTGGGTTTTAAGTAATATAAAATTACCTCCCTTTGAAATTTTAGTTGGTATTGATCTACTTCCAATAATCCTACAAGAAGTTTTTATTGGCCTATCTTGTGGAATGGTACTTTCTATATGCTTCGGTACTGTAATATTGGCTGGGGAAAAGATTGCGGCAACTTCAGGCTTAGCTTTTGCATCTCAAGTCGATCCCTCCAGCGGGGCGCAGTCACCAGTAATAAGCCAAATCTTTTCATTATTTTTACTAGTTTTGTTTTTTTCATTAAATGGTCACTTGGTAATTTTTGATTTAATTTTCAAAAGTTATGAGAGTTTGCCGATTGGGGGTATGGTTGAATATAAAAAAATAATTGAAAATTCTTTAACATCTACCAATTTTCTTTTCAAAACCGCTGTAATGATTGTTTTACCAATCGTTAGTATCCTATTTTTTATGAATATTGGAATAGGCTTTATTACTAAATCTGCACCGCAATTGAACCTGTTTTCTTTTGGATTTCCAATGACAATTTTAGGAACTTTCTTTGCGTTATATTTTTCAGTTGATGCCCTACAATTTGTATTTGCTGAATTAATTGATGAGGCGATTGGCATTGTGAAAACGGTATTGGGAGATCTAGGCGATGGCTGAGAATGATCAGACACAAGAAAAAAACCAGGAACCTACACAGCGGCGGCTGGAAAAAGCTCGAGAAGATGGTGATATTCTATCTTCAAAAGAAATGTTTGTATTTGCTTCGAGCGCCGTTGGACTTTTAGTAATTGCTGTTTTGGGTTTCTTTGCAAGCAACTTACTAACGACTTGGTCAACCTTATTTTCGTTTTCCCACCCCGAGCAACTTCTTAGTACAAATATTTATAATTCTTGGCAGGGTTTCCGATTGATAATCTTTGGTGCTGCATTTTTTGCTGTACCTTGTTTCTTGGGTGTCATCTTGATGCAAACAATTGTTGGTGGTGGGATAAGTATTAGTTCAAAAGCACTAGGTTTTAAATGGAACAAGCTTGATCCAATAAAGGGTTTGGGAAGAATTTTTTCATTAAAAGGGTTGGTTGAGTTAATTAAATCAATTGCCAAAGTCGTATTTTTAACAGGCCTTGTTTTGGGGTTTCTTTGGTATACATTGCCAAATTTAATTTACCTAAGTGCTGGTATTTTGAATCAGAGTTTAGAAATACTATACCGTTCATTATTAACCTTTATTTTTGTAATAGTGCTCGTGCTTTTTGCAATCGGGCTAGGTGATTATCTATGGAGCAGGCATACTTGGATGGAAAAGTTAAGAATGTCTCGGCAAGATTTAAAGGAAGAATCAAAAGAGAGTGAAGGATCGCCAGAGGTAAAAGCTCGGATGCGGAGATTACAGATGGAAGCCAGTCAACGTGCTGCGGAGCAGGCTCAGGCTATAAATGATGTAAAAGACGCTAGCGTTGTAATCACAAACCCAACGCATTTTGCGATTGCAATAAAATATGAGCCAAGTGAAAATGATGCCCCGATAATTATAGCAATGGGGAAAGATGCAATGGCGTTTAGGGTGATTGAAGAAGCTGAGTTAAACTCAATATCTGTCGTAAGATCTCCTTTATTAGCACGTGCATTATTTTATACTGGAAGCATCGGACTTGCTATTTCAGAGCAACTTTATTCAGCTGTAGCCTCTATTCTGGCATATGTGTATCAATTAGAGCGAGGGGTAAATACGGTTCTGCAGGAGCCTGAGATACCATCCGAATTTGTTTTTGACGAGTTTGGAAAGCCGATTAAGGAGTAAAAATTGAAACACCGTAATTCATCCATTGGTCAATTAATTTCAACGTTAGTATATTTTGTAATGTCCATCTGGCTAGCTAGTGCAGCGAGAGGTTTTTATCTGGAGGGAGAAAACATTAAAGCCATCTTGGTTGGTGCGGGAAGTATATTGGCCTTTATAGCAACCTTTCGGTTCCAAATTCAAAAGTTTGTGAATGGCAGAAAGCAAATTAAATGACCATAAATTGTGCTAAATGTGATTTTTATTTTGTTACACATGATCCAGCACGGCCCTGGGGCTGCAGGAAATTTGGGTTTAAATCGCATCTATTACCAAACTATCAAGTTAAAAGTGCAACTGGCATGGAATGTGCTTACTATAACTTGAGAAAAGTCAGAAAAATCGATCGAGAGAAGTTAAAAAATGGCAACACGCTCAGCTGATAAAGATTTAGAAAATGGTATAAAGGTCGCCTTGGATGCCGCTGATACTGCTTCCGGGGTTACCGAAGAGTTCAATAATGTTCGTGAGCAATTTGAAGTTGTAAATATACAAGCAAAGCGGATATATCAGTCGGTTCTCATAATTTTTGTAAGCGCGATAGTAGCGGCAATTATATCCTTGGGTGCTGGTCTTTTGATGTATTATAAAGCGTTAGGTACCTTGCGAACAAACTCAAATATGGCTATCGAGTCTCTTGCAATTTTTACTGAAAATGTCAGTACTTTGGATAAATCTGTTAAGACCGTGGAAACAAATACTGCTAATCAAGAAATAATTAAAAATTCTTTAGGCGATATTCGTTCTGCTGCCGAAAAGGCTTCAGCAGACCTTGCTGATGCAGAGAGAAAGTATAATCAAGCTATAAAGTTAAGTGTGAAGGATACTGAGCGAGTAATAAAAGACTTTGCTGAAACTACACTGGTGGACCTAAAAACTCAATCGGATCTGACCCAGATGGCACTCTCGGAGCAAATCCAGGGAATACAAAAATTCTTTGCATCTGATCCATCTGAGGAAGATGGTGAAATGGATGGTGGGGATAATATAGTAACCTACAAGCAATTCATGGTACTAGAAAATAAAGTTGACCAGCTTATTGTTTTGCAAAAAGAGCTTGCAGCTAATATGATGGAGATGAATAGAGTTAAACAAGTAGAGGCTCAACGTAAAAAGGCTGCACCAAAAGTTGCCAAAAAGCCACCAGTAAACCCATTGAAGTTTCCATGAGCGAAGAAGACTTAACAACAACCGACGATGCTTTTGATCTTGATTTAACTGAGGTCGACGGCGGATCACCCGAAGGGCAATTTGAAGATTTTGAGCAAAACGGTCTTCTGCTAAAAATAGCTACGGACGGAATAGCTATTCAAGATTATGTAAAACGCCTAAAAGAGAGTGATATTTTAGTCGCTGTTGATGGTGAATTATTTTTAGAAGGTCCAGCGCAGCTTCAAAATAAGTTTCAAATGGAGGCGGGCGATGAGCCTAAGTGGTTACTAACATTTTATCGTGACGGTCAATTATTCGACATTTTATTACAAGTTCCAATTCAAAGTCAGTTCGGATTAGCTACAGAGCAAGAAACTAAATGGGCGTTGGAGCAATTCAAAACACATGTGTATGGTGAATTTTCAGAATATCAGAATTTTGAAGTTTATAGGAATGGGTCCTTCATATGTGATATTTTGAGTGTAGAAAAAGATCCTGTTGCATTTATATTGCCCAGCTTATGGTGTTTAAAATATAGGCTTTATCCACCACTGGCTGCTCTGGTGGCAGCCTACTTAGTAACCTTTTTTATAAATATTTACTTATTTTTAATAACTTATCTGATCCTATCTCGATTTGTTTACGTTTCACAAGATAATATAATGCGTTCTTTTACCCTTTATGCGGGGAAAAATCATTATATGACAATTGCATCTACGAACGAAAACGATGTTAGCGCGATTGTTAAGAAAATTGATCCAAAAAATAAGATACGATTTGAGCGTAACGCTATAAAAACTTCACCGGTTGTGCACAAGGTTATTGTTAAGGGTGCGACGACACCTGGCGAATAATTATGTGACTATATTAGGGTGTCAGGCTGCTAGATAGCTCCCGCTATTACATTTCTACGTTTTCTCGCAAATGATGATGGTATATTTTCCATCTTTCGGTATTTGGCAACGGTCCGCCTTGCGAGCACAATACCCTCTTTTGAAAGAATTTCTACTATAGCGTCATCACTTACTGGATGGGACGGGCTTTCGGATTCGATTAACTTTTTAATTTTAAATTTTATAGAAGTTGCAGATGTAACCCCGTCATCATTATCCTGCTGCAACCCAACGCTGAAAAATGCTTTTAGCTCAAGAGTTCCTTGGGGTGTTTGAATGAGTGAACCAGTTGTAACCCGGCTGATTGTGCTTTCGTGCATTCCAACAGCTTCTGCTATATCTTTGAGAACCATCGGTTTGATATATTGTGTGCCTTTTTCAAGGAAAAGTTTTTGCCTTTTGACAATTTCTGAACCAACTTTGATCATCGTATCGTTTCGTTTTTCAATTGCTTTTGTGAGCCACTTAGCTTCAGAAATTTTTTCCTGTATAAAGTCTTTTTCTTGCTTTTCTTTAACCTGAGTTCGCAAGTTTTTAGCATATTCTTTTTCAATTTTAACATCTGGAAGTGTTGAATTATTGAGCTCAACAATCCACCCGTCGTCACTTTCGCGAACATTCAAATCGGGTTCTCTAATTGGCGCGTCTGAATACTCAAATTTTTGGCCAGGTTTTGGGTCAAAGGATTTTATGATCTTAAATGCATTGGAAATTTCTATGTCGGAACATCCGCTTCGGCGTTTTAAAAGATCAAATTTACCGTTAGCAATCAAATGTAAATTTTCTAAAACTACCGCTAAATTTGCATCGTATTGGTTAGAGTCTTTAGCTTGTAGAATTAAACATTCTTTCAAATTTCTAGAAAATAAGCCAGCCGGTTCAATTTCTTGCAGCTTCTCAATAACGGTGTCAAAAGTCTCGACTGGGCATTTAAGTTCGTTGCTTAATTTAGAAAAGTCTGAGATGATCCAACCAGTGGGTTCGAGCTCATCTAGAAGTCGCAAAGCCACTACTCTTTCAGTAACCGAAAAATTGATTGTATTTATAAACTCAAGGCAATGGCTGTATAATGATTTATCCTGGGCTTGAATTAAATTTACGGTATCAAAGTCGGTATCAGCTTTTGAAACAGTTGGTCTTGGAATATAGCCCTCTCCGGTTTCAAATTGATTTTCGATGGAGACCTTAGTTTCTGTTTCTTGTTTAGCGTAGGGATTTTCCTGAAAAGATTTATCGACATCAGTATTCTTTGATTTGCTAGTATCTAGATTATCTTTGCTTTCCGAAAAATCATTGGTTTCAATGAAGGGATTATCTTGAAACTGCTCACTAACAAATTCTTGAATTTCAAGATTTGTCATATGTAAAAGCTTTATTGCTTGCTGAACTTGCGCAGTCAACGCCAAGCCCTGCTTTTGGTTCAATTGAATGTTAAAGTCCAGTTTCATGGTCATGCTCCTTAAGCTTTGACCATAATTTATCTGTTTTTATGCCAACCACCAAAAACTATAATTGACACTGAAAAATAGTCAAAACTTTGACAGTTAATTGTGGATTAATGCGTTTGCCAAAAATTCTTCTAAACAAATCTGGGCTGTGTCGTTCATTTCCCTTGAGATAGTTAAATATTTCGCGGTTGAAAGGAAAGAATGATGGCGAATATCGGAACAACAACAGCGTTTTATAAGGTGGAGACCTCTCTGACCCGTGCGAATACTGAAGTCAGTAAAAGCATGGAACGCCTGGCAACGGGCCGACAGAATGCGAATGCGGGTGACAGGTCATCTTATGTGGCAATGTCAGATACATTTCGCATGGATTTTGTTGGAACAAAGGCCGGTATAAAAGGTGGATCTGTTGTGATGGGCTACCTTGAAACGGGTATGCGTGTTTTGGATGCTGCATCGGCGCTTCTTTCAAGATTACAAGAACTTGCTGTTCTTGGCGCTAACAATACTAATACAACCGCTGATCATGAAGCGATAAATAGTGAGGCTGAGGCAATTGCCGATGAATTCAATCGGTTGATGACTACATCGAAATATAAAGGTAAAGGCATTTTTGTAACCACGGCTGGAAGTGAATACGTTTCTATGGGTGGTCGTAATGCCGAAATGACGTTTGGAATTGGTACAATAGCTTACACCGAACTTTATGGGAGTTCGGCCAGAACGATCTCTGGTGGCCCAAATGACACTGCTTCCTTTAATTTGGTACATCTTCCTTCAGATGCTGTAGCTGCTAAAAAATACGGTACTGGAACTGATGAGCCTTTGCTTGCAAATACTAAGTATGAAATAGTCAGCGTTCCTGGCTCATTTACTGACGATCACACAATACTTGGAGCGGCATCAGATCTTGCTAACGATGGCTCTGAGACAACAGTTGGAAAGCAATTTACTGTTGGTGGGTCAGATATTACGACGC
>CACOXV010000039.1 GCA_902631295.1 Paracoccaceae bacterium | reverse complement strand
TTCTTGACGAAGATAATACTCACCGTCTCGATCAGCCACAGAGGGTAACCTCCTATCAAGATTTTCGATGAAAGGAACTTTTTCTGTTACCAAGTATTGATGCTCAGTAGGCTTTAAAGGCAATTCTAACCCAGCCAGTCGGGCAACCTCTCTACCCCACAGACCAGCCGCATTAATGATCCAGGTAGTATTTATGTCTCCCTTTGTAGTTCTTACACACCACCCGCCATCTTGCTTCTGCTCAGTAGCTAAAACTTCTGTAAATTTATATATTTCAGCGCCTCTTTCCCGAGCACCTACTGCATATGCATTTGTCACACCAGATGGGTCTACATTACCTCCATTTGGTTCATACATCACACACCGAATACCCTCTAAGTTAAGCAGCGGATGTAGTTCTTTAGCCTGTTGAAGAGAAACCTCGTAAAACTCCATATTGTAAAGTTTTGCCTTGCTTTCTTGCAGTCTAAGCTGATGTTCTCTTTGTTCAGTTTGCGCCAGATAAAGTGATCCTGGCTGAAATATTCCACAACTCTGCCCTGTTTCCTGCTCTAACTGTTTGTAAAGATCCATCGTGTAGTGCTGAATACGACTAATATTTGTCGTATCATGCAGGCCGTGTATATTCGCTGCTGCATGCCAAGTGGAACCAGACGTCAGCTCATTTCTTTCTACTAGAACTGAGTTTGACCAACCAGCTTTTGCCAAATGATATAGAATGGAACAACCAATAACCCCACCACCTATCACAACGGCTTGTACATCAGCTTTCATTAAAAAACGTCCCTACAATTTACTTCTTGCTACTACCTTCAGTTTTAAAACAAACGGTACTTATTTGTTAGCGACATTTACTGTCGCATAATATTAAATTAATTTAATTGTGAATATTCTTTCTCGAAAAAAGTAAAATCCGTAATATAAGCGAAGAGCAACATGTAAATATTAATGAACGTCGAAAAGTAAAATAAAAAAAATAAATTTAAGAAATAAAATCAATGATTAAATGCGTTAACTTAATACTTTCTGCAGGGTACTCTACAAGAATGCGTGGTGCGGATAAACTACTTGAAAAAATAGACGGCGTTTCACAAATCTGTAGGATTGCTAAAGCTGCGGCAGAAAATGGTGTTACCTACATGACCCTTCCCTCGGCCGATCATCCAAGAGAAAGGGCTTTATCAGCGATATCGATTCAAAAGATATTTTTAAATAAAAGAAATACTGGTATGGGAGCTTCAATTGCTGAGGGTATAAAGTACATACAAGACAATGAAACCAATGTTACCGGAATTATAATAATACCTGCTGATATGCCTTTGATAGATAGCAAAACTATCAAAGCATTTTTTAAAGCCCATTCTAAATTTCCAGAGTCTATAATCCAAGCTGCCGATGATAATGGATCAGGACATCCAGTTTTATTCCCTCTAAATTATTTCAACGACTTAATGATGCTCAAAAATGAGACTGGAGGTAAAAAAATTATTAAGACAGCAAAAAATACAAAAGTATTAAAACTTGAAGGTAGCATTGCAACTCTTGACTTAGATACCCCTGACGATTGGGAAAATTGGCGCAACAAGTAATCTGGCTAAAGGCTTATTAATAGCAGCAACAATTAGAGGTGGTCGGAACCTCAATCTGACAAAATCAATAAATAAGCAGTATCATTTTTACTGTCAGACTTACATTTCTGACCATAGATGTTTACCTCAGTGACATTTGTTTTTGATCCCGATGCTTCTAAGGTTTGAAGCGTGGCATCGAACCCCAAGCTATGCCAGTGCTTAGAGTTCACAGACAAAACTGCTACCCCCCCTTTTGATAATATTCTTTTGATTTCGAAAAGTACTTCGGGACCAACATGCCCGTGGGTAAAAGTTCCTGAACTTACAATCCCATTATAACTATTATCTTTAATGGGAAGGCCTTTCGTCAAATCACCAACGATAATCTTTGAATAAATACCCTTTTTTTCCGCCACCAACAGCATTTCCTCCGAAATATCCGTGGCGTGAATTTCAAATTTACTTAGCTTTTGTATCTCAATACCTAGCAAACCGGTACCAGCTCCGATATCTAATACAGGCCCGCTACCTTTAAGTTTTATAAATTGGCTTGCCACCTGGTATGGCAAAATGTAGTCCATCCCAAGTGCAAAATCTGCATCATAATCTTCTGCCCACCCCCTATAAAAATTTATATTATCTTCAGGAGATGACAGGTTATATGCCTTTTGAAGATTCAAGTGTTTTTTAGATCGATTTTTTTCAGACACTATTTATGAAATCTCCACTAATAATAATGATTAAAATGAGATTATTTTAATCTAGCTTCTCTTTTACATTTTTGGGAACAATATTTTACTTCATCCCAGACCTTCTCCCATTTTTTCCGCCAAAAAAAAGGTCTCTGACATACAATACAAACTTTTTGAGGCAAGTTTTGTTTCTTTTGCATTTTCATTTTTTAATAGTATGTGTTTTTCAAGGTTTTTAAAATGGATGATTTGTTAAAATTATGTAATCACGATACAGCATTTCAAAATCGACCCATTAAGGATGCATAATGAATAACGCAGACAAGACAAATAAAAACAAGCAGCTAATGAGAACTACCGCGATTGGGATTGGGATTGCAGGGCTTGTAGGGGACACCATTGTGAATCAACCAATGAACCTGACCTCACTAATCTTATATTTCTCTGCGTTAGGGCTTTTGGGCTACTCTTTTCTTTACAAAAGAAAAAAATAGATTTTGTAAGTAATTTCACACTTCTCTAGGGTTAATTATTTTTAATACAAACTCTGTACTGGGAAATATTTTTTATATTTATTAAACTTTTTTAAAATTTAATTAAAAATGGAGAAGCATATGAAAGTTATTACATCAGTAGAACTATCCAAAGGTTATGAACATTGGAAAGAATTATTTCTCTCAAATGAAGACTTTAGAAAAGAAAACCAAATTAATGTTGTTGCATATGGACATGAAGCTGAAAACGAAAATAAGGTTTGGGCTGTGATGGATATTCCATCCATGGAACACATGATGGGCTTAATGAATAAGCCGGAAATGATAAAACTTCGGGAAGAAGCTGGAGCAATCTTAGAGACGCAAAAAATGATAAAACTGGTGACTTAGTCTCGAACTGCCACTACTGGTCAATTATACTTGATATGATGTATGGTCGGCTCTTTCAAATACTGGGGGGTGATCTGAAAGGCCGACCATTTTTTTTAATATGGGAGGTATTAAAAACACATTAGTTACGATTGCATTTGCAGCATGGATCAAAAAAATAGAAAATAATTATTTATCGATGATTATCATCACCTCATTTCGTCTAAGAAAACCTGGGGTAGATGGGTCGTTGTAAAAAAGAAATTTTGGGCTTGAACGTTCAGTATAACCATTAAGCTCCAACCAATTTTTTAAAGTATTAGTTTTTTGATTTAACAAGCTATCATCAGCTTTTCCGCTAAACTTAATAACAGCAGCTAAACTTGGTTGAATTTCCTGAAAGAAAATTTCATTATTTTCAGGTTTGGGCAGGTCATCAATATTATATTTCGACGGCATAGCAAAAGAAACCGTCCACTGTTCACTTTCATCATTTATTGACTGAATAACGGGTGCCGTCATCGATATTTTTTCACTATCTCTTTCTTTAGCACCAATATATCTCACAAGTGGCCGAAAGCCTTTTCTTAGAGCATTATATTGGTTGCCGGAGACTTTTACTGAAGACGTCAAAATCGTATCATAAAAGCGTATTTCTAAATTATTTTCTTTTCTTAAAACTTTATATTTTGGCTGCTCTAATAATCTAGGCAGCATAAACCAAGCTAGCATTACAAATAAAAGACTAAAGCATACAGCTATAATAGAAATTTTAATCATTTTGCCTCAAATGGATAAAACAATGCTACACTATAATTCAGGCATTTTAAGTTAGTAAAATTTTATACCCTGCGCAAACAGTTAATTAGTGAAGAATTATTTCGAATTATAACTTCAGAAGATTAAGGAAAATATCTCACATTGAAATTTAGTGCATTATTAGGCTTGGTAAAAAGTTGTTACTCGTATTTACATTAAAGCAATTATCAAAATATAAATTAGGCCTGAAATTAAAGCTGCTGCTGGGACGGTAATTATCCAAGCCGCTATGATAGACATAAAATGAGATCTTCGCACAAGCTTGCGTCTCTTACGCTCGTCATGCTCTAAATCTAAAGCTTCAAATTTCTCCGCCCGCGAAATCTTCATTCTTCGTGAAGTATCCCATTCTCTAAAAAAGCCTACTCCAAACACAGATCCAACAGCTATATGTGTTGAACTTACTGGCAGTCCTAACCAACTTGCAACTATCACAGTAATAGCGGCCGATAGAGCTACACAATATGCTCTCATTTGGTTTAATTTAGTAATCTGGCTCCCAACAACCTTAATTAGTTTTGGACCAAATAGAAATAAGCCAAAAGAAATACCGGCTGCGCCGATCACCATTACCCATAGCGGGATAGACGCTGCTGATAAATATTCGCCTGTGCTGGATGCCTGAACTATCGCTGCAAGAGGACCGACAGCATTGGCAACGTCATTTGCGCCATGTGCAAAACTCAGTAGTGCAGCTGATACTATTAAAGGTATATTAAAAAGTATTTTTAGCGACCTATTTCGATTTTCCAACCCCTCCGATTGGTGACGAATTATCGGACGCATTAACAGCCAAACAACCCCACCGATTGCTAAACCAATGTAAACCGCAGTCAGCAAATCTATTTTAATGATTTTTTTTATGCCTTTTATAGCCAAATAACTGGCAAATACTCCGGCCATTATACCAACAAGTACCGGAACCCAACGTCTCGCAGCTATTATTTTATCCTTTTGGTAAATAATTTTTGACTTAATGAACCATAGAAACAATGCAGCAATTACCCCACCCAAAACCGGAGAGATAACCCAACTTGCTGCAATTTTGGTCATTGTACCCCAGTTTACGGTGCTTAAACCTGCAGCAGCTATGCCCGCTCCCATTACTCCCCCAACCACTGAGTGGGTTGTTGAGACAGGCGCACCAATCCACGTTGCAAGATTTATCCATAAAGCCGCAGCTAGTAATGCCGCCATCATTGCCCAAATAAATTCTGAGGCCGACTGCATAGCGCTTGGGTCAATTATGCCTTTCGCAATAGTTGAGACAACATCACCACCTGCAATCAAAGCACCTGCGCTTTCAAAAATTATAGCAATTAGTATAGCTCCAACCAAGGTTAGAGAATTTGCGCCAACTGCGGGGCCCATATTATTCGCCACATCGTTTGCGCCAATGTTTATGGCCATATAAGCTCCTAGCAGGGCAGCTATTATGACTATTATTCTATTATCGAATGAACCTAAAAATAGAGAGGAGAATACACCAGCTGATATGATAAAGATTAGAGCGAAACTAAGCGCCACAAACGGTCTACTCACATTTGCGGTTGCAGTTTTAAGTGAACCAAATCGATCCAAATCACGGTCTAAAGTTTCCAGATGATCTTTGTCTAAATCATTTTTAGTCATAAAACCTCTCTTAAGAATCGCGCTAGTTTCTACTTTCAGAAAGTTCAAATTTCAACAGCAAAAACACAAGATATAGATAAGTTTTTTCAATAAAATCTATATCTACTCATTTTATCTATCTAACTGATAATATTAAGTATCGATGAATGGCTGTTCTTACTGGAATTGATGCGAAAATATAATTTAACTAGTTGTTTTTAAACCGTTTATATCTGAAACTTCACTAGCATTTAATGGTGGGTTATTTTGGATCTCTTGATATTCTTTGTCTGAGAAAACCTTTGAACGCGTAAGGAAACGCTTACCGGTTGGCCCCTCTAGAGAAAACATTCCACCCCTACCAGGCACGACATCAATAATTAACTGTGTATGCTCCCAATAAGCATATTGATCATGAGCAATAAAGAACGGTTGCTCCTTTATTTTACCCAAATAAATATCCCTGGATCCTACTTTAAATTCGTCCCTAGGAAAGCACATTGGTGCCGAACCGTCACAACAACCGCCCGATTGATGAAAGACTAAATCGCCGTGTATATCGACAAGCTCATTTACTAACTCTTCAGTAGCTTCAGTAAATGTCAACAGTTCCACCATGATAACAACCTCTGTAATTAAGGATGCCCCCGCTACAGAAGCGGAGGCACAAACTTCCTAGAAAAATCCGTCTGGCTCTTCTGCGTAAGACACCAAAACGTTTTTTGTTTGCTGGTAGTGGTTCAGCATCATTTTATGTGTTTCACGGCCAATTCCAGAGTTCTTATAGCCCCCAAAAGCAGCATGCGCAGGGTATGAGTGATAATTGTTCACCCAAACTCTACCAGCTTGAATGCCACGACCCATTCTGTAGCATGTATTTGCGTCTCTAGACCAAACACCAGCCCCTAGGCCATAAAGGGTATCGTTAGCAATGGATAAAGCCTCTGCCTCGTCTTTAAATGTGGTCACTGAGACAACCGGTCCAAATATTTCCTCTTGGAAGATTCTCATTGAATTATCTCCCTTGAAGGCTGTTGGAGCGACATAGTAACCACCACTAAGCGACCCTTCCATCTGACGTTTACCTCCGCCAAAAAGAACTTTTGCACCTTCTTGAACACCAACATCCATATAGGACATAATTTTTTCAAACTGTTCATTTGAGGCTTGAGCACCAACTTGGGTATTGAGGTCAAAAGGAGTGCCGCAATTTAGCATATTCACTCGATCTTCAACCATAGCCATAAATGGCTCGTAAATATCTTCATGAATAACGGCTCTAGATGGACATGTGCAAACCTCGCCTTGATTAAAGTAAGCGTGCAAGAAGCCTTCCACACATCGCGAAATATATGCGTCATCTCCATCCATAACATCCTTAAAATATATGTTTGGACTTTTACCGCCCAGCTCTAGTGTGACCGGGATAAGGTTTTCTGATGCATATTGCATGATCAGTTTCCCAGTTGTCGTTTCACCGGTAAAACCAACTTTTGCAATACGATTACTGGACGCCAATGGTTTACCTGCTTCTACGCCAAAACCTTGCACAACATTTACAACTCCCGGCGGCAGTAAGTCTTCAATTAGCTCCATCAAAACGCAGATAGAAAATGGCGTTTGCTCAGCAGGTTTTAAAACAACCGCATTTCCAGCAGCTAAAGCTGGTGCAAGTTTCCATGCAGCCATCAGTATTGGGAAGTTCCACGGTATAATTTGACCCACTACACCGAGGGGTTCTGGATAATGATAGGCCATCATTCCAAGTGCAGAGTTTCCCCCGCCAGATTGCATTCCATCAATATTACCTATTGTACCTTCTTGAGAACGAATAGCGCCCGCAAAATACCTAAAATGATCAACTGTGAGAGGAATGTCAGCAGCATGCCCTTCTCTAATTGGTTTTCCATTATCAAGCGTTTCTGCAAGTGCGAGCATTTCAGTATTCTCTTCAATACGATCTGCTATTTTGAGCAAGATATTCGCCCTTATTGCCGGCCCTGTTTTACCCCAATCTGGGGCTGCCTTGTGAGCTGCGTCCAGAGCTAACTCTACGTCTTTAGAATTAGATCTTGGAATTTCACAAATTACCTTTCCAGTAGTTGGTGAAGTATTTTCAAAGTATTTCCCATCTTTTGGCGCGCACCATTCACCACCGATATAATTTTCATATCTGCTTTTTGGCATTAATTTTGCGCCGTCATCACCTGGGTACACAAATAGTGTAGAATTATCTAACATAAATATCTCCATTCACTGAACTTTCTCATGGCAATAACGACCATGCAGAAAATTCTTGTTAATATTGGGGGACTTACTTCGATAACAAACGTAGCATTTTTATAATATAAAAACTGGCTTAGCTTAAGCTAATAAAAGTATATTGTCCTCTTCCCATCGCCAGAGTATTTTCCTTACAAGGAATGTCAACATTTATAATAATATTTGAGGAAGGATAAATTGTCTCGCTTGGGTCACGCCGCATGTAAATCGGCGTTGCACCAAATTTGTCAATAATCTATTTGATGATTAGACAAGATGTAAAACAATTTTATAAACTACTTATAAGAACACTCATTAATTGAGTGGATTTTGTCTCTAATCCGTCAATAATATCGAAATGATGCCTATTTTTAGATTTAAACCAAGGACAACCCCATTTTGAAGCCAATTGTTTAGCTTGCTCCAGATATATTTCCCTTTCATCGGTACCCACCCATATGGTTACCGGAATGTTCTCAGACAAATCTTGATCAACCAAGCTTTCATTTTCTGCTATTTCTTCAGTCAAATTTAAATCGTCTTTTCGCCTCGTAAAAATCAGTGGTCGTAAATCGGTTATAGGAGAAATAGCCATAATAGTATTTACTCTGGACAGGATTTCTTCTGGTAGCACACCCCTACAGGCCATCTTGCCAGCAAGCTGACCACCCGATTGGTGACCAACCAAAATTATATCACCTTTAAATCGCCGAGACACAGTTTTTACGCATTTTACAATCTCATTTCCAATTTCAGGGATCGTAAAATCCGGACATTTTGGTAAGTCTGGTATAACCACACGAATATCGTTTAAAACCGGACCCATAGCTAAATGTGAAAAGTAAGATTTGTTATAATCCGTCCAAAATCCGCCATGAAGGAAAATCATTGTCGCTTTTGCATAGGGACCGGGATTAAATATATCCATTTTACAGTCTTTTTCGTCACTGTACTCGAAATCAATTTCCGCTTTGCTCTGTTCTATCATTGCATTGCGAAAATTTTCTGCATTTTTTTTCCAGTCAGAGATATATTTATGAGCTCCAGGAACTAATCTCGCACTGTTAAAGGCTTCATTGTAGTTAATCATTTTGTCTAAAAAACCTCATAGGTAAACTTGATTTCCACAATTTATAATCAGGCAAAGCTTAAAAATTTTATAATGATTACTAATAATATATAGTCACAAATCCAAAGAACAACGTAATGGCCGCGGATTACTTTTACCACACAAAGTTTACTAACAAACTTTTATTGGCTATAATTAACTATGAAAATTTTTTAAACTTGTTAGATCACTTAAATTGGATGAATTTCAAGCTTATATAAAATTAAGACATTTCCCCCCTTAATTTTTCGGTCGCCTGCTCGTTGACTGCCCAGCCATAGCCGTCGTCAACCTCACGCATCACGACTCCATAATCATCACGTGCCGACTCTAAAGTGATGATATCATCCAAAACATCATCCAGAACCTTGGCGGGAGCTCTTTCTAATGGATTACCAAAGCCTCCTCCTGATGGAGAAATATAAGATACCACATCACCTTCTTCAGTTCGAAGCCCAGAAAACTTAGAGTACTCCTGTCGAACGTTAGAACGGTCTTTCACGTTGTAAATTTCCATCTTACCGACCGAACCCGGCTTTCCACCAAAAGCGCCCCATGGAGCATCTAAATGTCTGTCAGATTCATGAGTCATAAAGCCGGGTGTTAGATATCTTTGAGACTTTACAACACCGGCGCCACCCCTAAATTTCCCAGCACCTGGAGGACCATCATCACGAATTTCATATCTGTCACAAATAAGCGGTAAGTGCATACCCAGATCTTCTAACGGGTTATTTCTAGTATTCCTCATTAATTCCTCAACTGTATCTACTCCATCAGATGCGGGTCTACCTCCTGTAGCAGCTTCATTAACTTCTAGAAAAACCCAATAATCGCCACTTGGCCTAACTCCTGAATATGCCGCAAAAGATAATGTTGCTGCGTTGCCAGCAGTTGATTTTTCCGGAATCACTGGGCTCAACGCTTTTATCACCAAATCGGCCATTCTTTGAATTTGACAAAATCTGGCTTCTGCAGCCGCTGGAGCTATAGGATTATATATAGATCCTTTTGGTGCAGTTACTTTTATTGGTCTAAATGAACCCTCATTCTGAGGTACATACTCTTCCAGTGTATAAGTATCTAGCAGCATTGCCCTACACACAAAAAAAGCTGCAACCATAGTACTTCCATCGAACGGAACATTAAATGCTGTTGGGACTTGATCTGAAGACCCAGTCAGATCAATTTCTATATCATCACCCTTTACTTTTACACATACCTTAATAGGAAGTGTCTTTTCGCGATTTCGACCATCATCATCAAGAAAGCCTTCGGCAAAATATTCACCATCGGGTATTTTAGCTATTTCTCGCCTCATTAATCTTTCCGTGTAATCCATTAATTGATTACAAGATGCAATAACATCGTCCTTTCCATATTTTGCGAGAAGTTCTTCAAACCTTTTGACCCCTAGTTCTGCAGATGCTATTTGCGCCTCTAAATCTCCCATTACCAGGCCCGGCACTCTAGTATTATCGCGGATATATTTCCACAAAGATTCCACGCGTGTGCCCCCTTCATATAATTTTACAGCATCCATGAGCATTCCCTCGGCCCACATATCAGGTACATCAATTATCAAGCCCGGCGTGGCTGCGCCAATATCTACATGGTGAGCCGTATTTGCTGAAAAACCAACGAGTTCATCGTTATGGAATACAGGCATCACAACAGCAATATCCGGTGAATGTGAAGCTCCTTTGTATGGATGATTGTGTACAACACAATCCCCCGGCTTCCAATCTTCTAAAGATATCGACTCAGCAATTCCCCGAAGATAACCCGGCAACGAACCAATATGCATCGGAGTAGAGTCCGATTCGCATAATGTGTTAAAATCTTTATCAAACAATCCTGCACCTAAATCTTGGCTTTCCCTTATAATTGAGGAATAGCTCATTCGATAGAGAACATTTCCCATTTGCTCCGCTATTGAGTGCAAAGCACCGCCGATAACTTGTAAAGTAATTGGATCTATTTCTTTTTGCATATTTAACCTCTATCACTTAGTTTAATTTTTCAATTAATATATCACCAGCATCTAGCATGGTCGCTTTATATCCTGGCGGGATAATCGTTGTTGAGTTATGTTGTGTAACCACCGCAGGCCCAAGTAAATAATCACCTCCCATTAACTTTTCTCTGCTATATCTTGGGGTAGATACACTTTGACCATCGTCAAAGATCGTATTCCTTGAATACAATTGTGCATAATCTGGATTCTCATTTCCACCAGCTTTAAGTTTTGTAAATTCTAATTTTTCTGTATCTACTGAAGCAACAACCCGGATCGTTATAGCTTCTGTAATTTGATCTTTAAATGCATGTCCGTATTGCTGCTTGTGGACATCGTAAAAATTATCAATAACAACATTTACGTTATCTTTTGTTAGTGGCTCGCTAGGCATTTTTGCTCGTAGTTCAAAGCCTTGCCCAAGATAACGACATTCCATTATATAATCATATTTTCGCTGACTTTCTGAAACTTTATCTTGATCTAGCTGCATATCAGCTTCCTTTTTGAGCTCTGCAACGATTTTATTTACACCATTAAGCTGCGCCTCTGAAGCTTCATTTAGAGGAATTAAAACTGATCTAGTATATTCATATTTAAGATCAGTAACAAGTAATCCTAGTGCAGCAGTTATTCCTGGCTGTGCCGGTGATATAACATTTCTTGCTGAAATCATCTCTGCTAGAGCGACAGAATGAAGCGGCCCAGCACCACCAAAACCCATCAATGTAAAACCCCGCGGGTCTATTCCTTTAGCAACTGAGTTAGAATTTATGGCTAAAGCCATATTATTATTTATAATTTTTAAAATACCTAACGCGGCATCTGATATGGATAATCCAAGTGGATCAGCTATATGCGCTTTTATTGCTTTTTCCGCCAGTGTAGGATTAATGACAATGTCACCTCCAAGAAATTGCTCTTGATCTAGACGTCCCAAAACAACTTGTGCATCTGTTACGGTTGGACTTTCTCCCCCGTTACCGTAGCAAGCCGGACCCGGGACCGCACCAGCTGATTTAGGTCCAACTCTAAATGCCCCACCATCATCGATGTATGCAATAGATCCTCCACCAGCACCAATTGCATCTATATCTAACATAGGAACGAGAACAGGAAGTTGCGCGACTTCAGTGTCTCTAGGATTTTTAATCCTTAGCTCACCATCTTGTATCACAGAAATATCTGCAGAGGTGCCTCCGATATCTATTGTAATGATATTAGAAATATCATTTTGCTCACCAGTAGCTTTCGCACCAATTACACCACCAGCAGGCCCGGATAGCAAAAGTCCTATGGGTCGGTCCGAGGAATTTTCTACAGTTGAAATACCGCCGTTTGATTGCATAATTCGAACTTGGCAACCAATTCCATTTGACTTCAGCCGCGATTTAAGACTATCCAAGTAACTTGCTGTTTTCGGACCAATATAAGCGTTCATTGCTGTCGAGCTAAATCGTTCATATTCGCGAATGACGTTAACTACTTCGGATGAAGCGTATACATACGCTTCCGGATGAACCGATTTAATTAGTTTTTTTGCTTTTAATTCGTGTTCATTATTCAAAAATGAAAACAAAAACGCGACGATTACTGAATTTATTCCTCTTTTTTTAAGTAATTTAGCGGCATCTAGGACTTCATTTTCATCGATAGCAACTTCTATCTCTCCTGTAGGAGGCATTAATCGTTCGGTTATCGGAATGCGGTTTCTTCTTTTAACCAATGGCTTTGATTGCCATGGCACTTCATATTGCAAACTAAAATTATGAGGCCTTTTATGCCTCGCCATATGCAAAATATCCCGAAATCCGCGCGTGGTTAGCATGCCAACCTCTGCCCCATTTCTCTCAATGACCATATTCGTGGCGACGGTTGTACCATGGTAAAGTAAATCGATTTCTGATGGCGAAACTTCAGCCTGATCACAGACTTGCAGAATTCCCTTTACAACACCTTCTGATTGATCATGTGGGGTGCTAGGAACCTTCGTGACGGTAACTCCGTTTTCTTTAGCCCCCTGGTTCTCAAGAATAATATCAGTGAATGTCCCACCTACATCAACTCCAACCCGTATCATAGACTTTCTCCTTTTGTAAAAAAACGTTCTATTAGCTTAGCTATATTAAGTAGCTCATCATCTCTTCCCCCATAGGTTGAAACCAGCAATCCGACCGACCGATT
>CACOXV010000038.1 GCA_902631295.1 Paracoccaceae bacterium | reverse complement strand
GCTCACACGATTTTCGCGTATTTAGATTCACATGAAGTAGAAATTGCTCACAGGTCGCTAGGTCGCTTTCATCTAATTTTCGTTTCATCGTATGAAAAAGCTTTAGCTTTTTTCCATCAATCATAAGTACGGATGTGTCCACATATATATTCTCACCAGCTAATGTTTCATCTAAATACTTTATATGGTTTTCCACCGTAAAATAACTATAACCAGAAGCTATGTAATTAGAATCAACACCTACTGAAGATAAAAATCCATCGGCTGCATCCGAAAAAACTTGACCATATCGGCCCTCGTTCATGTGACCATTATAATCCGTCCAATCTACGGGAATGACTCTTTCTACACTTACGAGCATTTTATTTTTTAAAGTTTTATCGTCAGAAATCATTTTTTCGTGAGCGGAGATTGCATTACCTGCAGCAAAATTTTGCTGTTTCAAACTACGTAAAATGGCAATTAAATTTTTGTCCCTAATACGTTCAAGCTCACGGATTGATTTATCACCCGACTGAGCGTCAGACTGCGACGCTATTTTTTCCACAAGCTCTTCAGTCAGGTCAGGGACATCCATTAGTTTTGTCCAAGGCCATTGCAAGCATGGACCAAATTGAGATAAAAAGTGTTGCATGCCAGCTTTACCACCAGCAATTCTATATGTTTCAAACAGGCCCATTTGAGCCCATCGAAGACCAAAGCCATATCGAATTGCATTGTCTATTTCTGAGGTAGTAGCTACATCATCTTTAATTAACCACAAAGCTTCTCGCCAAACAGCTTCAAGAAATCTGTCAGCCAAATGTGCATTAATTTCTTTTCTTACATGTAATGGAAAAAAACCTAATTGTGTCAAAATTTCCATTGCGTTTTTTATGTAACTAGTCGTCGTTTTATCACTTCCAACAACCTCAATTAACGGCAACAAATAAACGGGATTGAATGGATGACAAACGATTATCTGTTCCGGTGCATTAGAATGTTCTTGAAGTTCTGATGGCTTAAACCCGGAAGTGGACGAGGCAATTATTGCAGATTTAGGACAAGATGTTTGAATATCTTGATATACAAGGTGTTTGATGTTCAATCTCTCCGGAACACTTTCTTGTATCCAGTCCGAGCCAACAACAGCCTCCGCAATACTTTTACAAAATTTTATTTTGCCCTCTTTAGGCAACTGAGACTCGTAAAGCATTGGGAGAGCGAAACGTGCATTATTAATAACTTCTAAAAGAGTTTTCTCTGCGTTTGGATCTGGGTCATAAACATAGACATCCAAACCGTTTAATAAAAATCTGGCCGCCCATCCACCACCGATTACTCCACCACCGATAATTGCGACCTTTTTTATCATTTCTAATGCCCAATCCTCATAAATTTTAATTAGACAGTCCGTTCTGTATATCCATCAACAGCTAGAGCTTGACCAGTTATCATTGAGGCTTTTTCACTGGCTAAAAATATTGCCATATCAACAACATCCTCTTCACTAACAAAACTTCTCATCGCAGTACCCTCAGAGTAAACTTTTCTAAGAGCGTCTTTTGAGAGTCCGGAAGCCTCGCTTTCCATTGATAAAACTCGTTCCATCCTTACTCCACTTACAGCACCTGGGCATATCGCGTTAACACGCACACCATAATCACCTAGCTCCATAGCCATCGATTTAGTAAGGCCAATTATACCCCACTTTGCGGCAACGTATGAAGAACGATTCGGCACACCGAACAAACCTGAAGTAGATGAAGTGAAAATAATGGATCCAGTTTTTTGTTTCTTCATTACACCCGAAGCCCATGACGCGCTATGAAATGCTCCAAACAAATTTACTTCAACACATCTCTTCCAATCTTTGTGATCAATTAGATCAACTGATCCGGCAGGGCCTCCCACACCAGCATTTGCATGCATAACATCGACCCCCTTAAACTCTTCAAGTATCCGACAATGAAAACTTTCCATCTGATCACTGTCAGACACATCAGCACAAAAAGAAATAGCCATTTTATAGTTTTTAGAAACCTGGTGAACCACAGCCATATCACTATCGCAAATTGCAACTTGGGCACCTTCCTCGATATAACGCCGTGCAAGTGCTAACCCAATGCCACTTCCCCCTCCCGTAATAACTACGCGACGCGACATTTTATAAACTCGAGGAGCGTTTGTTCAAACTTAACTTTTGTCTTACTTCCTCAGCATTCATTACTTCTGCACCCATATGTTCAATTATAATTTTTGCTCGTTCAACTAATTGCTCGTTAGTTGCAAGAACGCCTTTCTTTAGCCACAAATTATCCTCCAATCCGACACGGACATTTCCTCCAGCCAACACCGCTGCTGCCACATAAGCCATTTGATTTCGGCCTAAAGAAAAAGCGGAAAACGTCCAATCTTGAGGAACATTATTTACCATTGCCATAAACGTATTTAAATCATCAGGAGCCCCCCATGGAACACCCATACAAAGTTGAACCAAAGCATCAGAAGCTATAATTTTTTCCGATACTAATTGTTTGGCAAACCATAAATGCCCCGTATCGAAGGCTTCAATCTCCGGCTTTACTCCAAGTTCAGTCATCATTGCTCCCATCGAACGCAACATTCCAGGCGTATTCGTCATGACGTAATCCGCTTCCGCAAAATTCATCGTTCCACAGTCTAGTGTGCAAACTTCAGGTAAACATTCTGCTATATGAGCAACCCGCTCTTCTGCACTAATCATGTCAGTTCCTTCTGCTAATGGTAACGGTGAATTTGTTCCTCCCATTACTAAATCACCGCCCATCCCGGCAGTTAGATTTAAAACGACATCAACAGCAGACGAACGGATCCTATCTGTAACTTCTCGGTAGTAGGTTAAATCACGACTTGGAGCGCCAGTCTTAGGATCTCTTACGTGACAATGAACTATAGCAGCTCCCGCCTTGGCAGCAAGAATAGCACTGTCAGCAATCTCCTTTGGGCTACGAGGTACAAATTTACTTCTATCTTGCGTACCTCCTGATCCCGTTATCGCGCATGTAATAAAAACCTTTTTACTGAAATTTAGGGGCATTTTTAACTTTCTAAAATTAAGTGGTGCTATGTCTAATATAACTAAAAAGGTCTCACTTACTAAGAAGAAATTACGGTAATATATAACGATTTACCGACATAGATTTTAAGCTTAAAATTAGAACTTCATTAATATTTTTCAGTTTAGGCTATTTTAAACTGACGACTTACTAGTTACTCTAGTGAACTATTTCTCTCCGGCCGCCCGATAACCTAGCGCAACAACAAATTTCTCAGAACTATCTGAACGACTGCTTGGGGGTTTAAAGTGTAAAACTTTTCTGAAACGGTTTTTTAAAATCTTCTGCAATTCGCCCTCAGCTCCACCAGCCAGAACTTTGGCGACAAAGGTGCCATCTAAGTCTAATACATCAAAAGCAAAAAATGCAGCAGCTTCACACAGAGCCATAATCCTCAAATGATCAGTTTTTTTGTGCCCTGACGAGGGTGCCGCCATATCAGAGATTACAACTGAAGCTTTACCTCCTAAAATATCTTTGATTTTTATATCGGCATCATTCGATAAAAAATCTAACTGATGCAACTGTACACCAGGGATTGGTTCGACTTCTTGCAAATCAATTCCAATAACTTGACCAATATCTTTATCTTTTTGATTTCCGAGACTATTAACTCGACTAGATACGACCTGACACCAACCACCTGGCGCACATCCCAGATCAATAACCCTCAACCCCGGTTTCAGAAAATTAAACTTATCGTCAAGCTCCATTATTTTATAAGCAGCTCTACCTCTAAAACCCTCTGCTTTTGCTCTTTTGACATAGGGATCATTAAGCTGCCTTTGCAGCCATTTTACCTGCGAAACAGTCTTTCCACGCGCATTTTTCACAGCAGTTTTTAAATCTCTTTGTCCTCTTCCAGAATTTTTCTTGTTGCCTGGCAATCTTTCACATCCTACCGCTACTGTTGTCTTTACCAGACAAATCGGGTTTCCGCTATCAAGCAGTTCCTTCTATCAATCCGTCAGCGCACATTTGTGCGTATAGTAAGCCCTCTCTCAATCCACGGTCTGCAACCGATAGTCGGTCAGTTGGCCAACACCGTAACAGCGCCTGAAGAATAGCCGATCCTGACATAATTAAAGCATGACGGTCATTTCCTATTCTTGGATCATTCCGACGCCCATCTGGACCAAGGTCCAAATAAGCGTTTATAACCTTATCTATTTGCTCAGAACTCATCCTGAGTCCATCTACTTTTGTACGATCATATCTTTTTAGACCAAGATGACTAGATGCAACTGTAGTCACGGTTCCAGAAGTTCCGATAATCTGAAATGCTTGCCGCTCCTCTGCATTTTTTAAGGGAGCAAAGTCATAAGGAGCAAAATCAGCTAATTTTTCCTCAAAATAACAACTCATTAGCGCATAACGGGCAGAGTCATCTTCCACGTCCCTAAATTGGTCACGCAAAGTTGCGACACCTAGCGGCACAGAAATCCAATCGACAACTTTGGCAGCTGGAAATGGACCGGCAAAGTCATGAAAGCCAGCATGTAACCTCATTATTGATCTAGGCCTATCCCAGCTTGGCACCGAACTCAAATCAATCCATACTAACTCGGTTGAACCACCTCCAATGTCAACAACCAAAAGCTGCTCGGTTTTTGTGCTAACTAGAGGCGCACATGATATTACAGCTAAACGCGCCTCCTCTTCTGGCTTTATAATTTCAAGCCTTAATCCGGTCTCTTTTTTAACTGCAGAGATAAAATCATTTGCATTTGCTGCCCTCCGACAAGCCTCAGTAGCTACCAATCGCATTCTCCGAACTTTGTGCTTTTTCAATTTCTGCTTGCAAACACGGAGAGCCTGAATAGTTCGATGCATCGAATTTTTACTCAATCGCCCACTACGCTCAAGACCAGCTCCTAATTGAACGGTCCTAGAAAAACTATCGACAACATGAAACTGACTACCCGTCGATTGGGCAATAAGCATTCTACAACTATTTGTTCCCAAATCCAACGCTGCATATAAGTCAGTTGGACTAGGTAACACAGGTGAGGCGTCCTCGACCGCCTTTGGGAAAACATCCGCACCTTTTGGACGCTTGGGCGCCATAGCATTACGCCCCCTATTTAATAACTTAAAATCAAGATAGATCTGCCAACTGTATTTCGCAAGGCCCTTTAATAAGGATTTACAATTTTACAAAAAATTTTAGTCGCTCTTAGACAAAAGCTAGTCGAAAACCGACGTGGCACAACCCCCCACCTGCCCTACATGTAAATTTCAATAATGGAGACATTGATGCCTGAAGTGACAATTGTGTATTGGCGTGACATCCCTGCCCAAGTTATCGTCGGTAAAGGCAGGCGCGGCTCAAAAGTTCAGTTGCATGAACGATTTGAGCAGGCTATCGATCGGGCTGCCATGAAGTGCAATCTAAAAGGATCAGATGATTACCTAGCAGAATGGCGGAAGTCAGAACCATACACTGTAGAAGGTAATCCAGATACTGTGGCAAGAAATGAAGCAAAAAGAATTGAGACTGAGTTCAATCAAGAAATATTGAAAACCCTCATCAAAAACGAAGGCAGGAAGTAATATAGTTTCTGGAGTTAATATGGCGCTTTTAAAATTTAAAAAAACTCAAAACCAGACCGTTTCTACTAAAGACTTTAGCAAACTACTGAATGGCTTTTCCATGGAAATAATGCCTCGTACTGCCGAAAAAATTGATAATTTTGCTGATATTTTACCTACTGATACTTTGATTTACATTGCCCACATCGATGGCACTTCAATCGACGACATGGTGAAAACCGCAGTAAGGCTCAAAAATGAGGGCTTTAAGGTAATGCCACATTTTCCAGCTAGAATTATAAATGATAAATCGACTCTTACAGAGTGGATAGAACGGTACAGTTCAGAAGCCGACGTTAGACAAGCCCTTCTACTGGCCGGAGGTGTTGATACACCAAAGGGTAATTTTGAATCCTCGATGCAGTTACTTGAAACCGGACTATTCGATAAATTTGGGTTTACAGATTTAAATGTCGCCGGGCATCCAGAGGGAAACAAAGATATAGATATCGACAATACTAATGAAAAGGTTGATATGGCTCTGGAATGGAAACAAAAATTTTCCGAACGAACTGATGCTAATATGGGTATCACCACTCAATTTGCTTTTGATTCAAAGCCAATTTTTGAATGGGCAAACAGAATTCATGCTTCTGGTGTAACCTTACCTGTAAACGTGGGCGTAGCGGGACCTGCTAAATTGCAAACACTAATTAAATTTTCTATAGCATGCGGCGTTGGGCCATCACTCAAGGTTCTTCAAAAAAGGGCATTAGACCTGACAAAATTGCTCCTGCCATATGAGCCAACAGAAATATTGGGTGAACTTTCGTTAGGTAAAGCCAAAAACCCTAATTCAAATATTTCTAGTATTCATTTTTTTCCGTTGGGGGGCATTAAAACTAATGCGGAGTGGATTTCAAATAATTTAACAAAAAATACTAAATCTGCTTAAAGCTTGTGAGGTAAAAATGGCACGAACCATAGTTGAATCGCAGTCAAAGACTGCAGTAATAGGCTTTGATGAACCTTTCTGTGTTATCGGAGAACGGATAAACCCAACAGGACGGAAAAAACTAGCATCAGAGCTCGAGTCGGGAAATTTCACTACCGTCGAAACTGACGCATTAGCACAGGTTGAAGCCGGTGCTAATATTCTAGATATAAATGCTGGTGTGGTATATAACTCTAACCCAAACCCAAACGAGACTGAGCCACCTCTAATGGTTGAGTTGGTAAATTTAGTTCAAAACCTAACAGATGTTCCTTTGTGTATAGATAGCTCAGTACCCGCCGCGTTGGAAGCTGGTTTGGAGGTAGCCCAAGGTCGACCGTTGTTAAATTCTGTTACAGGCGAAGAAGATCGTCTAGAGTTCGTTTTGCCGCTTGTTAAAAAATATAACGTTCCTGTTGTTGCAATATCAAATGACGATACGGGCATTTCGGAAGATCCAGATGTACGGTTTATGGTTGCGAAAAAAATTGTTGAAAGAGCTGCAGACTTCAATATACCCGCGCATGATATTGTGGTTGATCCATTAGTTATGCCAATTGGTGCAATGGCAACTGCAGGAAACCAAGTATTTACATTAGTGAGGAAGTTACGAGAGGAACTTGGAGTTAATACTACGTGTGGTGCCTCCAACGTTTCGTTTGGCTTACCAAACAGACACGGCATAAATAACGCATTTCTTCCGATGGCAATGGGAGCAGGAATGACCTCTGCAATTATGAACCCAGTGGCTTTGCCTGTAACGTCGAAAAAGATTGAAGAAAAGCGTACGCAAATTGAAAATGCCGGTATCAAACTGCCTGTGGATTTAGATCAAGAGACTTTTGTAAAAATATTTGGTCTCGGCTCTACTAAAAGCGCTCCAGGTAAAGAGATGGAAGCCATACGCGCCGCTAATTTATTAACGAATAATGATCCTCATGGAGCATCCTGGATCCAATTCAACAAACCTTCGTCTTCAGGCAATCAAGCTCCTGGAGGCCGTAGTGGACGTCGAGGCGGGCGTAGACGCACTTCATAGTATTTTAAAAGCAGCAACTATTATTTTAGATAATCAAGCTTAAAAATTAAAACTAGAAGTGTATTACCCTATTGTATGCATCTAACACAGATTCATGCATCATCTCCGAAAGAGTTGGGTGCGGGAAAATAGTGTGCGCCAAGTCTTCTTCTGTGGTTTCTAGTGCTTGGCTAATCACATAACCTTGAATTAACTCGGTTACCTCTGCACCAATCATGTGCGCACCTAATAGCTCACCTGAATTTGAGTCAAAAATAGTTTTAACGAAACCATCTTTTTCACCCAATGCTAAGGCTTTTCCATTTCCTTTAAAAGGAAACTTTCCTACATTTATTCTATAACCAACTTCTCTGGCTTGAGCTTCAGTTAAACCCACCGATGCAATTTGCGGATAAGAATAAGTACAGCCAGGAATTGAAATTGTATTTAACGGCTTAACACTCTTGCCCGCTACTTTTTCTGCCACTAATGCGCCTTCATGGCTGGCTTTGTGCGCCAACCAAGGCGCGCCCGTTAAATCACCGATAGCAAAAATACCTGGAATATTTGTTTCACAATACTCGTTAGTTACTACATGACTGGACTTTGTCTCCACGCCTACTTCCTCTAAGCCTAAGCCTTCAACATTACCAACAATTCCAATGGCAGAAATTACAGCGTCAAACTCTAATTCTTCCATTACGCCATTACAATTTATTGATGCTAATACTCGACCTTTTTTACGATCAAGTTTTTGGACCTTTGTTCCCGTTTTTATAGTCATGCCTTGCTTAGTAAAGTGCTCTGCCGCAAACGAAGAAATTTCCTCATCTTCTACTGGTAAAATGCGATCAAGAACCTCTACTATCGTTGTATTAGCTCCAAGTGTATTATAAAAACTGGCAAACTCTACTCCAATGGCGCCCGATCCCATCACCAAAAGATTTTTCGGCATTTTTGATGGCGTTAAAGCGTGTTTATAAGTCCAAACAAGCTTACCATCGGCTTCCATGCCTGGTAGCTCTCTTGCCCTAGCACCAGTTGCTAGAATAATATTTTTTCCAGTAATTTTTTTGAGTTCGCCATCTATCTTAATGCCTATAGTGGAGCTTTCCAATAATTTAGCTTCACCGGAGAAAATAGTTACCTTATTTTTTTTTAAAAGATACCCAACGCCCTGATTTAATTGACCCGATATCTTTCTAGATCTTGCTACTATCTTAGAGAGATCAAAGCTTACTTTCTGTGCAGATAGACCAAACTCTTTGGCACGCTCCGCTAAGTGATACACTTCTGCACTGCGTAACATAGCTTTAGTAGGAATGCAGCCCCAATTGAGGCAAATACCACCGAGATGTTCTCGCTCAATAATAGCTACATTAAGCCCTAATTGTGATGCTCTGATAGCAGCTACGTAGCCGCCTGGTCCAGCACCCAACACAACCAAATCAAATATATCAGACGCCATAAATACTACCCTTCAGTTAGGTTTAGTATTAAACTAATATTTAGATCAACTCAATGCAGGACCTATGCTTAAGCAGATTTTGCGAGTTGTGTATAGGTCATACCATACCCACCATTTTTCATGTAATCGGCTTCATGAGCCGTATTTTTTCGGCTGAGCGCTTCGTTCCTAGTCGGAAAACGTCCAAATTTTCTTATAACTTCACGATGTGCTCTGGCATGCAAAAGATTATTCATACCTTCCAACGGCATTCTTTCATGCATTAACCTGATACATCGCTCTTGATCTTGTAAGCTCTCTGAATGCATCAGAGGAAGATAGAAAAACTGACGTCCAGGTTCATCAATCCTCAGATCAAATTTATGCTTTATAGCCTGTTTTGCCGCAGCTAGAGCAACAATGTCTGATGAAAACGCTTTTGAAGTACCTCTAAACATATTTCTAGAAAATTGATCTAAAACCAAGATATACGCAAGTGACCCAGATGGATATGTTAACCACATCCCAAACTTTCCATCCATTATGGCAACCCATGTAGAATAAAACTCTCGCAGGATTGCGTTATCTAAATTTTTTGACGAGTTGTACCAATGCTTAGGATCAGTTTCATCTAACCAGAAACTTAAAACTTTTTCGGGGGTCATTATTTCATGCTCCCATTTTTATTATTAAACTGCTCTCACTTATGATAAATTAAGTTTTTTTGTATCAATACAGAGAATATAAAACGGACAGAATTCAGTGTGATTTATGCATCACTTTTTTCATCATCTTCGTTAGCAATATCAAAAGCATACTCTTGAGCGATTTCGACTGCCACGCCCGTTGAATTTGGTAATACTGCCGCATAAGCCGCAGTATCAGCCACGGTTGCACGTTGTGTCATTCTGTACCCTGCGTAAGAAGCCAAAGTGGCCATTAACAAAAATATAATGATGAAAAAGATTTCAGCCCCAAACGATTCCATCGCGTAGCCTATAATAAGAGGTCCTGAAATTGCGCCAATTCCATTAACAAACAACAAACCAGCCGCCGCAGAAGCCATATCTTCGTATTCAATAAAATCATTTGCGTGGGCAATTAACAGCGAATAAAGCGGATTTGATAGACCGCCTACTAAAAATGCCGCAAATACGAGCGCAAAAAAGTAGTCCCCAGCAAAATAGGCGCAGACAGATCCAAGTGCCGAAGAAGCAGAAATAAGCAATATTAACAATCGCCTATCCATTCTGTCTGATATCCATCCAATTGGATATTGGAACATCATAGCTCCAATATAAAAGGCCGCAACAAATAGAGAGATTTGTGATAATGACAAACCTATTTGGGAACCAAATACAGCAGACATGCCAAATTGAGCTGAGAAAACGCCTCCCAACACGAACATTCCAACACAACCTAAGGGAGAGTTTTTAAAAAGCTGTAGAAGGCTCATTGCTTTCGTGCGCTCAAAAGCTGGGGTAGGACTTATCGATAATAAAATTGGCGCAAAAGAAATAGACACAAGAATAGAAATTATAATAAACAAACTATAGCCGTTGGGGTCACCAAGTGCTAATATGCCCTGTGCAGCTACAATTCCGATCATTTGAACTATCATATATAACGATAACGCTTGGCCTCTATTATTATTATTAACAGAATGATTTAACCAACTCTCTGCAGTAATATAGACACCACAGTAACAAAAGCCAATCACGACCCTACCTAAGGACCAAAATATTGGATTGGCTAAAAGAGGATAGGCTATCAAAACAGCAGAAATGAATGATGCAAGCGCCGCAAATACACGAACGTGACCGACACGACGTATTAATTCCGGAACTAGTCGGCTAGCGCCCAAGAAACCTACAAAATATGCAGACATGACCACTGATAGCTCGATAGTACTAAAACCCTCTAATTCACCTCTAACCCCAATTAAGGTTCCTTGTAACCCATTGCCCACCATGAGCAGCATCATGCCGAGCATTAATGCCCATGTATTTCCTAGGACGATAAACATTAATCAAACCTCTAGAATTTTAGTGATTTTAAGGCATATTTTATTATAACTTCTTTAACAAAAGCGACGCATCACCATATGAAAAAAATCTATATTTTTCTGTAATCGCATGTTCATAAATCTTTTTGATACGATCGGCTCCCATTAACGCTGAAACCAGCATCAGTAAAGTAGATTTCGGCAGATGAAAATTCGTCATTAAGCCATCAGCTACTTTAAATTTAAACCCTGGATAAATGAATATATCCGTTTTGCCACTCCATGCAGAAACAACACCATTTTTTTCTGCAGCAGATTCAATCAATCTTAATGCCGTTGTTCCCACAGGTATCACACGATTCCCACGCGATTTAGTTTCATTTATTTCTAATGCAGCGGCTTCCGAAATATATCCAATTTCTGGATGCATTTTATGTTCACTAATTTCATCAACTTTCACTGGAAGAAATGTCCCAGCACCAACATGCAGGGTAACAAATGTTATGGAAACGCCCTTTTCCTCAAGTTTAAACAATAAGTTTTTATCAAAATGTAGTGAAGCAGTTGGGGCCGCTACTGACCCTATTTCTTTCGCCCATACTGTTTGATAATCGACCTCGTCCCTCACGTCTGCCGATCTTTTCTTTTCTATATAAGGTGGTAACGGCATAGAGCCAATTTTAGATAAACATTCGTCTAAGTCTTTACCATTTTTATTAAAACATAAGGTAGCAGTACCATTTAGTTTATCCGTAATTTCTGCCTGCAGGCCTAATTCAAAATCTACAACTTCACCAAGAACCAGTTTGCGTAGCGGTTTTACAAGCGCTATCCAGGTATCTGCTGAGCTGCGCTCTATCAAATTTATCACTATATTCGCTCTAACAAGCTTGTCCGGTGCTATTATCCTACTACGAATTCCCGACAATCTTGCTGGTATGACTTTCGTATCATTTAACACTAACCTATCACCAGGGCGTAACAGCTCTACCAAGTCAGTTACTTGAAAATCATTAATAGTATTATCGGTCGCAACAAGTAACTTAGCTAAAACCCTTGGGTTTTTAGGTCTTAATGCAATTAACTCTGTTGGAAGTTCAAAGTCAAAATCTTCGAGCTTCATCACTCAAGTTCCACTTTAGGTGGTGGTCTCCTGAAAATTTCTCGAAACATTCCGGGAGTCAGAACTGAGAAAGGGTTTACAAGAACCTTGGGTGTATCTGGATTACCCCATAGATCAAAATTAATTCCGATCAGACCTTCACCCTTTCTGGTTAAAACCGAACCGATTGAATTGATGGCATAAACAGGAGAAAAAACTCCCTGAAAATCTAATATTTTGCCTTTTCTATCAAAATATCCATCTAACGAAATACCCAGGGAAGGACCAAAGAAACTTGCACGATCAATAATATATTGCCCTTCATCAAGCCTGAAATTTATATCGCTCTCATCAAGAAAAAGTCCTTGCCCAAGCATTTGCTCTAGTAATCCAATTATAGAGAGGGCCTGTAGTAATTTTGCCAAGGCTGGTAAGTCGTATATCTTCAAGTCTTCCGTTAATAGCCTACCTTCAATATTTTTTTGTTTACGACTTATGCTTAACCTGAGAGATCCTTCGGCACCTTTTTTAATAAGGCCAGCGACCTGCAAGAAAGCCCCTGCATCTTTCGATAAAATCTCTAAGGAGCCAATTCCACTTTTGGACATAAATGTACCAGATATAGGGTCAACTCCCATAAATAGCCCATTAAAGGGACCATTAATCCTATCAGAAAAGAAATTTGTTGAAAAATTGTCGATATAAAAAGCATCCGTTATATGTATCGTATCCAAATCAACGGTAATTGGTATTCCTTTGTTTCTTTCAAAATTTGGCTCAATAATTTTAAGATAGTTTGCGAGATTAAATTCACCTCCTGTAATTTTCAACTCATCTTTAGATACAAAACCTGAAATATCTAAAATACCATCTATAAGTAATCGTTCCAATACAAAGGTCTCGTTATCGGTTACTGTGCCATTTACCTCCAAATTTTCCCCTGAAATAGAAAATTTATTATACTGTAGTCCATCATTTATAGTTCCAAAGACTTCTAAACTAGCAAGCGCGCTCTGATTTTTTTCCCAGCCAATTTCAGGAAGCCTTATTGCTAATCCTTGTAGATTTGACGTTAAACGAAAAGTAGGGTTTTGATTATTGGGAAAATCTACAAAAACAAATGCTGGGGCGCTGCCAGATAACCAGTCATTGCCCTTATCTTCTTGTAATATATTAAGAATATTCTCTGATATTAATATTTTTCCTTCGATGCGAGGGGTAATTGTGCT
>CACOXV010000037.1 GCA_902631295.1 Paracoccaceae bacterium | reverse complement strand
CCATTGCCATGCTTCGATAAGCTTGATAATGTAATGCTATGAGACATTCTCTTCCAATAGCTCCGCAGTTTTATGTAACTGCACCACAGGCATGTCCTTACCTAGAAAATAGACAAGAAAGAAAATTATTCGCTGCGCTCCAAGGCGATGAAGCGCAGAGTTTAAACAATTGCCTCTCAAAGCAAGGATTTCGTAGATCTCAAAATGTTTTGTATAGACCTACGTGCTTAGATTGTGCTGCATGTCTATCGGCTCGGGTAGAGGTAAAGCACTTTTTTCCCAATAAATCACAAAAGAGAACTAACAAAATCAACCAAAATGTAACTAGACGGTCGACATCTCCTTGGGCAACAGATGAGCAGTTTGAACTCTTTAAGCGTTACTTAGAAGATAGGCATGCTACTGGTGGAATGGCAGAAATGGATGTTTTTGAGTTTGCTGCTATGATTGAGGAAACGCCAGTAGATACACGCGTAATAGAGTATGAACTCAATAATAAGCTAATAGCAGCTTGTCTAACTGATATAGTAGACGACGGTTTGAGTATGGTATACTCTTTTTATGATCCTAATTTGTCAAAGTATTCTTTGGGTACATACGTAGTTTTAGATCACATAATGTTAGCTCGAGAACTAAACTTAAATTATGTATATTTAGGTTATTGGGTGCCAGGCAGCGCTAAAATGGGATATAAATCTAAATTCAGTGGACTAGAGATATACCACGAAAAAAAGTGGAAAAAGTTGGAAGAAATTCCAAATGTATCATCTGAACTTCATCCATTAAACACTGCTCCAGTAGCAGAGCAAGTTTCAGAGTTGGATTTACCAGGTTCCGAAGCTGTTCGTTAACGTATTAGTCTGGACGTTTAAGTTTTAATTACTTATAACTTTACTCAGAATTAAACAGGTAAAATACATGTCAGACGCTTCAAACACAATGGAAGGAACACCTTTAATTCCTCCCTCCTCAACGGATCACTCATTATATGAGACGGTGGTTGAGGGGTGTCGAACAGTTTATGATCCAGAAATACCTGTAAATATTTATGACCTAGGGCTTATATATACTATTGATATAACCAAGGAAAACGACGTGCGAATTATAATGACACTAACTGCTCCAGGGTGTCCTGTGGCAGGAGAAATGCCTGGATGGGTTTCAGATGCAATAGAACCGATAGCTGGAATAAGAAAAGTAGATGTAGAGTTGATTTGGGAGCCACCTTGGGGAATGGACATGATGAGCGATGAAGCAAAGCTCGAGTTAGGTTTTATGTAGAGGTTAATATGTTTTCAATTCCAAACAAACCGCCTATTTCCCTTACGCCACGCGCAGTTTCCCAGATCAAATCATTGATGGGTAACTCCGATGCAATCGCACTTCGTGTTGGAGTTAAAAAAGGCGGTTGTGCTGGAATGGAATATACAATCGAATATGTTTCGGAGTTAGATAAAAATGATGAGGTAATCGAACAAGATGGTGCTCGAGTTTTGATAGCTCCGACAGCCCAAATGTTTTTATTTGGAACTGAGATCGATTATGAAACATCGTTACTTGAAAGCTCTTTCAAATTTAATAATCCAAATGTTTCTGAATCATGCGGCTGCGGTGAGAGTATAAAATTCAAAAACGTTTAGGCGCGTCAGTAATATATCAGTTTATTTAAAAAACATTAGTGGTGTTGGGAATGATATCCGATTAAGTCTTAATTAAACAATAAAAGATTAAGTAGGATCGTCATGAGGAAGATTATTGCTGGAAATTGGAAAATGAACGGCAAACTTGAAAATTTGTTAGAAATAAAAAAAATATCTAACGAATTTGCACGATCAAAAATAGAGATTATAATATGCCCACCCTTTACCCTTTTGTCTGCTGCAAGCGAAATTGCAAAAAACGTCCACCTAGGTGCACAAAATTTACACCCAGAAAGTGAAGGAGCCTTCACTGGTGAAATAAGTGCTGATATGTTAGTCGACCTCGGTGTATCGTACTCAATAATTGGACACTCAGAGCGCAGAAATGAACATAACGAGACAAATGAAATAGTTGCGCGAAAGGTTAAAATTTCTTTGGAGAAAAAATTACAAACAATTATTTGTATTGGTGAAACAGAATTGCAGCGGAAAGAAAATAATACCTTAGAAATTTTGGAACAACAACTTCTCGGCTCTTTAGAAAATAATTTAAATTTTGAAAATTTAATCGTAGCTTATGAACCAATTTGGGCGATAGGAACCGGCTTGATCCCTAAAGTTAGCGAAATATCAAAAATACACGACTTTATTAGAGTGAGATTAGTTGAGTTATATGGATCTAATGCATCTGATATACCTTTACTTTACGGTGGCTCAGTAAACGGATCAAACGCCTCAGAACTTTTCAACGTTGATAACGTAAATGGAGCTCTTGTAGGGGGAGCATCACTATCTTTTAAAAATTTCGCCCCAATAATAAGAGCAATGGAAAACACTAGTCCATGATTTTTAGATTAAATGCAGTTAATTTCTCAGAATCCAACCGACAAAGACTTTATTCAAAACCCCTATAAGTTTTATAAAAATTTTGTATCAAATGACTGCTTATATTTTTGGCATGAATATAATATGCCAGCTGTTTTTGATTACGCTGGACAGGAAATGTTATTCAAAGACAACAGATTTGGCCGTGAAAAATTAGAAAATCGGTCAAAGGATAATGAAAAGCATTTAATAGATTTTAACAATTTAGAAAAAAATTCAATGCTGGAGCTCGAGCCTCCAAAACATACAAGGTTAAGAGGTCTCGTCTTACGAGCATTTACCACTCGAAAAATAAATACCTTACAACCTGAAATAGTTGCTCTCTCACATAAACTTTTAGATGATCTTAAAAGTGAGAATGTGGATATTCTTAAAGAATTTGCCACCTTATTACCAGTAATCGTTATTGCGAGGCTACTCGGTGTTCCTGAGACCATGGCAAAAAATTTACTTAGTTGGTCGAACGATATGGTTATGATGTATCAAGCGCGGCGAACAAGAGAATTAGAAATACAGGCAAATTCATCTACTAAGGAATTTGTAAATTTTATGGAGAAATATATTGAAGAAAAAAGATATAGACCTGAAGATGATCTGATTTCTCATCTTATTGCAGCAGAAGAAGAAGGTGAAAAGCTTACAAAAGATGAATTAATTTCCACATGTATTTTACTTTTAAATGCAGGTCATGAAGCTACAGTTCACACGTTAGGAAATGGTATAAAAGCGATCCTTGAGTATGGCGAAGAGAAAACCTGTTTAAGCCCAAAGTTTATCAATGCCACTGTGGAAGAAATCTTAAGGTACGACCCGCCTTTACATATTTTTACAAGATATGCCTATGAAGAAATTATTTTTAGAAACCATCAATTTAAATGTGGCGATGAAGTGGCATTGGTAATCGGTGCTGCAGGAAGAGATGAAAGATACTGGAAATCAGCTGATAATTTTAATCCATTTCGACCAATAAAGAAAAACTTGTCATTTGGGAGTGGGATTCACTTTTGTGTTGGAGCTCCCTTAGCGCGATTAGAATTACTTACTGCGATACCAATTCTCTTTGAAAAATTTCCTAAAATCACGCTAATAGATAAGCCACTTTACTCAAACCTATATCATTTTCATGGTCTGTGCGAACTTAACGTATCTCTGAAAAATTAATATCGTCTAGCGGTAATTGAACAGTACTTTTAATTTCTTCCATAGATAAGAGCGCTGTAACATTATGAACATTCACCTCAGAAATTAAAGCTTGATAAAATTCATCATATGCGCGAGCATTCTTCACTCTTACTTTCAGTATATAATCAATGTCTCCGGCTAGGCGGTGAGCCTCTTGGACTTGTGGCCTATTCTTTAAAGCATTTAAGAATTTTTTCTGCCAACCCAAATCATGTTCGCTGGTTCTGATCATCACAAAAAAGCATGCCTCAAAACCCAGATGTTCAGGATTTAGAATAGATATTGTATCTCCAATTATTCCATAATTTTTCATTTTTTTTATTCGATTCCAAACTGGTGTCTTCGATGAAGAAACTTTTTGGGCTATTTGTTCTAAAGGTTGTCCAGAATCTATCTGTAATTCGGATAAGATCTTTCTATCGATATCATCTAATCGAAATGACATTTAACTCTTTCAACATAATTTCATTGGTAGATAGCAACTTTATTTTCAAGATATAGAATATTTTGAGTAAAGGTAGAACAAGTTTCTAATATTTTTAATCTTGTTGTTGAAATGTAAAAGTGAGCGAAATTAACTTTATTTATCTCTTTCATAAGCAATAATTCGACAAAATCCAGTATTTTGTATCAATGATTCCAGAACTGATTCTCACAATAAAAAGATACTTTTCAAATTGTTTTTGCGCAGCAAAATAATCTGTTAATTATATATCTTAAACCTCAAAAAACCTTTTAAAGGCCAACTATATATAGAAATATCTCGATAAATTTTTTGAGAAGTTTAAATAAATTTAAAAAAAAACGCCTGCACAAGGCAGGCGTATAGTTATTGAGGCAGGTTTCATACAGGCAAGAAACCTATCGAGCAGTAACCTTGTTATATACTTTTCAGCTGTATCATCCAAGTATATTTTTATAATTACCAGGATCCAACTGTAGTAATCATTAAATTACCAAAATAAGTTAAAATCTGATTTGTCCAAAAATTCAGTTTTATTTTGAAATCAAGTTGATAAAAGTTTTATTAATATTGTCTTAAATATTTGTATCGTGAAACTATAAAAATGACTTCTATATATCAGGATAATCTACAATCTCGCTGTCCAGATCTATTTAACTTAGCAGAATATGTACTTGAAAACGCGAACAAAAATCCAACAAAAAAAGCTCTTGAGATTATCTCAAAATTTTCCAGTTACTCTATAAGCTTTGAGGAGCTTAAAAGCCGTGTACTAAAAACCGGAAATGCTCTTATCAAACTTGGTTTAAATCGAAATGATAAAATTTTACTTAGATTAGATAACACTGTTACTTTTCCAATAGCCTACCTTGGAGCAATATCAGTTGATATAATCCCTGTTCCAACTTCAATCAACCTTACAGAATATGAGCTAATGGAAGTTGTTAAAATTTTACAGCCTGAAGCTATAATAACATCAAAACCTTTAAGTATTAATCTAGGCAACATGAAAATAATTTCCGAAACGGAAATTAAAAAGTTATCTTTTGAAGGTGATGAAGCGAACTTTGAAAGAGGTGATCCAGATAGGCTAGCATATATTGTATTTACGTCTGGAACATCAAATAAACCGCGCGCTGTCTTACATGCTCATAGAGCCATTTGGGCAAGACAATCTATGCATTCTGATTGGTATGCTTTGAACTCAAACGACAGGTTGCTTCACGCTGGAGCCTTCAATTGGACTTATACGCTAGGCACTGGTTTACTTGACCCATGGAGTATAGGCGCAACCGCTATAGTGTTAGACTATGAGTCATCTCTATCTGATTTGCCCCATATTATAAAAAATTCTGGTGCTACATTGTTCGCGGCGGTTCCCGGTGTTTATCGTAGATTGCTGGACCAAAATGAAAAACTTAACTTTCCCAAATTAAGACATTGCCTCTCCGCTGGAGAAAAATTGACCCCAAACATTCACAAAAAATGGAGAAACAAAACCAAAAAATATATTTATGAAGCATTTGGAATGAGCGAGTGCTCGACTTTTGTATCAACAAATAAAAATACTGGCCCTAAAATTCAGACTATTGGACGTCCCCAAAGAGGGCGTAAAGTAGCCATTATCGATCAGAACACATCTGAGCCAGTACCAATAGGAGAAGTTGGTATTATAGCAGTTTCCACACAAGACCAGGGATTAATGATTGGTTATCACAATGAGCAGGATATCAAATCAAACAATAAAGAGTGGTTTGCAACCGGTGATCTAGGCAAAATGAATCCAGAAGGATTTATTGAATACCTTGGACGTGCAGATGATATTCTAAACCAAGGTGGATTTAGAGTATCGCCAAAAGAAATCGAGTATGCTTTCCTTGATCTGGAAGGGTTAGATAGTATTGTTGCATTTAATTTAGAAATCAAAAAAGATACTAATGTAATTGCCGCAATATTTACAACACAAGTAAATCTCAATGTAGAAGACCTACAAAATCATGCTAAGAAACGTCTAGCAAAATACAAAAATCCACGTGTTTATATCAAAAGTGAAATTATACCGACAGTTAATAACGGTAAAATATCACGAAAAAACCTTAGCAAAACTTTTAAGGGACTAAACATTGATTCAACTTAACATTTACTCAGATCCAATTTGTCCGTGGTGTTATATAGGAAAAATACATTTGGAGCGAGCGTTAGAAACACTCAATGAAAATCCATTCCATATTGCATGGCATCCTTTTCAATTAAATCCAGAGATGCCCAAAAATGGAATGGATAGAGAGAAATATTTGGAACAAAAATTTGGAAGTATTAGTGGTTTTACTTCAGCATACCGCCCAGTCATTGAGCATACAAAAAATTTTAATATTGATCTGAAACTCAATAAAATTCAAACAACTCCAAATACAATGAATGCGCACAGGATAATTAATTGGGCTGTGTTGGAGGATTGTCAAAATAAGATAGTATCTGCGCTATTTAAAGCGTATTTTGTAGATGGCTTAGACATAGGCAATAAAACTATTCTCGCGCAGCTGGCATCGAAATATTTTATGGATGAGAAATCAATTCTAAGACTGCTGAATTCAGATAATGACATAAGCAATATAATTGACAAAGATCGTACTGCAAGGCGAATGGGAATAAAAGCGGTACCCATGTTTATTGTAGCAGACCAGTATGCAGTATCAGGCGCGCAAACTGCAGAGTTTTGGCAAACCGTGGTTAAGGATATTAAAGCGTCCCTTCATCAATAGATTAAAATGTTATAGTAAGTGCAAAAAAAAAGAGGTCGTCTGTGACCTCCTTAAGTTTCGCCGTCCAAGCTCTTATGTTAAAGCTGCTCGCTGGATATTTTGCCTGCGGCCTGAACGTCGTTAGGGACAAGCGCACCTGTCCCATGTCTCATTTTAACTACAACCAGACGTACCTCCACAAGTATTACACTTCATACAAGTACCGTTCCGAACAAGAGTATAATTACCACACTCTGAACACGGATCACCTTCATATCCTTGAAGTTTTGCCTTGGCGCGAGGGTCCATTGTTGGATCAGACTCAACTGCTGGTGAAATAGATTTTGCTGCAACCATAGTAGCCAACTCACCCTCCCCTGGATCGGTTGTTTTGCTACTTGTTTCTTGCTGCTGCATCAATTCCTGTGGAAGCCTTTTTCTTAAATACCCAGTGGAACTTATCTGTTTTAGTACTTCTAGAGAGCGCGTAGCGGCGGTGTCAGATACCTCTTTTACATTCCGCACACCTTCCTCGTTTCCAATTCCTATATCATCAAAACTCGCACCTTCTGGCTTAACGTGGGCTAAATCCGTTCGATCTAGATAACTGACTGCTAATTCTCTAAATATGTAATCTAAAATAGAAGTAGCATTCTTAATGCTATCGTTACCTTGCACCATCCCCGCTGGTTCAAACTTTGTGAACGTAAATGCATCCACAAATTCCTCGAGAGGAACCCCGTATTGCAGCCCAACCGAGACTGCTATCGCAAAGTTATTCATCATCGCACGGAACCCTGCCCCTTCTTTGTGCATATCAATGAATATCTCCCCTAAAGCGCCATTAGAATACTCTCCTGTTCGCAAGTATACCTTATGCCCTCCCACTGTTGCTTTTTGGGTATAGCCTTTTCGTCTCTCTGGCATTTTTGAGCGCTCGTTACCCCTGATTATTTCCTTTACAATAACTTTTTCGATTACTTTTTCCGCTAAAGTTGCTGCCTTAACCTGAGGATTGGCTTCTTCCATAAGCTCTGCTGCTTCATCATCGTCTTCTAGCAACGCTGCTGCTAATGGTTGCGATAGTTTGGAACCATCTCGATAAAGCGCATTTGCTTTCACCCCAAGTGACCATGATAGCTCATATGCCTTTTGGCAGTCTTCAATCGTTGCATCATTTGGCATATTAATCGTCTTAGAAATGGCACCTGACGTAAAGGACTGTGCTGCTGCCATCATATGAATATGACTATTTACAGATAAAAATCGCTTACCCATCTTTCCACATGGGTTCGCACAATCAAAGATGTGATAATGATCAACGCTTAAGTGTGGAGCCCCTTCCAAGGTCATAGTTCCGCAAACATGATCATTTGCCATGTCTATGTCAGCCTTGCTGTACCCAAGGTGCCTCAGTAAATCAAAGTTACTGTCCACCAGTTTATCTGAAGGTATACCAAGCACGTCAGTGCAGAAATCTTTGCCCAGCGTCCATTGATTAAAGACAAAGCGAATATCAAACGCTGATCCAAGTGCCGCTTCGACTTTATCTATCTCTTGTTGCCCAAAACCGTGCCCAATTAAGCTAGTGTGATTAATTCCTGGTGCGTTTCCTATTGACCCATGCCCGACCGCGTAGGATACAATTTCTTCTATTTTGGCCTGAGAATAGCCAAGCTTTTTGAGAGCAGCAGGAACCGATTGATTGATAATCTTAAAATATCCACCCCCAGCTAATTTTTTAAATTTGACGAGTGCAAAGTCTGGTTCAATCCCTGTCGTATCGCAGTCCATCACTAACCCAATAGTTCCTGTTGGGGCTATTACAGAGACTTGAGCATTTCTAAATCCGTTTTTCTCACCAAGCTCAAATGCTTTATCCCAAGCTTCTACTGCTTTTTCTATCAAAGTCGGATCAGGACAGTTGAGGTGGTCTAATGGCACAGGCTTTACCCTTAAAGACTCATATCCATCCACTTTCCCTCTTGCTGCATTTCTGTGATTTCTTATCACCCTCAGCATATGATTTTTATTTTTTGAATAGCCAGGGAAAGTACCCACTTCGGAGGCCATCAATGCACTTGTGGAGTAAGCTACCCCCGTCATGATTGCCGTCAGTGCTCCACACAATGAGCGACCCTCATCACTATCATAACCCAGTCCCATATTCATCAATAAACCGCCAATATTTGCATATCCTAAGCCCAGGGTGCGGAAGTCGTATGATCTCTGTGCAATCTCCTTCGATGGAAATTGCGCCATTAGCACAGATATTTCGAGCGTTATGGTCCATAGCTTTGTGGCGTGTATGTAATGATCTACTTTGAATTCCCCGTCAGATAGAAATTTCAGCAAATTCATGCTTGCCAAATTACAAGCTGTATCATCTAAAAACATATATTCTGAGCAAGGGTTTGAGCCTCTTATCTCACCATCCTCTGGACAGGTATGCCATGCATTGACTGTATCATGAAATTGAATTCCCGGATCTGCGCAAGCCCACGCCGCGTGGCCGACGTCCTCCCATAACTTCCTAGCACGAATGGTTCGAGCAGTCTCTCCGTTCACCCTGTTTTTTAAATCCCAGTCGTCGTCGTTTTTCACGGCATCAAGAAAGGCATCGGTCACTCTTATTGAATTATTTGAATTTTGCCCTGACACCGACGCGTATGCCTCTGAGTCCCAGTCAGTGTCATATGTTGGAAATTCGATAGCCGTGTAACCCTGTCTTGCATAGTCCAGAACTCGTTTGATGTAGGTTTCGGGGATTAAGGACTTCTTGGCTTCTCTAACCGCGTCCTTCAAAGCACTATTCTTGCTCGAATTGACTGCGTCATGGAGCTCACCATCCCACTTCTTTATGGCCTCAAAAATTCCATTTAATTTGGCTTCGTGAATTTTGGAACCCGCCACTATCGACGCGACCTTTTGTTCTTCTTTTACTTTCCAGTTGATGAACTCTTCAATATCTGGATGGTCCGCGTCACAGATTACCATCTTCGCTGCCCGCCTTGTTGTACCACCTGACTTTATTGCCCCGGCAGAGCGATCACCTATTTTCAGAAATCCCATCAGTCCCGAAGATTTTCCGCCGCCAGACAGCGGCTCGCCATCACCTCTGAGAGAACTAAAATTTGTGCCGGTACCCGATCCATACTTGAATAAACGCGCCTCACGGACCCAAAGGTCCATTATGCCACCTTCATTTACCAGATCGTCACTGACAGATTGGATAAAGCATGCATGGGGCTGCGGGTGTTCGTAGGCAGATTTTGACTTCACCAGCTTTTTCGTTTTGTAATCAACATAATGGTGCCCTTGACTAGGACCATCAATCCCGTAGGCCCAATGCAATCCTGTGTTGAACCACTGCGGGCTATTAGGCGCGGCCATTTGGGTTGCAAGCATATATCTCATTTCATCGAAATAGGCCTGGGCATCTTTCGCGTCGGAAAAATAGCCACCCTTCCAGCCCCAGTAAGACCAAGCTCCTGCAAGACGGTCAAAAACTTGCTTGGATGAAGTTTCACCTGTGAAAGATGCATCAGACGCCGGAACCGAACGCCATAAAAACTCAGGAACATCTTTTTCTTTAACTTTTTCAGTTTTTGTTGGAACGCCTGCTTTACGAAAATATTTTTGTGCTATGACATCACTTGCAACTTGCGACCAATTTGTTGGAACTTCAACATTATCAAGTTGAAATACGATAGACCCATCGGGGTTTTTAATCTCGGACGATGTTGAGGTAAAATTTATGTCTTGATACGCGCACTTTCCAGCCGTCGTAAATTGTCTTTTGATCTTCATTATGTCCCGCCTACTTTAAACTTTTCTCGTTAAGCCCTCTTTTCCACACGAAGGCCATGATTATGATCCTCCAACAGCTGTAGGCAAAGATACGACGCTTTACCCGCTTAGCTACTACATGTAGTATGTTGGGTGACCAGAGGACACCAATAGACGTAGGTTTACGTCAAAGGTCAATAGTTAAATTGCATAAATTTAAGAAAAACTATCTTGACACAGGTCGATTATGTTTTCACATCGAGGAAAATCGCGAAGGAACCTAATAAAAATTTAAAAAAAGGAAACACTAAAATGTAATAGTTTTGGACGTTTACAGCAAAAAGTTTAGAAACAAACCAAAATATACGAGCCGCACTGCGATTCATTTTTGATTAAAAAATTATTTTTGCTTAATTTTTATTTTTCGGAAATATTACAAAATAAAATCCACTACAATGCTTTTGGCTCTTTGCGGATGGTCGGGACGGCAAGATTCGAACTTGCGACCTACGGTACCCAAAACCGTCGCGCTACCAGGCTGCGCTACGCCCCGACAACCTTTCTCTATATAATCGAACTTGATTTGAAAAGACCTAGAAGATAAAAATTAATTTAAACAGCAGGCAAAGGCTGCTAATTCCCTGGAAGTAGGAGACTATGCTTTATCAAACCTCCCGGCTTAATGCCCAGTGATTTTGTTAAACCAGCATTAATCTCCAATACATACTGCACATCATATCCGCCAAAAATACTGGTTGTACTAAATGGACGGGCATTTTCAAATATCTTCGTTATCTTTCCAGCTTCATCAGCAAATATAATGTCTAGGGGAATGCTGGTATTTTTCATCCAAAACGAGACAGATTGTGGTCGATCATAAACAAACATCATCCCATCGCTGAGTTCCATTTCCTTTCTGAACATTAAGCCTCGCTGCCGCTCTTCATTATTAATAGCAAGTTCAACGCAAAATTTGGCATGATGCTTAGTTTTATAGTAGATGGATATTTGCTCATGCGCACAATTTGTATCTGCTATGGAGCGAACGCTGACCAAAAAGGCCATACAACTCAAAATACAAAATAACGCACGTCGGATTAATATAAGTTTAAACCTTGCCAGTGATTTCTATTTAATAAACAAATTAGTACCAATTAAGGGTACAATCGCTCGATTGACCATTGACCATCCGGCTCACCTTTAGTCCACAAAAAACGATCATGTAAACGGGCCTCACCTTCTGCCCAAAATTCTATTGCAGTAGGGATAATGCGAAATCCGCCCCAAAATTTTGGTCTTGCAGGATCATCGCCCAGACTTTCAGTAAATTTTTCAACTCGGTCCAATAATGTTTTTCTAGAATTCAATGGCTTTGACTGGATTGAAGCCCATGCACCCAGCCTACTTTTCAAAGACCGCGACTTATAATACTCATCAGATGCTTGCTCACTCTCTAGCGAGGTGACACCTCTTACCCTAATTTGCCTTCTTAAAAACTTTGAATGCCATACGAAACTTGCCATCCCACAATCAAATATTTCAATAGCTTTTTGGGAGCCAAAATTAGTAAAAAATACAAAAGCAGAATGATCGATATTCTTTAATAAAACCATGCGAACGTTAGGCATTCCATCTTCAGACACTGTACTTAATGCAATTGCATTGGGATCATTAAGTTCACCGGCTTCAGACTCAGCAATCCACCTTTTACAAATTTCGAAAGGGTTATCCCCTTCAAATTTACCGCTTCTATCTACCATTGCTTTACTCCATCCAGCACTCTATCCAGATTATTGGTAAATAGTGCCAAAAAAATATTTGTCAGGCTTGAAGCTCTACTTTCCATAGCTTAAACATTTATAAAGTTAAATTTCGGGGAAATATTTATGTCATCTGGATTAATGACTGGTAAGCGTGGTCTTATAATGGGACTTGCTAACGAAAAATCGATAGCTTGGGGGATAGCAAAATCATGCTTTGATGCTGGTGCCGAGATGGCATTTTCTTATCAGGGAGATGCTTTAAAAAAAAGAGTGGGGCCGCTTTCTGAAAGAGTTGAATCAGATTTTTTAATTGAATGTGATGTATCGGATAGACAAAGTGTTACGAAATTGTTTGCCGAAATTGAAAAAAAATGGGGTCAACTAGACTTCCTGGTTCATGCAATAGGTTTTTCAGATAAGACTGAGCTTCGCGGCAGATACGTTGATACAAGTTTAGAAAACTTCAATATGACAATGAATATCTCAGTATACTCGTTTACAGCCGTAGTAAGCCACGCAGAAAAATTAATGCCGAATGGTGGTTCAATTCTGACGCTTACATATTACGGAGCGGAACAAGTTATGCCCCACTATAATGTTATGGGAGTTGCAAAGGCGGCATTAGAAACCTCAGTCAAATATTTGGCTGAAGATTTAGGTAAAGATAGCATCAGGGTTAATGCTATATCAGCGGGTCCCATCAAAACTCTGGCAGCGTCCGGAATTGGAGACTTTAGGTACATATTGAAATGGAACGAGCTTAATTCACCGCTAAGACGAAATGTAACTATAGATGATGTCGGCAAATCTGCATTGTATCTACTTTCAGATCTGGGTTCAGGAGTCACTGGAGAAGTTTTACACGTTGATTCTGGTTATCATATTGTTGGTATGAAAGCAGTAGACGCTCCAGATATAGACGCCGTCACTGGGAGGAAGGATTAATGTCTGAACGCTTACCGCACGAAAAGGGATTTCATGTTAGCTGGGATCAATTACATCGTGATGCGAGAGCTTTATCGTGGCGGCTTGACGGACAAGGGCCAGACAGAGGCGCATGGAAGGCAGTGGTAGCTATAACTCGAGGCGGTATGGCTCCAGCGATGATCGTGGCAAGAGAATTAGATATTCGCACCGTAGATACGATTAGCGTACAATCCTACAACCATCAGACGCAAGCAGAGCCGAGAGTTATAAAGCCGCCTAATGCTGAATTAACAGGAGATGGTTCAGGTGTACTTATTATTGATGACTTAGTAGATACTGGGAAAACACTTGAGGCAGTGCGCGCTATGATGCCAAAGGCACACGTTGCAACAATTTACGCAAAACCGCTAGGAAGAAATCAGGTTGATACGTTTGTTACAGAAGTAAGCCAGGACACTTGGATATTTTTCCCTTGGGATATGGCTTTACAATATGTTGAGCCGTACAGAGGAACGGATTAAGTTAGTAATGACATTGACCGATAAAATTTTAAAAAAAACACGCACCAAAGACGTAGATCCACCACCAGTACTTGAAGTAAAAAGTTGGATATCTGATCCAGACTTACAACCCTCGAAAACAATAATCGACGTTTCTCAGGCAGCACCTACTGAGCCACCGCCAGATAAGATGCTGAAGTTTATGGCGGACAAAGTGTTGTCAGATAACGCAGTTAATACCTATGGGCCGGTTTTAGGATTAGATGAGCTCAGGGAAAGCTTAGCGAGACAATGGTCTAGTCAATATAAAGGAAAAATAAGTAAAAAAAATGTGGCGATTACTAGCGGATGCAATCAGGCCTTTTGCGCTTCTATCGCGACCTTTACCAGCGAAAATGACGAAGTGATTGTTCCAACACCATGGTATTTCAACCATCATATGTGGCTACAAATGGCCGGGGTAAAGACTGTGCCACTTGAAACGGATAGCAATATGATCCCGATATTTGAAAAAGCAGAGGCGCTAATAACAGATAGAACTCGCGCTATAGTGCTTGTTAGTCCGAATAATCCATCAGGCTCAATATATTCAAATGAATTACTTCAAAAGTTTTATAAATTATGTAGTTCAAATAGTATTCGTTTAATACTTGATGAGACTTACAAGGATTTTCATCCAAACGTTTCTCAGCCCCACAAGCTATTTGAAAATAATGACTGGAAACAAACACTTACAATTCTTTATTCATTCTCAAAGACTTATAGAATGACAGGGCATCGTGTCGGGGCATTACTAACTAGTTATGAAAATTTGCTTGAAGTAGAAAAGGTCTTAGATACGTTTACTGTTTGTCCACCGCAGCTAGGCCAGTACGCTGCTAATTGGGGCCTTGCAAATCTTGAAGCTTGGACATCAGACCGCAGAGCTGAAATTCTTGAACGGGCAAAGCATTTTTCAAAAAAATTTGAACCTTTGTCTGCGGCTGGATGGTCCTTAAGGGGCTGTGGTGCTTATTTCGCTTTCGTTGATCATCCTTTTAAAGAAGGATCCGAAACTTTAGCCCCATTAATTTTACGAGACCAAGGTATTTTGCTTATGCCAGGCACCATGTTTTATCCCAAATATGATCCGCATGGCCCAAGAACATTTCGAATAGCGTTTGCAAACATTGATAAAAATAAGATTACTACTTTGCTTGAAAGACTTAAAAACCTCAGCTATCAGCGTTTGCAAAGAACATAATGAAGTTTAATAATCAAATACATTTTCAGAGGTAAGTATGGCAGGTTCTAAAAGCAAATTAGGAAAGACTTTCGCCTGGGTTCTCATGACCTTTGTCATTATTGGATTGGGTGGATTTGGTGCAGTAAATTTTTCGAGTTCAGATAACGCCGTTGCATCGGTTGGTGAAACTGAAATTAGCAGCAGAGAATACAGCAGGGCATTGAGCAATGAGTTAAGAAGATTTTCTGCTCAGTTGGGACAAGACATAACATTTGAGCAGGCACAAACTTTT
>CACOXV010000036.1 GCA_902631295.1 Paracoccaceae bacterium | reverse complement strand
TCTATCTTTGAAAGAAATTTATCAACTTCGTTCTGATCAATAATCGAAGGGTCGAATTTCAGTGAAATACCATTTTTTTGTAATGTAACAATATTTTTTTTTGTTGCCTCATTTTTCATAATATTACCAATTACTGGCCTATCAATTCCTTTTGCTGTAACTTCGATTGTCTCACTAACTTCAAAAGTTTCTCCAAGAAGTGCCTTTGTGGAGTTAGAAAAAAGAATTGAATTTTTTGGGGCAGCTTGTTCAAGTCTAGCTGCCACATTTACTGCCCGCCCGATTATAGTGTAATCCAGTCTTTGATCACTTCCAAAATTCCCGACACTACACATACCGCTGTGTATGCCAATTCGGATTTCTAATTTTTCAGGAAAATTGAATTTTTCTTTAATTAGATCTTCATTACTTTCGACAAAAGTAAGCATTTCAAGCGCCATTTTACAACAGGATATTGCATCTTGCTCAGGCCCTTTGGTCTGTGGATCCCCAAAAAAAATCATGATGGAGTCACCAATAAATTTGTCGATAGTACCTCCATGTTTCAGTGCAATATCGCACATACTGGTAAGATAAAAGTTTAAAAAACCACTTAATTCTTCGGCCTCCATAGCCTCTGAGATAGAGGTAAAACTAACAATGTCAGAAAAAAATATTGTTAGTTTTTTTCGACCACTGCCTTTTTCGAATTCTACATCAGAAAAAATTTGCTCACATATTTGCGGTGATAAATATTTTGATAGTCTATCGGATGCTTTTTGAAGTAGCTTTTGTTGCTTTTCAGCTTCTTCTTTTGCTGTCTGAACAATTCCTTTTTGTCTCTCAAGCTCCAACGATAGTGATTTTCGTAGGCGTGCTTCCAGCTTTAGCTTGCTGTTTTCCTTCTTAAGTGTTTGTAACTCTTCCGCGTCAGCCACTATTGTTTCCTTGGTAAAGAAAGTTTAAGTTCGAGCAAGTTCTAAGCTTGCGTTCTTAGCCATGTGAGCTTTATCCCTCCACCGATACCATGACACTACCGCTGGTAAAAACCATGGGTTTCCACCGTAGAAAGGTCTGGTAGGAAAAGGTAAATCGTCAAAGGGAGTAATTCCTTCTTTTGCTCCTATAACCTTTTGCCCCAGCCGCATTCCAAGATAGCTTGCCATGGAAACGCCGGAGCCGCAGTATCCCATCGAGTAATATACTCCATCATGGCAGCCTGTATGTGCTAATTCGTCAAAAGTGTATGCAACTGTACCAAACCAAGAATGCGATATTTTGATTTCGTTTAATTCGGGAAATATTCGGCACATATCGTAGTGCAGTTTTGGTCCACTCACACTTGGGTTAGTTTCTTTTGCCGAGACCCGACCCCCAAATAGTATTCGAGTGCGGTCTGGAGATGGTCGATAATAGTAAACCACTTTACATGTATCACTAACAATCCTGTCTGTAGGAAAAAGTTCATCCATTAGTTTTTTACTGAGTGGCTCAGTTGCAATTATATAGCTTCCGATTGGTATCACACGACGCTGCAACCACGGAGTAATTTTGCTGGTATATCCATTGGTCGCGATAACCAGCTGTTTGCAAGAAATTTTACCTTTTGAGGTAAGCACTTCAAAACCGGTTAGTACTTTATTTATTTTCTCTGCATGACAGTTGCCAACTATTTTGGCGCCAGCATTTGAGGCTAAATTCAGTAGTCCGCGATGATATTTTGCCGGATCAACTGAGGCATGCCTGTGGAAAACAACTCCACCATTATATAAGTCGGTACCAAGCTCTTTTCTCTGATCTTCCTTTGGCACGATATCGAGCGGGATGCCCTCTTCATTTGATAACTTTTGGGCATCTTTTACCAGAATATCGAATTGCTCTTGTGAATGGGCAGCATGAAATCGCCCGCATCTTTTAAACGAACAATCTATACCTTCTGTTTTAATAAATTCTTCAATCCATTCAAGGGCAATTTCACCTTCTTGTCTGATTGCACGCGCGCGCTCTTGTCCAAACTTTGCTTCTAATTTTCCTTGCGACGGCTTGACGCTAGTGCTGATTTGCCCTCCATTTCTGGTGCTGCAACCGAAGCCTGGTTCCCCTGAGTCAATAACAAGGGCTTCTCTGCCGCTTCTAGCTACTTGAATTGCCGCATGTAATCCAGTGTATCCTGAACCAATAATTAATACTTCAACATTCGTTGGGATGTTTTCAAACGACTTTTCAATAGGGCTTAACCCATCTAGCCAATATGATTGATTATGCCAGTTTTCAGCCCACATGTATTAAATCCGTTATTTGCTTTTTAAAATAAACTTTATATCTATCAAAAATTAATACAACGATTTTTAGGAGTCGTTCCGTCTTAGATGTCGCTGCACTGATATGTTGATTTTGCAAGCCAGTCTGGCTGTATTTCTATTCCCCAGCCAGGTTTATCAGAAATTGTAACCTTACCATTTTTCACAGAATATGGGTCCTCTAGAAATAATGCTTGCTGCCAAGGATAGTAATCTGTGCCTTCAATTGAGAATTCTAAATATTTTCCAGCATTGGGAATTGCCTTCAGTAAATGCATTGTAAAAAGGGTCACAAGAGAAAGGTTTGCGCAGTGAGGAGTGACTGGTAGACCAGCTTTTATTGCTAATTCAACAATCCGCATCGTTCTATTTATGCCACCGAGGTATAATATATCAGGTTGGACAATATTTACTGCCCGCATGTCAATCATTCTACGCCAAGTTGGAATATCGCAATCTTGCTCACCCCCGGATACGTCTATTTTCAAAGCATCTGTAACGGCTTTTGTTTGGTCTAATTCCCAGTAAGGACAAGGTTCTTCAAAATGGCAAAACCCGTTATCTTGCAGCATTTTGCCAACTTCAATAGCGCGATCAACTGTGTAACAGCTGTTTGCATCAATTAGAAGGTCCACTTCACTCCCCAACTCTCTACGCATAGTTGGTATTATTTCTTCCGTCCGGCCCGGCCACTCATCTTGGTTGCGTCCAACCTCTGCGCCAGCGCGAACTTTGAACGCGTCAAATCCAAATTGGTCCCTTAATTTGCAAAGACGGTAAGCCTCATCTTTTGGTGTGATGTCCCGTTTCATAGACGAAGCGTATGCTCTTAGCGGACCAGCCTCACCTCCAAGGAGATTAACAACGGGCTTATTATTGAGTTTTCCTTTCAGATCCCAAATAGCAGTATCAAACCCCGCCATAGCTCGCCGAAGGTAAGAACCAGGAAATTTATGCTCACGTTCTGTGACTAAATCCAAAAGGTCATCTAAATCCTCTGTTTTTTCACCAAGTGTCCAAGGTGCTACCTGTCGATGCAAAATTTGACATGTTATATCTGAGTTGTATGTAGAAACTTGCCCCCATCCTTGGGCGCCATCTTCGTTAGTAAGACGAACAAAACCCACAAATTCGTTACAAAAGCTTTCAATTTTTATAATCCTAAACAATCAATTTCCCTCATAATTATTCTAGCCATCAAGTATCATCTCTGCTGCTTTTTCTCCTACCATAATTGAGGGAGCGTTTATATTGCCCGATGGTATGGTAGGGAAAATCGAAGCATCAGCCACGCGCAAACCCGATACACCTCTCACTTTAAGTTTTTCGTCTACGACAGAATTTAATGGATCATTACCCATTCTACATGTCCCACACTGATGAAAAACTGTTTCTGCATTTGCTCGAGCGAAATCTAGTAGGTCCTCATCGCTATTAACATCATCTCCCGGAATTTTTTCGGAAAGAATTATTTCTTTCAACGCTTTTGTTTTGGACAGTTTTCGCATCAACTTCATTCCAGAAATCATGGTTTTTTGATCATATTCCGTAGAAAGATAATTTCCAAAAAACTTTGGAGGAATGGAGCTATCAGGGGATTGAACAGATAGTTTTCCTTCGCTTGTTGGCTTGCAAAGACTAAATCCTAATCTTACGGCGGGATACGGATCAGGAGCCATAAGAGGTCGCTTTCCTAGTGGCGCGGTCGTGTAACTTAATGGAGAAAAATAAAGCTGTAGGTCAGGCACCGGTAGATTGGGGTCAGATTTAACGAAACCACCCCCTTGATTCAGGCTCATAGATAATGGACCGCTTCGGGTTAATAAGTACTGAAATGCGACCTTTATTTTACCACTTAGCGGGCGAAGTAACTGATTAAGGGATGGTTGATTTGTAAGAAGAGTATGATCTAGTCCAATATGATCCTTCAAATGCAAACCCACATCAGGTAAGTTGTTTATTACTTTTATATTGAGATCTTTTATAGTTTTAGCTGGGCCTATTCCAGAAATCTGTAAAAGTTGAGGTGATGCTAGGGCACCTGCGGACAGTATTATTTCTTTTGCGGCATCTGCCACTTTTATTTTGTCTTTATGTAAATATTCGACACCAACTGCTTTCGATCCTTCAAAGATAACTTTTTTTACGTGAGCTCGTGTGATTATTACGAGATTTTTATTTTTTTTTTGTTTGGCTAAGTAAGCACTTGAGGCTGATGATCTAAGTCCCTTGTGAGTATTTGTCTGATAAACAAAAGAACCTTCTATGTCGCCGGTATTATAGTCAGGGTTTTGAGTTATTCCGATTTGCTCTGTTGCTTCTAAATAACGACTTGTTAACGGGTGCGCTTGCTTTGAAACATCTGTTACTCGAACTGGCCCGCTGTAGCCACGACTTTGGTTACTGGCACCTTTCCAAGTTTCCATTTTGCGAAAAAATGGTTCAACGTCGTGCCAGTGCCATCCATCAGCATTCTCACCCCACTCATCAAAATCACTTTTACTTCCCCGAGCGAAGACCATTGCATTTATTGAGCTTGAACCTCCCAGCACCTTGCCTCTAGGCCAATACATTCTCTTTCCATTTAGGTTTTGTTCAGGCTCGGTATTAAATTTCCAATTAACACTATGATCATAAAAAAGTTTTCCATAGCCAATCGGCAACTTTATGTAGGGGTTATAATCTTTTGGCCCAGCTTCTAGTAGAAGTATTTTAATCTTATTATTTGCTGCCAACCTGCCCGCAAGTGCTGAACCAGAGGATCCTGCGCCGACAATTACGTAGTCATAGCTGCTCATTCAAAGATTTTCCAACTATGTTGATCAAGTAGATTTATCCTTATTTCCCAATAATTGAACTAGGATTAGAAGGCCGGAAGAAACTATAATTAATATTGTCGAGATGGCCGCAATAGTGGGATCAATTTGGTCTCGTAGGGCCAAAAACATGCTTCTGGTAATGGTTGAATTATCTCCACCTGCTACAAATAGCGAGATTATTATTTCATCAAACGACGTCAAAAAAGCAATTAGTGATGCAGAAACAATTGAGAATTTTATTTGTGGTAATGTTATTTCTCTGAAAGCTCGGAACCTCGTTGCTCCAAGTGATCTGGCGACCTTTTCTTGGTTCATGTCATAATTTTTTAATGCTGAAAAAACAATTATTAAGACAAGCGGCATCGCAACGAGGGAGTGCCCTAACACCAACCCAAGTACAGTATTCACGAGTTTGAACTGCACAAAAAAATAAAAGAGACCTATGGCAACCAATATAATTGGAACCATCATAGGAGAGATAAATATGGGAAAAAGAATTTTACTCAATCGCGAGCTACCATTGACCAATCCATATGCTGCCATCGTCCCGATTGGTGTGGCTACAAATATGGTAAGAATAGCAACCTTAACAGATGTCCAAGTTGCGGACATCCAATCATTAAATCCGTTTTCAACTTTCCAAGAGAAAAAATAATTCTCATACCACCGTAATGACCATTCTTTGGGGGGGAATTCTAAATATTGACTCGCTGAAAAGGACATAGGAATAACCACCAATGACGGAACTATCAGCAAAAATAAAACTATGAAAGAGATAGCGTAAAGCCAAATTCTGTTCTTCAGCTTTATTTGTGTTTCAGACACGTTTTTGTTAAAAAAACTGGTTGGCATTATCTATTCCCCAATTGATCTACTGAAACCAATTTAGATGCAATGAATAGTATTATTCCCGCAACCACTAGTAAAACAACTCCTAGCGCGCTGGCAGCTCCCCAATTAAAATACATTTCAATATTTGATGATATTTTCATCGCTGCCATAATTACTTTACCACCGCCCAGTATCGCAGGCGTAACGTAGAAACCAAGGCATAATACAAAGACGATGAGCAAACCCGCCAATAATCCTGGAAGTGATAAAGGCAAAAATACAGTCCAGAACGCACGGGTTGGAGTTGCTCCAAGACTAGATGCCGCTTTCATGCAGTCTTTGTCGATAGCTCGCATATTAGCGTAGAGTGGAAGAATTAGAAAAGGCAGCATTATGTGAACCATTCCTATAAGTGTTCCTGTTGTATTATGAACAAACTTTAAAGGTTCGGATATTATTCCTGCATCAATTAAAATATTGTTTACAAGCCCTTTTTTTTGCAAAAGAACTAGCCAAGCGTAAGTTCTAACTAGTAAACTTGTCCAGAATGGTATCAAAACGGCAACCATGCATATATTTGCCCACTTCTTAGAAAGCTGGGACATAAAGTATGCAAGTGGGTAACCAATTGCGGCGCAAATAATTGTTGTCAGTATACTGATTTTAAAAGTCGTTATAAAAATTTTTATATATGCTTTGCTTTTCCACATTCGCTCATAATTTTCGAGCGATAGTGTACCATCGCGTCCAATGAAAGAGAGATAAAATAACCAGCCAACTGGTATTGCAATTAGAGCAATTACCAAAACTAGGTATGGCAAAGTAAGTCCAAAAAAAGTGTAACCCTCTTTAGCTGCTAAGCGTCGAAGTTCCTTTTGGTTGACGTTGTCTGAGATTAAATTCATTAAATTAACTAACCAGGTAACTATCAGCAACTTTTAAAGCTAATGTCACATTCTCACCGATTGATGGAAAGGCTTTGTCTGTCACACTTTGATTGGGTATTCGTATCCTGAGTGTCTGCTCTTTATTCAGTTTGTTAGCAAGTTTAATAACAAGTAGCTGGCTTTCCCCTTGGAAGATTGAGTCTAGCAGTTCTCCGTGAAAATAATTTTCATCATTCTTCTTATTGGCAGATGCTAAGAAAACTTTCTCTGGTCTAACCACTAACAGGTAGTCTCCATCTTTTCCCGGTGGCTTTGCAACTTTAATTTTGGCACTGCCGATAGAAACATTTCCTTTACTAACTTTTACCGGCAGTAGGCTTGATTCACCTATAAAATCTGCAATAAAACCATTTTGTGGGTGTTCATAAATTTCATTTGGACTTCCCAACTGCATTAATTCGCCGCCATTTATTACTGCTATCCTATCAGACATAGTCAATGCTTCTTTCTGATCGTGCGTGACATAAACTGTGGTCATGTTCAATTTGTCATGCAGTTGGCGTAGTTCTATTTGCATCTCCTCGCGTAGTTTTTTGTCGAGAGCGGACAAAGGTTCATCCATAAGAAGGATTTTAGGCTTGAATACGATGGCTCTCGCAAGTGCTACTCGCTGACGCTGACCGCCAGATAACTCATCCACTCTTCGGTGGCCGAGTCCTTCGAGTTTGACAGTGGTTAGTGCTTCATCAACAGTTCTCGATATTTCAGCCTTGCTGACACCCCGTAGTTTTTGGGGGTAACCTACGTTTTGTTCAACCGTCATGTGAGGAAACAACGCGTAGTTCTGAAAAACCATCCCAATGCCTCGGAGATGCGGAGGTTTTAAAATCACCTCTTCATCGCCGAATTTTACGCTGCCATAATCTGGGTTAGTAAAACCCGCTAAAACCATCAGTAAGGTTGTTTTTCCTGATCCTGATGGGCCAAGCAATGTCATGAACTCACCTGACGTTATGTCAAGACTGATGTCCTTTAAAGCATAAAATTCGTCATATTTTTTGGTTACATTTTCTATAGAGATATTTAGAGATGTATTTTTCATTTTTAAGACTTTTTTAAGGAAAAGCCCAGGATTAGAAAAAATCCCGGGCTCACATATTTTAGTAACCTATTCAGTCATCATCTCTTGATACATTTCATCCGCGATTGTTCTCCATTTAGAATACCATGCGGTTTTCAGTGTAAGCTGATGTTGAGCATTATCTGGGTGGCTCGGCATTTGTTTTGCACGAGCTTCGTCCATTAGGCCTAATTCATAAACCTTTCCATTTGTTGGACCATACGTAATATATTTAGCAAATTCGGCCATGTACTCTGGTTTCATCATTTCTGCGATATATTTCATGGCTAGGTCTTTGTTCTTAATTCCTTTCGGAATTCCGTAACCTTCCCAATCCATTATGCCAGTTCTCCAGTCATATGAAACTTTTGCACCATCTTCTTTTGCCACGTCAAAGCGACCATTCCATCCAGTGGTCATATCTACCTCGCCGTCTTTCATGAGTTGCGCATGCTGCGCTCCTGAAGACCACCAAACAGCAATGTGTGGTTTAATTGACCGGATTTTATTTAAAGCTCGCTCTATGCCTTCTTCGCTGTCTAAAACGTCATAGACTTGATCCATTGGAACTCCGTCTGCTAGAAGAGCAGTCTCGAGCTGAGCATCAACTTTATTTCGCATCGCTCTTGTACCAGGAAATTTTTCAACGTCATAAAAGTCCGCCCAAGATCTCGGTCCATTCTCTCCGTATGTATCGGTATTAAATGCAGCAACGACTGAGAAAATATCCGCGCCAGCACAGTAATCACTGTACATTCCTGGCAGATGGTTGCTCACGTCGATCACAGAGTAATCAAGCTTTTCAAGTAAACCTTCAGCAGCTCCAGATGCGCAACCACCAGCGCCACTAGAAAAAATATCAAATTTGTCAGCACCAGACCTAACTTGCAATTTTACATCGGAAATTCCGCCATATGTATCTTCTTTCACAGTGATACCCAAAGCCTTGGCTGCTGGCTGAAATATACCTATAGATTGGCCCTTTTGGTAAGCACCACCCCAAGATACGATGCGCAATTCATCAGCAAAAGCGGGACTGCTTGCAAAAGCAAATCCGGCCGCAGCTAGTAAACTGACAGTTCTCAAACCTATTTTCATTAATTTTCCTCCCATTGAAACATTAATTAAATCAGTCTAACAACTATCGAACAGTAATCAATGTTTGATTTTAAAAATCATGCAGCGATGTAGCTTGGTAAAAAATGCATTAATTGCATATCGGGTTTACACTACTATTTGGTTAAAAACTTCGAATAAACAGATACTTATTGTCTCAAAATATGAAGTTGATAAATGATAAAAGAGTTATTAAAAACTATAATGTTGGCGCAAGATGCAAGCGTAGTAAGAAAGACGTTGCGTTATCTATCCCAGCGTGATCTTGATGACGTGGGGCTGTATCGCTCCGCCTTTGTAGATGGTGTGGTCGAAATTGTTAGAACCGATATTTACGCAAGGGAATTAGATGAGCAGATGTCAAAAATTATAAAAAGTGTAATTAACCCTAAGTTAGTTGGCGCTGTTTAATTCAGTAACAAACATTACTTCTATTTGGTCAGTTGGGGCTCAACTAAAGTCTATTGCTTCCAGTGCGGCCTCGCCCTCGTAGTTAAAGATCATCACGCCAGGAAATCCGCCTTCACGAAATGTGAAAGTCTTTCTAAGTTGGTCGATTAAGTTTGAAGCATACTTTTCAAATTGTTGTAAATCTGAATTATTCTCAAATTTAGCAACAATTGAAAGGCTTGCGCATTTACCGATTGTTATACTTAGCGACTGAATATTGAATTTGTCGATTTTATCACCAAGCTCCATTGAGCAATGATTTGCTGCGATCTTTGCTTGGTCAAGATTTGTAAATTTATACTCGAAAATTCTGGCAAACATTCACAGTTCTCCCAGTAATTCATCAAGAAATGTTGGTTTGTTTTTAGCTTTAATTATGGATTTTTTCATTACTTTTGTCTGAAGTTTCATTTTCCTTTGAAGTGATCTTCCGGCGTCACTTAAGACCATTTCACCATCTTCATACTTAGCTAAATTAAATTCAACTAATTTTGAAAAGGAAGTTTTTGAAATACGTTTTCCGGAGCACAAAGATAAGAAATCATTCAACTCCGCGAACTCTTCTGAGTTTGTAACAGCCTGAAAAGATTTTAGGGCAGTTTGAACGGTTTCAGCAGTGATTTCTTTTTGTTCAGTTTGCGTATCAATTTGATGGGCTATCCTTTCACAGATACCTTTTAAAAGAGTGATTTGCTTGTCAGTCAACGCTAACGGTTTCTTGTTCAATAAACAAAAGGTTCCAAGAGCATAATTATCCTTATTTATAACCGGAAAGCCAGCATATCCTAGCCATGTATCATCGTTTTTTAGAGCTGGATGAGATTTCCATTTTTCGTGTTTTCTTAAATCAGGTATAAGTGTAGGGTCCGAGCTCAACAGTACATATGCACAAATGTTGTATTCGTGACGTTCGCTTTTTTCATTTTTCGTATCGTCCGTATTGGCTATGTTACACTGGAAGTTTTCATCAAACAGGCTGAAGGAAACTTTATCAAAGCCAGTAAGCTCTTTTGCAACTTCGCAAAATATGGAGAAATTATCTGTCTGCTCTCCGTCAATAATTCCAGTTCGCTTAACTGCGACTACCCGCCTTTCTTCATTTTTAGGTCTTGGTGCTAAAGTGGTAGACATCGTGGCCTCTCTTTTCGGTCAATTCTGCACAGGACTGCTGTCCTGAAACTTGCAAATATTTAGGATGTTATCAAAAGCGAATACTTTGTTTTAGTCAATTATTTTATAATGCCTTCTTATTTGTAAGTGTATTTAAATGGTTGCAGCTATAGAAACAGTAATCAAGGAGCCAATTGAAGTATACAAAATGATTGGAGAAATTCGATCAACAGACACCTTATAATTCATCGCAAGCATATAAGCCGTTACTCCACTAGGAGCCGCGGCCACCATCAACGCTGTAGAATGACTTTCGGGATAGTGCCCACCGAAAAGCAAGGTGATAATTAACCATGCAAGAATTGGATGAACAATTAGTTTTAAAGTAGACATTGAAACAATAATTTTGGTTGGCGCTATATTCTTTTGGTAGCTCAGCATAATACCCAAGGAAAATAAAAGAGCAGGGGTGGCAGTTCCTCCCATTTTCTCTAAAAAAAACATAACACCATGAGGTAGTTCCAAATTATTTAAACTGACAAATAAGCCAATAAGGATGCCTAGAAGTGGAGGATTGGTAAATATTGCTTTGACTGTGACTGAAAATGGTCGATCAGCGTTGGATAAGATATCCATCGCAATCAATGTTAAGCTAAAAATAACAAGCCCATCCATCGTTATTATCGAAATTATAGTGAGTGTCTTCGCCTCCCCAAATATTTCATCTGCAATCGGCAAAACAAATAAAACATGATTTGTGAGGGCAAGAGCCAAGCCAATTAATAGGGCTTCCAAATTTAATAACTTGAAGATATATTTTGAAATAACTACCCCGAAGGAAAATAGTATAACCTCTGAAAGAAAGTATCCAAATAAAAGTAAAAAATCGAAACTACCAATAGGAGCTAAAGCCAAAAACTCTATACACAGAGCAGGCATACAAACAAGCATTACAAACTTATTTATTGAAAATGCAGCGGCGACGTCAAAACTACGCATTCTACCGAGTAAAAAACCAAACGCACCAATTGCAAAGATGGGAAAAACTGCGGTTCCTAGATAATCTAACAATGGCTTTTACCTAGTTTCACGTAATTGAGTAATCGCCATAGCTCTAATATTTTTTTCCAATATTAATCCTTTTAGCGGTTGAAAGTATTCCTTCCATTTTAAAAATTCTCTTAAATACCTTTTACAGATAGTTTTATGATATTGGAGTAGCGCCTGTTTCGCTTCGTATAATTTTACCGTCACTTAAGGTGAAGCAAACTAAAACTGCTTCGCGTGATCCATCTGGAAAACTTACCAAAGAATGAGAAATTAAAATATCGTCATTTTCGTAAATACATCGTGAATTTGTCCGTGTGACTTTTCCACTTTCCATCATATTGCGAATCACGGTTACCCAATCCGATTTACTCATCTCACTGTTTGATGCGTGCCTAACAAACTTAAAATCGTCATGTAATAATTCTGCATATGCATTCACATCGTTATTATCCATTGCTGTATTTATTTTTTTATAAATTGACATCGGTTTCTCCAAGTAATTGTGAGTGCGAGGTTTTTGGTGTTTTAAAGCTCCAGCGTTTCATTTTTAGGCATCACAAAGGTAAATTTACTAGTACATGAAATGTACTGCGTTCTTATATACTCAATAATTCTTTCGAATGTCTTTGAAAGATATTAAAGGCATCAGAGGCACTAATTTTGTCTAATGCACCCGCGTCAACTTCTTCGCGGCTCCACATCCAGCTCCTTACTGGGTCGTCACGCATTGCCCACTTAGGAAAAAGTCGTTCAGCGTGCATTCCTTCCTTCAGCACCTTTACTTCAATATGACGATCGTCATGTTTGATTTTGTTGAAAGTTCTATTTATGACTTCCGAAGGACCTTCGAGGTATTGAAGATACAAGTCTGATCTGCATATTAATGCACCGGTTATTTGATCCCTTTTATTGTTATCGACAGAAGTCACTAAGATGCCATTTAGAATATTTTGATCGAAACCAAATGGTCGTGAAGAATAGATCAAATGTTTTAATAAGTGTTTTACTTCACCTGTCAAATTTTCTCCAATCATTCGATCTAATTTATTGCAACACGTTCTCTACCTTGGTGGCTGGGGATTATTTGCTGGATTAGAGTCAATTACCTTTATTTCGAGCAAGTCTGCACTTTTCCCCAGCTTTTTTAACTTTTCCTCAAGCGATAATGCTAACTCTTTTTCATATATTTGCTCAAAACCTCGATAAAAAGCAAATGACTTTAAATGTTTTGCTTTTTTTTCTGGGTTTTCGATAGTTGATTTAGTCCATTCATAGAGTGCATATTCATCGATACCATTTTCCTCGGCTTCATCGCAGTAACCTTTAAATGCATCGTAAGTACAAACCAAGGACATTCCATGGTCATTGGATATTTTATCTAGGCTTTGTGCTAAATCGGTATGATTTCCACTTCGTAAACTTTCCGATAAATTTTCTGAAACTCTAATCCTTACTTGATACAGCCAATCTGACATTTACTTCCTCTTTCATTCTACTTGAGATAAATCTAGTACATCGATCTTAAATTGCTAAACAAAAGTGGTCTTTCAAAAAATATTAACTACATCTGTCATAACTGTAATTATACATAGGATATAAGAGAAATGTTCGAATCCTTTTTCCCAAAACCTAAACTATTTTTCTCGTCGTTAGCTGTTTGGGTCGCCCTTTTAATAATATTTTGGTATTCAAATGGCGAAACCGTGGGAACTTTCCTGGGTTTTTCTCTGGAAGAAACTGACCCCGTAATTGGTTTGGGTCATTTTATAACGCCACAATTTTTGTGGTTTGATACTTATTTTCTTGTGGGCTTGTTGGCATTTTATGGCTTTTGGCGTTATAATAGTCCGCATGAGTGGCAGGATTGGGCTATATTAGGTTCTGCTCTTTTGATTTTTCTGTCGTATGCATCTGTACAGGTTTCAGTGGTCATAAACGCCTGGTATGGGCCATTTTATGACGATATCCAGAAAGCTTTAGGGGGTGGCGGTGAAGTGACAGCTGGTCAACTTTATGGTCATCTAGCTGTCTTTTGCACAATCGCATTTCCATATATTGCTTTTATTATTGGAAATAGATTCTTCACCGCACATTTTATTTTTAGGTGGAGGACGGCAATGAATGATTTCTACACTGCTAGATGGAAGCAAGTGAGACACATTGAGGGTGCATCTCAGAGAATCCAAGAAGATACTATGAGGTTTGCTGCAATCATGGAGGGACTTGGAGTTGCTTTTGTTGACTCAGTAATGACATTGATAGCTTTTCTTCCAGTTCTGGCAGCACTATCAGTACACGTTGAAACGCTACCCATAATTGGGGCGATACCATATCCGTTGGTAACTTTATCTATAATTTGGTCCATCTTTGGTACAGTAGTATTATTAGTGGCTGGGATAAAATTGCCTGGGCTGGAATTTAAAAATCAACGAGTTGAGGCTGCGTTTAGGAAGGAACTAGTCCTTGGCGAAGAAAATGAAGAAAGTGCTCAGCCAGTTACTCTAAAGGAACTATTTTCAAACGTCAGACGAAATTATTTTAGAATTTACCTACATTATACCTACTTTAATTTATTTCGATACTTATACCTACAAGCCGATAATGTAATCGTGTATATATTTTTAATTCCAACAATAGTTTCTGGTCGCATAACACTTGGTATAATGAACCAGATTTTACGAGCTTTTGGGCAAGTTGCTTCGTCCTTTCAATTTCTGGTCTCTTCCTGGACTACGATTATTGAATTGATCTCTATTTATAAAAGACTTCAGGCTTTCGAAGCCTCAATTCGAGATCAACCTTTGCCACAAATTGATCAGGATTTTATAGATTCGGGCCTGAAGGAGAGCTAAGCTTAGTACCAATCAGCGGTTTGTGGAATATTCAAATAACTTGCTGATTGGTGCCCTCGACAATTACTAAGTCTGCTACTGAATATTGCTTTCGTAAAGCTTGAGCCTTTTGATATTCTTGGCTTTTATAACATAGTTGGGCGGCCCTAAAATCAGGAAATTCTATTAAAACGGTTCGAGGTTTACAGGAGCCTTCAAGTTTTTCTTGAGAACCACCTCTTACCAAAAACTTTGCACCAAATTTCGACAGGTGAGCGGCACTTGCTTTCTTATATTCCTCATATCCTTTTTTGTCTCTTATTTCGATGTGCACGATCCAGTATCCTTTTGGCATATTCTTTTCTCCAATTCCTCTATAAATTTCTGCAATACGATCTAAACTTACTTCCTTTTTTGATGAACTTAGGTTTGAAGATGATTTTTTAATCATAAGGCAATTTGATCCTTAACCTAGTTTGCTGAGAGCAAAAATATTAATCGCTAAGTTATCTTTATTTAAAAATTATGTACATGTCGTATTCAGTGCAGACGTATTAATAAATCCATATAGACTGAAGTTAATAATTTTAGGCAAAATCACTGGATTTTATATGGAAGCCAAAAAGTTAGCTATAGGTTTGGCTGTGCTCTCGACACTTGGTTTTGCAGTTCAAGATATGGTTGTAAAGCTTTTAACCGAAATTGGCTCGTTGTGGCAATTAATGTTTTTGCGAGCAATATTGGTTGTTTTGATCCTGATCACTTGGGCGCTGATCAAAAGGCGTCCCGGTGTTATATGGCCAACAGATTGGAAATGGCCAATAATTAGAGCATTTTTAATGAGCTGCGCATATTCTTTTTTTTACGCTTCACTCCCATTTACTGCTCTTGCCCAAGCAGCCTCATGCTTTTTTACTGCTCCAATATTT
>CACOXV010000035.1 GCA_902631295.1 Paracoccaceae bacterium | reverse complement strand
TCTACCGACTGAGCTATTGGGGCTGATCGTAAAATCAATTTACAATACAAGAAAATTCACATGCTTGTTGTGAGGAGTCAATATTTCCAATTAGAATTGATGTAGGATCGTGAACGGTGTAAATTCTATGATGATTTTATCAGTTATAACAAATTTAAAAGTATTTTCTATAAAACTGCATTAATACAGCAAGGATTTAATAATTGGATTATCTGCTTGAAACAGCTGACAAACTTGTAAGCGAGCGCTTGTTCGCTGGTATCGAATGGCGAGTAGACCAACACGGAAAAAATATTTTTGCTGGAAAATCTGGTGTCCAAGACCTTGCTACCGGGTCAGAAATTCCTGAAAACGCTTTATATCGTGTTTACTCGATGACTAAACCTATAATTTCCGTTCTGGCCTTAAAACTTATAGAGGCCGGATATCTTCAATTAACTTCTACTCTGGCTGAATTTGATAACCGATTTTCGAGTATGACTGTGCTTAACCCGGATGGTCATTTGGCACCAGCAGACGGGTTAATTACTGTGGAACATCTTCTAACCCATAGGGCTGGATTTTCCTATGATTTCAACCTTGGATGTGCAGTTGCCCCCTACTATAGACAAGCTGAGTTAATGGAAAATGGATATCGGGATCTGGGCGAAATAATTGATATTCTTTCCGATCTCCCTTTAGTTTTCAATCCAGGTTCAAACTGGCGCTATAGCGTTGCAACAGATGTTCTTGCTCACCTTTTAGAAACAGTAACCCAAAAAACAATAAAAGAACTATTAATTGAGTGTATATTTAATCCACTTCAAATGATTGATACGGACTTCACGGTTGAAATGAATAACCAGAGTCGAATTATGCAAGTCTACGGAGTACGGTCACTATCGGAATTACCTCAACTCAAGCGGCTGCCACATGATCTATCAAAACCAGCAGACTTAGGACGGTCACATCCATTAGACTACCCAGAGTTTCGCCGAGGGGGTTATGGGTTGTATTCAACAATCTCAGACTATATGAAATTCACGAATATGCTGAGAAATGGAAAAAGTGAAGATGGTCAGGTCATTTTATCTGAATCAATGTGGCATTTGATGCATCAAGCACGGGTCAGCTTTCCTAACAATACATTTCGAATAAATGACGAACCTTTCAGTGGATACGGTTGGAATTTAATAGGCAGAGTTATGGAAAATATCGGTCAAGCTCAATACACTACATCCCTGGGGGAGTTCGGTTGGAGTGGTGCAGCGGCGACATATTTTTGGGTTGACCCTGCTAAAGATGTGACTGGCTGTTTGATGACACAGTATATCGGTCGAGAAGTTCCAATGGAGGGAATGATGCAAACTGCAGCAATGCGAATGCTAAGTAATTAAGTCAGCCCACTAAAAATAACTTAACCTTCTTGGATAATCTCTTAATGCAAAGCAACTTATTAAAAACTTTTACAGCTAATTTTGATCCAGAGGAGGACAGGATCAGACTTGATTGTGATCTACATATTGAGGAACAAGCTCAGATTTTTTTCACTCAACGTTTGGGAAGACTTTTCGTTATAGAACTCGTTAAAAAGGTTGAAGAAATGTCCGTTGACAGTTTTTCAGATGACTTAAAAACTGACGAGAAATTAAGTTCAAACGAAATACAAGAACCAGTCAGCATCTCTAGCAAACGAATTAAAACTTGGCTGATAAAAAGTATTGATTTTGAAAATATTGAAGACGGCTTGAGAATAATTTTCAAAGATAACAAGCTGCATGCAGTTCATATAGAGGGAGACAAATTATTGCTCAGCAGTATATTGGACGTATTTTTTAAAATGTTTTACATCGCAGAATGGAATACAGACTGCTTTCCGAACTGGATCATAGAAAAAACAAATACGAAAAGCCAATCAGCAACAATTCACTAACACTCATAAAGACTATAAAGTAACGTAAGGACAAAATAGAAATAGTTTGGTGATTTCTTCCCTTTGTGTTTCAGTTTGCTTATCCAAGTCTTCTTATCAGCAGGCTTGGTAAATAATTTGGGAGGATTTAAAGTTGAACACTATTTTCATAAATAATTTGATAAAGCTACGCTTTATGAGCAAACTAATTACGATAATCACGTCATTTATCCTTATTTTTGCGCACTCAGTGGCGGCGGAGAACCTTGTTGCCAGAATGTCAGGTCATTGGAGCCCAAAGCACCAAAGTGCAATTCATTCACAAATTTTTGCGGACGAAGTAACTAAAAGATCAAATGGACGTCTTACTATACAGTTTTTCCCGTCTAAACAGTTATTTGGGATTAGAGAGGTAATGGGAGCTATTACTTCTGGTGCCGTGGAACTGGGTGGTGTTGTTGGGGTGGTAAGCTTTCCACCAATCAATAAGAACTTTAATGTAGCCTCTTATCCAGGTCTTTTTTCATCATATGAGCAACAGCGGAATTTTTTCAAAGAGTCTGACGCAGGAAGTAAAATATGGAATGATTTAACAACAAAAAGTAATTCAAAGCTCATAATGTACAATCCAGTTGGCCCGGTAATGACTTTTTCCAGTGCTCGTGAACTAACCGGGGTGGATGTAATGAAAGGCTTGAAAGCACGCGCACTTTTAAAAAGTGAGCGACCAATGTGGGATGCATTTGAGGCTAATACTGTATCACTTCCAACAGGGGAAGTTTATACAGCTCTACAAACTGGTATGATTGATACTATTAATAGCCCTCCAGGAAGTATCGAAGCCTATAGCTGGTGGGAATATTTAAACTATGCGCAAAAACCCTACCAGTATTTTGCCGATGCATACATCATGGCTAACCAAGATTGGTTCGACTCTCTGCCAGCAGACCTGCAAGAATTAGTAATGGAAGTTGGAGCGGAAGTTGGTGAGCTTGCAACAAATACAATTTTAGATGCAGGAGAAAGCACACTCACAAAATTTGTCGAACGAGGTGGCGTTGTTACCACGCTCAGCGGCGCAGAAAAAGCTAAATTCGATGCAATGATGACAGAAAAAGTCATGCCAGGAATGGCTGATATGTTTGATAAGGAAGTGCTCATGGCAGCCGAGGCATACGCCAAAAAGTAAGGGGCGTAATCGATTGAGGATTTGGCTGTGATTATTTTAACCAGTTTGAATAACTTTTTGGCCAAAGTTTCCTATTTTATAGGCATCCTTATTGTTGCAATAATGGTTATGGCACTGAGTTTAAGTGCCATAACCAGATATATATCAGGAACAGGCTATGACTGGCTAATTGAGTTGCCGCCTGTATTAGTGTGTTGGTTAGTATTTCCACTTCTTGGCCCATTGTTGAGGGAAGGAAATCATATACAAGTAGATTTTCTCGCCTCGTTAACTTCTTCAAGACAAGCAAAAATTCTTAAACTACTGATGAATCTGACTGCATTAATTGCTTCTTTAGTTTTTTTTAAAGCAGGAGTGGAAGCAACATTACTATACTTTAACTTAGGCCAAATGATGGAATTAGAGATAGATATTCCAATATGGTGGATGTATTTGTCATTTCCGGTTGGCTTCATAATTTTAGCATTTTTTGCCCTGGAGCTAACCTTTCAAGCAATTTATGAGCTAAACCAGAAAGAAACAAAGGACGCTTAATGTACTTACTAGCGTTCGTAGTGTCATTATTTCTACTATGCTTTTCCGTTCCAATATTTTTAGTTTTTGGAATAGGCAGCTCCATGGCAGCCATATTAGGTCTCGATCTGCCATGGTCGGTTCTTATCCAAGTATCCTTTGGAGCCCTCACTAAACACGTATTGATTGCTGTGCCTCTTTTTATATTTGCTGGCAGTGTCATGCTTCGTGGTGGAGCTGCCACCAGGCTCGTCGACTTTGCAACCAAGTTAGTCGGACACTGGCCAGGCGGTTTAGGTATTGCGATGGTAATTTCTATGGGCTTTTTTGCAGCATTTTGTGGTTCAATTTTAGCAGCTATTACAGCTGTGGGAACGATAATGATGCCAAAGATGATTGAACAAGGATACCCAAAACCTTTTGTTGTCGTGCTTGCAGCTTCAGCTGCTTTACTAGAGGCCCTAATTCCTCCTTCGAATGCAGCCATTTTGTTTAGTGCTTTAACAAACGTACCAGTTTCACAAACGTTTGCAGCAGGAATAGTCCCGGGTTTAATCCTTTTGTTATTCATGATTGGGGTTGTATTACTTAAATGCAGATCTATAAAAAGCGCAGAAAAAAGCAATCCAAATGAGAGACTAATTTCTGCAAAAAATGCTGTTCCAGCACTCATAACCCCAGGTATTATTTTAGGCGGCATTTACGCAGGTTTGCTCACGCCATCAGAGTCAGCGGCTATTGCGGGTGTTTGGGCCATGATTATGGGCTTTATTATATATCGAGAATTAACAATTCCTGGTTTAATCACTTGCCTGAAAGAAACAGCTTCGATTACAGCTGTCATATTTGCTATTATTGCGACAGCTACCTTTTTGAGCGTCGTACTTACATATACCCAATTACCGCAAAAAATTATACTCTACTTTACGGAACTTGGGGCTGGGATATATGTATTTTGGTTCGCGTTGGCATTGATTTGCTTAATTTTAGGTACCTTTATTGAAATTGTACCAGTATTTTATCTCACAGTACCCATATTTGCTGCAATCATTACTTCATTAAACCAAAATCTCTTACATTTGTATGTAGTTTTTGTTGCATTTGCTGGTATCGGAATGATTACACCACCTGTATGCGTTGGAGTTTACACCGCCGCCGGTGTTATCAAAGAAGACCCAGCCAAAGCTTTTAAAGAAGTGCCCTTGTTCGTTGGAGTGGGAATTCTGTATGGTGTTTTGATGATCTTTTTGCCATCAGCAGCAACTTGGCTGCCAAATTTAATAAGATAATAATGGAGCTATCCGTGCATTTTAAAAGCACAGCTTATTGGTGGGAAATTGGAGATCATCTAAAGCCTGCTCAAGAAATAGATACGATCCCAAAAAATACTGATTTTGTGGTGGTAGGAGCCGGTTATGCTGGATTATCTGCCGCCTTGACAGTAGCCAGACAAGGAAAATCTGTCATAGTTCTTGACGGTGGAATGCCAGGCTTTGGCGCTTCGACTAGAAATGGTGGAATTTGTAGTGGGCAAATCCGACCATCTTTAAGTACTCTTCGAAAGAAATTGGGTACCAGAATAGCAAATAATATCTATTCAGAGGGCGTCGATGCGAGAAACGATCTAGTAAAGTTTTGCGAAGACGAAAAAATTGACTGTCAGCTACAAATGACTGGAAGGTTTACTGGAGCAATGAGCCAATCAGACTATGAAATGCTATGCCGAGAGGTTGAAAAACTGAATGAAATTAATGGCCACAAGGCCTATATGGTCACTAAAAACGAGCAAAGAAATGAAATAAATACAAATCTTTTTTTTGGTGGAATGGTGCGAGAAGAAATTGGCGGCTTCCATCCAGGAAAATTTTTTGCTGGTCTTCTGAGAGCGGCTGAAAGAGCCGGCGTACTAGTAAGTTTCAATAATAAGGTTTTGGAAATACTTGAAGAAAAAGCAGGCATTAAAAGTGTAACCACAAGCATGGGCAAAATAAAAGCTGGCAAAGTAATAATAGCTACCAATGCCTATACTGGAAAAAAATATAATTTTACAAAATTCCTGAGACAAAGGCTTGTGCCAACTCAGAGCTGTATTATTGTTACGGAAAAACTATGTATAGACACCGTTAAAACATTTATGCCCAAGCTGCGCATGTACGGCACTACTGAAAATCTATATAGCTATTTCAGACCTACACCAGATCGGGACAGGATCCTATTAGGGTCTCGTAGTTTTGACAGAAGAGAACCGTCCCAAAAATCGGTAGTTTACTTGAAGAAAAAATTGACAAAGATTTTCCCAGAATTAGCAACTTGTAAAGTTGACTACTGTTGGCTTGGGAATGTTGCATTTACCAAATCTCAATTACCCACTGTTTTTGAACATAATAATATTTATTACGCGGCAGGATTTGCAGGATCTGGTACAGTATGGGCACGTTGGTTGGGGAAAAAGGCTGCCGAAATGGCTTTAGGAATAAGTAATAAGCCAAGTGTATTTTTTGGGTTACCTCCAGCTAAACTTCCTTTTTATGATGGAAATCCTTGGTTTTTACCTACGCTTAATAAGTATTACAGTTTCAAGGATTGGCTAAAATCATATCATAGCTGAATCTAAATGAAGACGTTGCTTGATGAAAAGTTATGTAGAAATTTCAGTATTGATCAGATTTTATCAAGTAGCTCTTTAAATTTAGAAAGCTCATCGGGTTGCATTCTTACAAGATGAGGTTCTTCCGGAAAGCTACCGGTATTTACGTCTTCTACAAATTCTTTAAAGGCTCCAACACGTTCATTTTGAAGCCGCTCAAACTCACCCTTAAAGTCTCGATAGATTTTAGCATGCCTTGGGATATGTCCGTCGGTATATCCCAAGATATCATTTGAATACAAATATTGGGCATCGCAACCGGCCCCTGCACCCATTGACCAAACCAATATACTCGTTCGTTTAGAAATCTCATTTGCGACTTCTACTGGAACAACTTCTAACTCCACACCTATAGCTCCAGCGTTTTCATACGACTTGACTTGCTGTAGTAAATCTAACGCTTCATTTGCCGTCTTACCAACAGCCTTAAATCCACCTGTCCAAGTAGCCCGAGCAGGAACTAACCCTACATGTCCAACAACCGGAATATATTCATTTGAAAGCATCGAAACAGTTTCGAAAGATCCCGAGCAATACAGCGCATCTGCACCTTTTTCTATAGCTGAATTACACCACTTCAAATACTCGCTAGGCGAACCGCATTCCGTATGGGTTTGCCCTGCCATTGAAAAAATCGTTGGCGCCACGGTGCGGTACTCTGGATCAAACAATACATCTGCTGGGACTGATGCTATATCTATGCCAGCGTCTTCTGCAGCTGCAGCTTCATCCAAAGAGAAAAACTTCAGCATAGTCAGTTGCCTTTTACCCTTAAGGGCTCGTAAGTCTGCTACGGTTGGTCGTGTTCTTGTTTTACGTTTCATTTTGCTGTCTTGAGCTCTTTTATAGTTTACTGGAATAGATTTCGAAGCTTGATTAAAATATTAATTATGGTTCTCTCAATAACCAGCCGCCATCAACATCTACAGTTGTCCCAGTCACAAAGTTATTTTTAATTACAAATAAAATACCTTGAGCGACTTCATCGGCCATTCCAGCTCGCGGTATCAAATTATTTGTTGTCATCTGTCTATATAGCTCCTCCCGCTCAGTGCCTTTTGCAATAACCATTGGCGTATCTATGGTTCCGGGAGATACTGCATTAATTCTGATACGAGGCGCTACTTCGCGCGCGACAGCACGCATCATAGCTTCAACTGCATTCCCAACGGATGACAGCGCAACTTGACCAGGTAAACAGTTGCGTGCAGGTGCCCCCGACACTAACGTAATCGACCCTCCATCACTTACATGCATTGCTCCATACCGAACCACATTTGCATAACCCCAGAGCTTATCGAAAGACGCCTTGTAACCGTCTAAATCCATTTCAAGAAAGGGGCCAAAAGCCCGTTTACCACCCGTCGCAGCGGTGACTAAAATATCTATTGGTGACAACTCCTTCAAGACTGCCTCAACTGCGCCTCGATCCAGTACATCGCATGCTCTGGTAGTTATACCACTAGGTAAAGTTCCAGCCTTTTTTGGTTCGCGACTAATGGCCGTTACTTCGGCTCCATCGTCAGCCAATAGCAACGTTGTCGCCAAGCCAATCCCAGATGTTCCACCAAAAACTACTGCTTTTTTACCAGATAAATCCATTGAAACTTCCTTTATACTTTCTTTATTAATATGCAGTTTCCCCGACTTAGGCAAAACTTTTAATATAAAATTTCGTATCATCAGTTTCATTTCTCTGACTTATAGATAAACTTCATTATATCAGTCGAAATTTTACTGTGGAGGATAATTTTGGAGATTTGGCAACTTACAGCTACGGAACTAAAGCAAAAAATTGCAGATGGAGAACTATCGGCCCGGGAAGCTACCGAAAGTCATTTATCTCGAATGAGCCGATTAAATGATAAACTTAACGCCGTGGTCGAAAGTTGCGAAGCAGAGGCTCTAAAAGAAGCGGACGCCGTCGACAAAAAACGCCAAAAAGGAGATGAACTCGGGACACTTGCCGGTGTGCCAGTAACCGTTAAAGTCAATGTGGACCAGAAAGGCTATGCAACGACCAACGGACTTCAGTTGCAAAAAGATCTTATAGCTAAAACCGATAATCCTGTTGTAAATAACTTGCGTCGAGCCGAGGCTATAATTATTGGCCGGACCAATACCCCCGCATTTTCACTTAGATGGTTCACAAGAAATACAATTCATGGCCATACAAAAAATCCACTTAATCCGCTGGTTACTCCGGGTGGATCATCAGGAGGCGCAGCAGCAGCAGTGGCGGCCGGAATAGGAACAATTGGTCACGGCACTGATATAGCTGGCTCAATTCGCTATCCAGCATATGCTTGCGGGATCCATGGACTTAGACCATCACTAGGCCGCGTTGCAGCTCATAATTTTTCAGGCCCTGATCGATTTATAGGAGCTCAATTAATGGCTGTATCTGGCCCACTTGCCAGATCCATTGAAGATCTAGAGCTTGGGCTTGAAGTGATGGCCAAACATGACTATCGAGATCCATGGTCGATGGGAATGCCACTTAAAGGTGAACCTTATGCAAAACGCTTTGCTTTTTGTGACTCACCAGAAGGAATAAAAGTTGATCCTAGAATTAAGCAAAGCCTTGATGAAGCACGCAATAAACTCGAAGTAGCTGGATGGGAAGCAGTCGAGATTAAACTACCACCATTGCGTAGCGCAATGGAAAACCAATTAATTCTGTGGGTAGCAGAAATGGACAAGAGTTCAGGCCAGTTAGTGGCAAAAGAAAATGATCCAGATGCTACTGTAATTTATGCTCGTTTGCGAAAAATTTCTAAATATATAAACTCAGATCAAATTATGTTTGCACTTCAAGAACGCGCTAATCTTACAAGACAATGGAAGAAATTTCTATTTGACTATCCAATGCTACTCTGTCCCGTATCTTGCTCGCTTCCCTTTGATGACCTTCAGGATATACGATCAGAGGAGGATTTTGAACAAATAATTGAACATCAAATCTTACAAATTGGATTACCGTTTATGGGCCTACCGGGGCTAACTGTAACAACTGACAGAAATGAAGATCGCCCTGTAGGAGTTCAACTGGTTGCATCTCATTTTCGTGAAGATATCTTACTGAATGCCGCGAAAATTATTGCACCAAAATTTGATGTAATTTGAACCAAGCAGAATATGTTATATCAATCGACTCCAAAACCTGACGTAATCTGCATCTTTGATTTTGATATAATGTAATAAGTTTAGCTATAAAAAAACGTGACAAAAACCAATCAAGTAGACAAACAGGAAAAGTAAAAAATCTTTGATTATCTATACATTTTATTAGTTAAGTCGTTGTGTTTCTTAAGTGTATTTTTGAACAGTTTCTTAGCAGGAAGATATTTAAAGCAGAATGGTATTATCGATAATTAATAAGAATTTAAGTAGAGGTCTGGCGCGCCATCTGGATTTGCTGACAAAGCTAAAACAAAAAGCTTACAGTTATCCTCTGCTCGCAATGATACTTTTAAGCTGTGGAAGCAATTCGTCAAGCCCAGCGGATACATCAGACACAACAAGTACTGACGACACGTCGACGGTTCCTGTTACCTCGAATTCAGTGGTGGTTGTTGCCGAAATGGAAAATCTCGGTTTGGTTGGAGTAAACGATACGATAACTGCAACAAGTTCGACTTTGACATCAGGCACAAGTATTGTTGATACGGACCCTTACGATAACGATAAACTAACAATAACGGCTGATGACGATATTATCGGCACACCAACAGTAAGCGGTATGGAGAAAATTATATTTTCAACTTCAGCCACAAAGTTGGGTAACGATTATGAATTTGATGTGAACTTGGTGAACATCACCGGTAGTGATACTGTCACTTTTGAAAATACTAATTCGAATTCTTTGATAAAAACACTCGATTTAATAAATGTCGGTGTACCTATTTCTGTAGGCTCACATTTTTCAACAATAAAAATTGCAGGCCAAATAGACAAGGACATCAACTTAAATATTTCAGCCGACATTTCTTTATCGACAACTGGTTCATCCAAAGACCTAATTGTAAATGCCGGTGGGAAAAGTGTCACATTAAACTCTTCTACTGCAACCCAAGATATAATAATCAAAAATTCTAATAACACGGATATCACAGCTGCCTCAGCACACGGAAATGTAGCAGTTATCAGTAATGGCGACGTCACGTTACGTGACTTGAGTGCTTTAAAAGGAAATATAGATGTTACGAATGTCGGAAATATTATAGTAACAAATGCAACAAATACTAATGGAACGCTTACATTAAATAACGCAAGAGCACCTTTAGGCACCGACATCACTATCACAGACGCTAACTCAGCCGGAAAAGTAACTATAAAATCAGCAGGCTCAATTACCGCAACATCAAATAATGGATTGGCATCAGCTACAAACCTTGATCTTACAGCAGCCGAAAACTCCGCCATTTATGCGGATAATGTTAGTAACCAAAGTATAACACTTGGGGCAGTCAATTCTCTGGGAAATTTAACGACTTTTGATATTCAAGCATCAACTCTTGAGACACTTAATTTGGACGGTTCGTCCCCTTTAATTGTAACCATAGATAGTGCTGATATTTCTACCGAAACTGTTGTGAATACTAATTCAGACGCGACCCTCTGGTTAATGGGAGCAACAGCTGACCTTACGAATGTCGCAACATCAGTAAAACTTCTATTAAAAAACTTCGATGGAAAAACAATTACGGTGAAAGACAGTCAGGATTTTTATCTCGATACCGAAATCGCACAAACTTCGTCTGCTTCTGCACCAACTTTCGACCATAAAACAGAAGCCACAAGCTCTACCACAAACACACTTACAATAAAAGCTTTTGACTCAGACACTTCAAATGGTGATAAATCGATTGATATTGCTGGCTTAAACTTTGTGGATGTTCAAACGCTCAATTTGAATCTTTTAGATGATTTAAATCTTGAAAGCTCCGCCGATATAACTGGGGTTGATCTAACTAGTGTTGCGTTAAGTGGATCAGGTGATTTTGATCTTAATTCGAATACAATCACTGGTAGTGCCTCAACAAGAGTTACTTTGAATGCATCAAATTTATCTGGGTCCGTTTCACTTCATTTAGATTCAACTAATAATAGTGTTGCTAATATTCAAACTGGTTCAGCTGCTGATTATATAAGTATCGATGGTATTACAGCTGATACTAATGGGTTTATAATTGCATCAAATAAATCAGATGACACAATAAGAATTACTCCAAATGGTGATGGATCAACTGCTAAAATCAATATAAACGGGGGTGATGGAACAGACACACTTTTTCTTGAGTCTGGTGTAGATTTAAGTTCGAGCAATTTAACTCTAACCTCGATGGAGCGAATTCTATTAATCGGTGGAGGTCTTGATCAAAAAATTGCTGCAAGCGATGTATCAGGTGTCGCCATGAAATTAGCGGAGAATGGAACAGGTGCTGGTGTTTTAAACATTGTAGTTGATCAAGCAGCAGTGAATCTTTCAAATTTCAGTTTTGAGTCATCTTTTGTTTCAGGTACAGACAGTGTTGTAATAAATGCTAGCTCTTTCAACTCCGGGGTGACTGTAACCGGAACCAGCGGCGATGATACAATAACAGGTTCAAACGCAAATGATAATTTAAGCGGCGGTGCATCTGCAGATACTATCTCGGGAGGAACCGGAGATGATACTATAACTGGTGGAGCAGGTGCTGATACACTAACCGGAGGTGCGGGTGACGATGAGTTTGATTTTGCTTCAGGAACATCAACCGAAGCATCTATGGATAAGATCACCGATTATCAGGCGGCTGCAGCTGACGCTCACAATGATAAGATTGACCTAATCACTGGCGCTAAGGGAGCCAATTCTTCATCCATAGATGTCAAAAGTGCAATAGCAGGTGGTGGTGGAAGCGAAACTGTTACAGCTTCGGTAACAAACGGAGTAGTTACTTTAGCAGGATCTGACGCTGGCCTTATCAATACACTCCCAGAGTGGATCGATGCTGTATCAGTCGATGGCGTTATAAAGAAAGCTGCAGATGATGCAGATGCCATAGGTGTGGTTGCATTTCAACTCGGTGGAAATACATATCTTGTTGAGAGCAATGATACATTCGACAATAACACAGCAAACGTCTCTATTGTGACAGTGATAGAGTTAACGGGTTTAACAGGAGTAAATGCAGTTGCAGACGCGGCCGCAGCGAATACAGTGTTGATAGCATAATATGCTATCAACACTGCACAAAGACGTTAGATTAATTTATTAAGCTTAGTCTATTTGCATTGAAATAATTTTTAAAAAATATCCATATAATGGCGTTAAAGCAGCTACTGCCAGTGCCGGCATCACTGCAGAAAAATCCATTTGCGCCGCCGAAGGGCTACTTGCTATCATTATAATCCCAACGAGAAACCCTAGCCAACCACCTCGGACCGCTCCATCACCAAATCGTGTTAATCGATTATCACCATCTTTAGAACCGAGCATATGGCCAATGGCAATACCTATCACAAATAAGAAGGCCATCAGATCTATTGCTGGACCTATGTCTCCAGCTGCATTAAAAGCACCTATAACTACGACCACAATTAATACGAGTCCCACATACCTCATCGTTTCCAGCCCCTTTTCAGTTTTGAATATTTAAAGTTCAGTACTAGCAGAAAAACTTAAGTAAGAATATTAAAAAAGTACTATACAAGTAGTATTTTGTTATTAAGTTAGATTTATAAAAACCGGAGGGTTTTTGTAAAAAGCATTAGAATTTTGATAAATCTCAGTGGAAAAGGAGCACCATATGTCAAAAGGTTATCTCATGGCAAACTTGCGCGTTAAAGACCAGGATATTTTTAAAGAATTTTCATCTGTCGCACTACCATTAATAGAAAGCTTTGGTGGTAAATTATTAGCGAGAGGTCCTAATGCCGACCGACATGAAGGAGAAGTGACAGGGGTCGTTACACTTATTGAATTCGAAAGCAAAGAAGCTGCTGAGAAATTTTATTTTAGTGACGAGTACCAAGCTGCGAAATCAATACGGGATCGAGGTGTTGATACAGACCTGATGATCATAGAGGGTATGTAGCCTGATTAGAGACGATCGGTGCTGGCATTCGACTCTGACCATAAAAACATTCATATCTTTCAAAGCGACAAGGGGAAAAGGATACCTCAGTGAAAGAGTCCCCATACTTGCGAAAGTTTCCTCAGCTTAATGCCTTTCACGGAAAACCAGGATTTAAAAGCTTGGTAGGTCATAGGGGCGCTCGAGGATTAATGCCCGAAAATACAATTGAGGGTTTTGAATACATTTTAGAAAACGGTATCAGTGCTATTGAGTTTGACGTTTTACTTACTAAAGATGAAGTACCAGTAATTACGCACGACTTTTATCTATCAAAATCCATAACTAGAAATGCCGAGGGTAACTGGCTTTTAAACAATGGGCCCAAAATAAGCGATCTAACAGTTGCTGATCTTCAAATGTTCGATGTTGGTGGTGTAGATAAAAGAAGCTCTTACGGAAGTTTATATCCAGAGCAAGCTTTCTTTTCGGATGTTCGCATTCCTAGATTATCGGATTTACTCGAGCTTGCCTGTCAACCAAAAGGCCAAAATTTATTCCTACTCTTAGAGCTCAAATCTGAACCCTCAATTGATAAAAGAAATGTTGTCGAACATATCGTTTTTGAAATTCAAAAGAGATCTTTATCAAATCGGGTAGTTTTACACAGTTTTGACTGGAAATTGTTAGAAGAGTGCCGCCTCATAGCTCCAGAAATGCCAAGATCGTACTTATCTCAGCTGCCTGAAAGTTCAGATGATCCATTTGATACGCCAACTGAAGAAACTTCACCTGACTTTGCATCTTTCAATTGTTCTATCCCAGAGGCAATTCAAGCTGCAGGTGGCCACTTGTGGTGTCCATATTTCAAGGACATAACTGTCGAACTTGTGACTGAAGCACACAACTTGGGTTTGCCTGTTTGCACTTGGACAGTAAATGAAGTTGAAGATATAGAAAATATGATCGATATGGGGATAGATGGCATTATAACTGATTACACAGATCGTGCGAAAAAGATTTTTAAATCGCGCGGACTGAGTTGGCAGTGAATTCAAGCAATTTTTGCAAAACTATAACATAATCAGTAAGAGAATTTTGGCCTGAACGATATTAAGTAAAAAAACAACGAAGTGGCTACAAAACAAGCTAACCCAGCTAATAAAAAGGCCGGAACATAAGTACTCAATAAATCTCGCGATAAACCTGTTCCATAAGCAGCGACTGCTGAACCCAATTGATGCGCGCCAAAGATCCAACCGAAGACTATAGGGCCATTAACTTTTCCAAAAAACTTTCCACTTAACTTTACTGTAGGAGGAACAGTCGCAATAAAATCTAGTCCAAAGAAAATAGCCCAAAGCGTAAGACTATAAATGTCAAAATTACTATAAGGCAGATAAAATAATGATAGTCCACGCAAACCATAATAAATTGCAAGTAGCTTATAATTATCATAACGGTCTGAAAGCCAACCTGACCCCATAGTACCGATAAAATTAAAAAAACCCATTAAGGCCAAATACGAAGACGCCACTATAATCCCCACATTATTATCAGCACAGAATGGGATAAAATGCTGACCAACAACGCCCGTACTAGTGAGACCGCAAATAAAGAAGGTAATTGTTAAAATCCAGAATGCTGGGTTATTGATCGCGCCTGCAAGAGCTCTAACAGATATAATTATTGCGTTACCAGGGTTTTCAGTTGGTGGATAATAAATTTCATCATCGCCATAGGCAGCCAAATTGAGTTGTGAGGGCCAATCTTTTCCAAATAATAAAAATAAAATTCCACAAATAATACCACCAATTAGACCCGGTGCAATTGCAAACTGCCAATTGTAAGCAGTAGTAATCCAAGCCATTAATGGCATAAAAATTAATTGACCGGCTGCAAATGCAGATGTCATTATACCTACGACAAGGCCACGCCTTGCAGTAAACCATCTTGTTGCAACTGTGGCAGCAAGACCTAAGCCAATTATTCCAGAGGCAATTCCCAGACATAAGCCTATGCTAAAGAGAAGATGCCACTTTTCATACGCCAAAACAGTACAAAGCAGACCCACAATTTCTAATAAAATAACAATGAGGACCACGTTTATTACCCCAATTCGAAGCATCAATGGAGCACCAATTGGACACAAAAGTGCTGTCATAAAATACATAAGCCCGGTAGCCAATGATACATCTGAGATATTCCAACCACGTGCTTCAGTTATTGGTAAAATTAAAATCTGTGGCGCATTGCCTATTGAAGAAGTAGCCAAAGTGAATAGAAATACCATCGCTGCCATTATCCATGAATAGTGGAAGCCAATTTTGTCTAGGTAGACCTTCAAACTTTGGGCTAGCAAATGTTTACTCTCAATAAATCTTTAGGAGATATTAATCGGTTAGCAGGGTGAGCTACAATATTTCTGTCGACGTTACAAGTACACTTTGAGTAGCAACAACATGTCTGTTGGGGACCAATAAATGTATGGGATGTGATCTTATAAGACATACTTAGAATAGCAGACTTAAGTGTATTGAGCTTTTTTGATACCGGTTCAAGGGTTGATAGGTTCTATATTACCTAAGTAGACGGCATAAAGTTTTAATTGAATAAGAAATTCATATTTTAAATTTCTCTCTTTGAAATTAAGGTAGGTGTTAAATTGCTTTAACAAAAGGAATAGAAATTGGAAATTCAAACTGATCCAAGCTTAAGTGGTTTATTTCATGCTATAACGTTTCAAATTGCGGGGATTGCAATTGCTTTATTGGCTAATAGTGCGAATTTTGCTTTGCTTTTATTTGCTAATACTAATGGACACGAAATTGCCTTATGTGTTCCCATTATAGCTACTGCTTTGTTCACAGTTGTCTGGGGAGATTCAACTCTCCAATCGCAAGTTGCAAATATCAAGGATGCGACTGTTGAAACCAAAAACAGTCACGCTTATAAATTTATTTCCAGACAGCCCTATAATTTGTTAAGGCTTATGAACTTAGCTCTTGCACTTATTTTAGCTGCGTCGCAGTTTTCAATTTTGTTCGGCGAATAGCTGATAAAACTAAAATTACCTTAAGCATAAATAAAAATATACAGCAAAATCATTACAATTATTACTATAACAAACTGCGTTCTGTTCATATCAACCAAACTTTCTATCCGGTGAGTGCTGTCTTTATTTACCGCACAACCATTTTGGACCAAAGCACTTTTGCAAGAAAAAAATTAGCCTTTATTTCAGTGTAACAGACAGGCCAAGTGTGAATTTCCAGCAACATTGATAATTATAGGCCTGCAAACCAAGCTTTTTTATTGGAGACCAAGCGATGTTATGCTTCTG
>CACOXV010000034.1 GCA_902631295.1 Paracoccaceae bacterium | reverse complement strand
CGGCTTTGTAATTACCCTCAAGATCACCCACTGTGGGATTTAATTGGGCTAGAGTAATTTGAAATCTTTTTGCCATCAATTCACATACCGTATTGCTGTCTATGTATGTAACAGGAAAAACAAATAGTAAAAGTTAAGATTATAAAAATCGATTTAACTCCACCGTTACAACTACTAAAATGCAAAGATGCTTTACTCCGTTTCGAAAATTCTCTCCAACGCAAATAAATACTTTCGACATTTAAAAAATTAGACCTACTTCACAAAAATGGAAGAAAAAGAAAAATTTTCTGTAGATTGGTATAAAATAATAACTTTTATGGAGAAGACACTCCTTGTTATTATAGCGTTTCTCACTACCTACGCCGTAATATTTGAAATAGTAAGCGTAGTTTCCACGCGTGCTGTTAAATTAACAGATTTACTATTATTGTTCATTTACGCTGAAGTTTTAGGAATGGTTGCCGCTTTTTATAAGTTCCGAAAAATTCCAATAACTGTTCCAATTTTTATAGCTATAACAGCACTCTGCAGGCTAATTATTCTACAGGGTAAAGGCATAAATACCGTAGACCTTTTGTATGAAAGTGGCGCAATTCTACTACTAGCCCTTTCAGCTTTGGCAATCCGATGGAACTTGATAAATTTAGTTCGTCCAAAGGGTCAAGAGGACAGAGAAACAGAATGAAGTTACCTACCGGCTTTTAAAGCATCATAGCCTACTTCTGAACAATTTCTTTTTCAAACTGACAAAAAAATTATGTTTTTATTCGTCCATGAAATTTTACGTAAACTAACCGAGTACTGATTGGATAACATTGTTGCTAATTACCGAATTAAGATTTTAAAACAATATTAACGTATGATATATCTTCTGAGTGAGATTAATAAACTTTCAAGTATTCTTATATAAAGTTAGACACTAAACATTCTGATCAATGACAAGCCCGCGCGAAGGCAAATTCATGGCAATCCAAACTCAAATTAACCAAAGTACAGAATACTGGGCAGCTGTTTTAAAAAAAAGCTGGGGCGTAGAAGCAAAATTAAAAAAGTTAGACGGCGAATATGACTTAAACTTTTTAGCGGTTAGCTCTTCTGAGCAACCCTTAATTTTGAAGGTAATGCGAAACAACTGCCCGAGCTGGTTAGTTAAAGCGCAAATTTCTGCAATGCAACATGTAGAAAAAGTTGCTAATTTGCCTAGCACGCCAAAAGTTTTTTTGAACCTATCAGGGCAAAGCTACATAGAAGTGGTGGACGAGGCGGGAAATGTTCGAGTTGTTTGGGCATTAAGATATATTCCCGGTAATTGTTTAGCAAAGTTACATTCGAAACCCTTAAATTTGATTGAAGAAATTGGCGAAGCGCTGGGCGCAACGACCACTGCGCTTAGGGGTTATAAAAATAAAGACCTAGAACGAACATTTAAATGGAACCTTCTGCAAGCAGGTTGGATTGATGATCACCTAATTTGTATCAAAGATAAAGAACGCTACAAAATAGTTAAAAATATTTCAGAAAATTTCACCAGATGTTTACCTGAGCTCAAATCATTTAATCGGCAAGTTATACAAAATGACCCAAATGATTATAACATCTTAGTTTCTGGCGATTATGACAAAAAAAAATCACTGTCTGGTATAATTGATTTTGGGGATATGTGTGTATCGCCGCGTGTTTGCGAAATTGCTATTGCAGGGGCATATATTGTTTTAGAAACCCCTCATCCGGAAAAATCCTTAGTTGCTTTGGTATCTGGGTTCAATCGTACTTGTCCTCTTACAATTCCTGAGATTGATTTGATTTGGAACTTGCTTTTGATGCGTTTGGCAGTCAGCGTTGTCAACTCTACAATGCTAGCAATAGACTTTCCAAACGATCCATATGTCACTGTATCGCAAAAGCCTGCCTGGGATTTTTTGGAAAAAAATAAGATAAATCAAGGACTTCTGAAGTGTCGACTAAGAAAAGCCTGTGGCAAAGAAATAGTAGCGAATGAAAAACGAATACGATCTTGGATTTATAAAAACCGTGGAAATTTTAGCGAGGTTATGGGAAACCCATTAGAAAATGCACCGATCGTATCTTTAGCAATTGAAAACTCTGCTATTCCTGAAAACCCTTTCAAATTATCAGAAAAAGAAGCAAGAGAAATTGGGTCTGATGCAACATGCGAAAATGAAGTATTTCTAGGCTATTACAACGAACCAAGACTAATTTACACAGCTCCCGAATTTCGTTTTGGAATATACAAAGCCAGTAATCGTCGTACAGTGCATCTAGGAATTGATATTTTTGCTCCCGCAGAAGTGCCTATTTTTGCACCAATGGACGGTGAAATTGTAGCCATAGAGAACCGTACGAATGGACTTGACTATGGCGGGATGATAATTCTTAAACACAAAACTGACGACAACGATATTTTTTACAGTTTATATGGTCATCTAAATCCAAATTTTTCCAAGCGACATATAGTTGGTAAGAAAATTAAAAAGGGAGAACAATTCTGCGTTCTCGGCGACATAGGTGTGAATGGTGGTTGGGCTCCTCATTTGCATTTTCAAATTGCTTTAACAACAAATGGTCTTGAAAATGACTGGCCAGGGGTTGCAGATCCAGACGATCTTGAATTTTTTAATACCATCTGTCCTAATCCTGCAGCTATTTTAAATTTACCTGATGAGAGGGTAAGTTTTTTACCAACGCAGAAGACAGAAATATTCAACAAGAGAAAAGAAAATTTTTCAGGTAACTTACGGTTGTCATATGACGACCCAATTATGTTTTTTAGGGGCTGGAAAACTCATCTATTTGACGAATGGGGCAGATCGTACCTAGACGCCTATAATAATGTTCCTCATGTTGGGCATTCTCATCCCAGGATCCGCAAGGTAGCATCCGAACAACTAAAAAAGCTAAACTCTAATACGAGATATCTACACCCAAACCAATCAAATCTAGCAGAAAGTATCCTGTCAAAATTACCAGAAAATTTTAAAGTATGTTTTTTCGTAAATTCGGGTTCGGAAGCTAACGAACTAGCTATTCGGCTGGCCCGTGAATATACAAAAGCAAGAGGCATGATCACCACAGATCATGGCTATTTTGGAAATACAACAGGTGCGATCGATCTATCTGCCTACAAATTCAATAAGCCTGGCGGTGTTGGGCAGCCAGAGTGGCTAGAGCTGGTAGAAATCCCCGATGACTATAGAGGTACATACAAAAGAGGTGACCCTAGGTGTGGGGAAAAGTTTGCCAGTCAAATCAGTCAAGCCATAGAAAACCTGAAATCGAAAAATCAAAAATTGTGCGCGTTTATCGCAGAAACGTTTCCATCAGTTGGAGGCCAAATTATCACGCCAACGGGATATTTAGATGAAGTGTATAAATTAATACGAAAGCAAGGAGGGATTTGCATAGCTGACGAAGTTCAAACTGGTTTGGGGCGTCTTGGTGATTATTATTTTGGTTTTGAATATCAAAAAGTCTGTCCCGATATTGTTGTTCTAGGCAAACCGATTGGGAACGGCCATCCGATTGGGGTAGTTGCAACAACCAAAAAAATTGCAAATAGTTTTGATAACGGTATTGAATTTTTTTCCACATTTGGAGGTTCAACGCTGTCCTGCGCTATTGCAAAAGAGGTGATTGAAATAGTTGATCAGGAAGGGCTTCAGTCCAATGCGCAGGAAATGGGAATAAAGTTAAAGAAAGGACTTATAAATCTTCAGGAAAAGTATCAGTCTATTGGAGACGTTCGCGGAATGGGTCTCTTTGTCGGCATCGAATTTATTGACAAAACCGGCAAGGAAAACACAAGGCTTTGTACTTTTGTCAAAAATCGTATGCGCGAATATCGCATTCTAGTTGGCAGTGAGGGACCTAAGGATAATGTCTTGAAGATTCGTCCTCCATTATCAATAGAAGCAGACGATATCGACATGATTTTAGAAACACTTGATATCATCCTTGCAGAAGTCAATGTCTAGCGACCTTACAAAGCTGCGAAATCAGTTTGATTGACAAAATTGTAAGCACTTGCGACATTTCTATGAAATCAAATAATTGGAGATATTTATGAAAGTTTTTTTTCTTGGAGCATATAGCGCAGCGGGAATGCAAGGCATGATGAGCAGTAACTATGAAACCAGAGTTTCAGCAGTGAAACAAATGGTTGAGAAAGTAGGTGGCAAACTCGGTAATGTAACCTATCTGCAGGGCCCATTTGACGTTATTGCAGATGTTGAGCTCGATGACTATGAGACCGCTTCAGGTTTGCACGCAAATATGATGCTTTCGGGAGGCTGGGATGAGCTTTTGATACTGCCAGAAATGAACGTTGATAAGGCAATTAAAGCAGCTAGAACCGCCGGCGATTATCCCTTGCCGGGGCAAGAATAGACCAAAGGCAAGATCTTATTTACTTTAAGGAGGGATGGCGGTGTGCTTGGACCACGCAGGTTTTCAGGTCATTTTCTGTTGTGTAGGTTCAGCAGAGGCCGCCATCCACAACTACATTGTATCATAAAGTTTGAAAAAAATCCAAATAATTGAATGTGAAGGCTCTTGAGAAAAAACAAACGAATAATTGGTATTAAAAGTGTTTACCTAAGCTTTAAAAAAACTAACTTTTTGCGATATTAGAATAAAAGGTTTTTGTCTTTATGAAACCAAAACAAAAAAATAAATCAAAGTTTAACGGAAAAAAAGCACCATTATTCTTTACTTCGTTATATTTGATTCTGTGTTTTGTAAGTATCTTTTCGATTGACCCGGTTTTATGGTTTTTAAAGTATGCTGCACTATTTGGAGTATTAATGGGGGTTTTATTAATAGCTTATATCATTCGCACCGATGAGCTTTGAAAATAGTGTCCCCCAACTATGCCTGCATTTCTTAGTTTTAGCTTTTTAACGGAAACTGTGCTAAGTTAATATCTTATTAACTCGTTGTTTCAATTCACTTCGAAAGGAACCTGAGTTGGATAACTCAAGCTTGCAATGCATTAATCTTAATTCAATAGAAACGCGCTATTCGGAATTGTCATCATCAATATTACGAACGCCGACTACAAAACTATCTTCGCCCGTCTTGCGCGACCTAATTAAGAAAAGTGAGATTTATCTGAAACTTGAATGCTTTCAACATTCTGGAACATTTAAAGCTAGAGGTGCACTTTCGGTAACAAAGCAAATTATAAAAGAGAATAAAAAGTTTGGCATCACCGCTGCTAGTGCCGGAAATCATGCTATTGCAGCTGCATGGGCGGCAAAGGTTGAAAAATTATCTGCAAAAGTAGTCATGCAGACATCAGCAAATCCATATCGCATTTCGCTTGCGAAAACTTATGGTGCAGAAATAATTATGAAAGAAGGAGGTTTAGCCGCTTTTGCAGAAGCAGATAGGCTCATGAGGGAAGAAAATAGAACTTTTATCCATCCATTTGACGGGATTGATACGACTTTGGGCGCAGCTGGCGTTGGTTTAGAACTAATCGAAGACTATTCTGATTTAGATGCTGTTGTAGTTGCTGTAGGTGGCGGCGGACTAATTTCAGGAGTGGCAGCGGCAGTAAAACTTAAAAACAACAACTGTAAAATATATGGTGTGGAACCGATTGGTGCAAATAGCATGGCACAATCGATAAAAGTTGGAAAACCCGTAACTTTGAATTCAATCGACACTATCGCGGATAGCCTTGCCCCTCCTATGGCACTTCCCTTTAGTTATTCTGTTTGTAAGAAATTTGTTGATGAATTTGTTACCGTAACAGACAATCAAATTTGTGCAGGTTTATCACTATTTCAACAAGAAGGTAAATTGGCAGTTGAACCAGCTGCTGGTGCTGTTCTTGCTGGAGCAATTTGGCCATTACGTAAAAAATTAACTGGCAAAAGAATTGGATTAGTGATCTGCGGTGCCAATATCGATGCCCAATCTTACGAGGGGTATTTAAGACAGGGATCGCGCATAATTAACGAAGAATTAACTCAAATTTAATGGATGTTATACTTGACAAGTTTTATAACTTTTCAAACATTATTGTCACTTCTCCTAATGGGACTCCAAATTTAGACATGTAAGCTTTGTTTAACATTCTATCCTCAGATAGGAGCCACATGTAGTCATCAAAAGTTACGCGCATAGTGCCATCCGGGACAGGTAAATCAATAGTATAGTTCCAATAAAACGTATCTCCATCTTCTAAACCTTCTGCTTGTCCAATTACTCCTTTTGCAGTCCCATTCCAGGCTTGTTCACCTGTCTTTGTTAGATACCAAATTCTTTGTTCGGTTGTTCCATCTGAATAAACAAAATCTTCAGTCAGTTTAAGGTTTGTTCCATCCCACTCACCGTTCATATTTACTGTAAAACGCCGGCTCACATTACCCAAAACATCTTGAAACTGCCCATAAGCCACCAGGTCGCCAACCAAAAATTTCTCTAAGTCTAACTGCACATTCGATAGCTTTGGATCATCTAAAGAAGGTTTAAGGCCACAACCCGAAATAAAAAATAAAATGAATACAGCTACAATATGCTTCATGAAAAAGTCCTATTTATAAAATCTTGGCAAAGTGCTAATTAGTAGTCAATCAAGTACACTTTCTTTACTTGTGGAACCAGCACTCACCCTTATTAAAAATCTATGTGCCTTTACTACATGACAAAACTATCTCTTCTACTAAGACTAGTTAGTACGGGAAAAGCTTTGTTCAATTCTTTAGAAAATGAGTGTATGATAGGTATATAAAAATTTAATAAATGATGTGAAGCTTAGTAGGCCTCTATAAATAACTATAAAAATTCCCAGAGCTGATATAAATAACCGCTATCTTACTTACAATCCGGCAGGCAACTTTTGAAAAACTTTCTTTTGAACAAGGTACTAATTAAAACTTAAATTGAGGTTAAATTTAAAGGATACTTGGAGAGAGCATATTGAATCAGATAATGGAAAACTTACCCACTTTTTTATCTATATTACTATTCGTGGCCTTAGGACTTGCGTTTTTCTGGCGCTTTGGAAAGCCCTTTTCATCTCAAAAACCAAATATGACCAGCAATGGAGCCTACTCTGAATTTTCAAAATCAAAAGAAGAGGCCGCAAAATTTGCCGCATTAGCTGAAGAACGGAAACTTGAAAATGGGCGACTTAAAGATGATTTGAAAGATCTTCAAGAAAAAATTGATGAGCAAAACACGCAACTGAGAGACCAGTCTAATACAATAACCAAAATTCGTGCGAAAAATGAAGCAGAACAAAAGGCTGCAAATGAAAAAATAGAAATTCTCACTAAACTCAGGCATGATATGGAGGCTCAGTTTAAGGAATTGGCAGAAAATGCTCTTAAAGCTCAAGGAGAAAGCTTTTCCAAAGCAAATATTGAGAAACTGGAAGCTACTCTCACACCTCTGAAAGAACATGTAGGGCATTTTGAGAAAGAGTTGCGCCAAGTTCATGAGGAAACTGTAAAAGATCGTGAACGCTTGAAAGTAGAGATTTTACAGCTTTCTAAACGTTCAGAAGCAATATCCCAAGAAGCAATTTCTCTTACAAAAGCGCTAAAAGGTGATACGCAGATACAAGGCGCTTGGGGAGAAATGGTTCTAGAAAGTATTCTGGAGCGTTCGGGTCTCAGAGAGGGCGAGGAATACGAAACACAAGCTCATCGAATCGGAGCAAGCGGTGAACGATTGCGGCCAGACGTCGTAGTTCGCATTCCGGGAGGTAAAAGCCTAGTTATCGACAGTAAAGTTTCTCTCTCAGCCTATAATGAGGCGGTAAATGCAAAGACTGATGAGGATGCACTTCGATCACGCAAACGACATCTGACTTCAATTAAAGCCCATATCAACGCTTTATCTGCAAAAGGGTACCAGACAGCTGAGAACTCAACAGTGGATTATGTAATTCTTTTTGTGCCGATCGAGGGTGCTTTATCGGAAGCACTTAGAGAAGACCCTGCATTAACTGAATTTGCTCTTGAAAAAAATATTACCATTGCCACCCCAACAACACTGATGATGGCCCTGAAAACGATTGCAAATGTTTGGGCAGTTGATCGGCGAAATCAAAATGCTGAGCTTATAGCAGATCGTGCCGGAAAACTGTATGATAAAGTATATGGATTTGTACAAAGTATGGAACGCGTTGGAGAAAGACTAGATCAAGCGCAAGACTCTTATAGTCAGGCGTTCAGCCAGCTTTCGAAAGGAAGAGGAAACATGATTTCTCAGGTTGAGTCGTTAAAAAACCTAGGCGCAAAAGCTAGCAAAACTATAAGAACAGACTTTGACAATGATGATGATAATACCGTCAAATTACAAAGTATAAAAAACAAAAATTAGAAATTAATTTTCGGAAGGCGAATAATATTGTTGGCGACCCCGGAAGGACTCGAACCCTCAACCTATTGATTAGAAGTCAATTGCTCTATCCAGTTGAGCTACGGAGTCGCTTGCGCGCTATCTAGACGGTTTAAATGAAGATTACAAAAAGAAAATTTTTTTTCGAAAAATATGGCTAACAAAATCCATTGTACAATCTTATTCTTCATCAAAAGAAATAAATTACCATATGGTAGCCCTTTTATACCATTGCCTCTTGATGTTTTTTAATCACCATCGTAAACAATTTTTTGTGTTGGGGTGTAGCCAAGTGGTAAGGCAACGGTTTTTGGTATCGTGTACCGTAGGTTCGAATCCTACCACCCCAGCCAATATACCTTAACTAATATCGTTCACTTAAATAATCTAAAAAAGAAAGCCTACGATATTCGATTTCAGCACCCAGTCTTCCCAATAAACCGTAAGTTTTTTGCTTAGGAATTCTTGAAAACAAGTCCAAACTATTTGAATCCCCAGTTAAAAAGCTTGCCATTTTTTTACCCACGATCGGTGCAGTATTCATGCCGTGACCACCAAAACCACAAAGTGAAAATTCTCTGTCATTTATTTGTCCTACTACTGGAAGGAAATGAGAGGCATACGCCATCAATCCAGACCAAGCATAGTCTATCGTGATTCTATCTTTTTCCATATTATGTACCATATCCGGAAAGTGAGCTTTGATATTTTGTAAACCCATTGATCTAATCTTATGTATAGGCTTTTGCTGCATCGCGCTGACACCCATACCCCACAACAATCTTCCATCAGGTAATCGTCTAAAATAATTTCCAGCTCTTCGGTCATCTCCAAGGGCCATATTGGTCGGGATATACTTATCCAATATGGCACCCATGGGTGACGTTACACAAATAAATGTTTGGATTGGTAGTACCAATTTTTTTAAAATTGAATTACTCTCCAGACCATATCCTCCAGTGGCCCAAACTATTCTGTTACATCTTAAATTGATACCTCCTGAAGATATTACACCAGTTTTATTCGTTTTTACGCGACCGATATTTTCAATAATCTTTACACCAATTTTTTGAGTTTCTTCAGCAAATATTCTTAAGAAATTTAATGGATGGAAATGAAATGCACTTTTATCAACTATTCCCCATCGATACCTAGGTCCTATGACGAACTCCTCTAACTTATCCTTTGTTAAAACTTTTAAGTCTTCTGGGATATTTTTACTCAATCCAAGCGATATAACTCCTTTAACTGCTTCAGCTTTTGAATATCGGCGGCTGAAAGCACGTTGACGCATCCAATTTAAACCCTCTAAACCGAGCGCCTCAAATTCTGTACTATAATTTTCACCAAGAACTCTGCGGATTTGTAAGCTATTTGCCGCCCAACCGGTTGAGCAAAAACCCCCATTTCTCCCGGAAGCCCCCGCACCTAGATCCGACTTTTCTATAAGCGCTACGTTGGCACCCTTTTCAGCCAAATGATACGCACAGGAAAGCCCAGCCAGACCACCACCAATAATACAAAAGTCAAAGTTTTCGTTATTAATTACTGGCGAAGACTGCCAGCCTGGCGAAACACAAGTGTCATCATACCAAGTTCGTGAGTGTACAGCACTCATTCTCGTTCGCGAGATTTATTAATAATGTTATCAAGTGCTTTTACGCCAGAAGCGGCGATCAAAGTGAGTAGAACATATATCAGCGCAGCTGAGTTAAAGGGTTCAAAGGCTAAAAAGCTTTGAGCCTGAAACTCTCTCATTCTTTGGGTTAAATCACGAATGGAGAGAATTGATATTAGAGAAGTGTCTTTTAGCATCGCTATAAACTCGTTGCCCAACGCTGGTAATACTATTGCGATTGCCTGTGGTATAACAATAAATCGGGCAATATGCCGTTCACGCATTCCAAGTGCCCTAGAGGCCTCTATTTGACCTTTGGGTATGGCTTCTATTCCAGCTCGAAAAATTTCAGCCATATATGCAGAATAACCGATCGCAATTGCAGCAATACCTCGGGTCATCATTTGGATATCTATATACCCAGTTGTTGCAGTTTTTATTGCCCCAGCCAGAGGCAACCCAACGTATAAAATAATAACTAACATTGGCACACCACGAAGTGTATCGACAAAAAAATCTGATAAAACTGCAAGTGGATGTGCTGACGTCATTCGGCCAACAATTACTAAAAGAATACTCAAAACACCTAAAACGTAACAAACTTTAGCCACAGTAGCGTAGAGAGAACTAAGATATTTCGCCTTCCAAACAATGGGATAGTTAATTGCAAGGTCAGGTGTCAAGAGTGTACCAGATATTCTACCCTCGTCGAGAAGTTTTACTGCCTGATCTAGACTTTTTAGCGAGCGGATTTTGAATGGATTTTCCGGTGGTTCGTCTAAAAAATCACCATATCTTACCGTGTCGGAAATATGAGAGGGAATACCAGCAGCTATACCAATTCGGCCAGAAAGATCACCAACCAATACAATCTCTTTTTTAGGTTGAATGACAAAGATAGTAGCGGCAATAATAAGGATCACCCCTATTAAACAGATTATCCTTTCGGCAAGTACCGATACTTTTAGCCTAGACAAAAATGCCCAAACCAACCCCAATATTGATGCGCCCAAATACGCAAAGATTGCGGCCCTAATCGTAATCATTAGACCTACGGCAAATCCAGCATGGGCTATCATTAGGAAATAAAATAAAAAAGAAAACTCTAAAATCATTATCAGAACAGCAAACCAGAAGCCAAAATTAGAATTCAGAAAACTGGACCCAAAAATTGATAAAAGCGCAAGAAAACCACAAACTATCGATAATTGCCAAAGACTATTCTGCGTCCACCGCAAAAGCTCTGCTTCAAATTCTGGGCTCAATGTAAACGATTGATCGACCATAATGAGCCAATCTACGTTTCTTGGATCGTAAGCATTCACAGCTATAGATTTAATGTAAGGATTTATCCAGTCGGCTTGAGATAGGAATAAAAGTATCGCCGCTTGTAAAACAAAAGCAAAAAATGCCTTTAGTCGAAATTTTGACCTCTCTTCGGGTAAAATGTCAGGACTTAGGGATCTTAAGATTTGCAATGCACCCCAGAAACCTACTGCTCCCGAAAGACAGAACATGATAAAATTACTAAGTAAAAGCGGGGCGTTATCTTCTATGCCAAGGACTTCATAAATAGCAGCCCCGTAGTTTCGGGATATTGCCAGTAAATACACTATCACTGGCAAAACCATAAGAAACATGAGACTGCTTGCGCGCATGTTGCGCAAAACACTTATAAAGTTGCTCATTATTTTACTTTCAAGGAAAATACAGGGGAATGGAATCCCCTGTATTTCTACTCAAACTATTTTGGCCACCATTTGACAACCAATTTCTGCAAGGTTCCGTCATCTTTAATCATTGCTAAACCTTCATTGAAAGCGTCTTGAATGCTGTCGCCTTCCTGAAACACAAGTCCTAAAGGATCTGAAGACAATCCAGTAATTCCAACTGTCAGTTCTCCAGCAAATTCTTGCTCATATGCAGCAGCTGATGTTGAATCGATGATTACGCCATCAACATCGCCATTTTGGACAGCAATTACCGCATTATTAAAAGAGTCAAAAAGCTGAAGGTTATCTCTCCCGACTAATTCCTCGCCCAAAGCTGCGTTTGTAGTTCCGTTTTGAGATGCCAATCTCATATCACCACTTTTAAAAGCATCGATTGTTGCACCCTCATCCTCTACACGCATCAATACACCCTGCTGAACAATTATATAAGGATCCGAAAAATCTACTATTTTATCGCGCTCATCAGTTATTGTAACACCCGAAACGACCATATCAAATTGACCATCCGCAAGTGCTGCGAAAATACCATCCCAAGCTGTTGTGACCCAGTTAGGCGTACAATTTATTCTCTCACAAATTTCTGCAACTACATCGACATCAAAACCTTTTACCACACCATCTTCTATGAACTCATGTGGAGGATAAGTTGTATCAGAACCAATGTTTAAAACACGACCACCTAAATCTGCTGCATAAACCGGCAATGCCATTGAAGCGGCAATTGCGGCTACTATGAATTTTTTCATTTAATATCTCCCTTTAAATTGGCTTTTTGAAAAGCAACATAACCTAGCCTAAGATAGTGGAAGACGCGGTCAAGTATTTCTTTAGTAATTTCTGGTTTATTTTATATTTTTTACAAAAATCATATAGTTAGACACTGATTGTGGCCTCAACAGCAGATTTCCAGGCATTGTATTTCCGCTCTCTATCTTCTTCTTGCATAATTGGAGCAAAATGCGACTCACTTTTCCATAATCTAGAAAACTCATCAAATGGCGGATAATATCCGACTGCTGACCCGGCAAGCCATGCAGCTCCAACTGCCGTGGTTTCAAGTGTTTTTGGTCTATCAACACCAGCGTTGAGTATGTCAGCTAAAAACTGCATTGCCCAATCACTCGATGTCATGCCTCCATCAACCCTTAAAACAGGCTTTTCTTCACCGTCGTCATGCCAGTCATATTGCATAGCTTCTAACAAATCTCTTGTTTGAAAGCCTACACATTCCAGAGCTGCTTTTGCTAATTCAGCTGGCCCAGAATTTCGCGTCAAGCCATATACTGCTCCTCTGCAATCAGGGTTCCAATAGGGTGCTCCCAAGCCAGTGAACGCAGGCACAATAATCACTTGTTGGTTACTATCCGCCTGTGTTGCTAAATCCTGTGTCTCAGCTGCCGAACTTATAATCTGCAAGCCATCTCTTAGCCATTGCACGACTGCACCCGCTATGAAAATAGAACCTTCAAGTGCGTAAGTTGGTTTCCCATCAAACTGATAAGCGATAGTAGTAAGCAACTTATTTTTTGACCTTACTATGCTACTTCCTGTATTCAACAATGCAAAACATCCAGTACCGTAGGTCGACTTCATCATGCCTGGCTTGAAGCAAGCTTGTCCTATTGTTGCCGCATGTTGGTCACCAGCCACTCCCTTAATTGGAATCTTGTAACCCAGTATTTTTTCGTCACATACTCCAAAGTCGTCAGAACAATTTCGGACCTCTGGTAAAATGGACATGGGTATATCCAAAAGTTCACAAATCTCCTGCGACCACTCCCCTTCACTAATATCATAGAGCATCGTTCGAGAAGCATTTGTCGCGTCTGTGGCATGAGTAACACCATTAGTTAGATGCCAAATCAGGAAGGTATCAACAGTCCCAAATAAAAGTTCACCAGCCCCAGCTTTGGCCCTTGCTCCCTCGACATTATCTAGCAACCATTTTAGTTTCGTTGATGAAAAATACGGATCCAATAATAGTCCAGTAACGCGAGTTACTAACTTTTCTGCTCCAGAAATTCTTAACTCATCACAAAATTTAGACGTGCGGCGATCTTGCCAGACAATTGCATTATAAATAGGTTTCCCTGTGACCTTATCCCAGAGCAAAGTAGTTTCGCGTTGATTTGTAATACCTAATGCAAGGATCTCGTTTGCTTTAATTTTTGCATCATTAAGAGCTTTTTTACAGGTTGAGATTACTGTGTTTAACAGATCATGCGGATTATGCTCAACCCATCCACTTTTTGGAAAGTGTTGCTCAAATTCTTCCTGGCCTTGCCCCACAATTGCAAATTTATCATCGAAGACTATGGAACGAGTGGACGTTGTCCCCTGATCAATTGCTATAATATATCCCATGTGAGACCCAACCGTATAAAAATTCATCGATGAGCTATTGAAGTTTTATAAATTAAGAAACTTTAAGTGTCAGATAAATTTTTATATTGGCAATTTTTTTAAAATTGGTGATGTTAAACCAACACTGGTTTAGAGGACTATGGAATGTCAATTGCCCAAAATATGCTAAATGCCATGGTAAAAAATAAGATAGAATTTGTTACAACTGTTCCCTGCAAACAACTGTCTGGAATTATCGAATTGTTGGAAAAAGATGAGAGAATACTTCATGTACCATCAAATAAAGAAGATGAAGGAATGGGACTTTGTGCCGGTGCATACATGGGTGGAAAACGTCCATGTATAATAATGCAAAACACTGCAATTGGTGTTACCATCAATACATTGGTGACTTTAATACAATACTACCGCATGCCTCTTCCCATCTTAATAAGTTACCGAGGCGAACTTGGGGAAAAAGTTCAATGCCAAGTTGAAATGGCTGTTCATACTAAAGCCCTTCTAGAACAGCTCAAGATTCCCACCTATCATTTTCATGAACCTAAAGACGTAGACGAGTTTGATGGTATTTTAAATCACACTTTTATGGCAAAAAAACCTGTTGCCGTTTTGACCGACGCAAATTTCTGGAGTTCAATATCATGATAAGGGCAGATATCTTAAGGGCGATCATCCCGGTTATTTCTGACAAATTAGTTGTAAGTAATATTGGCCTCCCATCGCAAGAACTTCATATGCTCGATGACCAACCAACAAATTTTTATATGCTTGGCACAATGGGATTAGCATCTTCAATCGGATTGGGCCTTGCTTTAAGCCAAAAAGAAACAATAATTGCAATTGATGGAGATGGCTCTGTTCTAACCAACCTCGGAACACTCCCAACGATTGCCAATAATGTAGTGAATAATTTCATATTGCTGATAATTGACAACGGAAGCTACGGTTCGACAGGTGATCAACCAACATACGCAGGTGGTAAAACTTCTCTTGCTAAAGTCGCAAAAGCGTGTGGCTGTGATAATGTTTTTGAATGCCAGGCAGCAGAAACAAAGGAAATATTAGAAACAGCAATACAAAGCAAAAAAATGACAGTAATTGTATCAAAATGTCAAAGTGGTAATATTCCTGTACCCGTTATTGATATAGACCCAGCTGTTATTAGATACCGCTTCATGGAAGAAATTAAAGCAAGGAACTAGATTTGCTAAATCCTTTTTCTAAAGTTGATATTAGTTTTGATGACTTTCGGCTATCTGCTAGGAAGAGACTTCCAAAATTGCTGTTTGAATACATTGACGGTGCAGCCTCTGATGGTAGTGGAGAGGCAGAAAATAGAAAAATTATTAGACATTTTAGGCTCAAAACAAAAGCGCTAATTAATGTTGAACAACGAAGTTTGAACCATAAAGTCTTTCGAATACCAACAAAATTACCTGTTGGCATAGCTCCGATGGGTATGGTCCAAATGGCGGGAGTAGGAGCGGATGAAGAATTCGCAAAATTCGCCTCCAAATATGAAATTCCAGTTGGTGTATCAACTGCTGCTTCAATGTCTTTGGAAAAGTATGCTGAATATTCGAGAGGATATGCCTGGTTTCAACTCTACTACATGGCAGACAAAGCAGAACTTGAAAAACTTCTTAATAGGATACTTATGGCTGGGTATAAAACTTTAATTTTTACTGTAGATGTCCCAGAAATCGGTTTTAGGCCGAACGAAATACGAAACGGCCTAAAGGTACCCTTTAAATTTGGGCCGAAGCAAATTTTTGATTTCGCTCTACACCCAGCCTGGTCCTTAAAGACACTGATGAACGGTGCTCCAAAATTTGGAAACTTTACGGATACAAATAGTTTCAACCGCGGTGCCTCTCGAGCTGGTGCAGATTGGGACTTCTTAAGATATCTTCGAGATCACTGGCCAAATAAATTAGTTATAAAGGGCGTATTGAACACTGACGATGCAATAAACATGAAAGGTATAGGCGTCGATGGAATATATGTCTCAAACCACGGAGGCAGGCAATTAGCCTCTGCTCCGCACCCAATTGAAATGTTACCAAAAATTAGGAAAGCGTTGGGGCATGATGTACATATTTTTTATGATTCAGGCCTAAGAAATGGAGAAGATCTAATTAAAGCATATGCACTGGGAGCAAATTTTGCGTTTATGGGCAGGCCTTGGTCTCTTGCGTATGCAGCAAATAACCAAGACGGTATCGAAAATTATATTGATTATCTATGCAAAGAAATATCAGTTGCAATGGCCATGATAGGGCGAACAAAAATTGAAGAAATATGTTTTGATGATATTTATTTTAAATAGAAACAAAGGAAATCTGAAAATTAAAATAACATCAAATACCAGTTTGTATAATTGCTTTTGCCAAAATTGGGACTGTTTCGGTATTCAGCCCAGCAACATTAAAACGACTATCAGAAACCATATAAATCCCAAATTCTTCTCGCATTTTTTCAACTTGTAAAGGCGAAGCGCCGAGACGTGAAAACATTCCTCTATGCGAGGCTATAAAACTGAAGCGATCAGATCCAGAAAGTTTCTGCAGCTCGTTAGACAGCTGTAATCTTAAACTCAATAGGGAATTGCGAATATTCTCCAGCTCGGACATCCAATCAATGCGTAAATCAGTGTCATTC
>CACOXV010000033.1 GCA_902631295.1 Paracoccaceae bacterium | reverse complement strand
CGAAGGAGCCGTTGGAAGTACTAAGGGATTAGGTTATCTTGACGTTCAAACAACAATGACAGCGAATAAAAAAGTTACGCCGACCGCAGCGGTACATTTGGCGTCTGGTACTCAAATAACTGGTTACGAAATCCACATCGGCGATACCATTGGCAATGACTGCTCCAGACCATTTGCAACTTCAAATGGTACGCCAGATGGTGCAATAACATTGACGGGGCAGATAATGGGTACGTACTTACACGGTCTTTTTTCTAACAACAGTTTTCGACGGTATTTCTTGAAAAATATTGGTGCTAAGCCGTCCAATCTTGATTATGATCAAGAAGTTGAAAATATACTTGATAAGCTCGGCGATCACATGGAAAAAAATGTTGACATTGAAGCTTTTATATCGATAGCTCGTTAATAGGTAGCATGCTATCCAAAAGTAAGTTCTAAAAAATTGAATAGGATTGATACAAAATTTATTAGTATAATATTTAAACATTCTAGCGGTTGTTTAGATTTATAAGCGACCAGGGAATTTGGAAAAGTAAACCAAAGCCGCACCCGCGACTGTATATGGTGAGCTAAAGTGATTTACCACTGATCTTTGAATAAGGTTGGGAAGGTACTGATGCGATGAACCATGAGCCAGGAGACCGGCTAGAATAGTAAAACAACCGCCGTCGGGTGTACGGTAAGGAGAAAATTATGATTCTAACGAAAACGCGATATAAAATGGTGGGGTCTACAAGTTTGGTTCCACACATTTCATGCTTTACTCGTTATTTGTAATTCTATGTTATAATGAAAAATTTCAAACTTAATGGTAAGATATTTACCGAGTACCAAGCGCAATCTTTTTCAGATGTTGAGGTAATATCTGGTGCGTCGGTTTCTGTAAAAAATGTTTCCCTGTCACTACCAAGAAGTAATAATAACATCTTAAAAGAGATTAGTTTTGACTTATCGCCTGGCCGTGTTCTTGGTATAGTAGGCCCGAACGGCGCTGGAAAATCCACGCTGCTAAGGCTACTCTATCGTTACCACAAGCCTACAATCGGAAATGTTGAGATTGGTGGCAAAGATATTTGGGAAATGACAGCTCGTGATACAGCCAAAAAAGTCGCAGTAGTTCTGCAAGAGCACCCTACAGACTTTGGATTAACAGTTCGCGAAATTGTTGCTCTTGGACGAACTCCACACCATGTAGGGTTCGGAGGTAGCAATGGAGCGAGAGATGAACAGGTCGTGGAATCCGCCCTACATCGAATGGAAGTAAGAACCTTTTCTAATCGCTCTTTCGGTACTTTATCTGGTGGAGAGCGCCAGCGCGTTATGGTTGCCCGGGCTCTTGCACAAGAGCCCTCCATTTTGGTGTTAGACGAACCAACAAACCATCTCGATATTCGCCATCAATTAGAAATTCTAAAACTGATAAAGGACCTCCCCCTCACAATCATTTCTTCGCTCCATGATTTAAATATGGCAGCAGACACTTGTGATGAGGTGGCAATACTTAAAGACGGTCATCTGCTGGGTATTGGTACACCGGAAGCAGTTTTTTCAGCCGCCGCAATTTCAGGGACGTTTGAAGTCACGGCAAGTTATGAACGGCTCGCGCCCAGTGATAAAAACCTTTTAACTTTTAATCTCAAAAATTAAGAAAAGCATTAATGAAAAATATTATAATTATATCTCTGGTTACTTACTTTAGTGCGGGTCCTCTGCTCGCAGAAGCTACGGTACAGAGCTGTAACCGCACTGTCACATTTGAAAATCCCCCAGAGCGTGCAGTCTCTAACGACGTTAATCTAACAGAAATGATGCTCGTTCTTGGCCTTGCCGATCAAATGGTCGGTTACACTGGCATATCCGGCTGGAAAACCCTAGATGCAGAAATGCGTTCAGGTGTTAAAGAATTACCGGAGCTATCTGCTAAGTACCCCACCAAAGAAGTTCTAGTTGGCGCAGATGCTGATTTCTTTTTTGCAGGTTGGAATTATGGTATGAAGGTCGGCGGTGAGGTGACGCCTGAAACACTCGAACTGTTTGGTATAAAAGTCTATGAGCTTACTGAATCGTGTTCTCACATAATGGATAAAGATAAGGCGAGCTTAAATGATATGTATGCTGACATTTTGAACCTTGGCAAGATTTTCGGGGTTAAAAGCCGTGCAGAGGCACTTGTGGAAAGTTATAAGTCAGAGCTTGAAAGTTTTAAAGCGAAACTAATGAACATTGACGAAGGTTTGCGTGTATTTGTTTATGACAGTGGTGAAGACGCTCCTTTTACAGCTGGGCGTTATGGCATGCCCACTGCTCTTATCGAAGCAGCCGGCGGCCAGAATATAATGGACGACTTAAATAAAAGCTGGGGAACGGTTAGCTGGGAAGAAGTAGTCGACCGCGATCCTCAGGTTGTTGTTATTGTAAATTATGGTGACGTTACCGCCAAGCAAAAGCGTGAATTCATGATGTCCAATCCAGCTTTTAAAAAAATTTCAGCAGTTAAGAATAATCGTTTTGTAACGCTCGAATATGTTGAAGCCACGCCTGGACCTCGAAATATTAAGGCCGTTAAAAATTTGGCGGATGCGTTTTGGACCAAGTAATTTGTCTCTATCCGACAGATTTGTTTAAAATGGCTTAGGAGTGATAAGATGAAAGCTCGATCACTCCTATGCATCTTTGGATTGCCTTTACTGCTAGTTTCTTTGTCTTTCGCTGTATCAGTTGGGGCAGTCCCTGTTTCCAATGGCACAGTGTGGGGTATTCTTTCAAATAAAGCTTTTCCACAATTCATTGAGCAGACTTGGTCTCCCGGTAGAGAGGCAATAGTATGGGAAATCCGGTTACCCCGTGCACTATTGGCGATCATGGTAGGATCTGGCTTGGCTCTTGTTGGTGCGAGCCTGCAGGCAGTTACACGCAATATGCTTGCGGATCCGCATCTCCTGGGAATCTCTTCAGGGGGAGCTTTTGGCGCAATTTTAGCCCTTTTGCATACTGGAATGTTTATAGGGCTTTTGACTGTTCCATTATTAGCTTTTGCCGGCGCTTTGCTCGCAACGATAATCGTACTGGGAGTTATTAGGCTTGCTAACGCTACCAGCGCAGATCGTCTGGTACTAGCTGGAGTAGCGGTCTCTTTTATTATAATGGCGGCGGCAAATATACTAATTTTCCTTGGAGATCCTCGTGCTTCACACACAGTAGTTTTCTGGATGCTAGGTGGTCTTGGTTTAGCGCAATGGAACCAACTTGTGTACCCATTAACTATCTTACTTTTATGCGGCACCTGGCTAATGTCACGTGCGAAACTCCTCAACGCCATGACGGTTGGGGACGAAACAGCCGCGACCTTGGGTATATCTGTGGCTCGGTTTCGTCTCGCTGTTTTTATTGTTGGAGCTCTGATCACTGGCGTAATGGTGGCATTTTCTGGTATTATTGGATTTGTTGGTCTTATGGTTCCACATATCGCTCGGATGCTGGTAGGTGGCGACTATACAAGAGTTCTTCTGGCATCGGCTCTTATTGGTGCAATATTTTTGCTCTGGGCGGACATCATTGCGCGCACTTTGATGGCACCTGAGGATATGCCGATCGGTATCGTCACTGGGCTCATTGGTGGGATATTTTTTATTTGGCTATTAAGCCGGCGAGGCTCAATATAAAGCCCAAGCCATTTCATAGGTGCTTACGCAGCAAGGCATTTATTTTTCTAAGGTCAATTTCTTAGCAGGTACCATTACGAGTTGCATGACCCAAAACTTGGGTTATTCTCGGACCTGGCTTAGGAGATATTAAATGCAAAAAAAACATTTCATTGCTACTCACACCTTTATATCTGAAGAAACAAAAAAAGAGTTTTTTGAAGTTTCAAAAGGTATGTCGTCTAAAGACTTTTTTAGTCTGTCAAAAAATGAACACGTAAAGTGTGTGCAACATTGGATGGGAACAGGCGACTTCTTTTTTTGTCATTGGATTGCGGAGAGTGAAGACCCAATTTTAGACCATTTAATTGATGGTGGAGAAGATCAGTTTTTTCATACAATGTGTGCAGAAATGGATTACTACATCACACCAACCGATGGAAATAACGATATCTACGCCAAAATCTCATATGTTGACTAAGCTCAATCTAGTAAAGTTGCACCTGTTTCAAAGCGGATGATCTTACCATCTTTGAGCTTTGCCACACCCATAACCGCTTCTCTAGTGCCGTCAGGGTATGACATGAAGTCATGGCTAACCAATATTTCATCATTTTCATAAACACATCGAGATGACTCGTTAACAAACTTTTCATTGCTCATCATGCCCTCTACCATAGAAATCCATTCTTTTTTACCAAATTCGTTACCGCTTTTATGAAAAACAAATATGCAGTCTTCGTGAAGTAGTTCTGCATAGGCATTTGTGTCTCTGTTACGCATTGTAGCATTAAGTTTTTCGTGCATTGACATAGTTTACTCCTTAGAAATTTTATCCAATAATTTAAGCAGTTGTTATTAGTGCATTAGAACAGTTAGCAATATTTAATTTCGACCACTTCTAAATGTAAACGTTAACACATTTTTTTAAGCCAAATCTGATTACGTTGCGACAGTTAAACCTGCAACTGGAACCAATCTTGAATAATCAGATAATGGCGGAGGAGGTGGGATTCGAACCCACGGTGGGCGTTAACCCACGTCGGTTTTCAAGACCGGTGCATTCAACCACTCTGCCACTCCTCCGGCCTTCGTTCAATTATCGAAAAATTTTTGATTCTTAAAGCATAAAGATATAGTTCTTTGCTTGAACTGAAATCCAACACCTTTTCACCATCAAGCTTACAAGCTATAAACAATTCAGCAGCACTTTTCTTGGGTAAACAAATGCATGATTTGAAAAACGTAACAAAAATTTCATTGGTAAGCTTGTTATTAGCGGGGTGTCAGTCTGCAAGTAATGAGATAGTTGGTAAATCATCCAAACCTTTAGGTATCGAATTTAAGGAAAATGATGTAGAAGCTCCTGAAATATTCAATGCAGAGGGATTAGCGTATTGGGATGGTCAATCTTCACTAGGTGGAGTCTGGATAACGCACCCAAACATTGATCAACCGACGCGGGTTATAATTAAAGATAAGTATGGAAATAGTTCTGTTATTGGAGCAATTTTTAATAGAAGCAGCGATACTGATGAAAAAAGAATGCTTCTATCATCTGAGGCTGCCGCATCTCTTGGTATCAAAGCAGATGAAAATCGAATAATTTCTGTAACTGCACTGAGAGCCCTCAAAACGGTAAAGTCGATAAAAAGAAAAGCGGAAATTAGCAATATTGAAAATGGCGCCGCATCAACAGAAAAAATTAAGAACCAGAGTATAACTTCTCAAAACCCTACTGCCATCACCTTAGCGAAACCATATATTCAAGTTGGTATATTTAGTATTGAACAAAATGCTAGAAACACTGCTGAAGTTATGCAGCAGCTAAATATCGAGCCAACCGTCAAAAAACAATCGAGCCGAAATAAGACCTTCTGGCGAGTTATCGTAGGACCAGCTAGTAATATGAATGAAAGATCCACACTGCTGCAAAAAGTAAAGGCTGTGGGCTTCGGTGATGCGTATGCTGTATCAAAATAAGTTGTCACCTGTTTTTAAGTTTTTGATGACGTTTTTGTTATTGATTGCATTTTTGTGGACTGGCAAAGCTCTATCCTTCGAAACATCAGCAAAGGCTGCATATATTCTAGATCAAACTACCGGCACGGTGCTGCTTGAAAAAAATGCGGACCAACCGTTACCTCCAGCATCGATGTCAAAACTAATGACCCTTTACATGGCTTTTGAATATATTAACCAAGGCAGGCTAGACATGACAGAAAAACTCCCTGTTTCGGACGCTGCAGTCAAATATCGCGGATCAACGATGTTTTTAAATACTAGTGATAGGGTTACCGTAGAAGACCTGCTACGCGGAATTATTGTTCTGTCAGGCAATGATGCATGCGTTGTTTTAGCCGAAGCCTTATCACCTGATGGCACCGAAAAAGGTTTTGCGGACTTAATGACAAGACGAGCAAAAAAAATGGGCATGTTGAACTCAGTATTTGCAAACTCAAACGGATGGCCACATCCTGAACACAAAATGAGTGTCAAGGATCTTGCTATCTTAGCAAATAGAATAGTAGCTGATTTTCCAGAATATTATGAAATGTTTGCTGAAGAAACATTTGAATTTGATGGTCGCGCCGCTGCCAATACTCGAAACCGTAATCCTCTTTTAGGCTTGGGAATTGGTGCAGATGGACTAAAAACAGGTCATACTAGCGAGGCCGGTTATGGACTTGTTGGGTCTGCCATACAGGGCGAACGAAGAGTTATTTTCGTAATTACAGGATTGAGAAGTAAAAGTGTTAGAGCTGATGAAGCAGAAGCAATCGTAAATTGGGCCTTTAGGCAATTTACTCAAAAAAAATACGGCGGGAAAAACGATGTAATTGGGTTCGCGCCAGTATGGAATGGTGCTTCTGCGCAAGTGGGGCTTGCCCTCGCTGAAGATTTAGATCTTTTAGTGCCGGTGTTTGATGGCGATGATATAAATTTTAATGCAGAAATTAAAACCCCTATAAAGGCACCACTATCGAAAGGTTCTACCATTGGAAATTTAATTATTTCGAGGCCTAATTTACCAACGTTTAAAATTCCACTGGTTGCAGCAGAAAATATTGGAATTGGCGGGTTTAAAGAAAAAGTTTTTTCCGCTGCCAAATTTATTCTCCGTTCGATTAACCAAAGCCAAGAGGCTCCATTTTGAATTTGAGTGGAAAATTCATAAGCTTTGAGGGGATAGATGGATGTGGAAAGTCTACTCAGGCTAAAATCTTAAGTGAGGAACTTATTTCTTGTGGGCATAAAATTTTGCTGACGCGAGAACCAGGTGGCTCGGATGGAGCAGAAGAAATTCGCAATTTACTCCTTACGGGTAATACCGATAGATGGTCAGCTGAAACTGAAATATTACTATTCACAGCAGCTAGGCGAGATCATTTGGAGCGAACCATTTTACCTGCACTCGAGAATGGATTAGCAGTCATTTGTGATCGCTTCTCAGATTCAACAAGGGTTTATCAAGGTGTTACGCGCGGTGATTTACGAGACTTAGTAGATCAACTTGATTCTGCTGTGATACCTCGACAGCCAGATATTACTATTTTGATCGATTTAGACCCTACAATCAGCCTGGCAAGAGCAATTGAGCGTTCAAATAATGAAGCTAGATTTGAGAACTTTGGAGTAGAAATGCAAATTAAACTAAGAAAAGGGTTTTTGACTTTAGCAAATGAGTTTCCTGATCGGTTTATGGTAATCGACGGGAATAGAACCGAGGCGGAAGTTGCAGAAAATATAAGCAAACGACTTCACGAAATTGGTTGATTTATGAACGATGAACTAAATAATTTTTTTTCTGATAGAATAGCTGGTGCACCTCACCCGATGCTAGCAAATGAAATAATCGGACATAGTTCACAAAAACTCAGCTTTTTAACTTCCTTTGCGAGCAATAGACTTCCTCAGTGTTGGCTATTGGCAGGTGATATGGGAATAGGCAAAGCTTCTTTTGCATGGCTAATTGCAAAGTTTTTATTAACCACAAAATATCAACCAGCCGATTTAAAAATCGATCTTAATGAGACCAATATTAACTCAATATTAGAGCCACAAAGTGGCAGTACTTTAAATCGAATTATCTCCGGATCCGAACAGAGAGTTTATGTTGTTAGGCGGGGATATAACGATAAAAGGAGAGCGTTTTTCAAAAATATTTCAATCGAAGATGTTCGTAAATTACAACTTTACTGCTCACTTTCAATAGCTGACGGGGGTAAGAGAATAATAATAATTGATACAGCAGATGATCTGAATAAAAGCTCAAGTAATGCTCTACTTAAATTACTCGAGGAACCACCAAAAAATACTATATTTTTATTGATATCTCACCGACCAAACCTTTTATTACCTACTTTAAAGTCAAGGTGTCAAAAATTATCATTCTCGAACCTTGACCAAGCCGATCTGGTAGCAGTTTTGACAGCAATAGGACGCAAAATAGAACCGTCAGACGAAGTGTCACTTTCAATTTTATCCAAGGGTTCTGCCGGCGCTGCCTGCAGGTTAATAAATTTCAACTGTGTTAATTTATACAGAGATATATTAAATTTAGCCTCATCACTTCCATATCTAAATACAAACAAAATATTACAGCTGAGCCAAAACTATTTTGCCAAGGCAAAACCAAGTGAATTTGAAATTTTTATCGAGATGATGCAACATTTTTTCTCACGTCTATGCAAAACGGGAGTAATGCAAAAACCTGTATTACCAAGTGTGACTGACAACGAAGCAAAAATTATGAAGAGTTTATGCCCAAACCTTAAAAGTGCTCGTTTATGGTCTGAGGCCGCTAAAATTTCCCTTGCGAAATTAAATAAAGGCTACCTTCTGAACATCGATATTGAAAGCCTCATTTTAGATGCATTCATCTATTTGGAGGAATGTTACCAAACAATTTATCGGACTAGGATTACAAATGAATATTAAGCCAAGCATTAGCGATAGCCACTGTCACTTGGATTTTCCAGATTTTAATGAGGATCTTTCAGAAGTTATAAATGCTGCCTTAGATAATGGTGTAACTAGAATGGTTACCATCTGCACAAGACTCAGAAATGAACCTTCAGTTAGGAAAATGTCAGAGGACTACCAAGCAGTTTATTATGCTGCAGGGAACCATCCGATGAGTGTTTCCTCTGAGCCAATGGCACATTTAAGTGAATTAATTAAAATCAGTAAACATCCAAAATTCATCGCTATCGGAGAAACTGGACTAGATTATCATTATACATCTGATACTGCTACTATTCAAAAGAAAAGCCTTGAAATTCATATAAATGCTGCGCAGGAAACAAATTTACCACTCATAATTCATGCCCGAAATGCAGATACTGATATTGCAGAGATTCTGGAAAGTGAATTCAAAAACTCTCCTTTTTCCTGCGTAATGCATTGCTTTTCTTCGTCAAAAAAACTTGCTGTTAAATCTATCGACCTTGGATTTTATCTTTCCATGTCAGGAATTGCTGCATTTCCTAAAAGTAAAGAATTGCGTGAAATTTTCTCAATGGTACCAGTAGACCGTATTTTAGTAGAGACAGATAGCCCGTACCTTGCTCCTCCCCCTTATAGAGGCAAAAGAAATGAACCCGCTTACGTTGTTTACACAGCAAGAATTGGCGCTGAGATATTTGAGCTTAGTTATGAAGATTTTGCGTTGCAAACAGAAAAGAATTTTAACTCGCTTTTCAAAAAAGTCCTCGATAGTGGGATGTCTTAATGGATAAGCTTCGTTTCACTATATTAGGTTGTGGATCATCTGGCGGCGTGCCCCGTCTCGGCGGTAACTGGGGAGACTGTGATCCAAAAAACCCAAAAAATAATAGGAAAAGATGCTCGCTTTTGGTTCAGCGCGTAAATAGAAATGGTACAACGCAAGTTTTAATCGACACTTCTCCGGATATGAGAAATCAGCTCTTAGATGCAGGAGTAGGCTCTCTCGATGGTGTTATATATACCCATTCACATGCTGATCACGTACACGGGCTAGATGATCTTAGGATGATTTTTTTCAATATGCGAAACCGAATAAATGTCTGGGCCGATCAATCTACGCAGAAGGACCTGATAGAACGTTTTAAGTATGCTTTTGTTCAACCTGCAGAGTCTCCCTACCCCCCAATTTTAAATTTAAATACCCTCGAAGGTGTCACTGTCGTAGAAGGTAAAGGCGGGTCCATCACTTTTATTCCTTTTCAAGTGAAGCATGGAAATATGACCGCACTCGGCTTTAGAATTGGACCACTAGTATATCTTCCAGACGTATCTGAGATGTCAAAAAAAGCTTGGGATGAAGTAGCTAAGGCAAAATGCTGGATTCTAGATGCACTAAGACGTAATCCGCATCCATCTCACTCACATCTGGAAAACAGCTTAAAGTGGATCAAAAAATCAGGAATTGAAAAAGCTGTTTTAACAAATATGCATGTAGATCTAGACTACGAAACACTTATGAACGAAACACCAAAAAATGTTGAGCCTGCCTTTGATGGTATGGTCCTAGATTTTGGATTTTCGGGATGAAGTATGGAAGTTTTTCTTAAAGTTATTCTGCCTGTATTTCTTATAATAGGAACCGGATATTTATCAGTTTGGTACAAGTGGTTAAATGCAAAAAACATAGATAGTTTAACATCCTTCGCCCAAAATTTTGCGATTCCGTGTCTCTTATTTTATGCTTTAGTGAAAATTGAGATTGGCGAGTATTTTCATTTACGGCTTCTTGTATCTTATTATCTTGGTGCACTAGCCTGTTTTATTATTGGCTTTCTCGCTGCGTATTTTTATTTTAATCAAGATAAAGAGGAGTCCATTTGCATAGCATTTACCTGTCTTTTTTCCAACTCGATACTGCTTGGTTTACCTATTATGGAGAACGCCCATGGACCGGCCTCGTTAGGGTCAAATTATGCCATCATAGCATTTCATGCCCCTTTTTGTTATCTAATTGGTATTCTGTCGATGGAATTTTTTCGGGAAAGCAATAAGGCACTTAACTTTAAAAAATCTTTGACGCACATTTTCAATTCAGTTTTTAAAAACCCTTTAATTATTGCAATATTTTTAGGCTTGCTAGTGAATATTTTCGGATTACCCATACCATTTTCGCTTTTGAGTGGATTGAGTATAATAAAAGAAGTGGCACTCCCAACTGCTCTTTTTGCTCTAGGGGGTGTATTGTATCAGTACCGTCCAGAGGGCGATAGCCTGACAATATGCTTTGTTATATTTTTATCAATAATTCTCCATCCAGCTATAGTATATTTTGCAAGCGTAAGTTCGTCACTTACACTAGACCAAATAAGATCAGCAGTCATTACCGCCGCAATGGCACCGGGCATCAATGCTTTTCTTTTCGCCAGTACATATAAAAAAGCTCAACCGGTTGTGGCAAGCTCAATACTTCTCGGGACACTAGCGACAGTATTTACTGCCAGTATATGGATATTAATTCTGGGATAGGTATAAAAACACATCCTAATTAGAAATTTAAAGATTTTAAAAAATAATTTTCTATATTGGTGCGGTCGAGAAGACTCGAACTTCCACTCTTGTTACAGAACAGCGACCTCAACGCTGCGCGTCTACCAATTCCGCCACGACCGCACTTAATCGCGTTTATCTAAAATTTTTTGAATTGTGAAGCTATAAACTATCATTTAACAACAATTATGTTTCTGTTTGCTTGATCATAATTTTGTGAACGCTAAAGAAACAAATGCAAGACAAATTTAATATTCAACTAATTTTTTAAAGTATATTTTAAAAATAAGCGCTTAAGGTACTTAATTCATGGTGAAATGGTTAAAAAGTAATGAATTAGTAGATTATGATTATGCTGTAAATTTCATGGAGTCTCGCGCTGCTGATATTGCATCCAATAAGAAAAAAGAGCTCATTTGGCTACTGGAACACCCCCCCCTCTATACTGGAGGGGCGTCTGCGAAGGAAAAAGACTTGTTGGATAAAAATAGCTTACCGGTGTATCACACGCGACGGGGTGGCAAATTCACTTACCACGGACCAGGTCAACGGGTCGCATACGTAATGCTCGATTTAAACAAGCGCGAACGCGATGTGAGAAGTTTTGTTGAGTTTTTAGAAAGATGGATTGTCGCAACACTTCAAGAATTCAATATTGAGGGTGAAATACGGCCCGATCGAGTTGGAGTTTGGATACGCCGAAAAGATAAAGAGAAGGACGCCGATGGCAATTTTTTAGAAGAAAAAATAGCTGCAATAGGTCTCAAGTTGCGAAAATGGGTATCGTTCCACGGCATTTCGGTCAATATAAATCCAAATTTGGATCATTTTTCAGGAATTATTCCATGTGGAGCAGAAAATTTTGGTGTAACAAGCTTTAAAGATTTAGGCATTTCTGTAACTATGGATGACTTTGACCTGGCACTGAAAAATAACTTTTTAAAACTTTATAAATAAACTCACATGCGGCAATTACGAGCATTGTTAAGTAGCTAGAATTTGATTACAAAATATCTATATGATTCAATAGGGACAAGGTAGAGAACTTTTCTGCCTTAATTGAGGAGAATAATATGGCAGACGCAGCAATTCAAGGCAACGCACATACCGACGAAAGAGGATTTTTTACTCGTTGGTTTATGTCAACTAACCACAAAGATATAGGAATATTATATTTAGTAGTTTCTGCTTTCGTGGGCTTTATAGCTGTTGCTTTCACCGTTTACATGCGTTTGGAACTGATGAACCCTGGCGTTCAATACATGTGTTTGGAAGGTGCACGTTTAACCGCCGCCGCTGTTGGCGAATGCACTCCAAACGGGCATATGTGGAACGTATTAATTACCGGTCATGGTATTTTGATGATGTTTTTTGTGGTCATCCCCGCATTGTTTGGTGGTTTTGGGAATTACTTTATGCCACTTCAAATCGGTTCTCCAGATATGGCATTTCCGAGAATGAACAATCTTTCTTTTTGGCTTTACGTTACGGGTACTTCGTTAGCCATTTGTTCAGTACTTTCGCCTGGAGGTAATGGCCAATTAGGTTCAGGTGTTGGATGGGTATTGTATCCTCCGCTGTCAGTTAATGAGAGTGGAATGTCCATGGACCTAGCTATATTCGCGGTCCATGTATCTGGGGCATCCTCAATTCTTGGCGCTATAAATATGATAACGACATTTTTAAATATGCGCGCTCCGGGAATGACCTTGTTCAAAGTCCCATTGTTTTCATGGTCTATTTTCGTCACAGCGTGGTTGATTTTACTTGCACTACCTGTTCTGGCGGGTGCAATTACAATGTTGTTAACGGATAGAAATTTTGGAACAACATTTTTCGATCCTGCCGGCGGAGGCGACCCTATTCTCTATCAACATATTTTGTGGTTTTTTGGTCACCCTGAGGTTTACATCATTATTCTCCCAGGATTTGGTATAATAAGTCATGTTATTGCAACCTTTGCGAGAAAGCCGGTTTTTGGTTACTTGCCGATGGTTTGGGCTATAATAGCCATAGGGGCTTTAGGTTTCGTAGTGTGGGCACACCATATGTATACTGTAGGGATGTCACTAACACAGCAGTCATATTTTATGTTAGCTACTATGGTTATCGCAGTACCTACCGGTGTTAAGGTTTTTTCTTGGATTGCAACTATGTGGGGTGGATCTATAGAATTTAAAACACCTATGCTGTGGGCTTTTGGGTTTTTATTCCTTTTTACCGTAGGTGGAGTTACAGGAATTGTATTAGCGCAAGCAGGCGTTGATCGTGCTTATCACGATACGTATTATGTCGTAGCACACTTTCACTACGTAATGTCGCTAGGGGCTGTTTTTGCAATATTTGCTGGCATTTACTTTTATTTTTCGAAAATGACTGGGCGCGCTTATCCTGAGTGGGCAGGTAAATTACATTTTTGGATGATGTTTATTGGGTCCAACTTGACATTTTTTCCCCAACATTTTTTGGGACGTCAAGGAATGCCGAGAAGATATATCGATTACCCTGAGGCATTTGCATATTGGAACGTAATATCTTCATATGGAGCGTTCCTTGCTTTCGCGTCATTTTTGTTCTTTTTCGGTATTATATTTTATTCACTGTTCTTCGGTGCACGCCAAAATGCTTCTAACCCGTGGAATGAGTATGCGGATACACTTGAGTGGACATTACCTTCTCCACCTCCAGAACATACTTTCGAAATTTTGCCAGAGCAAAAGGATTGGGATAAGTCAGAAGTCCATTAGATCGACCCTTTTACTTTTGTAAAAGTAAAGACAAAGGACTTCAAATCAGAGGAAATTATTTTTAAGTTTGTGATTAAAGAATGCCCTATATTTGGAGTAAAAAAGAAGATTACAACCATTGCGTTGAACTGTGGCCATATAGCTCGCTTCCAAATAAAGGCTTTGCAATATTCATTTTAATTACATTTCTGATGTTAAATTTCCCACTATATACACTGCTTGGAACTAAATATTTCTGGGTGATATTTACCTTTTTGTTCGTTATGCTTGCTGCAGTTTGGTACGCATTAAGACGAAATTATAAAGACCGAAATATCTTAGAAAAGCTGACAATAACGGCAGAAATCTGCCAACTCACACGTCAAAACCCTGACGGGAAACATCAAAACTGGGAATGCAACAGATATTGGACTAAAGTGGCTCTGCATGAAAGCGGTGGACCCGTACCAAATTATATTACCTTATCGGGCAGTGGGCGCGTTGTAGAAATAGGATCTTTTCTATCTGAACCAGAAAGAAAAGATCTTTATAACGAACTAGTAAAAGTTATTAAGAAATTTCAATCTAATTAATTGGATAGTTTTTTCTTAACGATTGGCCCAACACTTCCAAAGTCCATTTGACCTGTGAACCTCTCTTTTAAACACGCCATTACCCTACCCATATCTCTTATAGAAGAAGCGCCCTGTTCATCTATTACCTTAGTTACTTCTATTTCTATCTCATCACCATTGAGTTGACGTGGCAAAAAATACTCAATTACCTGTATCTCTGATAGCTCTCTCTCAGACAAATCCAAGCGACCAGCTTCTTCATAAGTTTTAGCACTTTCTTGGCGTTGGCGGGTCATTTTTCCTAAAATTGCTAGTATTTCGGAATCATCAACCCCTTCCTCCACCCCTTCCGCCCGAGCAGCAATATCCCGATCTTTGATTGCAGCATTTATCAAGCGTAATGTCGATAATCGCAATTGAGCCTTTTCCTTCATGGCTTCCTTCATTGCAGAATTTATTTCATTTCGAAGTGACATATCATCCTCCAGTAAAGGCAAAAAATCTTTTCTTCTGATACTATAGCATTTACAATCATATAATTAAATTAACATGTAACTAAACTCAAGCTTGACCATTATAATGAGTGAGAATACGGTCTCGGAGATTTACACACTGGAGAATCAAAGATGCAAGGTTCTTATGGGACCAAGCCAACGGCTTGTCTCGCTCTGTCAGATGGAACAGTTTTTTTTGGTGAAGGCTTTGGATTAACCGGCCAAACAACTGCAGAATTATGTTTTAACACTTCAATGACTGGCTATCAGGAAATTTTGACAGACCCTTCTTATGCAGGCCAAATTGTAACTTTTACGTTTCCCCATATTGGAAACGTTGGAGTGAATTTTGAGGATAATGAAGCTAGCAAACCGTCTGCGTGTGGAATGGTAGTAAAGTGGCGTCCCACGTTGGCTTCCAATTGGAGAGCAAAACAAAATCTAATTGAATGGTTAGAAAGCAATAAGCTTATAGCTATTGGTGGAGTTGATACCAGAAGGCTAACGCGAACCATACGAAAGCAAGGAGCCCCACACGTTGCTTTGGAACATAATCTAAATGGTAAATTCAATACAGATGGTCTCGTTGAAAAAGCTAAACGCTTTGAAGGCCTCTCAGGGCTTGATCTGGCCAAGAATGTTACCGCTGGCACTAAGTATAATTGGACACAAGACCGTTGGAAATGGGCTAAAGGGTATAGTAAAATTGCCGAAAATAAAGCTCGAGTTGTCGCCATAGACTTTGGGGTTAAAGAGAATATACTTAGATGCCTGGCAGCTATTAGATGTGAAGTTATTGTTTTACCGGCAACTGCAACTGCTGAAGAAGTGCTAGCTTACAGTCCCGATGGTGTCTTTTTATCAAATGGCCCAGGCGATCCAGAAGCTACGGGTAAGTATTCTGTAAATATGATTAGAACCTTATTGAAGGTTCCAGATTTACCAATATTTGGCATTTGCCTCGGTCATCAAATGCTAGCATTATCTTTAGGTGCTAAAACAATTAAGATGAACCACGGCCATCATGGTGCAAACCACCCAGTAAAAGATCTTTCAACTGGAAAAGTTGAGATTACGGCAATGAACCATGGCTTTGCAGTAGACACCCAATCTTTACCAAATGACGTTGAGGAAACTCACGTATCTCTTTTTGATGGATCAAATTGTGGAATTAAACTTGTTGGAAGACCCGTGTATTCAGTTCAACATCACCCAGAAGCAAGTCCAGGCCCTATGGACAGCTTTTATTTATTTGAACGATTTGCTGCAGACATTGAAAGCAAAAAATCATTAAATGCCTGATTTTTTTAAATATCCAATTAATCGTCGCTTAGTTCTTGCTTCAGTCTGGTTACATATGCGACGGATATATGATCTCTTAGACAGTTATAAGCATCCTGGGCCTGACCAGCAATTATTGCATCAACGATAGCTTGATGTTCTTCCAAAGCTATTTCCCCTCGACCATCAACAGCCAGAGATGTAGTTGCCATTAGTGCCATAGACCTGTGAACTAAATCTAATTGTTGTACAAGATAACGGTTATGAGATGCTAAGTGAATTTGCTTGTGAAACCGACGATTTGCTCTCGCAAGTGCAGTTGGATCTGCAATTAAGCTTCGGTCATTATCAACCATGTCTTGAAGCACTCGCTTTTCCTCATTCGTAGCATGCTTTGCGGCTAATTTTGCAGCTAAGCCCTCTAATTCGGCACGAACAACATATAACTCTGCCATTTGATTATGATCCAGCGATGATACGATTAAACTTCGCCCATCTCTTTCCAAAAGAGATTGAGTTTCTAATTTTTGCAGCGCCTCTCTGATGGGGGTCCTAGATACTCCAAACTTATCGGCTAAATCTATTTCAACTAAACGATCACCAGGTTTAAAGTCTCCGGTGTCAATCGAATCTAGAATTAAAGCATAAGCGTCTTTATTTGTATGTTTATACATAATTAACTAGCAACTTGTTATTAAGCTATACTACAAAAGTAGATCTTTAAAGCTAAGTAAAATAACTTTAAATAGCAACAAGAAATTAGTTTTGAAAATTAAAACTAATTTGACAAAATTATCCTTTTAATAAAAATCTAATTTAACGATTTTTATTATAGCAGACCAGACACTACCCTTATTAAGATCTGATCAGTTAAAAAATATCTGCGCCTTAATTAGATTAGAAGAAACATTGGTAATCTTTGATAATGCTTCAGCAGAGCCAGCCCCAAAGAAAGATCTAATGTATTCCCCAGATTTAAAAGCTTTTTAGGAATTCAGATATTTGTAAATAATTATTGGATAAACTTTAAATCCAAAAAAAAATACTATTTGGTATTCAATAGTTGTGTATTGATATCGTATAATGGTGGATAGTAAAGTGTTCAATTTTGCTGTAAATAATTCCAATATTTCTCAAAATCGAACAGCGAGTTTAAAAATTTATAACAGTATTTCAAAACCTAGCAATAAAGTTCAAGCTTTAGTTACTTGAACACTATTCTGATATATATTGAGGCTAAAATTTGAAAAGTAGAAACATAGATATCTTCATTTCTGGTGCGGGACCGGCAGGATTACTAGCGTCTATATCTTTTGCATCATTGGGTTACTCTGTGATTTGTGTAGACCCGCACAAGCCAGTCACTGATGCTAGTGACGCCGGTGCTGATTTCCGCACAACCGCGTTCTTACAGCCAGCAAAAAATTTCATGCAGTCACTGGATTTGTGGGAAGAACTAAAATCATATGCTGTACCAATGGAAATTATGCGGATTATTGATGCAGCAGGTGAAAATTGGCCGCCTAAGGAAAAGACAACAAAAGATTTTCTATCATCAGATATTTCTGACCTTCCTTTTGGATGGAATATACCTAATTGGCTTCTGCGCAGAGCTTTC
>CACOXV010000032.1 GCA_902631295.1 Paracoccaceae bacterium | reverse complement strand
CTCTTAAAGCAAAACAAACTAGTTGTAGCTTCCAGTTTTTCTTATAGCTTTATGAGTTACCTTACAGGGGCCTATATCATATTCTTTAAATACATAAGCGCCTCTAGATAAATCTAGAGACGCCTATGCAAACCAATCGGGATAATCAAAACCTCAGTATAGGTTGCCCTATAATCTGCGAACAAGTTAGCCTAAGCTAACTAATTTGCCAAAGCCTTAGCGGAAAATGAAAGTAAACTTTCAAGTCCTTACCAACTTTTGTTTCGATGGTGGCAGTAAAATGAATTACGTTCCCCCCAACTAGCTTGACATTAATATGTGATCTAAATTTCTGGGTTTCAAACAAATATAACCTTCTCACAGGTTTATCCACAAAGATAATATCCTTATCCACAAAACAATTCACAAATGTGCAAATTTGAGAGTACCTTCTACACAAAATTCGTATAGTAATGATTCGCCTAAGGCTTTTAAAAAACCAATACTATCATCTTTTAATTTCCCTTAGATAAGACATTCTTTTAATTAGTTCCCTCTCAAGAATTTTTGTTTCAAAGGGTTTCATTTTTTCAACTCTGACATTCTGGTCTGGTGCGACCACAATCCAAACACCATCCATTCTGCCCTGAAAAGTCGCATATATCGATACCTAGGCTTTCACGTTTTTTCACTTTTCGTCCTTATGCTTTATGTGAGCTGAGTATCACTGCCTGAGATTTTATATTGTCTTTGAATTAAATTATAATATCTCTTACAGACAATGAGATTTTTATTAGGTAGGCAGGAATGACAGACAGTGAATTCACATTCTTAGGACAGAGTGCCGAAAAAATTACTTCGGTAATTGGGATAATTTTAGTTATTTGGGGCATATTTGTCAGCGGAATTAGCGACAGCCAATCTTTTACATCATATATACCCTCTTTCCTTGGCATACCGTTACTTTTATGTGGGCTATTGGCTATTTTATTTATGAATAAGCGATCATTATTTATGCACATAGCGGTTATATTTGGACTTATTACTTTTTTAGGAGGTGCAGACGTTTTTAGATCGATTACAAGCGATTCTTTTCTGACAGAAAGTCTTTGGGCAGATTTGTCAAAAATATTATTGTTGATATGTGGTGGCTTCCATACATACATTTGCGTTCAATCTTTTCGGTATGTAAGAATGCATCGGAAAAGTGAGCATTCATAACAATTACCTTAAAATTTCCAAAGATTTATTTTAACTTTCTACTAAACAGCTTTCATAACTCCATGACTGCAGTTTAGAATGTTGGCTGAATTATACGCAATATAACTTTGTTCTTGAAAGCCTAATCGTGAGAGATTTCAAACATAAAATCATATTTATGACGGATATCCACATTACTAGTCCTGGAAATAAAATTATAGGACTTGATCCGATAGAACGATTTAGTTTTTGCTTGGCTCATGCAGCAAAAAACCATCCAGATGCAGTAGGTCTAATTCTAGTAGGTGACCTCGCACACGATGGAGCGCAAGAACAGTATGAAATTCTTAAAAGTGCTATATTCGATGCGCCTTGGCCTGTGCATATGACTATTGGAAATCATGACCTACGTGAAAATTTTCAAAAAGTTTTTCCCGAAGAACCCTCTGATAATAATGGATTTATTCAAAACAGTGTTGTTGTTGGTGATAATACAATCATATTGTTGGACACTAATGACACGTCTACTAAACCTTATCACAGCGGTAACCTTTGCAAGCTTCGCTTAAATTGGCTGGAAGCGGAGTTAAAAAATAAGCCCGCTCAATCCGTGATAATAGCCATGCACCACCCGCCTGTAGTTACCGGCTTTCCGGGAATGGATAATATTGGATTGCACAATAGAAATCATTTCAACCAGATCACGAAAATTAACTCCGCTGTTTCTATGGTTATTGCTGGCCATGTTCATCGAACGATTGTAGGTACCTCAGGAGGCAAACCCTGCGCAATACTAAAAAGCACATGCCATCAAATGCCATTAGAATTGTATGAGGAAAACTCATCTTTAAGTATAGATGAACCCGGTGCTTACGGTCTGCTTCTCATAGGAAAAAATAATCCAGTACTGTTAACAGAGGACGTTGGCCTTGAGAGATGGTATCCAAAATATTCTTAAAATGTCCTTAAGTTCGTTCAATAAAGCTATAATAAGCAAAACCTTTTTCTTTTAATTTAACTACTTATTTAGCGTCTTATGTTGTATCATTTGATGCTTTGGTTAAGCTTACTAAGATAAAAAAGAGTGAGTAAAATTTTATAAGGTTTTATGGCGATGAAAAGAGGGCGTAAAAAAGACCCGAAATATTATATTGAAATGCGCATTGAGCAACTTTTGGAAGACAGAAAGAAAGAAAAGGATAGTTTTAATCGTCAATGGCTATGGCGCATTATTAGTGAATTGAAATATGTTGCGACTTTGATGGACTAAAAGTGAGATAGAATTTTTAGTAAACGAAAAATTGAAAATCAAGAAGTCAATTCTGAGAAGGAAAAAAATGGAGATATTTAGAGCCGGCTCAAAACCAACTAAAAAGTCTTCCTCCGAGTGGTTTACGGGCAATGTATGGCAAGATCCTATAATTGAGGCTCCGGAACCAGCTAGGGCTCGCGCGTTAAAGGTTTCATTCGAGCCAGGAGCGCGTACTGCATGGCATACGCACCCCCTTGGTCAGACACTACATATAATAAGTGGAACGGGCCTCGTCGGATTGAGAAATAAACAGCCTAAAATTGTACATACAGGTGATACCGTCTGGATCCCGCCATATGAGGAGCATTGGCATGGCGCAACACCAACCAATTCGATGTCTCATATAGCTATACAAGAAGCTAAGAATGGAAAAGTTGCAACTTGGCTGGAAAAAGTAACCAATGAAGACTATTATGTGCCATCATCGTAGTCTGTACTTAGCATAAGATAAATTACGTCAAAACAGAACTCTCCTGCGTATTCATTACTAATTTTTGGTTAGCGGATCTTTTCATGGTCTGAACGCTTCTCTGGCAGTTGCGCTAATAAAGTTCCAACTGTCAAAATAGCTGCGCCTAATGCCTGCATCCAATTCCAGTCTGATCCTAGTGCGAATACAATAATCATTACATAAAAAGGAGCTGCATTTAGATGAAAGGAGGCTATTCCAATTCCAACATCTTCTACTGCCTTTATCCAAAATATTTGTGAAAAGGCTAATCCAAGTAAGGCGTAAATAAATAAAAGTTTTAAATTTGAGACATCTAATGACCCAATAACGGACCATGAGTGTTCCAATAATATTGCAGCAAGGCATAGAACTGCCATAAACCCAAACATACCAGACGTGGTAATTGTAGTACGCACTAATGGAGATAATGTAGGAAATGATTTAACGGTTTTTCGTGAGCCCCAGGCAAAAATTCCAGAGGCGAATAGACCCAACGCAAGGCCCGCTCCAATTGAGGACTTGCCAGGTATTACCCCAGCGGCCAATGCGCCTCCAGACAAAACTAAGGCTACGGCTAACACAAAGCGGCCACTGAGCCGCCTACCATCAAGTGCTACCTCTAATCCAACAGCAAATAATGGCATCGCGGCAGCGGCAAGTGCGGCTGTAGTTGCATCTGTCATTGCCTGTGCAATCAAAAGAAGTAATGAACCAAAGCCAAATCCTATTCCGCCAATCCAGAAACCTTTCAACCAAGGCAGTTCACGGAAAACAACGCTTTTCTCTAATAAGAAAACTAGCAGTATCATTACAATTAAAGCTAACAAATTGCGTAAAGTAATCAGCGTAATTATTCCCCATGTCAGCAAAAGTTGGTCCGCCGCTGGAAAGCCTGCCGCAAATAGAAAAATTGCAGTCGCACCAAAAATATTACCGCGGATATTCAAAAGGATTTACTCCTTGCATAATAAAAGACGCAGAGAAAAATAAAGTTTTTGTAAGTGTATAAGATGACTTACGAGAAATCTTAGATTATTCCGACACTGATGTCGTAAACCTTTAAATATGCTAAAATTATTTAACCTTTTGATTTCCTGTTAAAAATCTGAAGTTTTGGCGGAGACGGTGTCCTCCACTCTAATATCTATTAAAGATTAATATATTCTATAGTTTGTGTATAAATATAATGACTTATATCTTTTCTTATTCATTACCTTCCAATATAATACAATAAAATCTAAGACCTATTGTGGGGCCAATTGGGGGGCCAATGAAGCTCACTGCAAAATTTGTTGAAAATGTAACTGAAAGACTCCTTTTACTAAAAAACGATATTTAATTCGCTCTCTCTATAAAAAATGTGAGAGCAGGATATTTACCTATATCACTGCCTCGACTTTTGACCCCACCTCTACCTCTCAGGATGGTCCACATAGTCCACTCGTCCACAGGCAACCCTATCGGCGGAATAAGAATCCTTCACTCCGCAAACCTATATGATACACTCTTTCAAATAAAGAATTTGAAAATAATATGTTTTCTACAATTTGTATAATAGAAAAACATCAATGGTTAGATAAATAAAAGGGTTGACTATGAAACATACTGGTGGCTGTCTGTGCGGACAATATAGCTTTGAAACTGAGCTAGATCCAATGCTTATCATACAGTGTAACTGTACAAAGTGCCGTAAGTTATCTGGTAGCTACCAAATCGGATGCCTTTATTCTTTAGAAGAAATTCAAGAAAAGGGGGATACAAACACTTACGAATTTGAGGGTGGAAGCGGTTTTATTAATACAGTGCACTTCTGCGTTCAGTGTCATGTTCGTTGCAAAACCCACCCAGCCCCTGAGATTATGGAAGGAATGGTTGGAATTCCATTAGGAATCTTTGATACGGCTAAAAATTTAGCACCTAAAGCAGAGATATGGACATCTGAAAAGTTACCTTTCCTAAAAACAGACGACTGCGTGTCAGAAAGTTTTGAAGATAGTGGCATTGCAGAACGTCTAAATGCATTATTAGAAAATTTAGACACTAGATAATTGACGTTCTAATCTTACAAATTAACTAATGTCTCGCGTTATTGTATGTTATTAAACAGGTAACCTTACCCCAACTCACAATACCCCTGCTCGCTCACAAAGGCGTTTATTCGGATTAGGTCATTTGCTACACTCGTATCAAAACGAGGCAGTAATGACTATTAGAAGAGCGGTGAAGTACTTCGTGTACGCAAACCTAGTCGCATGGTTGTTAACATTTTCATTCGCAGGTCTACTTGTATGGGCACTTATGGATTTAGAAGCTTGTGGCACAGGAAACGTTGAGAATGAGGGTTGTATACTTCCCTTAGATTTTCCAGAATAAACAGGTGCTACCACTAGCGAGAAGCAATCCTTGTATTAAACTTTCACAAGAGTGGTTAAAAATCCCTTTGATCTGCATTTGTTCGATTACGTATCAGGCAACCATATCCGCTCTACTAGCAACCCCTCCGCCTTCAAGCACTTTCTTAACTGTAGATTAGCAATCTCTAGCTTGGTCATGACTGGGTAGTTCCTGTAAGCAAATGTAACGAGAGTTTCGATATAATCTTTCGTATACTCTTGTTCCCCTTTTTGCCAATCACGGACTATCTCTGTGAGGGGCTTTCCTTTGGTCTTTGAATCAACAACTCGCATCGCAATCTCAGCCTCTAGCCCACAGTCCAAAAACTCTTTTGGTTTGTCTGCCTTAACAGGAGAAATTATTACAACAAAAAAAATCGAGAGCCATAACTCCTTCATATGGAACTTGCTCCAAATTTTCTGCACTAAATCTCTCAATTGAAAATAAAAGCCCTGCACTCATTTTTTGGAACATCCAATGCGCTACAGAGTTTGAAACCATAGGCCCCCAAATTTTCACTGAACAGCCCTTCAATCCTCTCTTCAAGTCTCATTTTTGAAAAGTGCTCTTTTGCTATAAGCGGCTCTTTTATTCGCAAAGCAAGCGTTCCAAGCAACTCATACATATAGTCGCCAGTAATATTAAAACGAGCCTTAGATATTTCCAAAGCGGTCATAGCAACGAGATAGGCGTCTATAAAATCTTCCTCCTTTCCGCTTTCCAGTATGTATTCGGAATAATCAAACATTAAAGTATTACAAGAATGTTTTACACCTCGAGATAATGTGTGAAAGTAAGATTCGACGTTGACTTCACCAAGGTAAAATTCACCACCATCTTGAAAGTGGCCACTATAATAATCAGCGAGTCTGATTAAAGTGCTGCAAGTCCCTAGGCTGTAATTATCTCGCTCTTCATCTGGTTTCATAGCGTAAGCTTCTTCAAGAACTTTAACTGCTAATGAATGATCCTTTTGTATGGATATAGAACCATATGACAATGAATACGCGTACGACTCTGCAGCTGCTCTTGACCCAAGTTCGTACGCACGCAACAAGTATCTGTCTGCAATCTTGTCTAATAGATTATTAGAACCCCTTCCTCCCTTTAATCTTAACTCATCAAGAGTTTTCCAAAACATTATATAATTTGCTTTTGCTTCACCTGCTTCAGCAAGTTTTTTGAGATAATAAGTGATCTCTGGCGATTTAGGATCATCATCGTCCATGTAATGATGTAACTTATAGGTGGCTAATGCATGCCCCTGCTTCATCGCACGCTCCCAAAAAGGAACCATATAGTTAAATAATTCACCGTAATTTTCTATAGCGCCATAGTAAATTAGTTCTGCCAGCCAATACTGCGCATCAGGGTTCCCCGTTTCAGCAAGCTCTATAAGCCTGTCTGGTGGCAACAGCTTAACTTCTTCTAAGGATTTAGAGTTAACAATTCCAATATTCAAAGTAATAAGAAACACGAAGGGAATAAATAGTTTTTGGACTATGAATTTCATTACTTACTCCATGCAAACGATCTGCTTATGTATAGCTTAAAACTTTTTAAAAGCTGATAGAAAGAGAGAACTATCGTTAAGGTAGATAGAAAATGTTTCCCCTGCGTTTCCCCACAGAAGGTTACATCCTACGAATTAACCGTCAAAATATAACATTTTAAGTTTTTATTGAGGGGCCGATTGGGGGGCCATCTTTGCACTCATTTCTTAACCTATTGTTTCTATTATATTAAACAGAAGGTAATGGCGGAGACGGTGGGATTCGAACCCACGAGACGGTCTCCCGCCTACACACTTTCCAGGCGTGCGCCTTCGACCACTCGGCCACGTCTCCTTATTCGCGCTCTTATATAACTTTATTGAAATTATAAAAGGTATAAATTTTATCGTGTTTTAATCAATGAAATGAATATTCACACGTCTATTCTGTTTGCCTTTTTTCTCAATTTTACCAAAACGCATTGACCCTATTTCTGATGTATTAGCCACATGTGTTCCACCACACGGCTGCAAATCAATCTGATTGTCGTCAGAACCGATCCTGACAAGCCTTACATGCCCACTTCCAATAGGAGGCTGTACTGACATAGTTTTTACCAACTCAGGCTGGGCTAATAACTCTTCATCGGTAATCCAAGATTGTGTAACTTTGTAGTTCCCATATATTAATTTATTTAATTGAGTTTCTAGATCTTCTTTGTTGGACAAAGCCTCCGGCATATTAAAATCTAACCTACCCTTTTCAGCAGTAATTGATCCTCCAGTTACTGGAAGTGGAATAACTACAGACAATAAGTGTAGAGCTGAATGCACTCGCATATGTTTAAAACGGGTTTCCCAATCAATCACCTGTTCAACATTATCGCCCAAATTCGGCAGGCAGTCATGATTTGCAGGTACTAAAATTATTTTCCCATTTTCTCCCTTATGAGTTGTTATAATTTCACACTCGGCACCCCCAAAGAGTAATGACCCCCTATCTCCAGGCTGGCCACCAGAGGTTGGATAAAAAATGCTCTGATTTAAAACAATAGATTTATCTTCATTAATTTCGATTACTTCACCAACGCAAGATTTAAGGTAGCTATCTTTTAAATACAACGGAATAGTCAACTATACCTCCCTCAAAACCTCTGGATTTCTAATCCAAACGTCTCGTTGTGCAAATGGTATTTCAATTCCTTCTTTATTAAATCGTTTTACAATCTCATGATTAACGTCAGATTTAACAGAGAGCATATAATTTACATCAGAAAGAATTGCGCGAATTTCAAAATCCATACTATCCGCACCAAAACCCTGAAAAACGACCCCTGGAGCTGGATCTTTGGCCACATGCTCATTTTTGGAAATTATATCCTTTAAAATTTTCTCAACCTTTTTTGTATCAGTTCCATATGCTACTCCAACAGGAATAATTACGCGTCCGATCGTATTTCCGCGTGTCCAATTAGTAACAACACCAGAAACTAAATCAGCATTAGGTATTATCACATCAGTTCTATCAAAGGTTTCAATTCTGGTCGAACGAACGGAAATGTTGCGAACATATCCCATTTTGCCGCTAACTTCGATCCAATCACCTTCGCTAATTGGCCGCTCAATAAGAAGAATTACACCTGATACAAAATTAGAGACAATATTTTGAAGTCCAAAACCGATGCCAACTGATAGTGCACCAGCCACTATTGCAAGGGAGGACAAATTTAGACCAGTGCTAGAGATTGCTATGAGCGCAGCAATAAAAATACCGATATAGCCTAATCCCGCAACTAGAGCATTCTGAGCGCCAGTATCAAGATTAGTTTTTGGTAAGATACTTCCTTTCAGTGCAGATTGCACCACCCGGGTTAACATATACCCAACAGTAAACAACAAGATAAAGGTCAAAAAATCTAGAGGGGAAATTCTACTCTCACCGACCTTAATACCATCTTGAAATTGTATCCAAAGCTCCGTTAGGCTCGAAACTCGTGTACCCCAGATTATTGCAAGAAATGGCAATACGGAAATTGTTATAATAAAGCCTATTAATACGGGAACGAGAGCGTCGGCCTCGTCTTCTGATTTATTTAAAATTGCAGCATAGACGTCAAATGTTAGTCTCTGCAGAATTACTATTAAAGCGAGTAAACCAAGGGTTTTAATCATTGGCAACGCTATGGCTGTACCAGCATTTATGTAGCCTATTACAGCGATCAGTGGAGCAATCACTGCTACTACAAGTAAAATTCGCCTTAAGAAGCCTAAAAGCTTTAACTGTAAAGTGCCTGAGGTTGGATCGCTGTTAATAATTAATTTTATTAAAATAGAAATTCGCCAAAGCATAACTCCAGCTAATATAGTCATAGAACTGCTTAAAATGGCGAAAGACTGTTGCTCTAGCAATTGCAAACGTCCCAATTGAGAAGCGAAGTCCTGTGCCACTAATATTAAAGGACTCACGATAGCAAAGTTTCTTAAAGATTTACTGGTAGAGTTATCTATTGCAGCTGCTTGCCAATATCGCTGCAATCTTTCGACTAACCAAAACGCAAATATAAAATAGCCAATCCAAAGATAAAAATTTTCAGCAATCAAGTCACCTCGAATACCGAATAGACCCAGTGACTGAGCTAAATTGATTAAAGAATAAATAGAGAGATATCGTAATAAATATTTAACACACGAAGACAAAAAATCTGTTACTTTCTCAAGTCGTCTTGTGGCAGCATTTAATTGATTAGAAATAGAGCCTGAGTAAATGAAAAGTAGAATAGAAAAAATTGATATTAATAATATGGATATTAATCTACTGCTAATCTGCTCTTGGAAATAGCTTGAAGATAAAACCTCAGACGTCTCTTTCGACAGTGTTGCTAGGCTCTTAAATAGATCCCCAAGACTTGCTCCCCAGAGTAAGGGATTCAATATACTTGGGCCTAACTTTAAAAACTCGGTAGCCTGTCTTTGCGAAATTAAATTATCTATCTCGCTAATCATACCATCGGCACGATTAAAGGCTTCTTGAGCCCTTACAATTGGCTCATTTAACTTTGACAACTGCTGATCCAGAGCAATACGACGATCCTGTACGGGATCTATACCACTCTCCGGTTTAGGACCCAGTGATCCGATCTGCGTTTTAATAGTTTCAATTCTATCCTGATTTTCGTTTTGAAGTTGCTGAAAAGACGTTCGCCATTTTACTAATTGTGCCCTCAATTTCTCAAGTGCTTCAATAGATGCACGATCAGTTTGGATTACCGTTTCTGCTCTAAGTGCATTTAGCTCCCACTTTTCATAGTCTGCAGTCTCTTCCGACCAACTAAAGTTAAAGAATATAAAAACGAAAATTAAAGCTAAAAATATTTTTTTCATAAGGATTATTCCTCAAATACACTTGGCATATTAATTGGAGTATCTAATAACCACGTTGGTACGGATAAACCCTTACTTTTTAGAAAGGATGGATTATATAACTTCGACTGATATCTTGTACCATAATCACATAAAATTGTTACAATTGTATTACCCGGACCCATTTCTTTCGCGAGACGCATTGCACCCGCAATATTAATTCCACTCGAACCTCCTAAGCACAAACCCTCATTTTCGAGTAGGTCAAAAACTATCGGAATAGCTTCATCATCGCCTATTTGGAAAACATAGTCTGGTTTAAGGTCACGCAAGTTCTCAGTAATTCGACCCTGCCCTATTCCTTCCGTAATTGAACTACCGTCTGCTTTTAGTTCGCCAGTTGTATAAAAAGAATAAAGTGCAGCCCCCATCGGATCTGCAAGGCCAATTTTTACGCCTTTATCTTGCAATGCTAAAGCTACTCCGGCTAAAGTTCCACCAGAACCGCAAGAACATATAAATCCATTTACCGTTCCGGCTGTTTGTTTCCAAATCTCTGGGCCAGTAGTTTCAACATGTGCTTGTCTATTAGCAACGTTGTCAAATTGATTTGCCCAAACCGCGCCATTTTTCTCAGTTTTATTTAACTGCTCGGCTAAACGTCTGGAATATTTCACATAATTATTCGGATTACGGTAAGGAACGGCTGGTACCTGAACAAGCTTAGCTCCTGTCAGCCTTATCATTTCTTTTTTTTCGTCACTTTGAGTATCGGGTATTACAATAACCGACTTATATCCTAAAGAAGCTCCAACTAAAGAGAGCCCGATACCAGTATTACCAGCTGTTCCCTCAACGATAGTTCCTCCGGGCTTAAGAAGGCCTTTCGCTTCAGCGTCACGAATTATAAATAAGGCTGCTCTGTCTTTGACTGATTGACCGGGATTGACGAACTCTGCCTTACCAAGAATGGTACAGCCAGTAGCATCCGAAGCTGCTCTTAACTTAATTAAGGGAGTATTCCCAATGGACGAAGCTAAATCTTCAGCAATCATATTTTATCAATCTGTAAATATACTAAGATAATATAAAAAGGTTACTTAGAAGAAAGTTTAAGCTTGTTCAATGCTAACCACAATACCATCGTATTTAAAGGTAATACACGAAGTTTGTTAGATATACTCCAATTAAAAACTTCCTTAAAATCAATAACATGTGTTCTAATATCTTCACCTTCATCTCTAACCCCGTAAATACCAGGCGAGTAGTCTGATAAATCAACTATTCCGATGTAGTTATAAAAATATGTGGTGGCTTCTCCTGGATTGGGATAACCGGAGTTAATTTTAACCAGTTTAGTAACTTCAATACCAGCCTCTTCAAAGACCTCTCGTTTTGCAGCAACTTCTGGTTTTTCACCAAATTCAATCATACCGGCTACCGGCTCATAAACCCACGGAGCTTTATCACCTCTGCAAAACGGCCCAATTCGGAACTGCTCAACCAAAAGAACTTTGTCAAGAATTGGATCGTATGGTAAGATTAATGACGCTTCAGAACCCATTAAAATTGTACGACTTTTCACTCCTGATGTAGAGTTATCAAAAAATGGATATTTTAGATCAACCTGATTCAAAGCAAAAAATCCTAAATATTCCCGTTTAAGATCTTCTATTTGTATATTTGTATTTAGATCAGGGCCACTTTCTAGTGCACTACTCGGGGTGGAACTTTCACTGACAAAAACCTCAGCCCTCTTCAAAATACTGTTGTACATCACTTGGGCAGTATCTCCAAATTTAGTGCCAAAAAAATCTAAAAATTCTTGTGCGGCTAGATATTGGATCGCAGAATGATCAGACAACCAATCATCAAAACTCCATAATTTTGCTGTTGCCATATCTGAACGGTTACAGAAATATGCCGATACTCCTATTTGCCCCGCATCTGTTTCAACCGAGGTTGTAGCTAAAACATAATCAAAACCTAACTCATAATAGTTTAGCCGCTCAATATCAGGTTCGCGTAAGTTTTTAAGAACAAGACCATGCGCCTCTGAGTTGGGCTCTGGTATCATCACAGGAAAAGGACCCTCCTTAGCCCAATAAACCTGAAAATCCTTTATGGTAGCTTCGCATATATCATCGGAAGAAATGTCTCGCCCTAAGACAATTTTCCTTAGAGTGTCAGACCGAAGAGTGCCAAAAACAAAAATATCCATAAAAGATGATTTTCAGGTATTTTACTTACTAAGAAAGATTTGTTTTAGTCATTATGTTTCAGGTTTTTGAAGCGTAATTTGGGTCACATCACAATTACCACTTTCAAATGTAGCAGCGCATGAAGTTAAATAAAAATTCCACATACGGCGGAACCTATCATCAAATCCCATAGTACTAATAGTGTCCCACTGATCGTTAAAAACTTCAAACCATCGACGTAACGTTTGAGAATAGCTTTTCCCAAACTCAATAGAATGCTGAACGTTTAAGCCTGCCTTGGCCACCTCCTGCCGCAGTACTGTCGGGCTGGGCAACATTCCTCCTGGAAATATATATTTTTGAATAAAATCGACACTCTTTCTGTAAACTTCCCAACGAGCGTCATGAATGGTAATTATTTGCAATGTCGCTTGTTTCCCGGGTTTAAGGCAATGCTTTACCTTATTGAAATATATTGGCCAGTACTTTTCGCCAACGGCCTCAAACATCTCAATACTTGCCACGCCGTCATAAACGCCAGTTTCATCTCTGTAGTCTTGCAGTTTTAAATTAACTTTATCACCTAGACCTCTGTTATTAATTCGCTTTTTTGCAAAATCTAACTGTTCTCTTGATATGGTGAGACCAGTAACTTTTAAGCCTCGTTCCTTAGCCGCGTATTCTGCAAACCCACCCCAACCACAGCCAATTTCTAAAACATGGTCTCCAGGTTTGACACCCATCTGATCTATCATACTGGCATATTTTGCAACCTGGGCATTCTCTAAGCTCTCTTGGCTTGTAGTAAATAAGGCAGAAGAATATGTCATGGTATCGTCAAGCCATAAACGGTAAAAATCATTACCCAAATCGTAGTGGTAACTTATGTTTTTGAGGGCTTGGCGCTTTGAATTGGACTGAAACCAAAATCGAGCTTTTTCCCAAGCTCGCACGAGGCCCATTCCAGGAAATTTATCATACATGTCATCGTTATCTGCATGTATAAAATCCATAAAAGCTTGTAAGTCTGGTGTAGTCCACCACCCATCAAGATATGCATCACTAAAGCCCAGATCACCCTCACGAACTAATCGGGTAAAGACATCAGGATTATTAATATTAACCTCTGCCACAGGGCCCGGCTTCGCCCCTTCTGCTCTAAATCGTCGTCCATCTGGCAAAATAAAATCTACCCTACCCGTATTTAACTTACCAACTAAATTAAATACTCTAGCGAAGTACCGAGGTAAATTTTGTTGATTATCTGTAGATGTCAAAACTGACATAATTCAAAAACCCCTAGTTGAATATGCTTCTAATGCTCTATTTCGCCCCTCCTCAGGAGACGTGATAGCAGAAGGATAGACAGATTCTTTATCAAATTTCCAGTGTTTTGGTATAGCTTTAAAATAGGCTAATGAACTCGCTGAAGGAGTGTCTGATAGTTCGGCAATCCAACGCTTTGTATATATACCTTCCGGATCAAATTTTTGAAGTTGAGTAACAGGATTAAACACCCGAAAATAAGGAGTAGCATCAGGTCCAGAACCCGCTGACCATTGCCAACCCATAGCGTTAGAGGCAGGATCCCAATCAATCAAACATTCACTGAACCAATCTAATCCAATACGCCAATGAGTCATAAGGTGCTTCGTCAAAAATGAAGCAACAATCATTCTGCCCCGATTATGCATACGACCAGTTACATACATTTCACGCATAGCAGCGTCTACAAACGGAATGCCTGTTCTTCCTTGTTTCCATGCAAGCACATCACTGTGGTTTGAATCTGTACGCCACGGAAAAGCATCCCATTCCTGACGCCAATTTTTACTTACAATATGTGGAGTGTGGTAGATCAAATGATATGCAAAGTCACGCCAAACTAATTCTTTTAAAAATGTCTCAGATCCCTGCACACCATTTATTACCATTGGATAAGTGCTGTTCCAGCACTGGTTTGGACTAATTTCGCCCCACGCCAAATGATCGGAGAGTAAAGAAGTACCATTTATTTGCGGTAGATTCCGGTCGTCCGAATAGCTGACTACTGGTCCATCAAGAAAATTTCTTAGTTTAGTCTGTGCTGCGAGCTCCCCCGCTTCCACGTATTGACTTAAGATCTTGCGGCCACGCGACATTTTCTTTCCAAGATTAAGATCCCCTACAGATAGTGTATTTGGTCTTAAGCTGGGTGATGAAACTGATTTAGGCGATTTTAAGGAACGCTCCACGTTTCTATTTCTTACCGAATTCCAGAATGGAGTGTAAACTCTATAAAACCCGCCTGTCTTAGTACTTACTGTCCAAGGCTCAAACAAAACCTGCCCGCGGAAACTCTTAGCCGAAATGCCGCGCGCCTTTAGATCCTTCTTTATTTCGCTATCACGTGCGATTGCTTTTGGATCGAGGTCACGGGCCCAAAAGACGGAGGTTGCGTGGGTTTCTTTAATTAAATCCCGTAATACACTGCCTGCTGGTCCTTTTTTAATTAAAAGATATGAACCTAATTTCTCATATTGTTTTTGTAGGGATAAAAGACTTTTTTCTAACCGAAATTTTGGAGCAGCGCCCAATTCCGAGAACCATTCGTCATAAATAAATACCGGAACTATTAAAGCACCACTATTTACGGCTTCGATTAATGCTGGATTATCAGATATGCGCAAATCACGCCGTATCCAATATAAAATTACTGGTTTATCTATCAAAACTGGTCTCTAAATATCTTACATTATGGTATCTAGAGCATCTACTAACTTTTCAATCTCCTCAGGCTTTGTATAGTGAACATAACTTAATCTGAGGACACCTTTCTCGGTATCAATACCGTGTGCCTCCAAAGCTCGGACAGCATAAAAATCTCCACTACCAGCCATTACACCCTTCAGTGCTAATTCTTTTACAACTTTTTTGGGGTTCTGCTTAATATCCAGTGCTACTGTAGGTGCTCTCAATTTTGCCTCAGTTGGTCCTAGGAGCCTTACCGAGTTTTTACTCGTAGCCCAATCAAGGAGGGGTGGCATTATCTGAGTTTCGTGAGCTCTCATCAAATCATGGACAAATTCACCTCGCTGGGTTGCAGATGCTGATGCAGTGCCCCCGTGATGCATATGAAGAGTATCAATGTAATCAGCAATGCCAGCACAAGCCGCAATTTGTGCATGATCTGGACCAGCTGGAGTAAAGCGCTTTGATAAATATTCTGCATTGAAATAGTGACCTTGATTTGGAAGTTTTTCTCCTAACCTCCGTCTAATAACCATTACGCCTTGGTGTGGGCCGTATGTTTTATAGGAAGAGAACATATAGATATCAGCACCAATCTTTCCTACATTTGGTAAACCATGTGGCGCGTAGCTAACTCCATCAACACATACAAAAGCACCGAAGGATTGAATTAGATTAACAATTTTAGAGACGTTATTAATCTCACCAACAACGTTTGAGCAGTGAGGAAAGCAAACAAGCTTAACTCGGTTTTCTAAAAGTTTTTGCAAGTCAGTAATGTCTAGATGACCAGTATCTTTATCAAGCTGCCATTCTAAAACTTTTATTCCTCTATCAGCCAGCCTTCTCCAAGGACCAGTATTAGCCTCATGATCCTGATTTGTAACGATTATAGCATCACCATCGTTTAACCAGTTGCCAAACGCGTTTGCTAGAACATAGGTATTTTGCGTGGTTGAGGGACCAAAACTTACTTCATCAGGCTCTACGCCTAGGATTGCAGAAAGGCGAACTTGGGCTTCGTCCATTTCTTCGCCTCCGAGCCGAGAGGCATCATAATTTGAGTATGGCTGAACTTTCCTTTCTGTATAAAATCTATATAACCTTTCTATAACTTGCTTGCATGCGTAGGATCCCCCTGCATTTTCAAAAAACGCTTGGTCTTTTAAGGTATCCTGTGAAAACGCAGGGAATTGCTTTCTAACAAAATCAATATCTAGTTGCATTAAATCCACCTGTCGTCAAAAGAATGATTACTGCAAAATTTTAATCAATTAAGCACTAAAAAGGATTTGCATAAAGTACGAACTTTTGACCTGAAAATCATTACTTATTTACGTCTACTACAACCCGACCTTTTACGTTCCCATTTTGAATTTCCTTTCCCAATCTTGGAAGATCTCCGAGTACAGCGTCATTTATCATTCCATCAAGTTTTTCTAAAGGAAGGTCTGTTGTAATTCGATCCCATGCTTTTACTCGGTTTTCATAAGGCTGCATTGCGCTATCAATTCCAAGCATATTTACACCGCGTAGCAAAAAGGGAATAACATTTGCAGGGACTGCAGTTCCACTAGCATTGCCAACTACTGCTACCGATGCCCCATATTTTAACTGACCAAGCAATCTAGCAAGCATTTCCCCACCAACGGCATCAACGCATCCTGCCCATGTTGCAGTCTCCATTGGCCTTTTTATAGCTTCGTTTATTTCAGTGCGATCTACTATTTGCGATGCACCGAGATCTTTCAAATAATCAGAGGCTTCAGGTCGCCCAGTCACGACTGCAACTTCATATCCAATATTTGCTAGTATAGCTGTGGCGACTGAACCCACCCCACCTGCTGCGCCAGTGACGAGTACTGGTCCATGACCTTGCTTTAAACCCTGATTTTCTAAAGCTTGAACACCCAACATTGCAGAAAAGCCAGCTGTGCCAACGGCCATTGCTTGCTTAGTTGTTAAACCAGCGGGCAGCGGAACAAGCCAATCAGCTTTTACTCTAGCCTTTTGAGCATACCCGCCCCAGTATGCCTCTCCAACACGCCAACCCGTTAAAATAACTTTATCGCCTGCGCTATATCGAGGATCATCGGAACTTTCAACTGTCCCTGAAAAATCAACACCGGGAACATGAGGGTAATTTCTAACTAAACCACCTCCAGATCCAAGACATAATCCGTCTTTCCAGTTTACAGTAGAATACTCTACAGCAACTATTACTTCACCTTCTGGTAATTCATCTAGTGACACCTGCGAAACACCTGCAGAGGTTTTTCCATCTTCATCTTTATTAACAACTAAAGCATTAAACATTAAATATTCCCTCTAAAACCAAAAACTTTCTTTGACAATCGCATCTCTGGAACCGTTATTTGTAACAACCTGAACTTCAGTATTCTCATCCCAATGGGTCATTTTGACCATTCCTATGGCAACATTTGTTTTGAAATCTGGAGAGTACGCTGCAGAACTTACCCTACCGACTTTTTTACCATTTGCCATAATTGGCCACCATCTGTCACACACACCAACGTCCAAACCACTAATCTCTATCGCTCTTATCATTTGGTTTGGACCTTCTTTCGCAAAACGGAGTAAAGCTTCCCTACCAATACACTCGAATGTTTCTTGAGTATCGCAAAATTTTCCTAATCCGCATTCATGAGGTGTATTATCATCAGTCATATCATTTCCATAACTTAGAAGACCACCCTCAATTCTTTCTATTAAATTTGGGCAACCAGCATGCACATTATATTTTTTACCAGCTTCAAATAAAGCATTCCAGAGAGCCATGGCATTTTGATCACCCTCTACATAAATTTCAAAACCACCCTGTTTTGAATAGCCAGACCGCGCAACAATGAAGGGCTGATTATTAAATTCTAATTTTTTAAATCTAAAGAACCTAATATTTCTAACTTCATCACCGAAAACGTCTGCCATTAAGTCGTCTGATTTTGGCCCTTGAACTGCGAGAGGGCTTACATCGGGCTCATCCACAAAAACATCAAGACGTAAGCCAATTGCAATTCCCTTAACCCAATAAAGAAGATCACTGTCAGCAATCGAAACCCACCAATGATCGTCATTAATTTTTACAGCAA
>CACOXV010000031.1 GCA_902631295.1 Paracoccaceae bacterium | reverse complement strand
GGATCTTTTTCTGTTGAAGCAATGTTAGGTTCGTTTGTGCCAAAGAATGGTAAGGTTTTAGTTTTATCGAATGGTGCATATGGCCAGCGCGCAGCAAAAACTTTAACTTATCTTAAGCGTGAACATATTGTTTTGGATAAAGGCGACTATCTGCCGCCTCGCGGAGATGAAGTTTCTAAAATCCTTAACGCTGACGAAGACATTACCCATGTTGTTGCAGTCCATTGTGAAACAAGTTCGGGTATCCTAAATCCAATAGAAGAAATATCCAATGCTACGTATAAAGCAGGTAGAAAGTTACTCGTCGATAGTATGTCGGCATTTGGGGCTATTCCAATTGAACCCAATAAAATAAAATATGAGGCCGTAGTTTCTTCTGCAAACAAATGTATTGAGGGCGTGCCCGGTTTCGGGTTTATTCTAGCTCGAAAGTCGGCTTTGGAAGCGGCAAAAGGAAATAGTCATTCGCTTTGCTTAGATCTTCATGACCAGTGGTCTCACATGAATAAAACTGGCCAATGGCGTTATACTCCACCAACACATGTTCTGGCTGCATTTCTAGTAGCACTTGAGGCGCATCGCAAAGAAGGTGGGGTAATCGGACGCGGTGCTAGATATAATAAAAATAAGAATACTTTGGTATCTGGGATGAGGTCCATTGGATTTGAGGCTCTTTTGGGTGAGCGCTGGTTATCGCCAATAATTGTCACATTTTTTTGTCCTGCAGACCCGCGTTTTGATTTTACGCAGTTTTATGATTTGATGAAATCAAAGGGCTTCATCATCTATCCTGGAAAATTAACTGTTGTGGACAGTTTTAGAATTGGTTGTATCGGACAAATGGACGATCAAATTATGCTTAAAGTTGTCAAGGCAGCAAAACAAAGCCTTCAAGAGATGGGAGTATCCGATGCCTCGCCTCCTATTAAGGCTTTGGACGAAAGAAAGCGACTTCAGTCTTAATCTTATGTTAAAAGGGAAATTTAATGACACTAGTACCCCATGTAATCGCTAATGAAAGAACTTATCCGATGCCAAAAAGATGTGCTATTGCAATCTGCCTGGACGGCTGTGAACCTGAGTATTTAGATGTGGCGATAGCTGAAGGATTAATGCCAAATTTAAAGATGATGCGTGAAACTGGCACTGATCGAATTGCGCATTCTGTTATTCCAAGCTTTACGAACCCTAACAATTTGTCGATAGCTACCGGTCGTCCTCCTGCTGTACACGGGATTTGTGGTAACTATCTCTTTGATCCCGATATCGGGGAAGAGGTGATGATGAATGATGTTCGCTTCCTCCGAGCTCCGACTGTTTTCTCCAGATTTTATGAGGCAGGCGCGCGTGTGGCGATGGTTACAGCGAAAGACAAGCTACGTGCTTTGTTAAGTGCTGGTCTCAAATTTGATGAGGGGCGGGCAATAGCATTTTCAGCTGAGCGGGCGGATGAAACATCCGTAGCAAATAATGGTGTGGAAAATGCAAGCGAATGGCTGGGTATGCCTGTCCCAGAGGTTTATTCTGCCGAGTTATCTGAGTTTGTTTTTGCGGCTGGCATAAAGTTGCTGACCGAAATGAAGCCCGATATTATGTACCTGTCTACAACGGATTATGTGCAGCATAAATTTTCTCCGCAAGAGCAGGGCGCTAAAGACTTTTACGCAATGTTTGATCGTTACTTAGGTGAACTACAAAAATTTGATGTTGCAATTGTCGTTACAGCGGATCACGGAATGAAGCCTAAACATGATGAAAATAAAGAGCCAGCTGTCATCTATATGCAAGATAAAATGGATGAGTGGTTGGGTCTAGGAAAAGCGAGAGTCATTTTGCCAATAACTGATCCCTATGTGGTACATCACGGCGCATTGGGTTCTTTCGCAACTGCGTATTTACCAGATAATTGTGATGTTAATGGCGTAATAAATAAAATCGCTGCTTGTCCAGAAATTCTAAAGGTTATTGATAAAGATGAAGCAATTGAAACTTACGATTTGCCAGGTGATCGTATTGGCGACATCGTAATGATTTCAACTGAAAACCTCACCATAGGTACAAGTGAAGACCGACATGATCTTGCAGCATTAAAAGAACCACTTCGATCTCATGGAGGTTTAACAGAGCAGGATGTTCCATTTATTGTAAATAAGGTTATGGATCTTCCATATGCCCCGGAATTAAGAAATTTCGATGCGTTTTTCTACGCAACACAAGCAGCAGCGTCATAGAGGAATATAGTAAATGTTAAAAAACGATATACGTCATGAGGGAATGCGTATCGGTGGAGAAAAAGTCTTTACGGAGAAAGTTATTGAAGTCAAATACCCCTATACAAACGAAGTTGTTGGTACTGTACCTGCTGGTACTTCAGAGCATGCGGCAAAAGCGTTTAAAATAGCCGCAGATTATAAGCCTTCACTTAGTAGATATGAACGCAGTCAAATTCTTCAAAGAACTGGTGAAATAATAGCAGAGAAACAGGATTATTTAGCCAAATGGCTAACTTTAGAATTGGGAATTTGTCATCAGCATGCAATTTATGAGACGAAGCGTGCACAAGATGTTTATCAATTCGCTGCAGCTCAAGCAATGAATGATGACGGACAAATCTTTTCATGTGATTTGACGCATAATGGCAAAGAGCGGAAAATTTTTACTAAGCGAGAACCTGTACGCTCGATTAGTGCAATAACGCCATTTAACCATCCGCTAAACATGGTCAGTCATAAAATAGCTCCATCTATTGCGACAAATAACTGCATGGTATGTAAGCCAACCGAACTCACACCTCTTACTGCCATAACATTGGCTGATATACTATATGAGGCAGGGTTGCCGCCAGAGATGTTTCAGATTGTTACCGGCCTTCCAGGCGATATTGGCGAAGAAATGATGCTTAATGAAAATATTGATATAATTACTTTCACTGGCGGTGTGCCAGTTGGTAAGTTGATAGCATCGAAAGCAGGATACAAGCGGCAAGCCCTCGAGCTTGGTGGTAATGATCCGTTGATTGTTTGTAATGATCTTTCAGGAAGTGATTTGGAAAAGGCAGCTACCATTGCTGTTGCCGGCGCTACTGGAAACTCTGGCCAGAGATGTACCGCAATAAAACGCATTTTAGTTCAAGAAAGTATTGCTGATGCATTTGTTCCAATCGTCCTCGAAAAAGCTAAGAAAATTAAATACGGGGATCCTCAAGATCCTGAAACTGAGCTAGGTTGCGTTATACACAATGAAGCTGCTGAGTTATTCGAAAATAGGGTCTTGCAGGCTGAAAAAGAAGGAGCGGAAATATTATATCATCCAGGTAGAAGTGGCGCCCTTTTGCCCCCAATAGTTGTAGATAAGGTGCCGCACGATAGTGAATTGGTTATGGAAGAAACCTTTGGTCCGATAATACCTATAGTTAGAGTTCCCGATTCAGATGAAGAGGTAATAAAAATATCAAATAGCACCCAATTTGGGTTATCCTCTGGGGTGTGTACGAATGATTTAAATAGAGCAATCACATATATTAATAGCTTGGATGTGGGTACATGTAATGTTTGGGAGCAGCCTGGTTATAGAATAGAAATGTCACCTTTTGGCGGAATAAAAGACAGTGGGAATGCGGTGAAAGAAGGTGTAATTGAAGCAATGCGTTTTTTTACAAATGTAAAAACATATTCGTTACCGTGGCCAGAGTAATTTTTAGCTAAAATTTTTATTTGAGCGATTTTATTTTATTGAAACAAAAATTTTATCAACCTAAGGATAAAGCAAAGCATTTTAGGAACGAAATTTGGTTAGTCATATCTTTCCCAGGCATATACATGATGAACTGCCAATAGCCTCAGGAGGCGAAGGGTGCTTTATTTTTGATAAAGCTGGAAAGAAATATTTAGATGCTTCAGGTGGGGCTGCCGTCTCTTGTTTAGGGCACTCACATCCTAAAATTATAAGTGCACTTCATAAACAGCTAGATGTTTTAGCGTACGCCCATACCTCCTTTTTTACCACTGAACCTGCTGAGAGGTTGGCGACTAAACTTATCAATAATGCTCCTGGTGATTTGAGCCAAGTCTACTTGGTTTCCGGTGGCTCAGAGGCGATTGAAGCAGCTTTGAAGTTAGCGAGGCAGTATTTTATAGAGATTGGTCGGCCAAGCAAAAAAGAAGTAATTGCACGTCGACAAAGCTATCATGGAAATACGCTTGGAGCATTAGCGGTGGGTGGGAATGAATGGAGACGCTCACAGTTTGAGCCTATATTGATTGATACACATCATATAGCACCTTGTTATGCTTACCGAGATAAGTATGAAAACGAAACCGATTTTGAATTTGGTCAACGGGTAGCTAATGAATTAGAAACAACCATTGAGAAACTTGGTTCTGAGAATGTAATGGCATTTGTTGCTGAACCAGTTGTGGGAGCAACACTTGGAGCAGTCCCTCCCGTAGATGGCTATTTTAAAACTATCAGAGAAATTTGTAATCGTAATGGGGTTCTTCTAATTCTAGACGAAGTTATGTGCGGTATGGGGCGCACGGGAACTCTTTTTGCCTATGAGCAAGAAGGTATTGCACCTGATATTGTTTGTATCGCAAAAGGTCTTGGTGCAGGATATCAACCAATAGGAGCGACTATTTGTACTGATAAAATATATGAAGCAATAAAAAGTGGCTCTGGTTTTTTTCAGCATGGGCATACTTATCTGGGACATCCTATGGCAGCTGCAGCAGCCGACGCGGTTATAGATGTTTTGTTAAACGATAACATCTTAACAAATGTATATAATACTGGCGATCATCTCAAGGATACTCTGCACACTAAGTTTGCTCAACACGCTCATGTTGGGGACATACGTGGTAGAGGATTATTTTATGGCTTAGAAATTGTAGAAAATAGAGACACAAAAGAGCCTTTTGCTTCATACCGTGGTATTGCAAGAAGGGTTAAGTCTCTTGCAAAAGAAAAAGGGTTATTGTGTTATCCTATGTCTGGAACCGTCGACGGAAAAAAAGGAGACCATGTACTTTTAGCACCTCCTTACATTATTAACGAAACGGAGATAAACAATCTATCAACACTGCTCGCTGAAAGTTTAGATGAGGCGATTGAATCCTGCAAAGAAAGAGTATAATTCATCAGTTTTTAGTGTTGATAGATAAATAAACGAGGCATTTTAACTCTTGGTAATGCTCTTATTTGGGTCATAGAACGGTAAGTCAACGACGTTTGCAGTAAATGACCCATTTGATGTTTCAACCTGCAATGTTACCTCCTCTTCAATGGCTTTTGAAGAAACCATTGCAAGTGCTATATTTTTTTTGAGCCTTGGTGAGTAAATGGCTGATGTCACTTTTCCTACTTTTTGCTCTCCATTTTTTACAGTCCAAAATTTAGTATTAGGGCCCTTTAGAGGATCACATTTAAGCACCAGGCCAACCTGGCTTTGTTTCACACCTTCTGATTTGATTTTAGCAAGCGCTTTTTTCCCAATAAAGTCGTGGGATACATTAAGATTTACAAGCCGATCGAGGCCTAATTCGAAAGGATTTGTGTTAATATCTGCGTCTGCATGATACGACAACATAGCGCCTTCGATCCGTCTGATTGATGATGTGTGACCCGGTTTGAGCCCCATAGGTTGCCCTATTAACATTATATGGTTCCAGAGTTCACGACCCATTGTTTTATCTGTGAGAAATATCTCGTATCCAAGTTCGCTAGACCAGCCGGTGCGAGAAATAACCAGGGAAATACCGTTCCACCTATATTCTCGATGCCAATAGTATTTAAGATCTAAGATGCTTTCATCAAATAACTTAACCATAATATCTCGAGATTTTGGTCCCTGCAGCTGCAATGGCGACGCGTCAGGCTCAAAAATATTAACATCAAATTCAGTGTTTACTGCAACACCCTGTGCCCATAACAAAATATCACTATCTGCTAAAGAAATCCAAAAACGATTATCCGCTAATTTTAAAAGAACTGGATCGTTAAGAAGTCCACCGTCTTGATTTGTAATCAGTATATATTTGCACTGGCCAACTTTCATTTTGGACAGATCCCTTGATGTCAAAAGTTGTACAAAATCTGCCGCGTCGGGCCCGGAAATTTCTACCTGCCGCTCGACAGATACATCGCAAAGTATCGCTTCATTCACTAGGTTCCAAAAATTCTGTTCAGGATCTCCAAAATCTCGCGGTATATACATGTGGTTATATACAGAAAAACCAGTAGCACCCCAGTCTAGTGTTGCGTCAAAAAAAGGAGATTTGCGGATTTGGGTGCCAAATCCGAAGTCATCAGATTTTTTCATGAGAATCCTTAAAGATTAAAAATCATTGCGCTCTGAAGGGGCAACTAGCACCAATTTTATTTAATGCAACGTTTTCTGTACTTTTTAATCAACCTAAATATTACTCTTTTTATTTGTCAAAGTCGTTATGATTTATTTTTCTTTATTTGAATTAAAAAGAGATCCCTTAATAGCGAAAGCCAATTGAGTAGTAGAGACACTAGTTTGATACAGAAAGTTTTTAAAATTTTTGCAATCTCGTAAATTGGCTCCAGATAAAGATCCTTTATTCTGCTTTCTTTCCCGCTCTCATAGGTATCTAATCCAAAAAATACTTTACCTTTATTTTCTGATAAGTGTAATGATCCAAAAACCCAATCCCATATTGCCAATGCAGCCCCAAAATTTTTATCATAATGCTCTTCTGCAATGGAGTGGTGTACTTGATGCTGTGATGGTGAAATCAAAATATGTTCAAGCCATTTCCAATAGGATATATCTATATGACTGTGTCGTAAATTTGATCCGGTTGCGTGGAAAAAAAATACCAGTATGTTCACTCCCACGATTGTGTAAAGATCGACAGCATTGCCGAAAAAAAATAAAAAGCTTGGAATTACTAAGCCCTGAGCAAAAACACTTCTTAAAGAAAATAACACTCCTTCCAAAGGGTGAACTCGATAAACTGTAATTGGAGTCATAGTTTTTGCTGAGTGGTGCACTTTATGTATAGCCCATAATAATGGTATTTTGTGCATCCATCGGTGGACGACGTACTTTGTAAAATCGTCAACTACAAATAGAGTAATTGTAAACAATGCAATTATAATACTGGTAGGAGTACTGGCGAAAACATTTTGATTGAAAGCATCTACGCTATGCAAAAACATATAGATAGCGGTAGAAATTGCAACTTGTGAAATCAGTAAGGGTGATATGAAGAATGTAAATACTCTGTTTACTAAGAAGAGTTTGTAATCAGCTTTTGCAGATCCTGACCACAGTATTTTTCGATCAAAAATCTTTTTAAAAGTACTTTTCAAACTTTGTCGTTTAACGAATAAAAGCCAAAGAGAGGCCAGCACTACAGATAATACTAAATACCCCGTGAAGACTCTTTTTTTGGGATTAATAAAGTCCGAAAGAAAAAATTCGATAAGGTTAATATCATCCATTGATGGCGACCACTTGGCTGAAGTAAGGGCAGATTAATGCCCTTACTAGTTCAATATTCAGATATTAATCAGTTTCTGCACTACTTGCAGAATCTAATTTATCTGTTAGCGCTTGCAAATCGTTAAGCCCATCATTTACGCGGGCTTTAACGCTAAACTGATCAACCATCATTTGCTGTATCTTAAGCATATGCAGCTGATAGTCAGACCACGATCTCTTACGATCCATTACAAAATTACCGTTGGAATCCATGCCAGTTACGTAAGAATTATTCAGCGTAACAGGTCCGAAACCCATTAGTTCGTTCATTTTTGTGGCAGTTGCTCCAAGGTTACTTTTACCAGACTGCATAGCCATAGCAAAACCTTTTAGCTCTCCCCAATGTTTTGCATAAGCCCGATAGGCTTTATTCAAATCATCGCCACTTAGATCTTTCATTTTATTAATGTCTTTATACACTGAGCCAGCATACTTAAATACCGCTTCCGCAAGTACTTTTTCCCAATTTTCCTCAATTGTCGCAGCGTAAGCTTTTAGCTGAGAACGCTCACTATCTGATAATGCCTCTCCAGCGGCAGCAGTGATCAATTTACGACCGTCCAAGAAAGCATTAAACAGTGTATTGGTGTAGTTTGTAGATTTTGTGCCTGATCGATCAAATGCAGCCGCATAGTAGCACGGTCCAAATACATATTCCGATTTGAGGTCAACCATTCCGTCTCCGTTTTTATCGGCGGCACCCTGATTTTTCATTTTTGCGATTTCATAGACTTTATTTGGATTAAAACCGTGCTGGTGAGCCGCTGCACCCCAATATCCAAATGCCTCATCCCACGAATGCTCTTTTCCAGTGTAATGAGCTCCATCTTTGTAGGGCTTGTTGTTAGGCTTTTTCTCTGCACTGAGTTTTTCATCAAGGTAATTATCTACAGCCTGATTATAGGCCATTGCTCCCATGGTATATTTTGAGATCAATTGGGCCCAGTCGTACCCGGTATCTGCATCAAAACCTTTATTAGATTTGGCTGCCATGGCTATCATATTATATGCCACATCTTTACCGGACATGTTTCCTGGCCATGCTGGCATAGCGCCATCATAAAATTTACCAGAGATGTTTTTGCCTTTTGAGATTTGGTGCAAAGATGTTTGCTTAATTTTGAATCCATCTTTTGATTTAGGTGCAATGATTGGAAGGTCGTCGTCTGAACCATTGAAATATGAAAGCATCTGCGCTTCCAAATCAGCAGCGTTTCCACCGCCGTTACCTTTGCCAGCTAATTTTTTAAGGCTTTGTTCTAATACGTGTCTTGCAATTTGACCTGAGTAAGAAACAGTATTTGTTTTATCTCCAGAGTAACCTTTAAGAGTTACCGGGAAGGGTCCATATCCGTCAGATAGTGCCATCGTGCCGGATAATGCTACAGCAACGATTGCCGTAGTGACTTTGAGCTTTTTCATAATCATCTATTTCTCCTATATTGACGAAAACTATAAAACCGTCTGTTTATATCAACTTTATTACTACCATTGTCAATAAACCTGATAAAAATAATCAGGATTGACATTCCTGATTAAATCTATCAACTATTATTTCAGCCAGCTCGAATCTGTGCAAGCTACTCTCCGTCGTTTAAAGGGGCATAACTGATATGGATTTTCACGAAAGCAGTGAAGAAGAGCCGGCCACTGATATGCAAGAGGTTTTGAATGTTTTCAGTACCTTAGGAGGATCAGATATATGGCAATTGGAGTGGCTAATTGACCGAGTTGAAGACAGTGATTGGGGAATGTCATGGCGTTAGAAATGGTAGATGAAATTAAAAATAGTGATATTGAGACAGAAGAGATACCCACGCATGATGCGTTAGAGCTTACCAAGGGCGGAAAAGTTGCTACCATAACGTTAGCTGGTAAGCAGTATACATTAAGAATAACAAAAGCTGTTAAACTGATTCTGACAAAATGAGACCTTCTCTAATATCTCGTGGTGGGGCTCCGGTTGGCTTCTTATCGGAGCTTGATCCAATAGAATCTACTGCGATAACGTATTTGCGTTTGTGGTGTCAAAGTCTCGAGGCACAAGACGCGATTGCGAGAGATTTTGAAATAGTTTTTGGTCGGACCAGAGGAAAAGAAATAACAGACAGCTTTGAGGCTCTATGCAAATTATGCGTTGAGAGTGGGCGTCGTCCACTTATGAGGCATGCTTTGGAGTGTAAATGTTTTGGTGCAGATGAATCTTGTTTTGCAAATTTTATAGGTTATGCATCTGAAGGGGCTCGTGAGGATGCGCTCATGATAGCAATGACCATCGTTCATCCTGAAAAAGCTCATATTTTGGCAGCTTTGGCAGAAGATTTTGGATTAGCGCTTAGAGATATTACATCAAATTGTCGCCTGTCCGACTATCCAGCTTATGGTCAAACACTACACTAGGTCTTAATTTATTTTCTCTAATTTTAAGCTATTTGATACGAGTTGGAATTCCAGCTACTACCCAATACACTTGGTGTGAGACTGCGGCTATTTTTTGATTCATTAAGCCCGCACTGTCTCTAAAATCTCTTGCTAAAGCATTATCTGGAACAATTCCTGTTCCAACTTCATTGCTGACTAAAACAATGTTCGACTGTGAATTTCTCAAGACATGAGTCAGTTCATCAATTTTTTTTTCTAAGTCATTTTTTTTCAAAAGATGATTGGAAAGCCATAGGGTTAAGCAATCTACTAAAATCGGATTAGATTGTTCAATATTTTTAATTTCTCTAGCTAAGTTCAATGGTATCAAAAGTGTTGACCAATTTTTCCCGCGCCGTGCCTGATGCTTTTCAACTCTGTGGGCCATTTCTTCATCAAATACTTCACACGTTGCAATATAAGTTGCTTGTTTCCCAAACTTTAACGTGTGCATTTCTGCCAATTTGGATTTGCCAGATCTTGCGCCACCTATAAAAAATGAAATAGTCATGAAGTGATGATAACCATAATTAATTTAGAAGTTTAATAGAAAAGTAAGTTGGAAATAAATTTAGGAAAAAAATTGATTTTTATACGGCATGCGCCAGTAGTCTCTGACGGCTTATTCTATGGTTCCAGGGATATAGAATGCAGGACCCCAACTAGCGCAGAAATAGAAAATATTAGAGAGCTATTACCAGGTGAATTTAACTTGTTTGTAAGTAGTGCAGCTAGATGTGTTAAAACTGCTAGCCATTTATTTCCAAGGGTACGGCCATTAAAGCTTGATGCTTTAAAGGAGCAAGATTTTGGAAGTTGGGAGGGTGTTCCTTTTGAAAAAATACCAAATATTGGATCACTTTCACTTGAAGAATTAGCTGATTATCGGCCAGCCGAAGGGGAGAGTTTTAATGAAATGAGCTTGCGTGTAAACGTTGTTATTGATGAAATTCTCAAGAAAACGGACTTTCAAGATCCCAGTATTATTGTTGCACACGCAGGTACAATTCGTGCTGCAATTTCTAAACTTGTTGGTAAGTCAGCATTAAGTTTTAAATTCGATAACCTATCTCTAAGTGAGCTAATTTTTTTAAATGATGGAATGATTATTAACTATTTGAATAGAAGTATTATCCGGTAATCTAGCAAAAGTTTAAAGTGATGAATTTGAAAGCCTTATTATGAAACGCATTTATCGCCAAAGCCTTATCGTTGATTTCATGGCAGTTTTAATGCAGTTCACACGCGTTAAAATAAATTGGGCATATTTTTCTGATGACCCACCGGATTTAAAACGTGCCAGTTGGGCTTTTCCCCTTGCCGGGTGGTTAGTAGGTCTATTATCAGGCGGTCTAGGTCAAATCTTAATCATTGTGGGTTCACCTGTCCTATTAAGTTGCACCCTAGCAACTGCATTTTGCATCTATCTTAGTGGTGCTTATCACGAAGACGGTTTGGCAGATATGGCAGACGGGTTTGGCGCAGGTGGTGATGAAGAGAAAATCAGTAATATTATTCACGACAGTAGGCTAGGTACGTACGGCGTTTCCGCTTTATCTCTAGCGATTTTTGTTCGAATACTTTTAATTTCAAGTTTAGTAGAAAATGGTTTTTGGATTTTTGTAATCATGGGTGCAAGCTTGGCAGTTGGAAAAGGCTTCATTATGATAAATCGCCGTATTTTCCCGGTTTCAGAATTTGCAGGTCGAGCGGCAGTCACTTTTCTAGGAAACAATATTCGCCAAGTAATTTGCCTGCTAATTTGGTTTCTTCCCTGTTTGTTAATTTTTTCGCCACTGCAACTAGCATCAGGTTTTATCCTCAGCTTGCTGGTATCTTTGTGGTGCGGGTTTAAGGCGAAACATTATCTTGGGGGTATTACCGGAGATATTCTAGGTGCAACGGCCTTTTTGACCGAATTAGCCTTTTTACTGGGTGTTTTATTGATGATCTAGCCTTTTGTTGTGGCTTACAGCCGCTCTCGTTGTTAGCCGTCAAAGTCAACAATTTCCGTAAGCTCAAGAGCTTTTTTTCTTAACTTTGCCAGTGTCATTAAGTTAACCTTATCGGCATCAAAGTCTCCCCAGCTTTTAACCAAATCATCTACTTGGGTTCCTGGAGCTATTGGATATTCAAAGTTAGCGGTTGCATAAATTTGCTGTGCTTCGCCAGAGCTGAGAAATTCCATAAGACGTAGGGCATTTTCCTTATTTGGAGAAAATTTTGCCATTCCTATACCCGAAACATTTACATGTGTTCCACCATTTTCAAACGTAGGGAATACTATACTAACGCTGTTTGCCCAATCAGCTTGCTCTGGGTCCTTGAGCATTTTCCCCATGTAATAAGTATTTCCAATGGAAAGATCACATTCTCCCGCCCATATCGCTTTAACCTGTGCTCTGTCATTTCCCTGTGGTTTTCGGGCGAGATTTTGTTTTAAGCCTCTAAGCCACTCTAACGCATAGTCTTCTCCGTGGTGATGAATTACAGCGGAGGTTAATGCTAAATTATAGGCATTTAAACCGGAACGAATACAGATTTTACCCTTCCATTTTGGATCTGCTAACTCTTCATACTTTAGAATATCTCCATTTTTTACACGTTCATTACTGGCATAGATTATTCTGGCACGAGTTGTTAATCCAAACCAGTGACCATCTGGGTCTCTATATTTTTCTGGAACGTTTTTAGACAATACGTCACTGGCCACCTGTTGCGTAAGTCCAGCGTCGACCAATGCAGATAACCTTGAAATATCAACAGTTAGCACAATATCAGCAGGGCTTCGTTTTCCCTCTGCTTTCATTCGTTCTATCATGCCTTTTCTCAGGTAAACTATGTTAACTTTCACACCCGTTTTATTGGTGAAAGCATTTGTCAATGGTTCAATCAAAAAGGGCTGCCGATACGAATAAACATTCACTTCAGACGCTGATAGATATGAACCAAACAAAATTGAGACTAAAAAAAATGTGATATAGGCAAGTTTTTTCATGTAATCAATCCACGCATGTTAGGAACTCAACTAAATAATTCTGAGTAAATTTGTCAAGATAAAAGATATTTAATTGCTGCGACATTTTTCGCTCACCGCTTTTTAGAATTTATGTTCACTTATAAATTTTTAAACTTAGAATATTGCTTACAAAGCATTTGAAACTCTATATCCGTATTCAAGGATCGTTTTGGTCTTTTAATGGATAAAAATAATATGGAGAATATAATGGAATTAAATCAGATCATTGATCAAAAAGTATATAATTTATTAGATACTGATTTCGTCCAAAAGTGTAAAAAAGATTTAGACCAAAATGGTGTTTTAACACTATCAAACTTTTTGAATGCTGATACTTTGAAAGAATTAGTGGCCGAAGCTGAAGAAAGTGCGTCACAGGCTTACTACACTAATTCCACACACAATGTTTACTTAACAAAAATTGATGATAAGTTTGGTTTAGACCATGTTATTAATAAACAAGTGGTCTCATCAAAAGGTTGTATTTGTACTGACCAAATAAAATCAACTTCAAAGCTTAAAACACTTTATAGCTCAAATACATTCAAAAGTTTCATTGCAGCAGTAGTAGGTGAAACATCTTTATTTCCGTACGACGATCCATTGTCCTCAATAAATATCCACTATGCCGGTGAAGGCCAGGAACTGAATTGGCATTTTGATAATTCAGAGTTTGCAATAACTCTTTTGTTACAGAGTCCCATGGGTGGAGGTAAATTTCAATATTTGAAAGACTTTCGAAATGCGGACAAAAATGAGATGAATTTTGAGGGTGTGGGTGAATTACTCGCCGGGTCGATTGCTCCTAGAGTTTTGACTATGCAACCCGGAACGTTAGTCTTATTTAGAGGGCGAAACTCAATTCATAGGGTTACACCGACTATTGGTGAAACAAAAAGAATACTGGTAGTTTTGGCTTATAATTCCGAGCCGGGAATTGCATTATCAGAAAGTGCACGTAAGACATTTTATGGACGCCTAAGCTAAATAATCTGGAAATTCTACTTACGATTATTTGTAATTATTGACTTCGTACTTTCTACTAAGGTCGTTTTGTCGGTGATGTCTTTGTTATTTTTATTCTGATGCAAATTACTTAAATTTTTGTCGAACTTAATATAACAATATTGCTTTTAAGAGAATTTTATTCAGTGTACCTATCCCAAACGTCATATTTTGGCCAAAATTTGCACCTAGTATTCTTAGTCATAGTCGTTGCAAAATCAACTTCCTCTATACGACAATACCCTACTAATCTTTTATAGCTCATTGCTCCTGTTAAATCACAGATAACTTTTGAATTCTTAAATTGTAATGCGAACCTGGAGGCAGCCTTGCCCTCTTCTGTATCATTCTCTGGGCAATCTAGAGCTGCAATACGAATAGGAATATCGCCAACCTCAATTGTGTCGCCATCTCTGATATGAGAAATTACTCCTGACAGGGTGGAATAATCGAACGCTTCCGCGCGTGTTATTTCTGCGGCAAAGAATGCAATTAAAAATATCTTAAGATAACAGATCCGAATAATGGAGCTTATCCAATAGCCTGCAGAAAGTATGATAATTTAATCTCCTTTTGAGCGACTTCCTGAAAATTGGGACTGCCAATTTTCACATTCTTCATCACTTATTTTTTGGAATAATACCTCTGGTACAATGAATTTAGAACCAGCTGCCAATTTGTTTAACGCTTCTTCTAAATTTTCTGGCCAGTCCCAGTCATCACATTGCATCGCAGTCATAAGCTTTTCTGCTGCGTTTGGGATAAATGGTTTTGATAAAATAGCATAAATTCGAATTAAATTGAGTGCTAATCGAATTTGTGCAGCTGCTTTGTTTTCATCTTCTTTATACACCGACCATGGTGCTGATAATTGAAGGTATTCATTTCCCAAGGCCCATATAGAGCGTAGCTCAGATGCCGCCTTGCGGATTTCGATGGTCTCCATATATTTTTCATAAGCCTGAAGTTGAGCTGTTAAATTTTCAATAAGGCTATGTTCGGCTGGTCCATAGTCACCGCCTGAAGGTATTTCTTCGCCAAATTTGGATCTACAAAATTTAGTAACTCGGCTTACAAAGTTTCCCAACACGTCTGCTAGATCTTTGTTAACGCTGCCCTGAAAATTATCCCAAGTAAATTCAGCGTCAGAACTTTCAGGTGCATGACTCAAAAGCCACCACCGCCAATAATCTGCCGGAAGAATGTCAAGAGCATCATCCATGAACACTCCTCGACCTCTCGACGTAGAAAATTGACCACCGTCATAATTTAAATAATTGAAGGACTTTATATAATCTACTAACTTCCACGGTTCCCCGGAACCTAAGATTGTAGCGGGGAACGAAAGGGTGTGAAACGGAACATTATCCTTACCCATGAATTGGGTATAAGTCACATTATCTGCTCCTTGATCGGTTCGCCACCAGCTCTCCCAGTGCTTGCCTTTTCCTGAATTTACCCATTCTTGGGCACAAGCAATGTATTCTATTGGAGCATCAAACCAAACGTAAAAAACCTTCTCTTCCATCCCAGGCCAGGCGTCATCACCTTTTTTAACAGGTATGCCCCAGTCAAGGTCTCGTGTAATCCCACGGTCTTGTAACCCATCTCCATCATTTAACCATTTCTTGGCAATAGATGTTGTTAGAATGGGCCAGTCTGTCTTGCTATCAATCCAATCTTCCAATTTTTTCTTTATATTAGACTGACAAAGATATAAATGTTTTGTTTCTCGCCGCTCCAGTTCGCTTGCTCCTGAAATTGAAGAACGCGGGTTTATTAGATCTGTCGGATCTAATTGCTTTGTGCAATTATCACATTGATCGCCTCTGGCGTCCTCGAAGCCACATTCGGGGCAGGTTCCCTCGATATAGCGATCAGGTAAAAACCGCTTGTCAACATGAGAATATATTTGGGTCTCTCTAACTTCATTTATTAACCCTGCTGCTTCTAGTTGACCTGCAAAGTGTTGAGTTAATTTGTGGTTCTCGCGACTTGAAGATCTTCCAAAATGATCGAAAGATAGGCAAAAGCCCTTTGCCAATTTAGCTTGCACTTCATGCATTTCCTTGCAGTAATCTGATATATTTTGGCCTGCTTTCGCTGCTGCTAATTCGGCCGGAGTTCCATGTTCATCCGTCGCGCAAAGAAATAATACTTCATTACCGCGTCCACGCTGATATCTCGCATATAAATCAGCTGGTAGTTGACTACCTATAAGATTACCAAGGTGTTTTACGCCATTTATGTATGGTATTGCCGAGGTGATGAGGTGACGCTGCATAGTAGGCCTGTTGTTTTATAATCGTTTAGCTTATGTCGATGAGATTTGGAAGGTCCTTAGCCAATTCAATTTAGCAAAAGTCAGATTGTATCGGCTTTAATTGTAAGTACTGTGCTATTTATTATGCCGACCTCACTCCTAATTGATTAGCTCATTTCACGTAGGTAATGATATTTCAAGTTTGTTTCTAATTCCTGTTAGGAAAAATTTTTTTTCTGGCACTAGGCGTGCACGCGTTAAATCTAGTTTCCATTGATACGGTGTATTTGTATGATTAGGTCTAATATACCAACGCGTTTCAACGCCTAAAGCGCCTCCATCCTTTGGTGTTAATATCAATGGTAATGGAGCAATCTTTGATGATTTGCAACTTTTAGCTGCCAAGTGCATCCGCCTAATTTGTGTGAGGGTAGGGATTTGTTCTAGCTCTGCTATGATTAGTGGCGGTGTGCCGATCCTGAGACTTTCTTCTATGCACCATAGTGTATTTTTAAAAGATGGGGAATTAATAAATATAAAACGATATGGGTTAACCCATTTTGAGATTCCGTTTGGATTAACTATATGCTTAGAATATGAAGGACGTATCCATAATATTGGGCCTTTGCACCTTTGAGCTAAAAAGAATGGAAGAAACAATTTAGCTGGTCCATAGCACTCATGTACGCGCCCATGTTCCAGCCTTATATTTTCATAGATTGGAACTTTAGGTTGGTTTATGGTGTTGCCATTTATCAAAAGACTCAGGTTCATAATCAAAAATATCATGTTCTTGTTTTGTTCTCAAATAGTTTCTTGTGTTTAGTAATATTTTGTCTAGGACTTAAAATGAGTATTTACCGGGGGAAATCAGTATGAAAATGTTTGAGCTAGGGCAAACTGGGCTAAAAGTTTCTGAATTATGTTTAGGGACAATGACTTATGGCACACAAACAGCTGAGGAAGATGCTCATCGGCAAATTGATTTATGCTTATCAAATAATATAAATTTCATAGACACTGCTGAAATGTACCCAGTAAATCCAATTTCGGCTGAAACCGTTGGACGCTCAGAAGAAATAATTGGTCGCTGGATATCTACAAACAAAACTCGTCGGTCGGATTTTATACTAGCTACTAAGCATTCTGGGAAGGGTCTCTCGCATGTGCGAAATGGTGCACCGATAACAAAAGATACTATTCAGAATGCGGTTGAAGGCAGTCTAAAAAGGCTTAAAACTGACTATATTGATTTATATCAATTTCATTGGCCCAATCGGGGCTCATATATGTTTCGTCAGAATTGGAATTATGATCCATCCAGACAAGACAAAAAAAGCACCTTAGAGAACATGTACGAATGTTTGGTTATTCTTCAAAAGCAAGTAGATAAAGGCAATATAAGATATTTTGGCCTATCTAATGAAAGTGCTTGGGGGACCGCTAATTGGTTAAAATTAGCCGAGCAACATAACTTGCCAAGAGTAGCAACTATTCAAAATGAATATTCTTTATTGTGCAGACTATACGATACTGATTTAGCGGAATTAAGTGTTAACGAGGGGGTTGGTTTAATGGCTTTTTCTCCACTAGCGGCTGGTCTGTTAACAGGTAAATATTTAGATGGGAATCTACCAGAAAACTCGCGGAAATTAATAAATCAAGATTTGGGAGGAAGAGATAACCCTAGATCCGAAATGGCAGTTAGATCATACTTGAAGATAGCTCAAGAGTTCGGGTTAAATCCCATACATCTTGCTTTGGCTTGGTGCAAAACGAGACCATTTATGTGTTCTTCTATTTTTGGAGCAACATCAGTTGACCAGCTTCCAGTTATTTTAGAGGCAGGTAATATTGAATTGAGCCAAGATTGCATCGATTTGGTAAATGAAACACATAAACTCAACCCAATGCCTTATTGAGTATCTGGGACCTTAAAGGTTGAAAATTCGGTAGTTATAGCAAATGGAAATATGGGTCTGTTTATCAATTGGCGCCGCTATTTTTCAAACACTGAGGTTCATTTTGCAAAAATTTTTAAGCGATACCCAGCTTGGGGTCGATGGCGCAACTTTTTCTAGGTTTATATATTCGGCTCCAATCCTGATGATTTTTGCACCATTATGGTTTGGTTATTCCGGGTATCCAATTGTAACTGATAATTTTTTTATTTTTTCTGCGATTGGAGGAATTTCTCAAATATTAGCGACACTATGTGTTATAGCACTTTTTAAACAGCGAAACTTTGCAGTTGGAATAGCTTTTAAGAAAACTGAAACGCTGCAAATTGCTGTCATTTCACTTGTGATATTGGGCGAAAAAGTATCGATTACTGCCCTTTGTGCGATTTGTATCGGATTTGTGGGTTTAGTCCTTTTATCAAAGCAACCTTTGAAAAGAAGTTTTTTAGAGGAAGGTGTATTAAGTCGCTCTGTTTTTCTTGGTCTTCTATCAGGGTTTTTATTCGCAATTTCAGGAGTTTACTATCGAGCGTCCACTCTTAATGTACTGGATGAGAGTTCCATAAATAGAGCAATGTTTACATTAACATTTGTATTAGTCTTTCAAGTAATATCTATGGGCGGGTGGCTACTACTTTTTAATCGTCGCGAGCTTAAAGCTGTTTGGAAAGTACGAGGTGTTGCCATTTGGGTTGGGCTTACTTCTTTAGCAGGTTCATTTTGTTGGTTCTGGGCCTTTTCCTTGGTAAATGCCGCCTTAGTCAAGGCTGT
>CACOXV010000030.1 GCA_902631295.1 Paracoccaceae bacterium | reverse complement strand
AAGCTAATTTATGATGGATTACAATTAAAAAATTTTTAAACTTTCTAAAAAATATTTAGATCTCATTAAAAATTATGTTAAGCTTGAACGGTGATACATAGGGACAGTATTCATGAACAAACAACGACATATTTTTTTTAAGAAGATATCACTAAGGAGTTTTCCAGATTTGTTATTTGGCTCAGTAAGGTTATTGAGTAAAAATTTAAAATCTGAAAAAAAAGTTAAAACTTTATCTCTTTGGGCATTTATATTACTCGCGGGGCCTGCGTGTTTAATTTATATGGTTCAGGAATAACTCTTATTTCTTTTTAATAAGTCACATAAAGCTCCGTTTTGATTGGTTTGGGTATCTATCCAATCTAGAAATATTTGAGCATTCTGCTCTCGATTTAATTCATTCAATGTTTCATGTCTTGAGTCTTCGATAGTCGTATGAGTGCAATTATAATGTCCTATTCGTTCCAGTCTAGCAGCAAGCTTTTTCATATCTTTTCCGTAGTTAGTACAAGGATCTTGTGCTCCACCTAATAGAAAAATTGGGAAATTAGGGGGTATCATATCTAGATTTTGATTTGCATAAAATACTGCATCTGCAACATCTAACCAGGATTGTAGCGACACATCACATCCGCACAATTTGTCCTTAATATATCTATCTACATGATCTTTATCATTGGAAAGCCAATCAAAATTTGTTCGCCTATTTTTTATTTTTCCTGCCCATGTTTGGAATGTTAATTTCCATGCAAAATAACTCTTTGATCTAGGCGATCTAAGCTTCCTCTCGATGGACAAAATAATTCTACCGACTATCGCTAAAAGGTTAGTTTCAATGCCGCTATTCCAACACGCGATACCATTTATCCTATGGTATGAGCTTGTGGCATATCTCAATAAAAGAATTGAGCCTAGTGAGTGACCAAAACAATAAATAGGAATATTTGGATGATTTTTTTTTATAAAATCGATAGAAAAATCTAAGTCATGTAAAATTTTATCTAGTCCATTCTTATCGCAGAAATGACCTTTATTAGAATTATAGGCATACGTGTACCCATGGCCTCGAATATCATGCGCATAAACTGCATATCCTGCTTCTTTCAATATTCGCATAAACCACGCATATCTTCCTGCATGTTCAGCCATACCATGAGTAATATGCACTACCGCTTTTGGCTCAGATATAGGTATTTCTCTATATATTCTTAACCTTGCACCTGAGTGTGAGTTCTCTACGAAATATTCCATAAACTCTTTAATCACAAAGCCCTGACTAGGGCCATATAATTATCAAATGATAAAAAATGTGTATCGGCCTAGTGCGACAGGTTTGGGATAGAAAGTTTTTTTCCCAAACTAACCGACATATGATTTTCAAAATTTTTTGTGAAAAGCTTAACTAACTTATCTGCAGCCTGATCATATTCTAGGCTGTTGCCCCAATTCTCTCTCGGGTTCAACAAAGACTTTTCCACCCCTTGAATTTCTAAAGGAACATTAAACCCAAAATTCTTATCTCTTCGAAATTTAACATCATCAAGTTTTCCATTCAATAATGCTTCCAAAATTGCTCGTGTATCTTTTAAAGGCATGCGGCTACCGGTTCCATAGGGGCCTCCAGTCCAGCCCGTATTCACCAACCAGCACTTAGTTCCCTTATCAATTATTTTTTTCTTTAAAATATTACCATATACTTCTGGTTTAAGCGGTAAGAAGGGAGCTCCAAAACAAGATGAGAATGTTGGCTCCGGTTCTTTTATACCTCGTTCAGTTCCAACAGCTTTAGATGTAAAACCTGACAAAAAGTGGTACATTGCCTGTTCGGCTGAGAGAGAGGCCAAGGGTGGTAATACACCAAAAGCATCACAAGTAAGCATAATAAGATGCTTAGGGTGAGCTCCCAAACCATCAATGGCAGACTTAGATACATAGTGCATAGGATAAGCTGCTCGCATATTAGCCGTCAGCTTATCGTTAAAAAAATCAAGTTTCTTAGTTTTCTTATCATAAACCATATTTTCAATTACGGTTGCAAACTTGGTAGTGGTAGCAAATATTTCAGGCTCAGTCGTTTCAGACAAGCCAAAGGTTTTTGCATAACAACCACCCTCAAAATTAAATATTCCTTTATCTGACCATCCATGCTCGTCATCACCGATTAGTACTCTCTTACCGTCTGTCGATAAGGTCGTTTTGCCTGTGCCAGAAAGACCGAAAAAAATTGCTGACTCTGAGAGTTGATCAGAAACTCTATTTGCTGCGCAGTGCATTGGCAGAATACCCTTCTTCGGTAACAGGTAATTTAATATGGTAAAAACTGCTTTTTTGTTTTCCCCTCCATATTCTGTGCCTGCAATTAATACCAATTTAGCTTCTAGATTGATTGCGATTACAGTCTCGCTTCTACAGCCGTATTTTTCTGGATTTGCCTTGAAACTTGGAATATTTATAATTGTAAAATCACTATAGAAGTTTTTGAGGTCTGCCTTCTCGGGTTTGATTAAAAGGTGTCTCAAAAATAAATTATGCCAAGCTAGTTCAGAAATTAACCTTATATTTATTCGATGCTCCCGCTCGGCGCCTCCGTATAAATCTTGAATAAACAATTCCTTATTACTTACAAAATTCAACATATCAGTACGTAATTGGATAAAAGATTCTAAATTCATCTTGGAATTATTATCCCACCAAATTTCGCTTTCATTAGATTTTGAAACTACTATGTATTTATCGTTTGGGGATCTACCGGTGAATACACCTGTTGTAACAAGGAGAGACCCTCCTAAGCCCTCTGTGCCTTCAGATCTCTTTACCGCCGCTTCAACAAGTTCAGTTTCATTCAGATTGTAATATACGCTACGATAATTTTTTATACCTTGATGATCGATAGGATTATTAGGGTTATGTAAGCCAAAAATATCTTGCATTTGTTGCCCCATGCACACCAATATAATTAGTCCTTAGCGTAAGAAATTAATTATGAAAACAGCTAGTTTAAATTGTTAGCGCAAACTTTAAGATGTTTGCGCAACCATATGAAATTTTCACCAAATGAGCTAATTAAAAAATCTCATTCATAATTCTTATAAGTTCAATGTTTGAAAGTTTTTAAGATTTATTAATTTCTAAAGATAAGTTCAGACGGTCGTTAATATGTTTATGTTGATAGAATCTGAACTCTTTTTTCAAGCAATAATAAAGCCAGTTATAATGCGGTTTGCAAATGATCCATACGGTCTATCCTCTGAAGAACTTGATCTTTTGAACTGGTATTCCAATAAGTTCGAACGACGACTTGCCGGGGAGTTATCAAGCCTAGATGAGTTTGTTTGCAATAACCTGAATACAAAAAATTTTAGTCTGCTAAATTTATCAGATGAAAAGTAAAAAGATTAAGTTAATGATTGCGTGGGGGCACAAGGCAACAATACTTCTGTATTTAGGTTAAAAACCGAATGCATTTATTTATTTAACGATATTATCCCATTTTTGATATCGTCTATCGAAGTTGTGGAGCCCCCACAAATAATAACGAGAATTTTACTAAAAGCCTTTAGTTCGTTGTTCTGTTTGTAAATTGGTGATAAAGCTGCCCCACAAGCTGGCTCCACTAAAATATTATGGTCTGATAGGAAATTTTCACAGGCCAATAGTGTATCTAGATCAGATATTAACTCGCTTTTTACGTTGTGCGCTAGAGCAAGCTGAAATGCGCCTTCGCTGACCTTTTTTGCACCTAATGATGTTGCTAAACTAGTAATTTTTTCCAACTCTACTGTCCTACCATTTTTTATTGACTTATTGAGAGATGCAGCTCCATAAGTTTCCACTGCCATAACTGGGATATCTTCCCAATTATTATTAATTAAACCCTTAATAACGCCTGCTAATAAACCGCCACCCCCCACGGATAATATTATAATATCAGGTTTAAATCCGGTAACACTGACTTCATCTATCATCGTAGAGTGACCTAGCCACAACAACTCATCATCAAAAGGGTGAATAAATGCTGTGTCATCAGTTTTAATTGACTGAGCTAAAGAGTTAGCTTCTAGCCAAGAAGTACCATGTACAATGACTTCAGCATTATATTTTTCCAGTATAGAAATAGACCTAGTAGTTGTTGTTTTTGGAACTACTACCTTTACGGGGATGCCAAGCTTTTTTCCTGCATAGGCTACCGCCATTCCTGCATTCCCTCCAGACGAAGATAAAAATGCTTTAGCTCCTTTATTTGCAAAGTGCTCGCATGCATAACCAATACCCCTAATTTTGAAAGAACCAGAAGGCTGCAATACATCTAGCTTTAGTCTGATATCTTTTTTTAAAAGATTGCTTAAAATATCGGAGCTAATTAGCGGTGTTTCGATATGAAGAGTCATAAAACCATGTCTTTGCTGTACAAATTGTAATTTAGGTTTAACTTGATAGCTAGATACTAGTTATCATTATCTACCATATACAATGAAATAATTTACTACGGACTGTTTTATGCCTATTAAAAACCGATTTGCAGATTTTCAAAATGAGATGGTTACTTGGAGACATAACTTTCATGAACATCCAGAGTTGCAGTTTGACCTTCCTCGGACAACCAAAAAAGTTGTTGAATTACTGAAAGAGTTTGGTGTCAATTCAATAAAGCAGGAAGTTGGGAAAAGTGGCATTGTAGCTGAAATACACGGCCAGAAAGTAGACTCGGGACGCAGTATTGGATTTCGGGCAGATATGGATGCTTTACCTGTATCCGAAGTGAATAATTTTTCCCATAAATCAAAGATCGAAAACAAAATGCATGCATGTGGGCATGATGGCCATACCACTATCCTTTTGGGAGTAGCAAAGTATCTTTGTGAGACACGTAATTTTAATGGAAGGGTCGTTTTAGTATTCCAACCAGCTGAAGAAGGTGGCGGTGGGGCTAAAGCAATGGTTGATGATAATCTTATTAAACATTGGGATATAAATGAAATATACGGTTTACATAATTTACCCAATTTACCTGTGGGGGAATTTGCTATCAAATCGGGTGCACTCATGGCCGCATCGGATTTTTTTGAAATTATTGTAGAAGGTAAGGGAGGACATGCAGCACTTCCTCACTTTTCCAACGATACTACCTTGGCAAGTTCAGCAATTGTTTTGGCTTTGCAGCAAATCGTATCCAGGCGAGTATCAGCGTTACAATCGGTTGTTTTGTCGGTAACTGGATTAAGTACTGACACAATGGCTCACAACGTTACGCCAGATACTGTACGGATTACAGGGACTACCCGGTTTTTGGATGAAAAGGAAAGACAGAAAATGCCCAGTAGTATTCAAAAAACAGCAGAATCAACTGCAGTTGCATACGGATGTTCAGCAAAAGTCCGCTATGAATTTGGAGTAAGTGTAACTGATAATTATGTTGAAAATACTGAATTTGCTGTAGCCGCAGCTAAAGAGGTTGTGGGCGGACAGAATATTAAAACTGATATAGAACCGATAATGGCCGGTGAGGATTTTTCTGAAATGTTATCTCAGTGTCCTGGGGCATTTATATTTTTAGGAAACGGCCCATCAGCCAGTTGGCATAACCCTTCTTATGATTTTAATAATGAAGCATTACCCTATGGTTGTAGCTGGTTTGCGAATTTAGCGGAGCAGAGGCTTCCTTTAGACTGATTTATACTAATAACGCCTGAAACTTTCACATTATGGTCAGTGCTCCGTCAATTAAGGATACTCTTTTTATCAACCCCTTGCTTCTTAATCTCTCTGCCGATTGAATATAAAAACGATCCTCAAGCTTATTGAACTTATCATTACTTAAAACTGTTACTTTGTTTCTATCAGCATACTTTATTAACAATCCGTCAGCCTTGTGTCCTTTTTTTGAAACTGTAACATTATGGCGATTTCTATTCAGTATTCTGCAAATTGTCATTGGCACCGTTTCTCCATCGAGAATTAAGTTTTGCTCTCGCAGCAAACGAATAATACTATGATCAAAAAATAGATACGTTTTAAATCCGTCTCGTTCCAACTCATTTATAAATTTTAAGAAAATTTCCAAGTTCCAATTAGCAGTACCTATTAAGTTATTTCCATCTAAAACTAAATCGAATTGACTTTCAGTTTCAGACCCTTTTGCGAGATTTAATCCCGTTCTTATTCTCAGGTAACCTGCTATCAGAAGACTTGCTGTAAATCCGTAAATTACTAATGTAACGATACTTTCTCGATCAAAAATATATAGGTATAGAATGGCTAAAGCCAAGGAAATCCATAAAACAAGACCACGAAAATAAAGGCCTATAAAAAGGATTATGAGTGCGACCAGCATTGGTATGTCGCTCGTTAAGCCAGAATCAACTTCCATATTTAATGCTAATTTTTCTTTTGGTTGCGGTGGTTATCGTGGAAAGCATAAGTAAAAAATTAAGATGTACAATCGATACCAAGCGGGACGCACTTATTTTGGCTTTTATGCTCATTAATTTTTGTTATAATTTGAACTTGCAACAACACCATCATCGAACAGATTAGCGATCTCTAAATCTGAAAGATTTAGTACGTCTCCCAATACCTCCTCAGTATGTTCACCTAGGGCGGGAGCAGGCGTTGCATCAGAATTTTCAACTTTGGAAAAATTTGCTGGATGCCTTGGAACTAGGAATTCCCCAGCATCTGGTTGCAGAATTTTTTTAAAGAGTGGATTATCTTCAGTCAAATCAGGATCAACATTTAACGCTTCTTTCACCGACCGAAATACTGACCAAGTAAGTCCAGTTTTGTCAAAATCATCAGCAAAATCCTTTACAGCTCTGATTTTAAACCAAGGTTCTATTATTTCTGTTATTGCATGCCGCCACTGCCATCTTATCGACTCGTCCTGCAGATTAATATTATTTTCCATTTCCAGTTTTTTGAATTGTTCAGCAGTATCGGTAGCTTTAACAATGCCAGACCACTGTCTGCTGGTAAGACCAATTATCATAACCCTGTTACCATCTGCGCACAAAAAATCCTTTCCATATGCTCCGTAAAGTGCATTTCCCGCTTTTGTCCGGTCATCGCTGTTTAAAGTGGAATCAGCAATCATTCCCAGGTGACCAATAGCAGCAGCTGCAACGTCTTTAAGAGCTATCTCTACATCCTGACCAACTCCATGTCGTAGCCTGAACCGTTCAGCTGCAAGTAACGAAGACACACACATATTTCCTGCAATCATATCCCAAGCTGGGATCGCATTTGCCACAGGGTCCGCACTTCCTTCATGACCGGTAATATTCGGTATGCCTAGTGCTGGATTTACGGTATAATCAACTTGGGGTCTTCCGTGTCTATCGCCTGTTAAAGTAACAATAATTATGTCACTTCGAACTTTAGATAATGTTTCATAGTCTAACCACCCTTTAACTTTTAAGTTAGTTAAAAATAGACCTGCGTCTTTTCCCGGAGCAGTGACTAAATTCGAAATCAATTCCTTTCCTTTGGGGCTTTTCATATCGACTGCAATAGATTTTTTCCCCTTGTTCATACCAGACCAAAATAAACTACTCCCGCTTGGTGAGTATGGCATGCGACGTGCATCAAGCCCTCCTTCAAGCCTATCAAACCTTATAACTTCCGCACCCATTTGTGATAAAGTCATACCAGCCATTGGAACAGCAACAAATGCCGAGCTTTCTATAACACGTAAACCAGATAGGATATTATTCATAATTTTTCTTCCATGAGGCCGTAGCCTCCATACATTGATGGCCATTTGAAGCTGTATACAGAGTTAAATCTTCATTACTTGTTCTTGCAACTAGTTCCATTGAATTATTCGCAAATGCTGGATGCACCCCACGAAAAGAAAACTTTTTTGGCGCAGAATTTCGTAATTCAATTGCATATTGCATAAGGAAAAGTGCCTGAAGAGGTCCGTGCACAATCAAATGAGGGTATTTCTCAACCTCCTGTGCATATTTCAGATCGTAGTGAATTCTGTGCGCGTTATACGTTAATGCTGAAAACCTGAAAAGAAGCGGGTTAGATATAACTATTTTCGATTTAGGATAATCTGGCTGTGGCACATCCCTTTTCTTTGGAGGGTTAAAGGTATCAGCAGCTTGTAAATACACTATATTTTGAGTTTCGGTTATTGCTATATTACTAGAATTTCTTAGCTTGTGTTCATAGGTAATAAATACCATCTTACCTGATTGGGACTCCTTTTCTTTTATATCACTAACGGTTGTATCTTTTGTTATTTCTTCTCCAACTCTCAGGTTAGTGTGGAAGGTCAAAGAACCACTTGCCCACATTCTGCGTGTTAGATCTTTTGGCGGAGTGTAACCGACATGTTTTGGATGCCCATCATCGCCAAGTTGACTTAAATGGGTAGCAGATGGAAATGCAAACCAATGCCACAACGGGGGTAGGGGATCACCGTTCTTAAAATCCTCATTTGGCTTTTTTCCAATAGTTGAATTGATTAGTTCTGCAGTAACTATATCAACAATACCACAACATGTATTTTTACTGCCTATCCAATCAGAGATATCCGAATTTCCCAAAATTTGCTCCATGACTTTTAGCACAGCTTAATCCCAATTAAATGATACTACCAGTTAATCAAGTTAGAATTAATCAGATCACAAGCAAAATCTAAAAATATTAATATAGTAGTTAAAAAGTGTATTAGTTATCCAGCTTTAAACTTTTAGTTTCTGAAAGAATGTTTGCGTAATTTGAAACAAAAATTAACAATGCACCAATTATTAAAGTTAACTCTATCGGCTCACTATATATAACAAAACCAAGTGCTGCGATTATTGGCAACCTGATAAACTCAAGTGGTGATACGACAGCCGCAGGAACTAATGTTAAGGCGGTAGTCAAGCAATAGTGCGCTAGTAGTCCTGAAACACCGATAACAATGATGAAGGGCATATCGGCCCAGCCTAATCCAGTAATTTCTCCATCATGTGCGCTACAAACAAAACCAAAAATTATTTGAGTAAAGGTCATGAAAAAAAGAATATGAATTGTAGATTCAAACTTTGTTAAATGCTTTGTAAATATTACAGACCCGGCGAACCCTATAGCAGAGAGAGCTGCGGCAATTATCCCGTAGCTCAACTCCTGCGACCAAGGCGTAGTAATTACTAATACTCCCAAAAACCCCAGCACACCTGTCATTAAGCGCAGTTTTGTAAGTGCTTCCCCTAAAAATATTGGTGATAGGAGTATTACCCACAAAGGAAATGTAAATTCTAATGCTATAACATGCGCCAAGGGAGCTACTGTAACGGCAAAAAACCATAAGTTCTGTCCTGTAAAATGTGCTATATTTCGTCCAATATGAGATGAAATATTTTCAAATTTTATACTATTTAAGGTCCCGCAGTATAGACCAATCGACACGACTATAAAGAAACCGATTAAGCTACGATACATCATAATTTCGAAAGTTGGTACCGTTTTACCTAGCTCTCTTCCAGCTATAGCCATCGCAGAAAAAGATGCTATTGCACCAATCATATAAAATGCTGCTTTTATTGCTGGACTTAGCAAGATTATTCACTCTTTTTATTTTTTTTTAGTACAAGCTTAAATTGACTAATGTCCATATATAAATTGATTTTAAATATTTTTTGCTTAACATTGATGTCACAAATGTTTAAGTTTTATGCCATTTTTTATCTAAATTTTCTTAGGTGTCATAAAAAGTTCTATTATAATAAATATGGATAGATAAAAATCTAATGCAGTACCATTCGCCATCTAGCTTCAACGAAGCAGTAGCCATTTCAAATTCCTCAAGCGGACTAGTAAAATACTTAGCAGGCGGAACAGACGTTCTAGTACAATTGAAAATTGGCACTAAGTCGCCAGATCATTTGATTGATATAAAAAATATACCTGGCGTTAGAGAAATTTCATTACGTGACGATGGCGGCTACACAATTGGCGCAGCAGTTTCCGGCGCGCAACTTACAGATCATAAAGAGCTTTCAAAGAAATGGCCCGGCTTAGTAGAGGGGATGGAACTTGTAGGTTCTGCTCAGATCCAAAGCAGGGCTACATTGGTGGGTAACTTATGTAACGGGTCCCCAGCTGCTGATAGTGTTCCCGGAATGATTGCTGCAGGCGCATCGGTCTCAATTTTGAATTCATCAGGCACAAAAGACGTTCTTGTTGAAGATATTCCATCTGGACCTGGCTCAACCAGTCTTAAAAATGGAGAATTAATAACAGCCATTAATCTTCCAAAACGCAACGATTATGAGGGAGATGCATATCTAAGATTTATACCAAGAACTGAAATGGATATAGCCGTAGTTGGATGCGCAGTTAATCTCTCATTAGAAAATGGATTTATAACTACAGCCAAAGTAGTTCTGGGAGCTGTTGGCCCAAAAGTCATGTTAGCGCACTCTGCAGCAGATTGTTTAGTTGGAACAAAACTAGATGATAATATTTTATCGAGATTTTCCGCTAAATGCAGTCAAATCGCGAAACCAATATCGGATAAGAGAGGATCGGCAGAATTTAGAAAAGACATTATTGGTGTCATAGCCCAACGAGCAGCAAGAAAAGCTTATGACAGAGCGCTAGGAAAATATTAAATGACTAAAATCCACGTGAAAACAAATATAAACGGCGATAAAGTAGAATTTCTGACAGATCCAAGGGAGACTTTGCTAGACTGCTTGAGAAATCATATTGGACTAACTGGGTCAAAAGAGGGCTGCGGCACTGGTGATTGTGGCGCTTGTTCTTGTATATTTGACGGTAATCTTGTAAGCTCCTGTCTGGTCCTTGGCGTTGAGGCTGAAGGTAAATCTATTGAGACTATAGAAGGAATGGCAGGAGAGAAAGAACTGCATCCCCTCCAAAAAAAATTCATTGAAATGGCAGCACTGCAATGTGGCTTTTGTACTCCTGGAATATTGATAGCAGCAAAAGCTCTACTCGACAGAAATAATGATCCTACCGAGAGTGAAGTTCGTTACTGGCTCGCTGGAAACCTTTGTCGATGTACTGGATACGATAAAATTATTAAGGCAGTTATGGAAACAGCCAAAGATATTCGGGAGACAGCGTGATGGCTAAAGATGAATTGGCTAAAGACTTTAAGTATATTGGAACACGGCCTAACCGACCTGATGGTTATGATAAGGTTACCGGAAGAGCTAAATATGGCGCAGATGTCGCCGCCGTTGGCATGCTGCACGGTGCTGTACTTCGATCTCCTTATGCTCATGCTCGAATAACATCTATCAATTTTGAAAAAGCTTCAAAACTGGACGGTGTCAAAGCTATCATTACACGAGATGACTTTCCAGTTGGTATAGATGGCGATACTTTAAACCTTTTAGAAAATACAATTGCAGGAGAATTTGCTTATTATGATGGACATGCCATCGCAGCAGTAGCTGCAACAACTGTCCACATAGCAAAAGAAGCTATAAACGAAATAGAAGTAGAATATGAAGTTTTACCGCATGTTATAGATGTAGACGAAGCTATAAAACCAGATGCACCAGTGATTAAGAATAACGCTAGGGACTTTTCTGTACCGGAAGGAAGTTCACCGAATGTAGCTAGTTATATTGAGTTTGGCACGGGCGACATTGATGGTGGTTTTGATAAGGCGGATTTAGTCAAGTCTGGTCGTTTCAAGACAGAAGCTGCACATCAGGGTTACATAGAGCCCCATGCCTGTATGGCACAGTTAGACCATGACGGGCAAGGTGAGATGTGGGTTTGTACGCAAGGTCATTGGTATATTCGACAGATGTGTGCATCGGTATTGGGGTTAGAAGCAAGTAAATTGTGTGTAACGCCATCAGAGATAGGTGGCGGATTTGGTGGTAAAACAACGATTTTTATAGAGCCGTTAGCTTTAGCATTGAGCAAGAAATCTGGCGGGCGACCCGTTAAAATAGTTATGAGTCGTGCTGAGGTTTTACGTGCTACTGGTCCGACTGCATCGGCATCAATGGATGTAAAAATTGGCATTACAAAAGATGGATACTTAACATCGGGTTCAGTTGAATTTAGAATGCAAGGCGGTGCTTTTGGCGGCTCACCTGTAAGTGAAGCGCTCCAATGTGCATTTGCGCCATACAATATGCCGGCTGCACATCACATTGGGTATGATATTTTAGCAAATAGACCAAGGGCAGCCGCGTATCGTGCACCAGGTTCGCCAATGGCTGCGTTCGCAGTTGAAAGTTTAATTGATGAGATATGCACAGATCTTAATCTTGACCCAATAGACGTTAGGTTGAAAAATGCGGTTAAAGAAGGTGACAAGTCGAGTTATGGACCAAAATTTAAAAAAATTGGTTTAATTGAGACACTTGAAGCTGCAAAAGATCATCCAAATTACTCAATATCTTTAGGAGATAATCAGGGTAGGGGTGTTGCTGCGGGATATTGGATGAATCACGGAGGAGAAACATCTGTATCGGTTTCGTTAGCCGAGGATGGCAGCGTAAATGTTACCGTCGGCACTCCAGATATTGGCGGGAGTAGGGCATCAATAGCTCTTATGACTGCAGAAACTTATGGCATTCCATATGATAGTGTAAGGGTAAATATTGCAGAGACAGGAGCTCTTGGATTCAATGAACCAACACATGGGAGCAGGGCTACCCTTGCTTCCGGTAAAGCGGTGTATGAGGCTGCCAACCAAACAATTTCTGAAATGTGTCAACGTGTAGCAAGGAAATGGCAAATTGATCCTGACGCCGTTTTTTGGGAGAATGGTTATGCGAAACCTGCCGGAGCAAATGCCGGAGACTTTAGTCCTATTTCGATCAAGCAAATCGCTTCGGAAATGGACCAAACTGGCGGACCAATAGCTGGCCATCATGAGGCATCAATTAGGGGAGTTGGACATAGCTTTGGTGTCCATATTGCCGATGTTGAAGTTGATCCAGAAACTGGAAGGATTACTGTGCTGCGGTATCTGGTGGCTCAGGATGCTGGTAGGGCAATACACCCATCATATGTTGAGGGACAATTTCAAGGTGGCGCCGTTCAAGGAATTGGATGGGCATTAAACGAAGAATATGTTTACGGAGCAGATGGATGTCTGCAGAATGCTGCTTTTCTAGATTACAGGGTACCAGTCGCAAGTGATTTGCCAAACATCGATACAATAATAGTTGAAGTGCCTAATCCAGATCATCCATTTGGTGTGCGTGGCGTTGGCGAAACCGGTATAGCTCCTCCACTCCCTGCATTAGCAAACGCTGTCAATGCAGCAGTTGGCGCACGCCTAAGATCTTTACCAATGTCTCCTGGTAAGGTTCTTAAGACTATCAAGACTGGTGAAGATGGCTGTTAAAGTTCATTTATGGGAAAGTTTGGCAAGGTTTACAGATAATAAAACTGAGTTAACAATAGACGCTGATACTGTGGATGAGCTGATTTACATATTGAGTTGTGATTATCCAGGTTTAATTGAATTTTTTAAAAGTGGTTTTTCAATCGCAATTAATGATGAAATATCCAATCCAGATTTCAATGATCTACTGCCTGAAAATGCTGAAATCTTCTTACTTCAAAAATTAAAAGGTGGTTAATAATAAAATACTATTATTTACTATCATATAAGTAGAATTGGAAACTAGGGAAAGACCTTATGGCTTCAGGCAAACAAACAGACTACAGTGAAATTCGGGAAGGTATTAAAGGTTTATGTAAAGAGTTTCCACCCGAATACCATCGTAAAATTGATGAAGATCAAAAATATCCTGAAGAGTTTGTAGATGCACTTACAAAAGCAGGATGGATGGCAGCTCTGATTCCAGAGGAATTTGGAGGATCTGGCCTAGGATTACTCGAAGCATCAATTATTATGGAAGAAATTAATAGAAGCGGTGGTAATTCTGGAGCCTGCCACGGTCAAATGTATAACATGAATACATTGGTACAGCATGGGTCTACAGATCAAAAAAATAGAATATTACCAAAACTCGCATCAGGTGAATTAAGACTTCAATCGATGGCAGTAACCGAACCAACTACAGGAACAGATACAACAAAATTAAAAACCTTCGCAGAGAAAAAAGGAAATCGATATATAATAAATGGACAAAAGGTTTGGACCAGTCGGGTTCAGCACTCCGATTTAATGATCCTTCTCGCAAGAACAACTCCCTTGTCAGATGTAAAAAAGAAGTCCGAAGGCCTATCAATATTTTTGGTTGATGTTAAAGAGGCACTAGGAAACGGCCTATCTTTGAAGCCTATCCGGAATATGGTAAATCATGAAACAAATGAATTATTTTTTGATGAACTCGAAATTCCTGAAGATAATTTAATAGGGAAAGAGGGAGAGGGATTTAAGTATATATTAACGGGGTTGAACGCAGAGAGGGCACTTATAGCTGCTGAATGCATTGGGGACGGTTATTGGTTTATCGATAAGGTAACAGATTATGTAAAAAGCCGAATTGTTTTTGATAGACCGATTGGTCAAAATCAGGGTGTTCAGTTTCCAATTGCTGAAGCCTTTATTGAACTCGAAGCAGCAAATTTAGTTAGGTACAAAGCTTGTGAATTATTCGACGCTGGAAAGCCGTGTGCAGCAGAGGCGAATATGGCAAAGTACTTGGCTGCAAAAGCGAGTTGGGAAGCCGCCAATGCCTGTATTCAATTTCACGGTGGATTTGGTTTTGCATCAGAGTATGACGTTGAAAGAAAATTTCGGGAAACTAGACTATATCAGGTTGCTCCTATATCTACTAATTTGATCCTTTCGTACGTCGCCGAACATATTCTTAACCTACCAAGATCATTCTAAGATGCATCAACCATTAAAAGGACTAAAAGTACTTGCGCTTGAACAAGCTGTAGCAGCACCCTTTGCGACTGCTAGGATGGCAGATGCTGGTGCAGAGGTAACAAAAATAGAGAGACCAGAAGGCGACTTTGCGAGAGGTTACGATAATGCTGCCAATGGCTTATCCAGTTATTTTGTTTGGCTCAACCGAGGTAAAAAATCGGTGGTACTTGATTTAACCCAAGAAAATGATCGCAGTAAATTAGAGCAAGAGCTAAAAACTACCGATATTTTTATTCAAAATTTAAGGTATGGAGTTATTTCAAAGCTTGGTTTTGATTTAGAGTATCTTCACGAGGTAAATCCAAAACTGATTAGCTGTTCATTATCCGGGTTTGGTCAAAAGGGATCAATGGTTAACAGAAAAGCCTATGATTTACTCATACAAGCAGAAACTGGATTAGCATCAATAACTGGTGGTGTAGAAGATGCCGCGAGAGTAGGTATTTCTATTGTTGATATAGCGACCGGTTCCACCGCTTATTCTGCCTGCTTAGAGGCTTTAATTCAGAGGGGAGTTTCAGGCAAGGGTACAAGGATTGAAGTTTCTTTGTTTGATGTGATGGCGGAATGGTTAACGGTACCTTTATTAAATCATGAGGCGGGGAAAACGCCCAAAAGAATGGGACTCGCACATCCTTCGATAGCTCCTTACGGCGTCTTCAAAACAAAGGTTGGTCCAGATATATTAATAGCAGTGCAATCAGAACGAGAGTGGTTTAATTTTTGTAAAGTAATATTAAGTGACACCAGTATTGCGGGTGATAAAAAATATTCATCAAATATTGCCCGAGTTAGTAATAGAGCTCAAACAGATAAATTAGTTACTGACGTTCTCGCCGAGTTAACAACTGAGGAGGCGATAGAGAAACTTCAGCTGGCTGACATCGCTTTTGCATTACTCAATGATATGGAGGGACTATCGACACATCCGTGTTTACGACGGATTAAAATAAAAACTGAGAACGGACCAATCTTAATACCAGCTCCTTCCGCTATTTTCGATGGTGCTAAACCAGTGCTGGGTGATGTCCCAAGTTTAAATATTGAAGATAATTAGTGAAGGGCAGACTTGAGAATGGATAATAAATTCATTTGTTTTTACTTTTTTAAAGTACAATCAGAATGAGTTCGCACCAACAGTTAATCGATGCTAAATTAAGTATTGCGCCAATGATGGATTGGACAGATAGGCACTGCAGATACTTTCACCGCCTTATGTCGAAAAATATTTTACTTTATTCTGAAATGGTTACTTCGGCGGCATTGATTAGGGGTAATGCTACTCATTTATTAGAATTCGATAAATCAGAGCATCCTGTAGCCTTACAACTTGGTGGATCGGATCCAATCGAACTTGCCAAAGCTGCCGTCATTGGGTCTAAATATGGTTATGACGAAATTAACCTAAATGTTGGCTGTCCATCCGATAGAGTGCAGTCGGGTACATTCGGTGCAGTTCTAATGAAAACACCCGAAGTAGTCGCTAAATGTTGCAAAGAAATGATTGGTGCCGTTGATACAGAGGTAACTGTAAAATGTAGAGTTGGGGTTGATCAACAAAAACCAGATGAAACATTGCCAAAATTTTTAGAGCACATATCGAACGCTGGAGTTACTAGGGTCATAATTCATGCAAGAAAAGCAATTCTATCTGGATTAAGCCCAAAACAAAACCGCAATGTCCCGCCTCTAAATTACGAGTTAGTATATAAAATGAAAGAACTTTTCCCAGATCTGCATATTTCGTTAAACGGTGGAATTCAATCAATACGGCAAGCGAAATCACACCTCGAAAATGGAATGGACGGTGTAATGATTGGTAGAGCGGCGTATCAAAAACCTGGCGAAGTTTTAATTGATGTTGATAGGTATATTTTTAATGATGAGACCTCAAAGATGACCGAAAAAGACGTAGTTAAACAGATGATCCCTTACATCGAAAGTCAATACAAAGATGGAGGTAAAGTAAGTAAGATTACACGCCATATGCTTGGTTTATTTTCCGGAAAACGCGGCGCAAAAGGGTGGCGTAAAGTTTTGTCTGAAAATGCACATAGTTCAGGACCAGAAATAGTTTTAAAGGCATTAAGCGAAGTTGATTAAAAATTCTGAGATAGATTTTAGGATGGGAAAGATGCAAATCATTGCATTTTTAGGAATGGGTAAAATGGGGCAACCTATGGCTTATAATCTAGCCAGCTCAGGCTTTAAGGTTAGATGTTGGAATAGAACGACTGAAAAACTTCATTCTTTGCCATCTATATTAGAGTATGAACATGATATAAACACGGCACTTTCAGGATCAGATGTCGTAATCTCTATGCTAAGCGATGGAGCAGCAACTCAAAATGTCATGAATAGTTTAGACAGGAATGCTCTGACTTCAGTGAAAACGTGGATAGAGATGGCTTCAATCCTTCCAGAGGAGGCAACTACCCAGGCAACTTTTTTCAAAAAAGCTGATACCGAATATCTTGACGCACCAGTCTCAGGTGGAACAGTCGCTGCGAATGATGGAAATTTAGCAATTATGGTTGGCGGTGAGGAAAATGTATTTTTAGAGATTAAGAAAATTCTTGATGCTATGGGAAGACCAGTTTTGGTAGGCCCTACAGGCGCAGGCCAACTCGCAAAATTAGCTAATCAAGCGATAGTTGGTATTACAATAAGTGCTGTAGCAGAGGCCGTTCTTTTGCTCGAGCGAGGCGGTGCAAATTTAGATTCTGTCAGAAATGCACTTTCTGGTGGTTTTGCTGATAGTGCGATCCTACAGCAACATGGACAGCGAATGTCAAAACGTAATTTTGAGTCTGGCGGGAGCGTACGGACACAGTTGAAGGATCTACAGAATATTCAAAAAGTAGCACAGATATTAGGGCTAAGGCTACCGATGGTTAATAAGGTTACGGAACGATATTCAGCACTTTGTGCTAATTCATTAAACTTGGAAAAAGATCACTCCGCTCTATTTCTGGAGTTACTAGATCGGAACAAAATTACAGAATAAGATTATCCTACAAAAGCCTTTTCAACTACATATTCTGCTGGCTCAGAATTAGCACCTTCTTTAAATCCAAGATCGTCTAATATAGCTTTAATTTCTAAATTCAATCCAATTGAGCCACAAACCATTGCTCTGTCGGTATCAGGAGAAAAATCGTTTATACTCAGGTCAGAGAACAAATTATTATTCTTCAATTTTTCAGTGATACGCCCCATACAAGAAGAGTTTTCACGTGTTGTTGTTGGATAGTAAGTTAATTTTTTTATATTGTTTTCGCCCAGCAATTCTAGCAGTAGTTCATTCTTACCTAGACTATCGACCAAAAGACGACCGTACTCCAATTCCGCTAATTCTCTACAAGTGTGGGTTAAAATAATCTGATCAAAATCCTCAAAGGTCTGAGGGTCTCGTATTAGTGACGCAAACGGAGCAATTCCAGTGCCGGTCGCAAATAACCATAGCCTACTTCCGGGTAATAAAGCGTCGTGGACTAGTGTTCCGACGGGCTTGGGCCTTAATATGATCTGATCATTTACTTTCAAATGCTGAAGGCGTGAGGTTAGAGGGCCATCTTGAACTTTAATTGAATAAAACTCTAATTCATCATCCCAAGAAGGTGATGCAATAGAGTAGGCTCTTAACAAGGGCTTTCCATCATCTTTAAGAAGCCCAATCATGACAAATTCACCAGACCTAAATCTCAATGATTGTGGCCGTGTCACGCGAAAAGAAAATAGTCGATCAGTATAATGCTTAACCTCAGTCACTGTCTGAGCATCTGGCATTACGGGAGTTTGTGGTTTGGACTGAGTATTCAAATGTTTTTTGCCTTTTTAACTAAAGTATTTTCTACTTTTTATATTTAAAACTCATGTTAAAAAATAGAATGATTTGAGTATGCGATTATATTTCTATACTAAAAAAGTCAACTTTATAAATGATCACAGCTAATTATTCAGAGTCCTTATATGGTGGATAAACCAGACCGGCTGATATTACTAATTTCGCAGCATCCTCTATAGACATATCCAACTCAATAACATCACTCCGCGGAAAAAATAACATAAATCCAGATGTAGGGTTTGGCGTCGTTGGTACAAATACCGATAATAAATCGCTTTTAGCTTTTACCTTGTATTTAACCTCTCCTTTTGCATCTGTTGATATAAAACCGATTGCCCAAATTCCTTTTCTTGGATACTCGATTAAACAAGCTTTTTCGAAGGAACGATCCGACTGGGCAAAGACTGTTTCAGCAATCTGTTTTACACCTGAGTATATCGATCTTACTACGGGCATTCTACGGACTAGATTTTCACCAAATCGTATTAAGGATCTACCTAGGAAACCTTTAGCAATCCAACCAACAAACGTCGTAAAAAGAAGAAAAACAACTACGCCTAGTCCTCTAATATTTATGGCTACATCCTGTCCAAAAATAGTATTCAGAATATTATCTGGGTGATATAAATTGGGTATAAAGGGCAATACAAACCCATCTATCCAACCT
>CACOXV010000029.1 GCA_902631295.1 Paracoccaceae bacterium | reverse complement strand
ACCATGAGAAAAACTAACCCAGAGAGGGTAAGGAGCCTTTTGATAGTCGATAACGTTTTAAATGTATCGTCCAAAGGTATTGACAGTTCGGATAGAAATGCGCCTTTGAATTTATTGAAGTTGGATTTAAGCCAGTCAAAAAATAGTATTTTTTTAACATTACTACTTTCTGACTTTGGTGCTATTAGATGTGAAGTGGAAGCTCTTGAGCTATCTATTAAAGACGTAACCCGACCTCACAAAGCAAAATCTGGAAAGATACCGAATCATCCAACGAATGATGACAGTTGAGAAATTTAAGATTACCCATTAATTAGAACATTCTTTAGGAGCAAAAGTAATGCCGGTTTTCCTCAATTTTGATGATCCTATGTTTGATCAGCATTTTGATGAGATTTTAAGTTCTGAGCGCAACGACAGTTCGGATGTTAACAGCGTAGTTTCTGATATTTTGGAAGATGTTAAAAGACGAAAAGATGAGGCCGTTATAGAGTTAACTCATAGGTTTGATAAAATTAAATTGAAAAAAGAAGACCTAAGTTTTTCAAAAAATGAAATTGATGAACTTTCCTCCGCAACAACATCTGATGAACGAAAAGCCTTGGACTTGGCTGCCAATAGAATAAGGGTATTTCATGAGAGGCAAAAACCTGAAGATGTAAGTTGGACGGATGATATTGGAATTGAGCTTGGGTGGAAGTGGACACCTCTTGATGCTGTAGGTATTTATGTCCCTGGCGGATTGGCAAGTTATCCTTCATCAGTGCTTATGAATGCGATACCGGCGAAGGTAGCTGGTGTCGAGCGCATTGCAATGGTGGTTCCAACACCTAACGGAAAAATAAATCCAGCAATTCTTTATGCAGCAAAGGTTGCGGGAGTAGATGAAATATATAGAATTGGAGGAGCGCAAGCTGTTGCAGCATTAGCCTATGGAACTCCAACTATTCCAGCTGTCGATAAAATCACCGGCCCAGGTAATTCTTACGTAGCAACGGCTAAGCGACAAGTCTTTGGTCATGTCGGAATAGATATGATAGCGGGTCCCTCTGAAGTTCTAATAATCGCTGATGATGATAATAATCCAGAGTGGATTGCTTGGGATTTACTTAGTCAAGCTGAACATGATGAAAATGCGCAATCTATCTTAATTACTACAAATCAAGGTCTGGGTGAATTAGTTGCAAAAGAGGTTGAAAAAATCCTTGCTAGTTTAGAACGTAGAAATATTGCTGGGCCAAGCTGGGAAAATTTTGGTGTGATAATCAGCGTCCCCTCCTTAAATGTAGCCGCGGAGCTTTCGAATAAACTTGCTCCGGAGCATCTAGAGCTCTGCGTTTCTAACCCAAAGGCACTATTAAAAAAGATCTCAAATGCTGGTTCTGTTTTTATGGGCGCTTGGACGCCTGAAGCTGTTGGAGATTATATTGGCGGTTCTAATCATGTTCTACCAACAGCTCGTTCTGCTAGGTTTAGCAGCGGGTTATCAGTAATGGATTTCATAAAAAGGACAACTACTACTTTTGTCTCTCCCGATGCACTCAAATCTATAGGCCCTTCAATAGAAACTCTAGCCGGCTCTGAGGGTTTGGAAGCTCACGGTTTGTCAGTTACTTCTAGATTAAAAAAATTAACTGAATGATTTCTCTCAATCAGATATTATCAGTTACAAGTTTATATGAGTTAATCAAATTACAGAGAAATTTTTATGAGTTATATCTCGCATATAGAATTAAATGATAAACATAGCCCGCCTCCTACTTCTGAGATCGAGAAAGAGCGAAAAGTTGCTTTATATGACTTGCTCGAAGAAAATAAATTTGAGATACCAGCAGTGTCTGGGCCTTATCATTTAATTTTATCTATAAAGGAAAAGCGCTTAGTTTTTGAGGTTTCCAAAGAGGACCATAGCCCTGTCATCGAGTTTCATTTGTCACTCTCACCTTTTCGGCAGGTAGTAAAAGATTACTGGGCTATTTGTGAAAGTTATTATGATGCGGTAAAAAATTTACCACCTGGGCAAATTGAAACAATTGACATGGCTAGACGTGGTATCCATGACGAAGGTGCACGTATTTTGCTCGAGCGTTTAGATGGAAAAGCTATTATCAATAATGACACATCACGCAGATTATTCACCCTGATTTGTGTCCTTCATTTTGGTATTTGATATGGTTAAGGAGTTACCACAATCAATACTTTTCTGTTGTGACCATAATGCAGTTCGATCGCCTATGGCAGAAGGAATTATGAAAAAGTTCTATGGCCTAGGTACTTATGTTCAATCAGTTGGGGTTTATAATGATTTAGAAATTGATGGCTTTGCTATCGCTGTGTGTGATGAAATTCAGGTTGAGTTGTCCCGCCACAAATCGAGAAGTTTTGATGAAATGGCAGCTTTAGGAGACGATTTATCGTCGTTTGACCTGGTAGTTGCATTATCTCCTGCAAGTCAAAGGCGCGCACTAGACTTGACGCGTTTTTTCCACATGAAAGTTGAGTACTGGCCGATAATGGACCCAACGGGTATTGGTGAGACCCGTGAAATAAAGTTGAATGCTTACCGCCAGAGTAGAGATCAAATAGTAGGACAATTCTCGAAACTATGGGGAAGACCTTCAGAAGTTTAGAAACACGAAAACTTCAGTAGTAGTAATGACTTTTTTTAGTGAGAATTACTTGTCTCTGAAAGCTGCCATGCAGGATAAAAATTTCTTTATTTCGCTTAAAGTATTATAATGACAAATAGATACTCTAACACAATCATCCCAGCCAAGTGGAGTAAGGATATTTTCTGAATAGTGGTCACATTTACGTGTGTGTGTTCTTATACCCTGATGATTAAGGTATCTCACAATCTTTTCCGATGGATAATCTTTAATTCTGAAACTGACTAATCCCTCTCTTGATGAGTTACTCAAGCCACCAATTATCTGTACGTCTTCGAAATCAGCAAGGCCCTTTAGGTTATCAAGTCCGTGCAGAAGCGCATCTGTCATTTTTCTTTCATAATCTTGAATTGCTGCACCTGCGGCTTTTATTTGCTCTCGACTGTCGTTATTTTCTGTGAATTCTTTGCCTAGCCAACACATATATTCTTTCACATCTGACATTGTTGCATAAGCTCCAGTGTCTCTAGTGCCAAGTTCCCAATTATCTGATGGGCCACCGTCTAATTTTTCATGAGGAGCATTTCTTAGTCTGTCTGATACCCAGGCTATACCGAAACCATGTCTTGAAAACATTTTATAGGGCGATATTACATACCCATCAATATCATAACTTTTTATATCAATGCCCCCATGTGCGGCATGCTGTATTCCGTCGACTACAATGAATGCCGATGGTGCCTTCTGGCGCACAATTTTTGATATTTCTTTTATTTTCGTGCCCATGCCAGTGACTGGTGATGCATGTACAATCGTAACAACCCTAGTTGTATCAGAAATTTTACTAGCATAGTTTTTTGGGTCGACTGTTCCAGTTTTTACGCAATGCGGTACGCTTAAATAGGTATACTCCATCTCATCAGACCATTTTTTTGCTGCACTACGAGAAGCAGGGTGTTCTAAAGAAGTACCAACAATTGATCCACCTGACGGTGAGGCTAATACTGCATTTCTGATTAGTCTAAATAACAATTCAGTTCCACTCTCTCCCATAAAAAATTCACCAGATTGAGTATTGAATAATGCACTAAGGTCACTTTTTGCATTTTTAATAACATCATTTAAAGCTTTACTAGCTGCGTTATCACGACCTTGGTTGTCTGGTATTGATGCAAACTTTGTTGTCGTTTCTAATGCGGATTTTAAAGTCAGAGCTCCGCCTGCGTTTTCAAAAAAAATTCTATCACCAGATATTGGACATGTATTTACATTACAAAATTTTTGTCGGATTTCTGAAACGAGAGATTGATTAATGTATTGCATGGATTTTTCAATTTCTTATTTTGGTTATGCTTTAATTAACTATACCAGGCATTAGAGCCAATCTCACGTATGTCTTATATACCTAAAAAAACTGGAAGCCACCCAACCAGCAAAAATAGCTATAGTAAGAGACATTAACCCATAGATAAGTGGGTTTTGACGTGACAAGTTGAATAAAAACCTCTCAAGCCCAACTTTTTTTACATCAATTGTTGTATCAAATTGGCTCACAATTTCCCCATCACGGGTAAGGAATATTTTTGTAAAATAGTCACCCTCTGTAAGGTTTGCAGGCATATCAATCGCAGTTCTAAATAATGTATTTTGATCAACTAATATTTCATTTTCAAGTAACTGATATAGTTTTTGATCTTTTCTTATTCTGATCACGGCTTCAGTAAAACTTTGAGAGTTTTCGATATGCATTGGAGCCCCAACTGATCTTATGGCTCGCTCAATAGAGATCTTATTTCGTAAATCTTCCACATCCAATAATATCTCAGAAAAAGGTGCGTTGGTAGCAACCGCGTAGAAACTAGGAGCAGCATCAACCTCAACGGTTTGGTTGTTTACCCATATCCCAAACCGTTTTTCTTTTTTTCTTACCGCAATTGGTTTGGATGGCCCGGCTATGGTAATAATTACACCCATTTTGCCATCGGGTTCAGGAGCGTCTCGTTGTATAGCACCAAATAAAAGAATTTGAGACCCATCAAAGTTAGCTGTTATTGCGACTTCATCTTGACTAAGCCCTAATACTATTTGTTCACTTGCAACAAAAGTTTTAGAAAGCATCAGAAAAAGTATTACTAACGACAGGATCCGCATCGCTAAATTCCTAGTTTCCCAAGAGAGAAAAGTTCAGCTGGTTCAATTAATAAGTCCATAGCTAATTTCAAGCAAACCAGCAGCACAAGAACTGAGAGCAAAATTCTAAGTTGTTCGGCTTGCATCTTTGCTCCGATTTGGGTTCCAATTTGGGCGCCTATTACACCTCCTATTAGCAGTAAAACAGCCAATGCAATGTCAACTGTGTAGTTTGTTGTAGCATGCAGGATTGTTGTAAAACCCGTTACAAAAATGATTTGAAATAATGATGTTCCCACTACAACTTTTGTAGGCATCCCCAGAAGATAGATCATTGCAGGAACCATTATAAAGCCACCACCAACACCCATTATTGCTGACAATATTCCAACGAATATCCCAACTGAAAAAGGTGGAATTACAGAAATATACAATCCAGATGTTTTGAAACGCATTTTAAGCGGTAAAGTATGAACAAGTCCTTTGTGGCGATTATTTCTATTTATTACATTGGTATTCGATCTTGCCCTTCTAATTGCATTAAGGCTTTCTACAAACATAACAGTGCCTATAACACCAAGAAATACAACGTAGCAAAGTTTTACAAGTAGATCGACTTGCCCCAAAGCTTTTAAATAATTGAAAACATAAAGACCAAGTACGGCTCCTATAAGTCCACCTCCCAATAAAACAGTACCCATTCTTAAGTCGACAGTTTTTCTTCGAAGGTGTGCGAGTGCACCAGAAAATGATGATGCAACTATTTGGTTTGCTTCTGTTGCAACTGCAACAGCAGGTGGGATACCTATAAAGAAAAGAAGCGGGGTCATTAAAAAACCCCCACCTACACCGAACATTCCGGAAAGCACACCAACAAATCCGCCAAGACCTAGAAGTAAAAAGGCATTAACTGAAACCTCGGCTATAGGTAAGTAGATTTGCATTGTTTCACTTAGCTTAATGAACACACATAAATCAATAGCGAGGACCGCTAAGTTTAAACTGTGTAAAAAGGTGTTGTTATATTGGCTCTAACGCTCTTTTATATATGGTTGCCCACCTGCTTTTGGGGGAATTGCTCTGCCTACAAAACCGGCTAGAACGACCACAGTTAGCACGTAGGGAAGTGATTGTATAAAAACAACTGGAATTTTTACTTGGCTGCTTAAACCGCTGGTCCAAACCGAAGAAATTACCATAAATGAAATTATTGCAATTCCAAGTGCCAAGCCTCCTAGAACCACTTTGTCTAAATAATCTTTTTTCCAAACGTAACTAAGCAAAACAATTGAGATAAATATTAAGAGGCTACTGAGGGCCCAAGCTGGCATCAATATATTTTGAAACCGATTGTCTACTGCAAAGAAAAAACCAAACAGCAAACAAGCTCCTAAAGCGTACCAAGGACGCCATTTGGCAAAAATCAAGGCAGCTAAGGCTATAAAGCCGCGTCCTGCAGACATGTCTTTAGTAAAATTTGCTTGTAGGGAAGTTGCTATATATGCCCCTGCAATACCACATAAGATGCCACCAATGACAACTGCACCGTAACGCAGGCCAACAACTGATATACCCGCGGTATCGACTGCTGCAGGGTTTTCGCCTACAGCTCGCAAACGAAGGCCAAACCGCGTCTTGTAAAGGACAAACCAGGAGAGAGGTACTGTCAAAAGTGCAAGGTAAACTAAAAGGGAGTGTCCTGATAAAAGTTCAGAATAAAGTTGCATTAAAGGCCCTGCGTCGCTCATTTCCTTAGAAGATATAGACCATGGGAAATTCAAGGGTTCAAACCTACCACCAGATTTAAGTGGAGGCGTCCTGCCTCCCTGTCCAAATAAATCCTGCGCAATTACTACTGTCAGCCCCGCTGCCAAAAAATTTATAGCAACCCCAGAAATAATTTGGTCACCGCGCAGTGTAATCGATGCCAATCCGTGAAGAAGAGATAGTAATATGGATGCTAATACCCCACCTAAAAGGCCCAACCAGACCGATCCGGTGATTGCAGCAAAAGCAGCGGATACAAAAGCAGCGGCTAAAAGCTTACCTTCCAACCCAATATCAAAAATTCCGGCACGTTCAGAAAATAATCCAGCTAAGCAGACTAATAATAATGGTGTTGCTAACCGCAATGTGCCATCTAAAACTTGGATGAGAGTTAAGAAATCAATCATACGTCAGCTTTCTTAATCGACATAAAAAAGCGTTCTAAGGGAGCTCTTACCATCAAACTTAGCGCCCCTGTGAATAATATCACTAAGGCTTGAATAACCACTATCATCTCACGTGGTATTTTAGTCCATAGCGCTAGTTCTGCACCACCTTGATAAAGAAAGCCAAATAATAGCGCAGCGAGAAAAACTCCTGCGGGATGACTACGCCCCATGAGTGCAACTGCAATTCCAATGAAGCCTGCGCCCTCAGTGAAGTTTAAGATCAGTCGCTCACTTTCACCTTGAGTAGTATTTATAGCCATCATTCCACACAGGGCTCCAGAGATCATCATGGCTATCATAATAATTTTAACAGGCCTGACACCAGCGTAGCGAGCCGCGGCTCCAGACTTTCCCAACGCTCGTATTTCATAGCCTAAAGGAGAGCGCCAAACTAGATACCAGGTGGCGACACATGCAAAAAGTGCGATGAAAAAACTAACATTAGCAGGTGCAGACCTAAAAGCGTTTTCGAAACCCATTAAACTTGCAATGTCTTGGAAAGTGGGCAAATGAGTGCTAGCTGGAAAATTTGCAGAAGCTGGATCCATACTTCCCGTCGGCTTCAAAACGTCAACTACGAAAAATATAAGCACCCCAGCTGCTATGAAGTTGAACATGATTGTCGTAATAACAATATGGCTACCTCTCTTGGCTTGCAGGTAGGCAGGTAGACCTGCCCAGATCATTCCAAAGAGGGCTGCTCCAATTGAAGCTCCAATTATCGCTAGCGTCCAGTGAGGCCAAGGAATAAAAAGACAAACAAGGGCTACTCCCAATCCTCCAATCATTGCCTGGCCCTCTCCGCCGATATTAAATAGCGCAGCATGAAATGCTACGGACACTGCAAGACCAGTAAAAATAAAATTTGTTGTGTAATACAACATGTAGCCCCAACCGGCGGATCGAAGTAATGTACCCTCTATCATTAAATTAAGTGCTGCTACTGGACTTTCACCGATTGCCAAAATTAGTAATGCGGCTAAAAAAGCTGCTAGAAACAAAGAAAATAATGGGACAACAATAATATCGACCCACTTCGGCATTATATCCATTCAAATGCTCCATAATAACATTTGCTGTTTGTTACTTTGATCATTGTACCGCTTCTCCAGAGACACCGGCCATAAGAAGTCCAAGTTCCTTTTCATTTGTCTCAGATGGAAGTCTTTCTCCCATAATTCTACCATCGAACATAACGGCTATTTTGTCAGACAATGATAAGATCTCATCCAATTCAACCGATATTAATAAGATTGCTTTTCCCCTATCACGAAGGGCAACAATTTGCTGGTGGATAAACTCAATCGCCCCGATATCAACCCCTCGCGTTGGTTGGCCTACCAAAAGTAAGTCGGGGTCACGCTCTATTTCTCTTGCTAATACTATTTTTTGTTGATTTCCTCCTGAGAAATTTTTGGCCCTTAATTTTGTATCAAGAGGTCGAACATCAAACCTGTCCAGTTTTGCCTCCGCATCTTTTCGGATGGCATTATTGTCCATAAAAAATCGGTTTGCCTGGTTGGATTTCTCACGGTGATACCCGAATACTGAATTTTCCCACGCCATGAAGTCCATTATCAGTCCTTCGCGTTGTCTATCTTCGGGCACATGAGCTATTCCTTGGGCTCTCCTTGCTTGGCCATCCCCAGCCACCCCAGTCGATAAGTCAATTTCTGATCCTTTTATTTTGACAGACCCATTGGCTTTCCGGTAGCCACCTAAAACTTCTAGGAGTTCTGATTGCCCATTTCCTGCAACACCAGCGACACCAAGAATTTCACCTGCCCTCACAGAAAGACTTACATTTTTTAAGCGCTGTACACCGAAATCATCAAACATATTAAGATCCTCGATTTCTAGCACTGGATTTTCAGGCTTTGCAGGACTTTTATCCACACGGAGTAAAACTTTTCGACCGACCATGAGCTCGGCAAGATTCTCTGGACTGGTTTTGTTTGTTTCCAAGGTTGCGGTCATTTCACCTTGCCGCATCACACTAACTGTATCAGTAATATCCATTATCTCTCTAAGTTTATGGGTTATTAAAATAATGGTTTTCCCCTCCTCACGAAGCCGTTTGAGTATCCTGAAGAGTTGGTCCGCCTCAGCCGGAGTTAGAACTCCAGTAGGCTCATCTAAAATTAGAATACTTGCTTTTCTGTAAAGAGCCTTGAGTATCTCTACCCTTTGCTGCATCCCAACCCCTATATCTTCAATAATTGCATCCGGATTGACGTTTAATTCATATTCTGAGGCTAAAGTGGCAAGTTCTGCTCTGGCCTTACTAAGAGATGGTGACAGTAGGGCTCCGCTTTCTGCCCCAAGAACAATATTTTCGAGAACTGAAAAATTTTCAACAAGCTTAAAATGCTGAAAAACCATTCCAATCCCGGCTGCTATTGCGGCTTGGCTATCCGGGATCGAAATTTTTTTGCCATCTACAAAAATTTCGCCAGCGTCAGCTCTGTAAAACCCGTACAAGATTGACATCAAAGTTGATTTTCCAGCACCATTTTCTCCAATAATACCGTGAATTGTTCCAGGCATGACACGGATGGTTATGTCTTTATTGGCTTGAACTGGTCCAAAGGACTTCGAAATCCCCTTGAGCTCAATTGCTGGGTTCATAGTCATTTATTTCTCAATGTAACTAAAAACCGCACCTGATAAGTGCGGTTTTTAATAGATTTAAAACTGATTAAAACGAAACAGCTGGGCAGGTTTCATCATCAGTATAGTTATGTACCGACATTGATCCGTTAGCGATTGAAGACGAAGCAGCGTCAACAGCAGCTTTCATGTCAGCAGATATCAAAGAAGCATTATGCTCATCCAATGCATAGCCAACTCCACCATTGGATATACCCATCTGAAAATTTCCTGTTTCTAAAGCTTCGCCAGCTGAGAACGCTTCGTAAACAGCATTGTCAACGCGTTTTAGCATAGAAGTTAAAACTTGTCCTGGGTGAAGGTAGTTTTGGTTCGCATCAACGCCGATAGAAAGGATTCCCTCATCGGCCGCTGTTTGAAGGACCCCTACACCAGTTCCGCCGGCAGCCGCATACACGACATCTGCGCCCTGGCTGATTTGAGCCTTAGTAAGTTCAGAGCCTTTGACAGGGTCATTCCATGCAGCCGGCGTTGTACCTGTCATATTGGCTATAACGGTTGCATCTGGATTTACTGCTTTTACTCCCTGAGCGTATCCGCATCCAAAACGTCTGATTAGAGGTATATCCATGCCCCCAACGAAACCAACTGTGCCTGTTTTTGATGCTTGTGCTGCAAGCATTCCAACCAGGTAGGAACCTTCGTGTTCGTTAAATCCAATACCTCGAACGTTTGGTAGGCTTAGCCAATTCACGTCTATCACCGCAAATTTTGTATCTGGATAATCTGGCGCAACCTTTCCCAAAGAGTCAGCGAATGCAAAGCCAGCCATTACGATAGGGTTCGCACCAGCTTCCGCAAATCTGCGAAGTGCTTGTTCCCGCTGAGCTTCATTTTGAAGCTCTATCTCTCTGAAGGATCCTCCTGTTTCATCTGCCCAACGCTGAGCGCCCGTAAAAGCAGACTCGTTAAACGATTTATCAAATTTACCCCCAAGATCAAAAATAATAGCAGGTTCTGCCAAAGCCAGGCCTGCACTCATGGTCAAACCAACAGCGGTTGACAGCATTTTAGTAACGATATTCATCTATATCTCCCGATTAATTGTTAGTTGGCCCAATAAAATCAACCAACCTCGTTTCGTAATAAGGACAAGATTCTCATTGATGGTCAACCAAATAATTTCATTTGTAAGACACAAAATTGTAAATATTGTTTAAATCAGAAGTAGATCTTTTTGCATAACCACTGCATCTTCAAATTTTCCGTTTTTGTCACGCGAATATGATTTTCTAACGGAGATTTTTTTATAATTTAATTTTTTATAAATTTGAATTGCCGCTTTATTTGATTCGCTTACTTCTAAGGACAATTTTCTGGCACCATTTTTGACTAATTTTTGTTCAATCTTCAATAAGCAGTTGGTTGCTAATCCGGTGTTTTGTTTCATTTTGTGTGTAACTAAGAGTAAAAGCTCTGCCTCCGAGTCTATAACTCTTGCAAGAGCAAAGCCGTGCTGATGGCATTCGGCATAAATTCCTTTCAAAGGTAGTATCTGCGCAAATTCGCGAGCATGCCATATTCGGTGGTTAGCTTCAGAGTTCGAATGAAGTTGTGCCATCTTCTCTGGTGTCATTTGATTATAGAAATTTTGTCAGTGTGAGGCTGAGCATCTGCTGGCTTCATGTAAAGTGGAGCTGGCTTAGACAAACTAAATTTTAGATCTGCACCAAATATGGCCATATTCTTAATGAATTCTTTTCCTTTTGGTCTATTTGCAAAACTTTTAGGCGCCGTACTATCTTTTGTAAGGTTAGTTTTGATATCTCCGTTTATAGTCCCAAAGTAATACAAATTTTGCCTAGCTGGAATTGCTGCAATCTTATAGTCATTTTGTCCATACAGAGAAGCTTGGAAACTATTTACGCCTGAAATGGGTACTTTCAAAGATAAGGAAAGACCTTTAGCAGCTGCCAGTCCGATGCGAATGCCAGTAAAGTTTCCTGGACCAATCCCAACTACTATTAATTCAATCCGCGTTTTTTCAATTTTAGCTTGCTTGAGGGCGTCTTCTATTACTTCAAATAGAAGTTCTGCTTGTCCCTTTTTCATTTCTTTTACGGAGGTAAAAACTTTTCCGTTAAGAAAAATTGCTACCGCGCAATGGGCGGTTGATGTATCAATTGCTAATAAGCAATCAGCTCTATAGTCCAACTGGCCGAACTTCAGTGACCTCTGGAATATAATGCCTCAAAAGGTTCTCGATTCCCATTTTTAGGGTCATTGTTGAGGATGGACAACCCGCGCATGCACCTTGCATCTGCAAATATACAACCCCACGTTCAAATCCATGAAAAGTAATGTCTCCTCCATCTTGTGCGACGGCGGGGCGCACTCGACTGTCCAAAAGCTCTTTGATCTGGCCAACTATCTCGGTGTTCTCGCCTATGTGCTCTGCGTGAACGCTCCCAGTTTGTTCGCCATCAATTACAGGAGCTCCCGATTGGAAATGATCCATTATCGCTCCAAGTATACTAGGTTTAATATGATCCCAGTCTATACTGTCTTGCTTAGATACTGTCACAAAATCATTTCCCAAGAAAACACCTGTGACCCCGTTTAGAGCAAAAAGCCGCTTGGCTAGTGGAGATGAATTGGCACTATCTAAATTGGGAAAGTCTGCAGTACCTTGCTCCATAACTGTTTCTCCCGGTAGGAATTTCAACGTGGCCGGATTAGGTGTTGACTCGGTCTGGATAAACATTTCGATTTCCCTTTTAATACATATATATATGCTAGCTAATCAGTAAAATGTCAAGTATTTAGAATGATTCTAACCTAGGTAATTGCTTCTAGTCTTTCTTTTGATAAATCTCCTGGAACAACAGTGATTGGAATTGGTAATGAGCCGGCATTCTTGCTTAATTGAGTGACTATTGGACCTGGCCCTTTTTTGTCAGTACTGGCGCCGAGTACTAAAACCCCTATTTCTGGGTCATCTGATATTTGTTCTAATATTTCTGGAACGACTTCACCTTCTCGGATCACTAAACTTGGATCAATTCCTTGTTTGTCTCGCATCCACTTGGCAAATACTTCGAAATGAACCTCTATTCGTTCTTTGGCCTCTGCGCGCATTAAATCTGCAACCCCAATCCAGTGATTGAATTCTTCTGGAGGGATTATCGAAAGTACTTCTACACCTCCTCCTGATTTTGCAGCTCGCATTGCTGCAAATCGCATCGCGTTGAGGCATTCTTTGCTGTCATCTAGCACTACTAAAAATTTACGCATTAAATTCTCCACCATCCACCATGCACTAGGATTGAAGCGTTTGCAATCTTTCGGTTATGGAAGCAGATCATCATAATAAAACTGCTGTTTGAGAAACTTAAATTATGGTTGTAGCATACCAATTATCTCGTACGTTTTTTGCAAAATTGGCCCTGCTATTTTTCGTGCTCTCTCTGCACCTTTAGCAAGAATTATATCTATTTCCTCGGAATTTTGCATTAGTCTATTCATTTCGTTTGAAATGGGAGATAGAAGATTAACCGCTCGTTCGGCTAAAAGTGGTTTAAAGTCGGAAAACTGTTTGCCCCCAACTTCCTTTAATGTGCTTTCGATGGATTGGTTGCTGAGTGCAGAGTAGATTGTAACGAGGTTTTCTGCTTCGGGTCGATTTTTCAAACCAGGTAATTCTGACGGCAAGGCATCAGCATCGGTCTTCGCTTTTTTGAATTTAAGCAATATTGTATCTGCATCATCACCCATGTTGATTCTACTTAGATCGGATGGATCTGACTTTGACATTTTTTTTGTTCCATCTCGTAAGCTCATGACTCTTGAGGCAGTGCCTCCAATTACTGGCTCAGTCACTGGAAAAAAATCCACATTGTAATCATGGTTAAATTTTATCGCGATATCCCTCGTTAACTCAAGATGTTGTTTTTGATCGTCACCCACTGGAACGTGTGTCGCATGATATAATAAAATATCGGCAGCCATAAGCGCGGGATATGCAAATAAACCAAGGGCAGCATTTTGAGAATTCTTTCCAGCCTTATCCTTAAATTGTGTCATTCTTTGCATCCATCCCATCCTGGCCACACAATTAAATATCCATCCCAGTTGTGCATGTTCGGGCACGGCTGATTGGTTAAAGAGAATCGCAGAATTAGGGTCTATTCCGGCAGCAATAAAGAAGGCGGTGATCTTTCTGGTATTTTCTCTCAGTTCCAACGGGTTTTGCCACGCTGTTATCGCATGCTGATCAACTACACAGTATATCGTTTCGTAGTCTTTGCTTTGCATCTCAACAAAGCGTTTAACTGCGCCTAAGTAATTTCCTAACGTCAGTGCTCCTGTAGGCTGCACACCTGAAAACACTCGTTTTTCAAACTTTTTTAATGAAGACTGTTTTTCTATGTCTACCATATACAAGGTTCCTGAAGAATTATTTCAGAGATTCAGTAAGCATGTAGCTGCTACACGTCAAGAAGCCTTATTCGTGGTTTTTATATATCACTTATCCATTTTAGCAACTTTTTCAAAATTTTTTGGAAAAGCCTTCATGAGATAAATAAATATCAGATATGTTGACGCCCCGATAAATATTAACGCAACTGCAAAAAGAACTCGCTCAAGTGAAGTATTCATTGTACTTAGTAGGCTTTGGTTTATTGCCCATAAAATAAAACCCATCAATAAACTTGCAAAAAAAGTACGTCGAATTCGAACAATAGAAGTTTTTAATGCACTTGCGGCCTGTCCAAATTGTTTTGCTCTGAGCCATAATAGAATAGTCGTAACCCATGCAGATACGCTTGCAGCTATCGCAACGGCAATCCAACCCATAATTTGCATAAGCCCTATGGCAAGAATTGCATTCAGTATCATTGACACAAGTGCAAATCTTAGCGGGGTCTCAGTATCTTCGCGGGCAAAGTATAATGGTTGCAAGAGTTTTTGTATCATAAACGCTGGAAGCCCAATACCGTATATAGCAGTCGCATATGATATTGCTACTGCATCGTCTCTTGTTGTTTTCCCGTGCTCAAAAAGTGCTGAAACAAGTGGCAGTGGAATTAAGCAGAGAGCAACGCTGGAGGGCAGTGCAACAACCCATATCATTTCTGCACTTTGTGAATATGTATACTGAGCTTGAGTACTGTCGCCTGATTTTAAATGGCGCGATAGTTTTGGTAAAAGAACTGTTCCAACCGCTATTCCAGCTATGCCGAGAGGAAGCTGATAAAGCCTATCCGCAAAGTATAAAAAACTTATTGCACCGGTTTCTTGACTTGCAACGAGCTGCCCAACCAATAGATTTATTTGGAGCACGCCACCAGCTAATGCGGCAGGTATCGCGATTTTAATCAGTTTGGCTATGTCTTTATTCCATTTCGGAACCGCCAAGGTGATTTTAATCCCAGTTCTGCGAGTGGCCAACCAAAGCAAACTTAACTGAAATATGCCGGCAGTGGGTATCGACCAAACCAGCCATGCTATTATGTCGCTGTTTATCGCCCAAGCGATAAGAAGGGCGGCCACTATAACAATATTTAAAATAACTGGGGCAGCAGCAGCTGCGGCAAATCTTCCAGCTGTATTTAAAATGCCGGAAAATAAAGCTGCTAAGGAAATTAATAATATGTAAGGAAACATAACCCTTCCAAATTCGACAGTTAAATCGAATCTTTCATCGGGAGCAAATCCTGCTGCTGTTAAAAATACTAATCCAGGCATAAAAATCATAGCAAATGATGTTAATATCAAAAGTATTGTTAGTAAGTTTGCAAAAACATTATTTGCAAACTCGTTCGGCTCCATTTTGCTTTCGTATCTCTTTGCAAATAGTGGCACAAATGCAGCATTAAAGGCGCCTTCTGCAAAAAAACGCCTAAAAATGTTGGGTAATCTGAACGCAGCTACAAATGCGTCCAATAAGGGTCCTGCCCCTATGAAGGTTGAGAGTAAAATTTCTCTCACCATTCCTAGAACACGGCTGAGTAACGTCCATGAGCCAACAGTTATAACACCTTTTGTAAGATTAACTTGCATTATTGTTCCGCCCGTTTGACGCCTAGCTCTATTGCCGCTCTAAGCTTATCTTCTAGTGCACGCTGTTTGGAGTGGCTATGAAACTTTAATCCGAAAGTATCTTTGACATAAAAAGTATCCACTACCTGCTCACCGTATGTGGCAATTACAGCTGAGGCTATGTAAACGTTCATATTTGCCAGAGCTTTTGTTAGATCAAACAAGAGGCCAGGTCGGTCTCTGGTGTCCACTTCAATCAAAGTATAAATTTCAGAGCCATCATTATCAAAAGTTATCGAGGTAGGCACTGTGAATGCTTTCTCACGTTTTTTGAATTTGTCGCGATCTTTGATAGCGTCTTGAGTTATTACCTCGCCCCTCAATGTTTTTTCGATCATCTGATGTAATCTTTTTAGGTGTGTTGCCTTATATGGATTTCCGTACTTATCCTGAACCCAGAATGCGGCGGTAGCGTATCCATCCTTCGATGTATATGTTCTTGCATCTACTACATTTGCACCAACAAGGGCTAATGCGCCAGCAAGCCTTGAGAATATTCCAGGATGGTCACTGAGTGCAAAGCATATTCTTGTAGCGTCTCTGTCATGGTCAGGGTGTAAGTCTATCCTAATTTCATCATCTGTAATTTCTTTCAATAAATTAGCAAATGTTTCATGAGCGGTAATGTGCAATCCTTGCCAGTAGGGATCGTAATGACGTGATAATTCGTTACGCATTTGTTTTGGGTTCCAAGAAACTAATCGCTCTCTAAGATTTTTCTTGGCCTCAGCACCCCTATTTTCTCTAGTCAGGGCCTCAAATCCATTTTCTAAAACTTTCTTTGTCTGCCTATACAAAGCTCTTATCAATACTGCTTTCCAATTATTCCAGGTATTTGGACCAACACCGCGAATATCACAAACTGTAAGCACCGTGAGTAAGTCTAACCTATTAATGGTTTGCACCGCTTTGGCGAAATCTCTAACCGTTCTAGGATCCGCAATATCTCTTTTTTGGGCCATATCAGACATTAAAAGGTGATACCTTATGAGCCATTCTACAGTTTCTACCTCCTTCTTGTTCAAGCCCAACCTAGGCGCCACTTTTCTTGCAATCCGTGCACCTAATATAGAATGATCCTCATGTCGCCCTTTTCCTATATCATGTAGTAGAAGACTGCTGTACAAAATGCGCCTGTTGGCACCTTTTTTCAGAATAGAGCTGGCAATAGGAAGTTCTTCCATTAATTCTTCTCGCTCAATTTTAGCGAGGTGTGAAATACACTGGATTGTGTGCTCATCCACAGTATAGCTGTGGTACATATTAAATTGCATCATCGCTACAATTGGTTGAAACTCGGGTATGAAAGCAGCCAATGCTCCCAGTTCATTCATTCTACGTAGCGCTCTTTCTGGGTTCCCGTGCTTAATAAGCAAATCCATAAAAATACGCTGTGCTTCCTTGTCTTGGCGCATTTCATCATCGAAAAGATGAATGTTAGCAGAAACTAATCGCATCGCATCTGGGTGAATTAATAAGCCCGTTCTTAGTGCCTCTTCGAATAGTCGCAAAAGGTTTAGCTTATCTACTAAAAATAATTCAAATGACTTGACTGATAATCTATTCTGCAAAACTATGTACGGATCTTTAACTTGAGGTAGTCGTCTAAAAATTCTTTGCAGTAGAGGCATTTCTTTTACGTGCTTTGCTTCTAAAGCCGTTAGAAATATACGTGTTATATCTCCAACTCTTGTTGCATGTGTAAAATAATCCTGCATGAATACTTCAACCGCTCGACGCGCTTTTGAATCTTGATAGCCCAACTTGGAAGCTATTTCGACCTGAAGATCAAAAGATAATTGATCACTTGGTCTCTTAGTAAAAATGTGAAGGTGGCAACGGATCGCCCATACAAAACTTTCTGCTTCTTGAAACTTTATAAATTCATCCTTTCTTAACATTCCAAGTTCGACTAGTTCCGATTTTTCCTTCACACGATATAAATATTTCGCAATCCAAAATAATGATTGCAGATCCCGTAGCCCGCCTTTGCCTTCCTTAACGTTGGGTTCTACCATGTATCTTTGGCCACCTTGCTTCTCGTGCCGAAGATCACGTTCGTCCAATTTCGCGGATATGAACTCCTTAGTTGTCGAATTGAATAATTCAGACCACAATCGTTTTTCTAACTCTTTTGCAGAAGCATAATCACCATCGACAAAACGCTGCTCTAACAAAGCGGTGCGAACGGTATAATCTTCCTTTCCCAATCTCAAGCAGTCATCAATCGTCCGTGAAGAATGTCCAATTTTTAGTTTTAAGTCCCACAATATGTACAGAATAGTTTCAATCACACTTTCAGCCCAAGGTGTAATTTTATATGGCGTTAAAAAAAGAAGATCTACATCAGAGTAGGGAGCCATTTCTTTGCGCCCGTATCCTCCGACTGCGATTATGGATAGTTTCTCAGCCTGTGTTGGGTTTGGTGCCGGATGAAGCCATATTTCGCTTATATTCCATACTGATTTAATAATGGAGTCCGTGAGCCAAGTGTATGATCGGATGACTTTTCCAGCTGAAAAGGGGTTTTTAGTAAAACTGTCTTCTATTTCAGCCATTCCCGCTTTTCGAATACGCTGGAGTTCAACAACGACGTTATCTCGGAAACTTTTCAAGTCTGATGCTTTTGAATGACAAGTGGTTAAGAAATTTGAGAATTCAACAGCGTCAAAAATTTTTTCTGGCGCTGAAATTAGATCTGTTTCATCCAAATTAGGTTTTAATGAATTAGGATCACATACCGGAATGGTTAAACGATTGGGGCGCGTCGTCAATTATGTTCACCTGTGAGTTTTTGATTTGTGCGATAGCTAAACCGCGCTGGTTTGACCCAGCGGGTGTGAAACGGAAAATCCCATCGACACCGGTAAAGCCTGATTTTCTTGTAAGAGCTCTTGTTGTCACTGCACTGGAGTGTCCTGATTGTGCAAGAGAACCAATTGCTGAAATAGCATCAAATGCTAATCCGGCCAGTGGATGTGGTTTTTCTCGATATTCTGCAAAGTAGTGATCTGAAAAAATTTCGTATCTTACTGTTTCAGGTACTGTAAACCAACCGCCTTGAAGACCTGGCAAAGTTATGTTTTGTGAAGGTATGTCCCATCTGGCCAGTCCAGCATACTGGATTTTTTGGGGATTAAGTCCAGCCTCGGGAAGAAGCTGAGCTAACAATGGCAATGCGCCTGCACTATTAGAAGTAAGCAAAAGTAAATCAGCGTCATATATTTTCGTTGCTGCTCTTACTAGTGGAACTGAATTCACCACACTTTCTTGCGTAAATGAAAAGCTCTGTGATGCAACGATCTTAATTTTTGATTTTTTTGTTGCAGCCTCCAGTGCGTCGCGTCCCAGTCTACCTTCTATGGTGTCGGGGTATACAATCACGGCTCTTCTTTTCCCTTTGGCGGAAGCAAAATTAATTAAGCGTTCAGCAGTATTTTCGAATGTTTTTCCGATTATAAACAAGTTACCACCAGCTACGGTGGGATTGTTTGAAAAACTTATCACATTAATATTCTTGTTGGACATTGCGAGTCCTACTTCGTTGGCGGCGTCTCCGAAGAGAGGTCCGATGATAATTTTTGCTCCCTCCTTTACCGCTAGCTTGGCCTGATTAGCTGCAATCTTAGAAGATCCGTATGTATCATATACTTTTAGATTTATTCTTGCGGTATCCAGTTGAGAAATTGCAAGCCGAGTGGCATTTTCAAGACCAGTTGCTACACTGGACGCGTTGCGAGAAGTTTTTGGGACTAGTAAAGCGACTGGAATAGGCTCCTCTAAATTAATCAATTGACCAGTCCCTACTGAAGAGGTTTGCATTTCGCACGCACTTATGAAAAACATTAATATGACTATTAATGGAACTGATGGTATTTTTTTTGCAAATCGTGACAGTTGAAGAGTCATAACCCAAGCTCGCATAGAATTATAGTTCAGGACTTCATAATAGACGTGTTTAAGATGGGGTCTAGAGGTGAATTATCAATATGAAAAATTGAAGTCAGGTCTTTATCTTGTTGCAACACCATTAGGTTCGGCTAGAGACATAACGCTCAGGGCACTTGATGTTCTACATTCCTGTGACGCGATAGTAGCAGAAGATACTCGATCGATGCGTAAATTGCTGAATATACATAATATTTCAATCAATGGTAGACCCTTGTTTTCATACAACGATTTTAATGGTGATCGCGTAAGGCCAAAAATTTTGAGTTTGTTGAGCTCTAATAAGGCGGTAGCTTATGCATCAGATGCAGGTATGCCGTTAATTGCTGATCCGGGATATCAACTTTCGAAACAGGCAGCAGAAAGAGGTTTTTTTGTTACTTCAGTACCAGGTGCATCCGCCTGCCTTACTGCATTAAGTCTTTCTAAGTTGCCCACTGATTGCTTTTTCTTTGAGGGATTTCTTCCGGTTAGCGCAGAAAAAAGGCGTGAAAAGTTGAAAGAGCTCGCGCAAATACCGGGCACCTTAATTTTTTACGAGTCGCCAAAAAGATTAACAAAAATGTTTAATGATTTAGTTGCTATCATGGGGGAAAATCGACGTGCAGTCATAGCTCGTGAGTTAACAAAAAAATTCGAAGAAATAATATCTGGCACATTGAGTGATTTATATGCCCTCACACAAAAAGAGAAATTAAAGGGAGAGCTGGTAGTGCTAATTGACCGTCCTTTGCCAACAAGCTTGACGGATACAGACATACGGGCTCAATTAAGTGTTGTCCTTGATAAAATGAGTTTGAAAGATGCTTCTGATTTCGTTGCCGCCGCTCATGGATTAAGTAAGCGTTATGTCTACAGTCTGGCATTGTCTATTCGTGATGTTTCTGAAGAGAAATAATCGCTAAATTTTGCCTCTAATTCTTAAAATACATTGAAACCTTTCCCGAGTTTGTTCTAAAGATAGACCGCTGTAGATCAAATGGAGTGCAAGTTATGAAAGTAGCTTTTCAGATGGATCCAATTACAAAGGTGGACACGAAAGCTGACAGCACTTTCAGGATAGCCGAAGAAGCACAGTTCAGAGGTCATGTATTATTTTACTATGAGCCAGACAAGCTGACCTCGGACAATGGCAAAGCGATCGCAGCAGGGCATTATTTTAAAATCATTGGTCAAGGTAATAAGAGTGTAGAGCTTGGACAACAAGAAGTCGTTGAGCTTAACGATTTTGATGTTGTTTGGCTACGGCAGGATCCTCCCTTTGATATGCATTACATTACAACAACTTTTATCCTAGATGCGCTAACTGAAAAAACTCTCGTAGTTAATGATCCTTTCTGGGTTAGGAATTTTCCTGAGAAATTACTTGTTTTAAATTTCCCAGCGTTGATACCACCCACAACAATTACCAGGGACATTAATGTGCTAAAGGCTTTTAAGGAGGAGTATGGCGATATAATATTGAAACCATTGTACGGAAATGGTGGCTCCGGAGTTTTACGTCTAAATCTTAACGACCAAAATTTGGAGTCTATTGTTGAGATTTATTCGAACTTCTCCCGAGAACCATTGGTAGCGCAGAAGTTCTTACCACAGGTAAATGAAGGGGATAAGAGAATTATTCTTGTCAATGGGGATCCAGTGGGTGCAATAAACCGAGTACCAATTTCTGGTGAGATAAGATCAAATATGCATGTCGGTGGGACTGCAAATCAAGCAGCCTTAACAAAGCGTGATCTCGACATTTGTAAAACTATCGGGCCAATTTTGAGAGAGAAAGGACAAATTTTTGTAGGTATTGACGTTATCGGTGAATTTCTGACAGAAATTAATGTTACGTCACCCACGGGTCTTCAAGAATTAGAGCGTTTTGACGGCATAAATGCTGCTAGTAGCATCTGGGATTCGATTGAACAAAAGCTCAGTTGTTTTAAAAAAAAAATTACTTCGGTTAAACGCAGCCGGTAAGCTTTTGTTATCGCAAAATTGAGAGAATAAGACACTTTTTCAGGTCATAACTGATATATTGTTCTAGATTTAAGGGAGAATAATTAGTTGTAAATGATCCAAATTAACTAATGCCACGTAAACAACCTGATAACTAAAAAGTTACTATTTATTGGTTGGAGAATTTTATGGCTTTAGATATCGGTGGGGACAGGGCTTTATCAAGAAAGGCGATGAAAGCCGAGTTATTAGACGCTGAAACAGAATTACAGTTAGCTTATGCTTGGAAGAATAATCGGGATGAAAAGGCGTTGCATCGGTTGATAAGCGCGTACATGCGGCTAGCAATTTCAATGGCCTCTAAGTTTAAAAGGTACGGTGCACCGATGTCGGATCTAATTCAGGAAGCTGGGTTAGGCTTGATGAAGGCTGCCGATAAATTTGACCCTGATCGTGGTGTTCGATTTTCGACATATGCGGTTTGGTGGATAAAAGCTGGTATCCAGGATTACGTAATGCGAAACTGGTCGTTAGTAAGAACTGGCTCTACGAGTAGTCAGAAGTCTCTGTTTTTTAATATGAGACGGGTTCAAGCCCAAATCGAACGTGAAGCTATGCAAGATGGTGGGCCATTAGACAGGAGCCAACTGCATGAAATGATAGCGACCGAGATAGGCGTACCCGTAGGTGATGTGGAAATGATGGATGGTCGTCTATCAGGTACTGATTATTCCCTAAATGCTACGCAAGCATCCGATGAGGATGGGCGTGAATGGATTGATATAATAGAGGATGAGGATTCAGTTGATTCTCAGACCGTGGAAGAAGCTCACGATCAGGAAAATCTCCGTAATTGGCTGCTTGGTGCAATGGATGGATTATCTGATCGAGAAAAGTTTATTGTGAAAGAACGACAAGTGATTGATGAGCCTCGAACGCTAGAAAGCTTAGGTCAAGAGCTGGGGCTTTCCAAGGAACGCGTTCGACAGATAGAAGCAGCTGCTTTTACCAAAATGCGTCGCTTCTTGGATAAAAATGCGCGTGAAGTGCACAATTTTCTTTAATAAGAGATATTTGAACCGATAAGCGCCTTGCCTATAGTATAGATTTTGAAAGTGCGGGCCCTTTTTGTTGTGGTTTGCATCTTCTGATCGCTTTACCTCCGTTAACTATTTTGGTCAGCCCTCGAAATACCAGTGTATTTTAGTTAAAAGGCAGGGCATGACTGATGCCTTGCTACTTTCCAGGCTTATTACTATATCTTCCTTAAATTTCGTCTACAAAACTGTTTTAGTTTGACTGAGGATAATATGTTAGAAGGAAAAACTGTTCTACTGGTTATCACTGGGGGCATTGCTGCCTATAAGGCTATTGAGTTGATACGATTGTTGCAATCAAATAACGCCTTAGTTGTTCCTGTAATGACCAAATCTGCTCAACAGTTTATAAAACCATTATCGGTTGCTGCTATTGCTGGGTCGAAGGTCTATACTGAATTATTTGATCTGACGGCAGAAGCAGAGATGGGTCACATAGAGCTTTCTAGGTCTGCAGACATAATTTTAGTTGCACCCGCGTCAGCTGATTTTTTGTCAAAGATGGCCCAAGGAAGTTGCAATGATCTTGCATCTACGCTCTTACTGGCTACAAATAAACCAGTATTAGTGGCTCCATCCATGAATGTGCGTATGTGGCACCATCCGGCAACTCAGAGAAATCTTAATGCCATAAATGATGATGGCATT
>CACOXV010000028.1 GCA_902631295.1 Paracoccaceae bacterium | reverse complement strand
ACCTATATTTGGGGAGACGCCAATAAGATGGCAAAAACATTTATCTCAATAATGCAAGATAAGAATATAGATATTGGAATAGTTATTGTTGATTTTCCTAGGTCGGATTTATGCGACCCTGCTGCATGGAATTGCGTTATTGAGGCAGCAGTTCTAACTAACGAAACAATAAAAAAACCGGTGGCATTAATGTCTACGCTTGCTGAAAATATAGAAGAAGGTTTAGCAAAAGACCTAATGCGAAAAAATTTAATTCCTCTGTGTGGTATGGATGAAGGCTTGGCGGCAATAGTAGCGGCATCTACTCAAAAAACTGATAGTGACATATCAATTAATCCAGTGCTTTTACCAAATAACAATCAGAGTTCCGCTGTGTTTAATGAGGCATATTCTAAATCCTTGTTGTCTGAAATTGGTATTGATACTCCTAGAAATATTATCGTTCAGAATAGAGATTCATTAGATGACCTTCCTTTTGATTTTCCGGTAGTTATCAAAGCGCTTGGCTTATCTCACAAAACAGAAAACAGTGGTGTTCAACTAGATATAAAGAATGCCGAGGAATTAAAGGTGGCCTTTGATGATATGGGTTATAGTGAATATTTGATAGAAGAAATGATAGGTGATGTTTTAATTGAGTTATTAGTAGGTATTATTAATGACCCGGCTCATGGTTTTATATTTACGATAGCCTCTGGAGGAACTCTTACTGAGATTTTATCTGATAGCGTAAGTTTAGTTATGCCATTTACTAGAAATGAACTTGATGAAGCACTGAAAGATTTGAAGGTCGCAAAAGTTATTGATGGTTATAGAGGCTCGAAAGCAATTAATATGGAGCAATTGATACAAAATATTTTTAAGCTGCAGGAATTTGTTGTAAGGAACAGCAATGAGTTATCCGAATTAGAAATAAATCCATTTTTAGTTACAGCTTCTAGAGCCGTTGCTGTTGATGCTTTGATAAAAATGTAATTGGGGTAAATTTATGGAGACTGAACCTGTTAAGACGAAGATCTTCGGACATATTCTTGAAGTAACTTTGAACCGTCCTAAAGCCAATGCTATAGATTTAAAAACTAGCAAAGTTATGGGTGATATATTTTGTGATTTTAGAGATAATCCAAATTTGAGAGTTGCAATCATTACTGGGGCCGGGGATAAATTTTTCTGTGCAGGCTGGGACTTAAAAGCTGCCGCAGATGGCGATGCTGTTGACGGTAATTATGGTGTTGGCGGTTTCGGCGGATTACAAGAGTTGCCTCACATGAATAAACCAATTATCGCAGCCGTAAATGGTATATGTTGCGGCGGCGGTCTTGAATTGGCTCTATCTGCAGATATCATATTAGCTGCAGAGCATGCTTCATTTGCATTGCCAGAAATACGTTCTGGAACTGTTGCAGATGCTGCTTCGTTAAAACTTCCAAAGCGCATTCCGTACCATATAGCAATGGAAATGTTATTCACTGGAAGGTGGATCGACACTAAAGAAGCGGCTCGGTGGGGTTTGATAAATCAGGTGCATAAATCAAAAGATTTGTTAGCTAAGGCGAGAGAACTCGCGGAGGTTCTGGCTTCAGGGCCTCCTTTAGTCTATGCTGCGATAAAAGAAGTAGTGCGTGAAGGTGAAAATATGAAGTTCAACGACGCTTTAAATATGATAACAAAAAGTCAATTTAGAACGGTCGAGACTTTGTATCGTTCAGATGATCAAATAGAGGGAGCGCGTGCTTTTTCGGAGAAACGAGATCCGGTATGGAAAGGAAAATAATACCTTAATATGTCATCCTTCGTAAGCTAGCCAGTAAATCTAACCTTTCCAATGTGGTCTAAATTTCTGTTACGCTGAGCGTAATCTATTCCATATCCAACGACAAATTCATCAGGTATCTCAAAACCAGTCCAATCTGCTTTAACCTCGACTTCACGTCTACTGGGCTTATCAAGCAGGGCAATCGACATTAATCTGGAAGGTCCTCTGGACTTTAGTAACGAAATAACATGGCTTAGAGTATAGCCAGTATCAACGATATCCTCTACAACTAATACATCTCGTCCTTCAATCGCCCCCCTTAAGTCTTTTAAAATACGCACTTCTCTAGAGCTTTCCATCCCATCTCCGTATGATGATGCTTCCAAGAAATCGACTTCTACTGGTAGGTCTAATTCACGCACTAAGTCAGCAATAAAAACGAATGAACCTCGAAGCAAGCCCACAACAATTAGCTTATCCGTACCCACGAATTCACTTTGAATATTTTTACACAGTTCCTCAACTCTTGCTGCAATTGCTTTTGCAGAAATCATTTCATCAATGACATATGGTCGCTCTGACATTAAATCACCCTTTATTTTTTCAACAACATTACGTATCTCTGTCGAACTGTCACTATAATTATAATAAAATGCCTATTCATTCAGAAACAAAAATTTTAAGATACAACCCAGAACAGATGTTTGACTTGGTGGCTGATGTGAATAGTTATCCAAAGTTCCTTCCTTGGTGTTCGGCCGCTAGAATTCATTCGAGAAATATGAGTGGTAATAACGAAATTCTCGAAGCCGAGCTTGTTATTAGTTTTAAGGTTTTCAGAGAGAAGTTTGCAAGTAAAGTTACCCTAATGCGTACTGAAAACCAAATACTTACAGAATATATTGACGGACCTTTTAAGCGCATGCACTCAACTTGGCATTTTAAGGGTCTCGAGTTCGGTAGTGAAGTTTCGTTTTATGTAGATTTTGAAATGAAGAATGCGGTATTACAAAAAATCGTAGGAGCAGTGTTTAATGAAGCAATGCAGCGTGTTTTATCTGCTTTCGAAAATCAGGCAAAGGACCTTTACGCTGATTAACTCACAGAAAGCTCCTCATATAGTAAAGTAATTGCCGTATCGACTGCGCGTAATCTAATATTATCTCTTCCTAAAGGTCCATATTTTTTTGTTTCAGTTCTTATTTTGCCATTTTCTTTCGCTACTGCAAAGCATACTAACCCCTCGGGCTTGAAATCACTACCGCCGGGCCCAGCAATACCCGTTATCGAAATGGCGATAGTACTTTTTGATCTTTTTAAAGCGCCATCTGCCATTTCTATTGCGACCTCTTCGCTTACAGCTCCATATTTTTTTAAGGTTTTATTTTCAACTCCCAAAACCCTTATTTTAGAGTGATTTGAATACGTTATGAATCCCTGTTCATAAAAAACTGATGACCCAGGAAGTTCAGTCAGGCTAGCAGCAAGCAAGCCAGCTGTGCAGCTTTCCGCCGAAACAATTTTACTCCTCAACCTTATTGCGAGAGAATACAAGTCGTTTAGATTAGACATCTTTAATATAGGCCATGATACAAAACCGCCAAAGTAATTGTACATATTGCAGCCGCAATACCTGCAAAAATATCGTCTAACATAACTCCTAGTGCTCCATTTTTTTCGTCGGCCCATCCGATCAAAGATGGTTTCAAAATATCAAATAATCGAAAAAATAAAAAAGAAGATATCCATCCGGGCCATAGGTCAGACGGTTCAAGTTTAAAATAAAATGCTGATATCGCAATCGGTAAAACTGCAATCCACTGTCCTACAAGCTCATCAATAACGACTTCTGATGGATCCTTAATTTTAATTTGTTTTAGATAAACGCTCGTAGCCCACCATCCAAATGCGCTTATTGACAGTAGAGCGAATACAAATCCTATAATTCCAAAAATTTCTACTAATACAATTGCAAGAATGAGTGCAAATAAAGATCCCCAGGTTCCAGGAGCTGGACGCAGATAACCTATTCCAAAAATTGTTGCAATTGCTGCGCTCATGGGCTGATAAGAGTTATGGTGGCTAAAGCTGCTATTCCTTCTTCGCGGCCAGTAAAGCCAAGCCTTTCGCTTGTTGTGGCCTTTATAGAAACTCTATCCTTATTAAGATTTAGAATATTTTGAATATTTGTTTTAATTAATTCAGCATGAGGTTTAATTTTTGGTTTTTCGCAAATTATAGTACAATCAACATTACCAATTTTGAAATTTTTACCTTTTGCTAGTTTCTGCGCATATTTGAGAAAAATATCACTCGAGGCATCTTTCCACCTGTCATCATCAGGAGGAAAATGAGTGCCAATATCCCCTTCTGCTAACGCCCCAAAAATCGCATCTGTAATAGCGTGCAGCACGACATCTGCGTCAGAATGGCCGCGAAGCTTAAATGTGTGAGGGATTTTAATTCCGCCCAAGATGACAAATTTTCCTGCTTCAAAAGCATGAACATCGAAACCATTACCAAGTCTTATATCCATAATTAACGCCCTAATACTGTCATTACACGCTCGAAATCTTCGGGTGTTGTAATTTTAATGTTCTTCTCGCTGCCACTTATTACTTTTACTTGTATTCCTGCTGCAATAGCAACTTCCACATCATCGGTCGCATCACGTGAGCTAGCATTGTGAGCTTCGAGTATCTTATTGAAATTAAACCCCTGCGGCGTTTGAGCTCGCCAGATATTATTTCTACTTTTGGTCTTTACAACCTTTTCGTCAATAACTTCCCAAAGCGTGTCAGAAACTGGTAAGGCGGGAGCCACAGCATCTGTGGTTTTCAAATTTTCAATCACAGTATCGATAAGATCTGGGGGAGTTACAGGCCTAGCAGCGTCATGAATTAGTACATAATCAGGTCTCTCAATTTGTCGTAAAGCTCTAAGCCCGTATTTAACCGAGACTGATCTTGTGGCACCACCTTCTGTAAATAGAACATCATTTCTATTTAAAAGATCAAGGTCATCCGAATGAAGTACAACCATTACTTTATTAATTCTGGAGTTGTTTTTAAATAAGTCTATTGAGTGGTCTATAATTCTCTTACTGCTTAACTGTTGCCATTGTTTAGGTGTTGTGCCACCAGCGCGTGTTCCCCTTCCAGCTGCAACTATTACGGCGATGATTTTCATCAGCTTGCCCCACTTTTGGATATTGATCTTGTTAATTGTCTAAGTCTTATGATCACTTTATTCAATATAGACAAATAATGCCTAATATTTAATCGTTTGCTGAATAATGATGAAAAATATAGCATAAAATCTTGTTCATGCTTAAGCATCGTATTATTTTTATAAAAAAATGGATTTAATTTTTGCTCAGTTCAATAATAAACACTGGAAAAATTCCTGTACTCTTGGCTCCTATGGCTGGGATTACAGATTTACCATTCAGAAACGCTGTTAATAAATTTGGTGTTGATATGTGTTTTAGTGAAATGGTTGCTGATCGCAGCTTGCTGTGTGATGGTTCAAAAAATCGTAAGATTTTATTGGGCTCAAATTTTCTCAATACAGCGGTGCAGCTTGCAGGATGTGAGCCAAAAGTAATGAGTGAAGCAGCTAAATTAGCCTCTGATTTAGGCGCTGGAGCAATAGATATAAATATGGGTTGTCCTGCAAAAAAGGTTGTTGGAGGCTACTCTGGTTCAGCACTTATGCGTGATTTAAAAAAAGCCGCAACAATTATCGAGAGTGTTGTCAGCGCCGTCGATATTCCCGTATCATTAAAAGCACGTCTTGGTTGGGATGACGGCTCCAAAAATGCAAAAGAGCTTGGCGTAATAGCTGAAAAATGCGGAGTACAGTCGTTTACAATACATGGACGAACTCGTAACCAATTTTATAAGGGGATAGCGGATTGGAAGGCCATTCTTGAAATTAAGCAGGCAGTAAAAATACCGGTAATTACAAACGGGGATATTTTAGATGTAGGGTCAGCAGCAAAAGCTTTACGTTTTTCTGGATCAGACGGGTTGATGGTCGGGCGTGGTATTATTGGAAAACCTTGGCTAATTTCTCATATATCAGCTTATCTAAATAAAGAAATACAACCAGAAATTCCCAAAGGCCAAAAGCTTATCGAAATTGTCGCTATACACTACGATGAAATGCTATCATTTTATGGTAATACTCTCGGTGTAAGAGTAGCCCGAAAACATCTAAAGCGATATTTAGATTTTTTTGGATTACCAAAGAAAGTATCAAATGAATTTCTAAGGGAGGATTGTCCAAAAAAGGTAATCCGAAGCCTTTTTGACTTACCAAAGCGAATTAATCCATGAATATTGATTATGAAAAAGTTTGGATGTCGATTCCTCTTCCATCTATTGTGTTGAATGAAGACGATATTGTGGTGGAAGTTAATCCACCAGGTGAGGGGTTTCTTAATGCGTCAAGTAAATCCCTTAAAAATAGAAGTATTTGGGAACTGATAGATATAAATACCTCATTAGAGGAAAACTATAAAAAAGTAAAAAAATTCAATTCTCCTTTGTTTGTTACAGATGTGAAAGTAGGAGCAAATGGCAGAGAACCTATTCCTTGTAATATTCAAATAGCGCCAATAAATGGTGTAGATGGCAGTACCATTTTATTGATAGCACCCAGAGAAATTGCTGGTCGCATTTCTCAATCAAAATCTGTAAAAGCTGCGGCAAAGTCTGCAATAGGCATGGCTGAGATGTTAGCCCATGAGATCAAAAATCCCCTAGCAGGAATTACTGGAGCTGCGCAATTACTGTCTATGGGACTTTCGACAGGTGATCTGGAGATTACAGATTTGATTGTGGCAGAAACAAGAAGGATTCTAACTTTATTAGAGCAGGTTGAACAGTTTGGAAATCTTAAACCGATTGACCCCAAACCTCTCAACATTCATGATGTAATAGATAGAGCGCGTCGTTCTGCACAATTAGGCTTTAGCGCACACATTAACTTTAAAGAAGATTATGACCCTTCGTTGCCGTTGGTATACGGCGATCCAGACCAATTACTTCAAGTATTCTTGAATTTAATAAAAAATGCTTCGGAAGCCCAGCCAAATAATGGAAATATTAAATTACGTACATATTTCGAACATAGCTTTAAACTTCGAAGAGCCGATGGTTCGGGACATTCAATGCCCATTCAAGTTGAAGTTATGGATAATGGGCCTGGTGTTTCCGAGGATATAAGGGATGAAATTTTTGATCCATTTGTCTCGGGTCGTAATAACGGGACTGGTCTGGGCCTGGCTTTAACAAGTAAAATTATATCGGACCATAACGGTTTAATTTCTCTAGATTCTAAACCTGGGAATACAGTTTTTCGTATTTCTTTACCTTTTGTGAAAAAGCTTAATTAAGAGGAAATAATAATGGATGGCACTGTCTTAGTTGCGGACGACGATAGAACAATTCGTACAGTACTTACCCAGGCTCTTACCCGAGCAGGCGTAAAAGTGCACGCAACATCTAGTCTAACAACACTAATGAGATGGGTTTCTGAAGGTAAAGGTGACGCGGTAATTACTGACGTTATGATGCCAGATGGTAATGGTTTAGAGATGTTACCAAAAATTTCCCAAGATCGCCCAGACTTGCCAGTCATTGTCATCTCTGCGCAAAATACCATAATGACGGCCATCCAAGCTGCAGAAGCAGACGCATATGACTATTTACCTAAACCGTTTGATTTGCCTGATTTAATGAAGCGTTGTGCTAAGGCACTATCGTCAAAAGGAAAAAATAACTCAATATCTGCCGATAGGTCTATTAGAACTACTAATATGGATGCGGCTGATGAAAGCCTGCCAATAGTTGGTAAAACCGCATTGATGCAAAATCTTTACCGTTTTGTAGCAAGGTTAATGAATTCTGAATTACCCGTTCTTATATCTGGCGAGTCTGGCACTGGTAAAACTTTAGTCGCACAAGTATTACACAATTTCTCTGATAGAAGAAATATGCCATTAGTAAGAATGAGGGCAGACGATCTAGTGGAACTGGATGGGCCTTCTAAAATTCTAGCTCGAGCTAAGGATGGCACAATACTTATTGAGGAGATATCTGATTTAGGCGCAGCCGAGCAGGGACGATTGGTAAGTATGATTGACTCACCGGGTGAATATTCACCACGTTTTTTAGCTACTTTAGTCGGTGATATGACAGAAGCCGTAGATAAACACAAAGTTCGACGAGATCTCTTTTATCGCCTTGGAGGAGCTCCCATTACCGTTCCGCCACTTAGGGAACGTTTTGACGATATACCGCTGCTTGCAACTTTCTTCCTTGAAAAAGTCGATAGGGAAACCGGGATATCACGAAACTTTGATCAAGCAGCTATGCAATTAATTCAAAGCTATACTTGGCCAGGTAATGTAAGACAGTTAGAGAATATGGTGAAAAGGCTTTGCTTGACGGCAAAAGAGGCAAATATTTCAGTGGGTGAGGTTGAGCAAGCATTGTCAAACCAACCGGAAGTATCTGCTGTCTTGTCTAATGGTAATAACGATCGACTGGCATCAGATGTTGACAAGCATCTAAAGAGATATTTTGATTTGCACGGCTCGCAACTTCCGCCAAACGGTGTTTATCAAAGAATATTAAAAGAGGTTGAGTTGCCGCTTATAATAATTGCATTAAACGCAACTGGGGGAAATCAGGCAAAGTGTGCCAATCTACTTGGAATAAACCGAAATACCCTTCGTAAAAAAATATCTGAATTGGATATTCAAGTCACCAGGCGAAGAAAACTGATGTAATGTCGCAACATTAGTGTTACATATTGTCAACAATGTCTTAAAGTGAGTCTTTGTGTCAGTAAGTACTATGCGGTTTTCATTAACCAGAATCTTAAATTCTAGGACTTTCGATCGTGTAAGGGCTTCATCGACTATTTATCTTGTTTTTCTGGGTCCATTCTTAGCATTTGCCACATACATAATCCTTGGACCTTTTGATTTAAGGGCGCAGTCTAGACTTCTTCAACTAGTTTTATTGGCAGATCTTGTATATGTAATAACAATAGTTGCTTTTGTAATATTAAGAATATTGCGGATTATTTCACAGCGGCGACAGAAGTCAGCTGGATCGCAACTGCATTTACGTTTAACTGGATTTTTTACAGTAATGGCGCTTCTACCTACAATTGGGGTCGCCGTATTTGCTACGTTTACGGTTAATATGGGACTGGAGGCTTGGTTTTCGGACAGAGTACAAAGTGTAATAAGTGCTTCGCGATCTGCTGCGGAGGCATACGAGGCAGAACAGCGAGAAGCGTTGATGGAAGATATTGCCGATTTGGCCAATGAATTAGGATTTTTTCGTAAGGGTCGAAATGGGACCGATCTTTCTGAGTTTAGAAACCATCTAGCAAAACTCCAGCAAGAAATGCAAAGGGGTATGAAAGAAGCTTTTGTAATTGATTATGAGGGAAAAATAAAGCTCAGAGGTTTTCGTAATTATGCATTTGATTATGATAAGCCGGAAGCAATCCTTTTTGACACTTCATTGAGGCAAGTCCAAATTATTGAGGATTGGAAAAATAATGAAATGCGTGCCTTAATTTATATCGATGGTTTTCCGGGACATTACCTTTACGTAACTCGGTTAGTAGATGGAAATTTATTAAATTTATTGGATGATACACAAGAAACAGCATCTTTATATCAGCAGTTGGAAAGTGACAAAGGTAAAGTCTTATTCAATTTTGCACTCGTTTATTTAGCGTTCGCTATTCTTATGATAGTAAGTGCAGTTTTACTAGGTTTATGGTTTGCAGAAAGATTATCTCGACCTATAGGTCGTTTGACTGGCGCTGCACAAAAAATTGCAAAAGGCGAACTTAACGTTCGCGTACGCGAAGAATCTGGTGACGATGAAATTGCACAGCTTTCCAAACTTTTTAATCGTATGACCAGCCAATTAAAGTTACAACGCGATAAACTTTTACTAAATACCTCTCAAATAGATGAACGGCGGCGACTGTTTGATAGTGTGTTAGCTTCAGTTACATCTGGAGTAATAGGTTTAACTCCTAATGGTAAGATATCTTTTATCAATCGATCGGCGATTAGCTTATTAAACTATACAGAGAAAAAGTTGGAAGGTTGCTCACTTGAAATATTAGCGCCGGAATTTTTGTCAATGTATGAGTCTTTGATTTTGGGTAATTTAAAAAGCTTACAGCAAGAAGTAAAGATTTTGCGGGCAGGTAGATTGGAAAATCTTTTGGTCAGAATGGCGCCTATGAAAGACGAGACTGATAATATTGATGGGTTTGTTATTGCGTTTGATGACATTACAGAACTAGTCTTTGCTCAGAGAGCTGCCGCTTGGGGAGATGTAGCACAACGCATAGCTCATGAAATCAAAAATCCCCTTACTCCGATCAGATTATCGGCTGAGAGAATAAAACGAAAATTCATGCCGCTTCTGGATGACAACAGTGATACTTTATCTGACATGACGGAGGTAATCGTCAGACAGACGAATGATCTTAGTCGAATTGTGGATGAATTTTCAAGATTTGCAAGGATGCCTGAGCCCGATAAGAAGTCAGTGGATATAATTCAAATAATAAATTCTGCCATTTCATTGCAAGAAAATGGATTGCCTGAGATTGCATTTAAAAAACATATTGTTGACGGACCTATTATGTTTGAAGTGGATGCGACGATGATTTCGCAAGCTCTAATCAACCTCTTAAAAAATGCTGGAGAGTCAATTGCAAGTAGGTTGAGCAAAGGAGGCTCACCAAATATATTAGGCGAAATAAAAGTTATTGCCGAGCTATCGGATTGCTTTCTGAAAGTTTCAATTGTTGATAATGGCTTGGGCTTGCCTGAAGACCGAGCTCGATTGTTTGAGCCATATGTTACAACCCGCGAAAACGGTACCGGTTTAGGGTTGGCAATAGTAAAAAAAATAATAGAAGAACATGGTGGAACATTCCGGTTGGAGGATGCTCTTGAATATAAAAATAGTGGTATAGTTGGTGCTGCAGCCATCATAGAACTACCCATTTACTCTGTGAAATAGAATAAATATTAAAACGTGGAGAAGATGTATGACCGATATCCTAATTGTTGATGATGAACGCGATATCCGCGAACTGATTTCAGAAATATTAATAGATGAAGGGTATCAAACTAGACTGTGTGGAGGCGCCGATGATTGCCTTCAAGAATTAAAGAAATCAGTGCCGGGACTTTTAATCCTCGATATTTGGCTAAAAGACAATGAAATGGACGGTATTGATATTTTAGTAAAAGCCAAAAGAGAATTTCCACACGTTCCGGTTGTAATTATTTCTGGCCATGGAAATATCGAGATTGCTGTCGCTGCCATTAAGCAAGGTGCATATGACTTTATTGAGAAGCCTTTCAATATAGAGCAGCTTCTTGTGGTCGTTAGACGTGCTATGGAAACATCTCGGCTTCGCCAAGAAAATATTGAATTAAAACGTAAAGATGCACCCTTATCGGTAATGGTGGGCGAATCAAATATTTTTAAAAACTTTGTATCCAACTTGGATAAAGTGACTAAGACGAATGGGAGGGTTTTACTTACTGGTGGCTCAGGCAGTGGTAAGGAAATGGCCGCAAGATATATTCATGCGAATTCAGAGAGAGCTTCTAAACCTTTTATTAGTGTAAATTGTGCCTCTATTGCTCCAGAAAGGATGGAGGACGTTCTTTTTGGTAGAGATGCTGGAAATAGCTTACCTACTGACGGTTTGCTTTCCCAAGCGGATGGGGGTGTCATATATTTTGACGAAATAGCTGACATGCCACTGGTGACTCAGTCAAAAATTTTGAGGGTACTGGTTGATCAGAAATTCCAAAGAGTAAATGGAAAGTCTGAGGTAAAAGTTGACTTAAGAGTTATTTCTTCAACATCTCAAGATTTAAGGGAGGCAATCAAGCAAAAATCTTTTAGAGAGGAGCTCTATCACCGACTTAATGTTGTTCCAATAAATGTACCATCACTTTCACAAAGACTTGAAGACATTCCATTATTATTTAAGCACTTCGCAAAAACCTATCATGAAACCCAGGGGTTAAATCTTAGAAGCCTTTCAAATGAGGCATCAACTATGCTTCAGACGATGTCCTGGCCAGGCAATATAAGGCAGCTTAAAAATATGGTTGAAAGAGTTCTAATACTTGGCGATGGACACGGAGAAGTTTTAATCGAAGATCTTCCTTCTGAAACTAAATCCGCAGATGACAATTTGACTAGTGTTGGGACTGGAACAATTGCAACAATGCCGCTTCGAGAGGCAAGAGAGGCTTTTGAGAGGGAATATTTAATAACGCAAATTAATAGATTTAATGGAAATATATCAAAAACAGCAAAATTTGTTGGTATGGAGCGTAGTGCTCTTCATAGGAAACTGAAGTCATTAGGAGTGGTTTCAATTTCAAGAGCACAAAAAGAGGATTTTTGAACTTTTATTGTTTTATCAGGGAGATGATAACTAATCTATTCATTTCTAGTGATATGAGGAGCAACGTATGAAAGTAATAATTTGTGGTGCTGGTCAAGTAGGATGGCAAATAGCCCGTCATTTGTCAGGAGAGCGCAACGATGTAACAGTAATAGATAATGATCCAGAATTAATCAGGAGAGCTACGAATACACTAGATGTTCAGGGAGTAACTGGATTCGCTTCCTATCCAGATATACTAGACAGGGCAGGTGCTCGTGATGCTGATATGATAATAGCTGCTACATATTCTGACGAAGTAAATATGGTGACTTGCCAGGTAGCACATTCAATTTTTTCTATCCCGCGTAAAATAGCTCGTTTGAGAAGTCAGTCTTATTTGAATGCAATTTACTCAGACTTATACAGGCGAGACCATTTGCCAATTGATGTAGTAATCAGTCCGGAGAGGGAAGTGGCTGACGCTGCATTGAAGCGTATGGCAGCGCCTGCTGCTTTCGATACTGAAATGTTCTTGAATAAACAGGCTCAACTTATTGCGCTACGTCTAGATGAAGAATGCCCAGTCTTGAATACACCTCTAAAGCAATTGACCGATCTTTTTTCGACCCTTCGTACTATTGTAATAGCAGTAAGACGTGATGGAACTCTTTTTGCGCCTGAATCAGGAGATCAATTGTTTGCAGGTGATGAATGCTATCTTATGTGCCACGTGGAAGATTCTCAACGATCTGTAGAGGTTTTTGGTAAACCAAATTTGGAGCAAAATCGAATAGTAATGATCGGCGGTGGAAATGTGGGTCAGAGAGTTGCGGCTCAGCTTGAAGCGCATCAAAAAAGGATTTCTACAAAAATAATAGAAAAGAATATAAAAATAGCCGAGGCTGCTGCGGAAAATCTTGAGAGAACTATAGTGTTAAATGGCGATGGATTAGATGTTAGCATTCTATCAGAGGCGAATGTATCTAGGGCAGATACTGTTCTGGCGATTACTGATGATGATAAAACAAATATGCTGGCTGCTGTAAGAGCCAAAGCGCAAGGTTGCAAAATGGCTGTTGTATTAATAAATGATCCTACGCTAGTTCCGCTAATGCGACCGCTAGGAATTGATGCCTTTATCAATCCTAGAGCGACGACTGTCAGCTCAATTCTTAGACACATTCGGCATGGTCGCGTGAAAGGAGTTTATGCAATAGGTGATGCTGAGGCAGAAATTTTAGAAGCAGAGGTTCTTTCAACATCTCCAATTGCCGGGAAAAAAATTCGTGATATTGAATTTCCCGAAAGTGTTTTAATTGGAGGTCTTTTAAAAAGTGGAGAATTTATTAAGCCTTCTGGCGAAACTTTGATTGAGGAGGGGGACACCATAGCTCTATTTACAATGGCCGAAGATATTCCGGAAGTTGAGCGGTTATTGCAAGTTTCCATCGATTTTTTCTAAGATGAAATTTTCGGTATTAAATAGGGCAATTTTTTTTCAATTATTTGCAAGCACCTCCCTATTAATGATAATCCCCGCTTTGATTGCTTTTTTGGAGAGAGACTATTTTGTTGCTCGGACTTTTCTATACTGTTCCTTTGCAGGTATTGTTGTTTATACTTTGATTGCTATTGCATTGAGCAACGTTATTAAAGTTCAAAATAATTTTGAAAAATTACTTTCTTTTATATTATCGTATTTGTTCTTACCAATTTTTATGGCATTACCATTGGTTCTTTCTGTGGCTGAGATAGGGTTGATAGATGCCTGGCTTGAAATGGTAAGTTCATTTACTACCACAGGTTTAATAATAACTAATTTAGAAATATTTTCTGACAGTGCTTTACGGTTATGGCTTGTGATGGTTTCTTGGATAGGTGGTATATTTTTTTGGATCTGCGCAATAAGTATCTTATTACCATTAAATATTAACAAATTTGAAACTGGCGTTAATGATTTTCTGGATGTTTCTTCAAATAAAGGGCATGAGGGTAATTCTGTCATAAGCAACGCACGACACCTAATTCCAATTTATTTAATTATTACAAGTGCTTTATGGTTTTTCCTTACGCTGGTGGGGATGTCGGGATTTGAGGCTTTGTTAATGGCAATGTCTGTGATCTCAACATCTGGCTTTGATATACTGAGCGACGAAACTCGAAAAATTTTTATAATAGAAGGAATTATTTTAATATTTTTTGTTTTCGCTCTGTCAAAGTCATTATTTTTTCGTGATATCAACGACATACGAAAGTTTCGATTTTTTACCGATCCAGAAATAAGACTAGCTCTGATTATAATTTTGGCCATAACAGGTCTTTTTTATGCCAAATCTATTTTTGCAATATCATCAGAAAATATTGATATTAATATAGTGGTCCTTCTAAAACAGTTATGGGGTATTTTTTTTACGGTGACTTCATACTTAGTTACTATGGGAATTGAAAGCAAAGTTTGGTCTGATTACCCAAGTTTTGCATTTGCAGAAGTGTCAGCAGTGTCTGTAATGGGGCTTGCTGTAATAGGAGGTGGTGTTGCAACTACTGCTGGTGGTGTTAAACTTTTAAGGGTTTATATTCTATACAGGAATGCTGCTCAAGAAGTTGACATGATGTTACATCCCAACTCAATTCCATCAAAAAAAGGAAAGGGTTCGATTTCGGATAATAGGAATAATCGTCTTATGGCCTGGATATTTTTTATGCTTTTTATCACGGCTCTGGCTTTTTTTACCTTAGTTTTCTCAATTCTTTTTGATGATATAGCGCCGGGGCTTGCTCTATCAGTTTCAGCACTAACTACCACGGGCCCTCTTTTTGGAAATGCTGGTTATGACGTAGTGTTAATAGATATTAATAAAATTTTTAAAATTATGTTAGGGTTGGCCATGATAATTGGTCGACTTGAAATATTGGTCATAGTCGCACTTTTATTCCCGTCAGTTTGGAGTAAATAGATTTAATGAACTAGAATTTGTTTAAATTGATATTTAAATTAGCTGTTGTTATGTGAAATAGTATGCGAATATAACAAGTATAAAATAAATGAGGCTAATAAATGGCATCCGATCGTCAGAACTTACAAGACGCGTTTTTAAACCAGGTTCGCAAAGAAAAAAACTCTGTGACAGTTTTCTTAATAAATGGAGTAAAATTACAGGGCGTAATTACTTGGTTTGATAATTTTTGCATACTTTTACGCCGAGATGGCCAGTCTCAGCTAGTTTATAAGCATGCTATTTCGACAATAATGCCATCTCAAAACGTTTCATTGTACGATGGAGAAGAGCCTAGTTGAATACGGTTGCTCGTGTAAAAACGCGAATTTGGGTATTTCAAATAGAATTAAGATCTGATTTTGATGTATTAGCTGTTGATTTTAAGCAGAAGGAGGCTGTTGCACTTTCAACCGCTTTACCGGATCTGGAATTCGCTGGGTCGCAGGTTGTAAAGATTTCCCATTTTCAACCAGCAACTATTTTCAGCAAACAAAAAGTAAATGATCTGTTTCAGCTGATTAATGTCAATAATGTACAAATTGTATTTTTAAATTGTAATGTAACTCCTGTTCAGCAGAAAAATCTTGAGAAAGCCTGGAACGTTAAAATATTAGATCGTACCGGTTTAATATTAGAAATTTTTTCAAACAGAGCTGCGACCAGAGAAGGCGCACTGCAAGTTGAAATGGCGGCTCTATCCTATCAGCGTACAAGACTTGTCAGAGCGTGGACTCACTTAGAAAGGCAACGTGGTGGTCTGGGTTTTGTTGGAGGGCCGGGAGAAACCCAAATTGAGTCTGATAAGAGGGCAATAGACTCCCAATTGAAAAACCTTGAGCGCCAACTTCGAAAAGTTGTTAAAACTCGTGACTTGCATCGAAAAAGGAGATCTAAAACATCAACACCAATTATTTCGCTAGTGGGATATACAAATGCAGGTAAGTCAACTCTTTTCAATAAACTAACAAATGAAGAAGTTCTATGCAAAGATATGCTATTTGCAACTCTTGATCCAACAGTTCGCGAGTCGGTATTACGATCTGGGCTGTCCGTGATTGTTTCAGATACCGTTGGCTTCATATCGGATTTGCCTACTGAGCTTATTGCCGCCTTTCGTTCTACTCTTGAGGAAGTTTTAACCTCTGATGTAATTCTACATGTGCGAGATATCAGTCATCCAAATACTAATAGCCATTGTGAAGATGTTTTAGAGATCCTACAACGAATTGGATTAGACGAAAAAATTCCAGTCTTAGAGGTTTGGAATAAAATAGATTTGCACCCAGAAAATCACAAATTACAACAAACTGTCAGTATTCTCGATAAAAGGAATATTTATCCAATTTGCGCTTCCTCCGGATTTGGTTTGGACAATCTTACAAATGGCATTGTCAATATAATATTAGCAAGATCCAGTAGGGAAGTTCGAACTATACCTGCTAAAGATGGTAAAAAAAGAGCTTGGCTGTACAGAAATGGCGTAGTTGTGTCCGAAAAGTTAGTTGACGAAAACTATAAAATGTTTCTGAGGTGGAACGAAAAGCAGAGGAAACAATTCGATCTATTGTAAATTTGATGCTGGAATTATTTTTGTTGTGCCAATCGATGCTGCCTTTGCCAGTTCCGGATCGAGTGACATAGAAATATACTCACCGCGACGCCACAATTGCCCCAGATCATCATAATGGCGAGAAAATAAATGACCGGACTGTCCTGTTGAAATTATGTACAGTGAACTGTCTGGATCAGAAAAATCGTAAACCCCGCGATAAACAGCGGCATGAACGTTTTCAAATGGATTGTACTCATTCCCAGAGCTCAGTCCTCGTTGCAGAGTATAATCACCCCCGGAAACAGATTGCCTCAAATTAAGCAATAGATTTAAAAACGGAATATGTCCCAATGTTAAATGATCGTGCATAGCAATATGAGCGTCTCCCCATCTCATTGAGGTTATATCAACTTTATACCTTGCTTTAAGTTCTGATATTGCATCATACAGAGCTAGTTCCGCGATGGCATCACATTCTTCTTTGGCAATACTTTGAACAATATCACACCAAACTGATGCGCCATCAATGTTTCTGAATACGCGTTCAAGAAATACAGGGTCAAAATTGCCAAACTCTTGGGAAAGCACACCTAATTCATCCTGGACAAGTTCTTTTTGCAACCTCCGCATCCATGAATAGAATATTAACGGCTCTGGTAAATGTTCATTCATTTCACCATTCCATTCTGCGAGAAGCTTAAGAGCTAGTTTTACATCTTGATCCAACTTAGCATTTGAGGATGTTAGAGGCTTATACCATAGATTGGCCCCAATTATTGGTAGTAATGATTTTGCAGGAAAGCTTACAGTGTCTAATTGTGCTTCTATAAAGCTTTCTCTAGTATGAACCTTGCGGGACTCCAATAATCGGGTTAGCCGTTCAATTCTTTGCGAGTCACCCCAGTCGTATGATATATGGTTTGGAAATAATTCTTCTAAAATTTTGTTGTTTGTATTTGCAATTAATCCACTCTTTGGGTTAATAAAACGTGGATTGTTATCATAAGAAATATATCCTAACCATCTATTTTTTTTAACGTAGCCAAAGCTGGGTAGGCGTCCTTGCGTGTTGTGATCTTTGTTTCTTTTTGGAAGTTTTCCTACCGTTTGTAAAGCTATATTTTCTTTGTCAATAATCGTATAATTTAAGGAAGGTGCAACGTGTTTTTCAAGAGATTTTAACGCAGTTGTAAGATCTCTAGAGTATGGAAGGTTAATTAATGAAGACATGGAGGTGTCTTTTGGAGACAGCATAGTCCATCTAAGTGCCATTTCATGATTTGGGGGGGTTATATCAGAAATCTGCGATGTATTTTTATCAAGGATAGGTCCGTTTTCACTCCATTTTAACCTAATTTTTTTTGACGGTTCTCCTTTGATTTTTATAATTGTATCTTCTGTTTTAAATTTTTTCCATCCATCAGGTGACCTATACATGTCAAAATCGGTCTCGTTTATTTCTTCAGCATACAGATCTTGATCATCAGCATATGAGGCGGATATACCCCATCCTATATAGGGGGTTCGACCAGTAATTATTGTTGGTATTCCAGGTATTGTTCCACCAATGACACCGCCAACTGACAAATCTAGATGAGCTAGATAAAACTGGCTTGGGACACTTAATTTAAAATGTGGATCATTTGCAAGTAAAGTGCCATCGGATGCAGTTCTAAAATTTCTTGCGGCAAATGTATTAGATGCACCTACTAGTCGATTATTCACGAAACTATTAAAGAAATTTGAGTTAACCTGGTATTTTTGAGCTGTTATAGTATCGCTAGTTTTTAGCTTTCCCAGAACTTCCGTCGTTGCTTCACTTTTTATTTTTGGAGTATCTGGTAGTATGTCTATTATCCTTTTGGAGTCTGGGAGAGCTAGTAGAGTTCTAGCTCTTAAAATTTCTTTTCCGTAGTGACTGCTAGAATTAACAGCAAACAATTTTAGTAGGGCTATACTATCGGCGGGATGCCATGCTGCCAATGGTATATTATATAAAAGTAGCTCTGGAGCCCCACGTCCAAGTGACTTGCGATTAATCTCTAAAAACCGTGCATTGATACCTGCCGTATAAGCCTCTAAAGCTTTTTTTGTAATATTATCCTGAGCATCAACAGATTTCTGGGAAAGCGAGTATATGTCTAAACGTCTCATAAATTCATCTAATGGAAAGGCTTGTTTTCCAAAAATTTCAGATAAACGACCCTGCACTGTCAAACGATTCACCACCATTTGCCATAGCCGATCTTGGGCATGAGCATAACCTAACCCAAAGTAAAGGTCGTTATCATTGTTGGCATAAATGTGAGGTACATTTGCGGTATCGCGTACTATCTCAATTGGCCCAACTATACCCGCTAATTCAATGATTTTTTCGTAGTCAGGAATTGATCTAAGAACAATATAAAATACAATGGCTAGGACAATAAGAGATAAAACTAAGGATCCAGCAATTATGCGAAATATTAATTGTAGGACTCTTACCATTTTTTTCTCTTGTTGGCCTGATAGCTATTGAAACTTAACAAAATGTAACTCAAAATTACAAAAATCAGAAAATAAAGGGAAATGCCATGGCAAAAATTGCTTTTTTAGGTTTGGGAGTTATGGGTTATCCCATGGCTGGGCATCTTGCTACTGCGAAGCACAGTGTAACTGTCTATAACAGAACTATTTCAAAAGCTAAAAATTGGATTTCAGAATTTAATGGTGCAATGGCGGAAACTCCCTCTAAAGCTGCTGAAAATGCTGATTTTGTTATGTCTTGCGTTGGAAATGACAGCGATCTTTTAGACATCACTGTGGGTGAGAACGGCGCCTTTTATCAAATGAAAAAAGGATCTGTTTTCATTGACCATACCACAGTCTCTGCAAAAGTGACTGAAGAGCTTTATCAAAAATCACAAACTCTTGGTATTAAATATGTCGATGCTCCGATTTCTGGTGGACAAGCTGGCGCTGAAAACGGCGTATTATCAATAATGTGTGGTGGCGATCAAACCGATTACGCAAGGGTGGAGCCAATATTAGAGGTGTATTCAAAGATTTGTCGTCGAATTGGTGATTCTGGTGCAGGGCAAAAGACAAAAATGTGCAATCAAATTGCTATAGCTGGACTAGTACAAGGTCTTTCCGAGGCACTTCATTTTGCGGAAAAATCTGGATTGGATGGTCGTGCAGTTGTTGAGGTGATATCCCAAGGTGCGGCGGGTAGTTGGCAGATGTCTAATCGCTTTGAAACCATGTTAAATGATGAGTTTGAGCATGGGTTTGCGGTTGATTGGATGCGGAAAGATTTAAAGATTTGTTTGGATGCAGGAGATACTAATGGTGCATCGTTGCCGATAACCGCTATGGTTGATCAATTTTATAAAGATGTTCAAAAGATGGGTGGAGGTCGTTGGGATACGTCAAGTCTTTTCAAGCGCCTTAAAGTGATTGACGAGATAAAATAATTGAAAGATAATAAGCTATAATAATATAATATTGCAATTTACCATTGTGTTTTGGTTAACTTTTCAATTAAGAGAAAACGATCACTGTTAAATAATATAGTGAGCTTGTGAGTTTTAAGGTTTGCCGTAGTGGAAGCTTTTTGAGCTGAACTTCGTCAGATTGTTGGATCCGGAATGGATCGAATTTCCATTCGTTGAAGAATGGTAGATGTATAATTGGTGGGCAAAGCTCGCCGGAGATGTTAACGCGATGATACGTACTGATTGCACTTCGATTAGAATGGTGGCACCGGGCCTCGTAAGGATTGGCCCTAGTACGACTTTATTCGCCCCAAAGGGATACAACGGTAAGGACGCTATTTCTATAGGTGAAATAGCCAAAATGTCTGCTTGTATATATAATTTATGCCTAAGAAAATGCTTATTGATGCTGCACATGCCGAGGAAACTCGCGTTGTTGTGGTCGACGGAAATCGTGTCGAAGAGTTTGATTTTGAATCCGAGACAAGAAGACAGCTAGCGGGTAATATTTATCTTGCTAAAGTAACTCGAGTTGAGCCATCATTGCAGGCTGCTTTTGTGGACTACGGTGGAAATCGCCACGGGTTTTTGGCATTTTCTGAAATACATCCTGACTACTATCAAATTCCTATAGCTGATAGAGAAGCCTTGATGGAGGAAGAGCGTGCCTATGCTGAAGCTCTGCGGGAACAAGAGGAAAACGTACAAGCCGAAAAAAAACGAGGTAGGGTAAGATCGCGATCTAAAGAGCAGAAATCAGAAGATGCTATTGAAACGCAAGAACTTGGTGAATACGGTATTGCTGAAGTTTCAAATAGTAAGGCCCAAATTAATGATAAGGTCCAAGATGATTTATCTTCTGAGCCGAAGGATAATGACCCAGATAATACTACTGTTGAATTTGATAAAACGGAACTAACGGAGTTGGATCAAGACGTTGCCTCTAATGACGGCTTAGATGAGATAGAATCTGTTTCAGATAATGATGATCCATTAGAGCTTAGGACTGTAAGTAAGCCCCGGCCACGCCGTTATAAAATTCAAGAAGTTATTAAAGTTCGCCAAATTCTGTTGGTTCAAGTGGTCAAGGAAGAGCGTGGTAATAAAGGAGCGGCTTTAACGACTTACTTGTCGCTTGCTGGCCGGTACTGCGTTCTTATGCCTAACACGGCTAGGGGTGGCGGTATAAGTAGAAAAATAACCAATGCAGTCGATAGAAAAAAACTAAAAGAGATTGCTGGAGGTATTGAGGTTCCATCAGGTGCTGGATTGATAGTACGTACGGCCGGTGCAAAAAGAACCAAAACGGAGATCAAAAGAGATTATGAATACTTACAGCGATTATGGGAGCAAATAAGAGAATTAACTTTAAAATCTATTGCCCCTACAAAAATTTATGAGGAGGGTGATCTTGTAAAACGTTCAATACGTGATTTGTACAATAGGGACATTGATGAAGTATTAGTTGAGGGAGAGGCAGGCCACAAAATCGCAAAAGATTTTATGCGAATGATAATGCCGAGCCACTCAAAAAACGTCAAACATTACAGCGACCCACTACCTTTATTTTCAAGATATCAAGTGGAAACCTTTCTGACATCTATGTTTAACCCCGTAGTACAGTTAAAGTCAGGTGGATATTTAGTAATTGGAGTGACTGAAGCTCTAGTGGCAATAGATGTAAACTCTGGACGAGCTACGAAAGAGGGGTCAATTGAAGAGACTGCTCTAAAGACTAATCTAGAAGCAGCCGAGGAAGTGTCACGTCAATTACGTTTACGGGATTTAGCAGGCTTAATTGTTATTGACTTTATTGATATGGAGGATCGACGCAATAACTCAGCTGTTGAACGGAAATTAAAGGATAAGCTAAAAACCGATCGGGCGCGAATTCAGGTTGGAAGGATTTCAGGCTTTGGTCTACTTGAAATGAGTAGACAGAGACTCAGACCCGGAATGATTGAAGCTACTACTCAAAACTGCCCGCATTGTCATGGCACAGGATTAATTAGGTCTGAAGAAAATTTGGCCTTATCAATTATACGACAAATAGAAGATGAAGGGGTGCGAGGTAGATCCAAAGAAGTTGTTGTTAATTGCCCAGTTTCGGTCGCAAATTTTATCATAAACCAGAAGAGGGATCACATCACAAATATAGAGGCGAGATTTTCACTTTTTGTAAGAATAAATGCTGATACTACTCTAGTAACTCCTGAATATTCAATTGAGAAGTTAAAGATCTCATCAAAACCTTTGAGCGATAAACCATCAGTTTCTGTCTCATCCGCCGCAATTGGTGCGTCAGACGTGGAAATGTTGGATGATAAAGAAGAAGACGGATCATCTTCCTCATCAGAAAGCGGAAACACAGATGATGACAATAAACCAAAAAAACGTAGGAGAAGGAGAAGGCGGAAACCTCGTCAGGGTGAGGTCCCAGAACTTGCAGCATATGCGCCGGAGAAGGCTGAGTTGGTTAATGATATAGCTGTAGGAGACTTAGAAAATAAATTAGAAAAAGAGGATAGCGTCTCAAAGCAGTCAGATGCTGCAGATAAAGTACTACCTAAAGAGAAAAAGCCAAAGTCGGCGTCAAAAAAAGGAAAGCGTGCGCCGAAAAAAAATAAAAAAGATGAACAGCTCGAAGATAACCCTAAAAATTCCAAAACTGTCGATGGTGTGACTCCCTCTGCTCCGATAGAATTAACTGATAGTGGTGATGACCCGAAAACCCAAAGAGCAAAAACTCAGTCAAGGGTTAGAACAAAAGTTATTAAAGGCGACCCGAATCTAAAGGATCCGGCAGATGTAGAGGAAAGCACTTTGATTTCTGAAAGTGATGTTTCCACCACAAAGCCAGAGAAAAAGAGTGCGAAATTGACGAAATCTAAGGCTCCCAAAACAGCAAAAGATAAATTGGGCTCCGAAACATCGGAAAGTTTAGGTAGACAGGAAAAAATATCTGAGATGGGCGACAAATCGATCATGCCGGAGAAAGATGAAAAAAAGAAAACGCGTAGACAGGGATGGTGGTCTAAAAACGGCTAGAAAAGGCTTAATTAAATTTCTTTTCTTACCTGATATTCTGTTGCACAGCTCTCAATAGCTTTTTGCGAAATAAGTGTGTGCCCTGTTTCATTGCAAAAGTGGGGGATATCTATTGTTGCTGCTGGGTCGTCAGCTACAACTACAACTATATCCCCAATTTTCATGGACTTCAGGTGCTTTCTAAGTTTTAACACTGGTAGTGGACAAAGGAGGCCTGTCGTATCTAAAATTTTTTCAATCATTTTACGAGTGTAGTATTTTTAGGTAATTCGTCTATTCAAAAACTTAGTTTATATAGTAAGTATAATTGTCGTTAATTAGGATAGACCATGTTTGGTATTGATATTTTTGATGCTTCTTTAATGCCAGCTGTCCTAGTTTCATTTTTGGCTGGTTTAATTTCATTTCTAAGTCCATGCGTTTTACCGATCGTGCCGCCTTATCTTGCATATATGAGTGGTATTTCTTTAGATAGCTCTGCCGAGAAGAGTAACTTAAAAGTTTTACTAGTAGCAGCTTTTTTTGTTATGGGTTTATCAACAGTATTTTTAATTCTCGGCGTCGCTGCCTCATCGTTTGGAATACTGCTACTGGGTTATAAAGACCTTTTAACGACAATAGCAGGTCTATTAATTATGTTTTTCGGATTACATTTTTTAGATATAGTTCGTATTCCGTTTCTCAATAGGGAGTTTAGATTTGACGTTGGTGATAAGGGGGGCTCATTTTTTGGGGCTTATCTGTTGGGCCTTGCATTTGCCTTTGGTTGGACACCCTGTATAGGCCCTCAACTTGGTGCTATCCTTAGCCTAGCTACTGTTGAAGCTTCGTTATATAAGGGAATGATTTTACTAAGTTTTTATGCTTTTGGATTAGGAATTCCATTCCTTATTGTAGCTGCATTTTTATCCAAAATGGGAAACACGTTACTTTTATTTAAGCAGAACTTTGAACTTATTGAGCGCGTTATGGGGCTTCTACTTTGGACAGTTGGCCTTTTAATGTTATCCGGTGGATTTACAGATTTATCGTTTTGGTTGCTAGAGACATTTCCGTACCTTGGAACTTTAGGTTGATAGTTTTTAGTACCAAGTTATACACATTACGGTTGAAAATTAATTTTTGTTGATATGGTGTTTCAGAACAAACTCTCTCAACTCGGTCGCTAGTCCACTTACCTCAAAATTTCTGCTTTCATCTATTTTTGCAACAAGTTGGTTAATCGAAAGCTCTTGCTCTTTTGCAATATTTTTGAGTTCTGTCCAAAAAAGATCCTCAAGGGACACTGATGTATTATGTCCATTTAGAATAAGGGATCTCTTTTTAGGTCGCATTTTCTGAATACAATTTAATTATCTGGGCCCAACCATATTTTCTGGTTTAACAATTTCTTCGAAGGTTTCATCATCAACAAAACCCAGCCTTACTGCTTCTTCTTTGAGAGTTGTTCCATTTTTGTGTGCAGTTTTTGCGACTAATGTAGCGTTGTCATAGCCTATTTTTGGTGCAAGGGCGGTGACAAGCATTAAGCTTTCCCGCATTAATTTTTCAATCCGGAATTTGTCTGCCTTCAAATCTTTCATCAGATTGTCTGTAAATGCAGAGCAAGCATCTCCAAGCAACTGCATTGACTGTAATACATTATACGCAATCATCGGTTTAAAAACGTTTAATTCGAAATGTCCTTGCGAACCTGCCAGGCCTATCGCTGCGTCATTTCCAATAACCTGTGCACAAACCTGCGTAAGGGCTTCACATTGCGTTGGATTTACTTTTCCCGGCATTATTGATGATCCGGGTTCGTTTTCTGGTAGGATAAGTTCGCCTAATCCACATCGTGGCCCTGATCCCAGAAACCTAATATCGTTAGCAATTTTAAAAAGGCT
>CACOXV010000027.1 GCA_902631295.1 Paracoccaceae bacterium | reverse complement strand
ACAAAACAAAGCAACGCCCGAGAGAATTGCTGTGATTTGAAGGCTTAAACCTCCTGCTTTAATCGATTTAAACCGAACTATCGCCAAGGGCAAAAGAATAGCCGTTGGAACGGCGAACCAAATTGCCGAACTCCATAACCCATGAATACCAGCTTCATTTATAGCTCTCACTGGAATCCAGAAAATTCCCCAGATAGCTCCAGCGTATAGACAAGCAAAGCGAGCCAAGGCCATAGTTGACCATTTTTCCATTAATAACTCACGCCTGTTTACATCCCTTATTTATAATGACTATTTGTAAGTCAATTTTCATAGGTTCAGCTTTCTTTAATACTTACTTTAATGAATTATAAATTTTTTAAATGCCAGTTTAAAAATTACGATGTAAATGATAAATTTTATGCCAACAGTAAAAAATATCTAATAGCGCGCACATGGGCATTAATAAAACCACACCAATTTAGACTACTACAAAGACTAGGATGAATTAATCATGGGACTCACAAGTTCACATTGGGGAGTTTATGAATTTGAAGTTAAAAGGGGACGCCTTGCAGCCCTTAATCCGTTTAATCATGATCCTGATCCGTCACCAATTGGTCCGTCGATCATTGATCTGCTCGAGGATCGCACGAGAATAACCAAGCCAGTAGTTCGTGAGAGCTGGCTGGATAGTGGCCCAGGCACGGCAACACATAAACGCGGGAGTGAACGTTTCATTACCTTGAGTTGGGAACAAGCTGAAAAACTTGTAGCAAATGAATTACAGCGCGTTATCAAAACGAAAGGTAACCAAGCTATTTACGCAGGATCTTACGGTTGGGCGAGTGCGGGTCGGTTTCATCATGCTCAAAGCCAAGTTCACCGGTTTCTAAATTCGATTGGAGGTTATACCTCATCAAAGAATACTTATAGTTATGCCGCAGCTGAAGTTATCATCCCTCATGTACTGGGCGGTAATTTTAGTAAATTATTAGGTTCCCAAACAAGCTGGCAATCTGTACGAAAAAATACAGAGTTAATGATTGCTTTTGGGGGGTTGCCTGTATTTAACAGTCAGATCAGCAACGGCGGAACCGGTGCACATATCCAACGTCTTGGCGCAATAGAGGCCGCGGCGGCTGGAACAAAGTTTGTAAATCTGTCCCCACGTCGCTCTGATTTGAAATCAGATATTAAAGAAGATTGGTATAATTTGCGACCGAATACAGATGTCGCTGTAATGCTGGCTATGGCCTATCAGTTGATTGTTCAGGATTTACATGATGGCTATTTTCTAGATAAATACACTGTTGGATTTGACAAGTTTCAGGCCTATTTACTCGGACAAACAGATGGTGTAGCCAAAACTCCTTCCTGGGCTGCCAGTATTAGCGGTATGGCTGAGGCAGATATCATTTCGCTAACTAAAGCGATGACTAATAAACGCACCATGTTAACAGTAAGCTGGTCTCTAACACGCCAACAATATGGTGAGCAGCCTTTCTGGGCAGCAACCGCCCTAGCTGCAATGCTTGGTCAAATGGGCAAACCTGGCGGTGGAATAGCATATGGCTATACCATTACCAATTACCTTGGCAACAATGTGTTAAAGATGCCTTACGCCCCACTGCCTCAGGGAAAGAACTCAGTTATTGATTTCATTCCAGTTGCAAGGGTGAGTGATATGTTACTGAACCCAGGGCAAAAATTTGATTATGATGGTAGAGAGTATACTTATCCAGACATTGATCTGATCTACTGGGCAGGAGGCAACCCATTTCATCATCACCAAAATCTTGCACGCTTAAGAAAAGCATGGGAAAAACCTTCCACAGTTATTGTCAATGAATGGTGTTGGAATTCTCTGGCGCGCCATGCCGATATAATTCTTCCGTGCACCACTACTCTCGAAAGGCGAGATATAGGAATGACGCCTCGAGATCCTTATGTAATTTCTATGGAAAAGGCCATTGAACCTATCTGTGAAGCTAGAAATGACTACGATATTTTCGCTGGAATAGCTCGTTACATGGGTAACGAAGAAACTTTTACACAAGGCCGTTCTGCGGAAGACTGGCAACAATGGATCTGGGAACAATCACGTGAGCAAGCGGCGAAATTGAATATTCAAATGCCCGATTATCAAAACTTCCGTGAAACTGGCTTCTATAAATCACCCGAATTAAATGAAGATCGTATTTTCCTTTCAGAGTTTTTTAATAATCCTGATACAAATCCTTTAAAAACACCGAGCGGCAAAATTGAATTATATTCTAAGACGATTGATAGTTTCAATTACGACAATTGTCCCGGCCATCCAACCTGGATGGAGCCGGCTGAGTGGCTGGGCGCAAAGAATAAGAATTATCCACTCCATCTGATCTCAAATCAACCTAAGACAAAGCTTCATTCACAAATGGATAACGGAGCGTTGAGTTCTTCTATCAAGATTAAGGGCCACCAACCTTTAGAGATGAATCCCGTTGATGCAAAAGACCGTGGAATTACTGATGGTGATATTGTTAGGGTATTCAATAAAAGAGGGGCTTGTCTTTGCGGTGTTAACATTACAAATGATGTCATGCCGGGAGTAGTTATCATTAGTACTGGCTCGTGGTATGATCCTGTCGACCCAGCTGATCCCAACAGCATGTGCAAACATGGAAACCCTAATGTACTTTCACCGGATGTAGGAACCTCAAAACTTGCCCAAGGTCCCGCAGCTCATAGCTGTCTTGCCCAAATAGAATTGTATGACGGGCCTGCTCAAAATATAACTGCGTTTAACCCACCAGAAATTATAGAAAATAGGAATGACCGATGACTGAAAGTATTTCCATGCAACCACGTCGAAGTTTCATTTTCGTACCGGGACTTAGACCCGACATGTTTCCCAAAGCACTTGCCAGTGGGGTTGATATGGTCTGTGTGGAATTGGAAGATGGTATTGCACCAAAAGACAAGGCAGAAGCACGAAAAAAAGCATTGGCGCTTTTTGATGAACCACAGTCTGATGATGGTGTTGAGCGCATCGTTCGCATTAATTCAATGCGTGAAAAATTTGGCCTTGACGATGTTAGTGCCATCTTATCAACCCAAACACCACCTCCCGCCTTAATGATGCCAAAGGTGCGCAGCCCAGATGAAGTTAAAATATTGGATCAACTGTTATCGGAAGCGGGGCATGATACCCGCCTTCATGTCATAATTGAAACCAATGAAGGCTTAGAAGCCGCTTATGAAATTGCTCACTCTACTGATAGGATGGATGCTATGTTTTTTGGTGCTATTGATATGGCGCCTGAATTACGTTGTGACATGGCCTGGGAACCTTTGCTTTTTGCACGGTCAAAGGTGGTCCATGCAGCCGCTAGTGCTGGTCTAGACGTTATAGATGTGCCTTATCTCGATTTAGAGGACCTCGATGGTATGAAAGTGGCTGCAGAACAAGCACGTATGCTCGGTTTCTGTGGAAAGGGCTCGATACATCCCAAACAAATCCCAATCCTGAATGAAGTGTTCACACCATCTGCTGACCAGATTACTCGTGCAAGAAAAACCATTGCTGAATTTGAAAAAGCAGATACTGGTCTTATTGTCATTGACGGAAAACTGATTGAAAAACCTGTGTTAAGGGAAATGTATAGAGTGGTAAGCATCGCTAATAGAATGGGGCTTTGATACAAAATTTTTTCAGATTATTAGTCAGCCTTAACTTTTTTTTGATGCACTTTCAGAACCTTGATGACTGAGCATTTGGTGAGAATCGAAGTTTATGTTACCTCTTAAAATATAGAAGATTGGGATCCAGCTAAAACATTTGGCTAAAAGTAAAAAATACCATCTTACTATGAATTGTAGCTGACATGGGGAAAATTTCAGCGGCAGTTTAAATAACCCTGTTAATGGGGAAACAAGGGAGAAAAATATGAATAAACCAATGAAACCAGATCCCACTTTTCATGCATCGCCTATACTTGCGATGCGAGCACCAGTGGAAAATTTTGCGTTTACAATTATGCTTGGCAAAGACACATCACATCATGATGGCCTGGCAGTAATTGATTTAAGAAAAGATTCTAAAACCTATGGTGAAATCGTTCATCAAGTAATAGCTCCAACAACTGGAGATGAATTTCATCACTTTGGATGGAATGCATGTTCCTCAATGTTGTCTCCATTGTCCGGTCACGCTTTTCTAGAACGACGTTACCTGATCGTTCCAGGTATAAGATCAAGCCGCATCTATATCTTTGACGTCAAAGATCCGCTAAAGGCAAAAATTCACAAAGTTATTGAACCGGAGGAAGTATTCGAAAAAACCGGTTATTCAAGACCACACACTATACACTGTGGTCCGGAAGGTATTTATGTTTCTACACTTGGTGGATCTGGAGAAGACGGAACTGACTCGCCACCAGGTATTTTCATAATGGACTGTGAAACTTTTGATATAATTGGGATATATGAGCTTGACCGTGGCGAACAAGATAAACATTACGACTTCTGGTGGAACCTACCACAAGACTACATGGTAAGTTCAGAGTGGGGACTTCCCCCACAATTCGAAAATGGCGTGGTTCCAGAAGACCTACTAAGTAATAAATATGGGCATAAAATTCACTTCTGGGATCTGCGGGCGCGAAAAAACATCCAGACAGTAGATTTGGGTGAGAACCATCAAATGGCCCTTGAAATCAGACCTGCCCACGACCCGACGAAATCTTACGGCTTCTGTGGCTCGGTTGTCGATACGACAAACTTGCAAGGTGCGATCTTTACTTGGTGGCGTGGTGATGATGGCAAATGGAACGCTAAAAAAGTTATTACGATTGACCCAAGACCAGAAGATCCTGAAAATCTTCCAGATCTCCTTAAAGGGTTTGCTGCTGTACCAGTACTAATTACAGATATCGATCTCAGCCTTGATGATAAATATCTTTATGTCGCGTGCTGGGGTATTGGAGAAATGCACCAATATGATGTTTCGGATCCATTCAATCCTGTTCTGGCGGGAAAAGTTGAATTGGGTGGCATCGCCAAGGAAACAAAACATCCAAATGGTAAAGATTTTGTCTACGGGCCACAGATGGTTGAAGTTAGTCGGGACGGGAAACGTGTCTATTGGACTAATTCACTGTACTCGACTTGGGATGATCAATTCTATCCCGATCACGAAGGAGGCCAAATGGTTATGGCAAATGTTGGTGAAGATGGCGGTCTAACTTTGGATCCCAACTTCTACATCAATTTCCCAGAGAACATGCGTGCTCATCAGATACGATTAGAGGGCGGGGATTGCTCTACAGATAGCTTCTGTTATCCATCAGTATAAGAAGTGGAAAGTACTTCAATGGCGGCCCTTTGGTGGGCCGTCATCCTTTCAGGTGCCTATCATGGCCTAAATCCTGGTATGGGATGGCCGCTTGCTGTTTCTGCTGCACTCATGGAACGCAAAGCTGCAGCTATGCCAAAAGCATTATTACTCTTAACTACTGGACACTTGTTGGCGATGATTGCAATTTTATTGCCATTTTCTCTGATGATTTGGCTCGTAGAAAGAGAATATGAGATAAGGTTAGTTGCCAGTTTTCTAGTTATCGGCATGGGTATTTATTTGCTCATTAACTCGAAACACCCGAGATATCTAGCGCGTATTCATCCAGCAAAATTAGGTTTATGGTCATTCTTATCTGCCATAGCACATGGGGCAGCACTCATGCTGGTTCCAATTTATTTAGGAATTTGTCAGATTGCAAAAGACAGTGGAAGCACAAAAAATGCAGGGCACGTGGCCGCCCAAAATTTAATGTCAAATGATTTGTTTACTGCGGTAGGAGTCTCTCTAGTACATACGATTTCAATGGGACTTGCGGGTGCATTTTTAGCAATCCTTGTATATTTTTGGCTTGGGCTCAAATTTATTTCACAAGCGTGGTTTAATTTGGATAAGATTTGGGCATGCAGTCTGATAATTGTCGGAGCATTTGGTTTTTATTTTACCGGTACCCATTAATTAAACTAATCTAGCAATTGAAATCGGGCCGCGTCCTCCGACAGGTTTTATGATGCGTTACTCTAACTCCACGACCTCTATTGAGGACCAAAACTAGCCCTAAAATAAATGGTGCTTTAAAATAGTTTCAAAAGATAACTTAATTTTCATTGCGGACTGAAAGCTGTGATGTCTCAAATAACCAAGCTATATTATTATCTTCTAACGGGGTGGGATAATCCCCGGTAAAACAATGATCGGTAAATGCTGGATTGGCGTCATCACGGCCTTTTTCGTGCCCCATTGCTCTATAAAGTCCATCCACTGATAAAAAAGATAAACTATCAGCTCCAATGTATGCAGCCATTTCCTTCTCCGACTTTAGTGAAGCTAATAATTGTGCTTTTTCCGGAGTATCAATACCATAAAAGTCAGGATATTTAATTGGCGGAGAAGCAATTTTCATATGAACTTCTCGAGCACCGGCTTGACGCATCAATTCCACTATTTTCACTGATGTCGTGCCACGCACAATCGAGTCGTCAATTAGCACAACCTTTTTACCACTTACCGCATTTCTATTGATGTTATGCTTGAGTTTGACGCCAAAATCACGAGTTGATTGCTGTGGCTCAATAAAAGTCCTGCCAACGTAGTGGTTTCTAATTATTCCTAATTCGAAAGGGAGCCCCGCTGCTTCAGCATAACCTAAGGCAGCTGGGACCCCGCTGTCTGGTACTGGCACTACTATATCAGCAGAACAGGGTGCTTCTGAGGCAAGCTCATGACCAAAATTTTTGCGACATTCATAAATGCTCTTCTCTCCAAAAACACTATCTGGTCGCGCAAAGTAGATATATTCAAAAATACATGGTCTTTTTTTCATTTTAGGGAACGGCTTTATACTTTCAACGTTTCCACCGGAAATAACGACCACCTCTCCATTCTCCACTTCTCGAACAAACTTTGCTCCGATAATATCTAATGCGCAAGTCTCGGAAGATAATATGAACTGGTCTTCTAGCTTGCCTAAAATAAGTGGACGTATACCTAGAGGGTCTCTGGCACCAATTAATTTGTCATCCGTCAAAGCAACTAATGCATATGCACCATCAATTTGCCTTAACGCATCAACAAAACGATTTATTGCTCCATTACTTCTCGATCGGGCGATCAGTTGAAGGAGTACTTCTGTATCAGATGTTGATTGAAAAATAGCACCACTCTGGACCAACTCATTTCTTAATTTTAGGGCGTTTGTTAAATTACCATTATGTGCAATTGCGAAGCCACCTACGGATAGATCAGCAAATAATGGCTGAACATTTCTCAACGCTGGCTCACCTGTTGTCGAGTATCTTACATGGCCCATGGCCATTTGACCTTGCATTCTTTCTATTATTGGCTTTTTTGTGAAGTGATCACTAACAAGACCAATACGTCTTTCAGAGTGAAACCGTTTACCATCATAACTTACAATACCCGCCGCTTCTTGACCGCGATGCTGTAAAGCATGCAAGCCAAGAGCTGTTACTGCTGCGGCTTCTTCATGACCAGAAATACCAAAAACGCCGCATTCTTCGCGCAATTTATCATCAGCTTCGTCCCAAAGAAACATAATAATCCCCAAAATTAAGTTTATAGGAAGACTTTTAGACAAGTTAATCTTACCCCTGTCATCAGACTGAATACAAGCAACATCGTCATATAAACTTTTTAAATTGTATTTAATAGCATTGAGGAAGATTATTGACTGAGAGGGCACGCAAACTTTAACACTTTTTTTTATTTTTAAGATGAGCATTACAGCCGCTCTAATTCACTTTGATAACCAAAATTGGCGGGCGCCCCACCCGTATGTAAAAATAGGACATTTTGACCTTGAGGTATCGTTCCACTTCGTATCAAATGGATTAAACCCGCTAAGGCTTTACCGGAATAAACAGGGTCCACAATAATTCCTTCTTCGATGGCAGACATTTTAATGGCCTCCGCAACGTATCCATTCATTTGGCCATAACCTGGAGGTAGGCAAGTATCATCCGTAATTACTGCGTCAGTTCCAATAAGACTGGAATACCCCAAAAGTTGACCAACTTCATTAGTTCTGCGCAATACTCTTTCTGTTTGTAACGATGAATCACGCCTCACGCATATACCGTGTATAGTGGCAGGATATTTCAATATACTTACTCCAGCCAAAAAACCCGAGTGTGTTAGTGCACTTCCAGTTGGTAGTACAACATGATCTATTTCTAATTTGAGCTCAGTGGCCTGCTGAATAGCCTCGACTGCAGCAGCAGCATAACCTAAAGCTCCCAGAGGGCGGTGACCTATACCTAAATGTATTATATAAGGTTTGGCACCATCTTTTCTTAATTTATTTGCAATAATATTCAGGTTCGCGTCAGCCTGTGTCTCATTTTCACCTTCTGAAAAATAAACAATTTTTGCCCCCAACATTTTTAAGAGTAAAACATTACCAGATCTATTATATTCTATATTAATGTTGGAAACACGTTCCTCTAACTGTACAATTGGCCTCATTTCAAATTTTCGGGCTGCCGCAGCGCAAAGCCGTACAAAATTGGACTGAACGGAGCCAGTTATAAGAATTGTATCGGCTTTTTGAGTAATAGCCTCACCGAGGTAATATTCTAGCTGTCTTACTTTGTTTCCACCCATAGCTAACGGCAAGGTATCGTCACGTTTTATATATAAATTCACACCGAGTTTTTTGCTCAAGTTTTTCAATGGCTCCAAAGTTGTTGGGCTTGAAAATAGTTCTGCTCTTGGGAACCGTCCTAAAGGAGGAATATCACTAATAAGCCTTTCGAAATTATCCTGCGCCATTGAGTTTTAGATTGCTTTCCTTAAAATATTTTATACCCTAATCTATCGCATTAAAAACCAAATTGAATAGGGCTTATGTTGGCCAAAGACACAGATATTGCACGATTTAAAAGTATCTAGTGACGATCAAAATAACTGTAAACGTTGAGCATCCGATTAAATTTTTCCTTACCCGAATGTCTTATCACTATCGAGGCTAACACTTTGGTATAAAATTTCAATCTGACAAAAATTCGGAGGCTAAGAACTCATGGATTAGTAAAAACTGAAAATTCATGAAACTTCAAGCATCAAGATACCAAACAAAACTATCATTTCATGACCAATCGCGAAGTAGCGCTTCCTTTTGAAAATTCAGTTAAAAGAAAAGTCTGTGAGGGTTTGTTGCTTCATCTGGATCGAAAAACCCGGATTAGACGGAGCAATATAGTTACCGTTTTTCACTATACATGGATCAATAAAGTGTTCGTGTAAGTGGTCAATAAATTCAATTCGGCGACTGTCTTTTTCTGCCGATATAACAATATAGTCTATCATAGACATGTGCTGAACATATTCGCAAAGACCAACTCCGCCAGCATGAGGCCAAACTGGTAGCTTGTATTTTGCTGCCATAAGCATAACCGCTAGCACTTCATTTAACCCTCCCATTCTGCAGCTATCTATTTGAACTATGTCAATTGCACCTTCTTTAATGAATTGTTTGAAAATGATACGATTCTGACACATTTCACCAGTAGCTACTTTAATAGGTGCAATCTCTTCACGGATAGTTTTATGACCCATTACATCATCTGGACTCGTTGGTTCCTCTATAAAAAAAGGCTTTGCAAAAGCTAATTTTTGTACCCAATCGATTGCCTGACCCACTTCCCAGACTTGATTAGCATCGATCATAATTTTTATATCATCTCCTAGCACTTCTCGTGCAATGCTCAAACGTCGGATATCATCGTCAATACTGCGACCTACTTTAAACTTTGTATGTGTAAAGCCAGCATCTTTAGCCTCTTTGCAAAGTCGGCGCAATTTCTTGTCTGAGTAGCCTAACCAGCCTGCCGAGGTTGTATAGCAGGGGTAGCCCTCTGCTTTAAGTTTTTCGATCCGCTCTGTTTTTTTATCCTCATTTCCTTTCAAAATATCCATCGCTTCATCTGGAGTAATTGCATCTGTAAGATATCGAAAATCAATAAGTCTCACTATTTCCTCAGAGGTCATTTCCGCAACAAGTTGCCAAACAGGTTTCTTTGCTTCTTTTGCCCAAAGGTCCCATACAGCGTTCACAACGGCACCAGTAGCAAGATGCATAGCCCCTTTGTCTGGCCCAATCCAGCGCAGTTGGCTATCGCCAGTAATATGACGCCAGAATCTACCCATATCCTCTCGTATCCAATCAAGTTCAATGCCTACTAGAAGATGTTTCATTGCTGAAATTGCAGCCACGCAAATATCGTTTCCGCGACCTATAGTAAAGGTTAGTCCATGTCCTGCATGCTCGCTGTCAGTTTTAAGTATGACATAAGCTGCTGAATAATCAGGGTCTGGGTTCATTGCGTCTGACCCATCCAAACTATCCGATGTTGGAAACCGTAAATCAAATGTTTCTAAATCTATAATACGGGTCATTTACTAACCTTTCGATGATTTGACTGTTTCTGCATACATAAGTCACACATATTTTAAAACAAAGTCCTTAATCTCTTCTGCAACAATCTCACCAGCTTCAAGCAAAAGAGAATGCTTGAATTCACTTAGGATCACCAATTGAGAATCATCAAGGACATTGGCAATTTCTTCATTAAGACGCGGCGGACAGCCGCCATCAAATTCACCTGTCAGTACCAGCGATGGAACCTTGATTTCATCCAACCATTGTGACATTTCTGTGGTTGCGTAAATCCGAAAAACATTCAGAAAAACGCTGGCATTGGTACCTATAACTTGATCAAGACGGTGGCGAACAATATCAGGGTGATTTTTAATAAAATCTTTCGTAAACCAGCGATCCGTTAATGTTTCAAGCACATTTGGAATACCGCGATCTTCCATGGCTTTAACAACCGCCATTACCTTGGCACAATCATCTGGCGTTCTGAAAGCCGCGGTTGAAAGCAATGCTAAAGACAGCACATGGTCAGGATATGCCCTTGCATAGGCTGGGCCAATCATACCGCCAAGGGAATGGCCGGCGAAATGTGCCTTTTCAAAACCAGTTTCTTGTCTGACATATTCAAGGTCTTCAACCAAATCATCAAGGCCAAATTCCCCATCAGGCAAAGGAGACTCACCATGGCCACGCAGATCATACGTCACCACTGTAAAAAATGGCGTCAAAATCGGCATGAGTTTTGCCCAAGCATTGCGTGCCGCACCAATCCCATGGATCAGAAATAATGGCGGCCCCTCCCCTTGAACAGAAAAAGCACATGGAATAGAGGCCGGTTTGGCCATCAGCTTTTGTCGCGATCAGCAAAAGCGATACCCCCGCGCCCCCACTCATCTTGGCTCACATCTGTAAGAATCACATTAACAGACTCAGGACTTGCTCCTGTGGCACGGCAAAACCCATCCGTGACCTCACTAATGATTTTGCGCTTTTGATCACGATCACGACCTTCAAACATTTCAACACGGATGATTGGCATATATCCCCCTTTTAATCTATTCAGCGGCTAATGTTGGCTGGGATGAAAAATGAGGCATGACATCTTGAGCAAACTGTTCAATCGCTTCTAGTGTTTCAATGGCCTCAAGCCCGAAATTTAGATTTAAAATCACGCGATCAATACCCAATTCTGCATAAGGCACCAGTTTATCTATCACTTCTTGAGATGTGCCGATTAAAAGGCTGGCGCCTAATTCTTCGATTGGGGTCTTACAGGGCAAAGGTTTAATCATGCCATTTTCGACAATACCAGGGCCGTCTGCGTAAACATTGTTGAAGCGGCCATAATAATGATGGGCGGCCTTAACCTTCCGTTGTTTTTCTTTTTGACTGGTGGCCATATGGGCAACGCGAGAGAGTGTCAGCGTCACTTCCCCATCCTTTGCCCCCATCTCATCTTTTGCTTTACTGAAAGCGTTGACCTGATCAAGTAGTAATTGATGGTTGCCAGATAAAGGGGTGGTTTGAATATGAAAGCCGCGCTTAGTGCAATGATAAATGCCTTCAGGGTTCATCACTGCCATCATCATCGGCGGTCCACCTGGACGAACAGGGCGCGGCATTATCGTTAAGGGATCAAATTGATAATATTTCCCGTCCCAAGAAACTTCTTCTTGGGTTAGTAAGGCCTGCAAGACTTCCAGAGATTCATTAAAGCGATCTTGAGTTTCATCCATCGGTACGCCAAAACGTTCCATCTCATAGGGAAAGGCACCGCGCCCAACACCAAGCAATAAACGGCCCTCTGTGAATATATCAGCAACCACAACCTCCCCTGCATAAATACGCATATCATGGAGTGGCAGAACCACAATTGAGGTCATGATATTGAGCTGGTTAGTCATCGCAGCAATTTTAACCGCAAACTGCAATGGCGCCGGCATCATCAGACAATTCATCAAATGATGTTCAGTGATGGAAACAGCATCAAAGCCAAGGCGATCTGCCAAAACAGCCTGATCAAGCATATCCTGATAAACGCGATCACCACCGTAATCCTTGCTGGGGTAGTCTGCCGATAATTGAATACTAAACTTCATGATACCCTCACCATGCATAAATAACTTACAAGAAAGTTATTTTGATGATCCTGTCACTTTATAAATACCGCTAGTTGTTTTAGTTTTTCCAACATTGCCTATGCTTTTGAATTTAATCAATAGGGTTAATGCAACTGAAAAACCTGGTAGACCTTCGATTTCCAGATCTCGCAACCAGCCCAAGTGACCCTAGTTGAGGCATCTGCATAGCTGGCGGATTACTCGGCCGCGCGCATGGCGGCCTGTGCGCAGAAACAGGAGGCCGCAATGGCCTCATCAGCACGCGCCTGCGCTAAATCCAGCCTCTGGCGCACCTGGACGATCTCTACAGTTTCGCCGCGCGCCTTCAGGCAGTCATGCAGACCCTTCAACGACCAGACGTTATCCGGGTGCACGGTTGCACGTGCAAGTTGACCGCAAAGGCCAAGATCTTCGCGGAACACCGCCTCAGCCTCATCCGTGTGACCCTGTTCTAACAACAGCGCACCAAGTGCATGACGCACCGGCTGCATCCAGCCCCAAGGCTCATCATAGGGCAGGGTATCCTCAAGCACGATTGCCCGGCGCAAAGCAGCATAAGCCTCGTCGTATTTTGCCTGGCGATAGAGGACCTCACCGCGCAACATTTCTGACCCGATAGCCAGAAGATCCACCACTGTGTTGTTGTGCAATGTACGGCTTTCTGGCACGCGTTCGATCGCGGCGTGATAAAGCGCCTCCTCTGCCAGTGCAGCGTCCACCTCGCCCAGGGCAGCATGACCAATAGCGCGGGCATAATGCACATGCGCCGACTTCGTGCAGTAAAGGTCCAGATCATCGGGCAATTCAAGCTGGGTTGCTTCCCGCCAGCGACCGAAGCGTACAAGAACATGTGGGCCAAAACTCAGGTAGCTTTCGAAGTAATCCGCCATGGGTGGACTTTCTATGCGCAACATCTCCTCCGGAGTGGTTTCGGCCATCCCCTTCACAGCACGCATGGCCGGCTCGAACTGGCCCAGAAACATCGCGCCGTAGATCACGAAATGGTAATTATGCTGGCGGTAGCCGGTATATAGGTTGAATGCGCCCCGCTCCTCATAGAACTTGAGGTCGGCCTCGATCGCCGCCTCATTCCAGTCCACCACGTTCTGGTAATGCCCGCACAGAATATCTATGTGCGTTGGCATGTGGATCAGGTGCCCAGCATCGGGCACCAGTCGACGCAACGCATCGCCGGCCTTCAGCGCCTTTTCCGGAAAGGGCGACATTTCCATTAGGTGAACGTAGAGATGCAGCAGGCCGGGATGATGCATGGCTGACGGATCACCCTCCAGCGCCTCTTCCAGAACCGTTTGCGCTTCGACCGTCCGCGCGCCCGCAGCAGGCTGACTACTGGCCAAATCCCACATCTTCCAAGGCGTCAGGTTCAAAAGTGACTCGACAAAGACCGTACGCACCTCATGGCTTTCGGGATGGGCGGCAAACACGTCGCGCATAGCATCCGCAAAATCAGCATTCCACACTTTCATCGCTTCGGGATCGAGAGGGTCCGGCTGAGGGTGACGCGCGGGCAGCGCGTGGATCAGTGCGGCCTCCCATCCCGTCACACCATCGATTAGATCAAGCGCCTTGCGCGCATGCGCATACCCAGCCTGCGCTGCTGCCGCACGGCCGGCATAATCGAACAGGTCCCATGGCATGTTGTAATTTGGCCCCGATGCATATCCCGCCCCCCAATGGGCCATGGCGCATTCCGGATCGGCATCGATGGCGTGTTCGAAACACGTGACGGCCTCTTCGTGGTTATAGCCGTAGGTCCATAAAATCCCCCGGTCGAACCATGTTTGCGCCTCGGTCGACTGCGTTGTAACGGGAAAACTGTACCCGCCCAGATCGAAATACGTGTCCATGGCATCCCCTGCCGGCCCCGCTCAGAGCGTTCGAAATTTCTTGAGAAAGCAAACTGAATTTCTCCAACTAGAACCCAGTTTACAGCGGTTTTGCAAACCAATCAACGGGCATCAACACATCCAGTCAAGTTGAAACGAGACAGTCTAGCTTTAGTAACCTCCGTCACACACACTTTTACGAATTTTTTGATTCTGGCAGCTTAGCTATATCGACTGATTTGTTACTCGGTTTTATAAGTGACGGATAATAACGCTAGAATTTTAGTAGCGGAAGAGGGATTTGAGTCCCAGATATACGGATTATCGCGCTGCTGCTAGTATAGATATTGAGCATGATAATGCAGACGGAGGAAAAAAGCTGGAAATGCCCCTTTTAGTGCTTTGGGCACAATTTGCGGTTATTGAAAAATGTTTTAAAGCACTTGACTTGTGGCGGCTCCGCGCAGATCGAGTCGAAGGCGAAGCAATTGATGCGAGACATTACATGGCAGAAGAAATCCCCATTGAAATTGCCAAACCTATTTCAGACTTTTTCCGCCTAAATACTAAATATAAAACAGAAATTACTAAATGACCCGCACGCTCTATGATAAATTAGCGGATTCCCATAAAGTTTACGATCTACAAGATAGCAATATGCTGATATATGTCGATTTCCACATAAAAAGTTTAGTTGCCTTTAAAAAATTTATCAAAACCAGTTGTTTCTACAATAAACCGATTTTCGCTCGATATCTCGCAATGGAAAAGAGCATACTCACCAGGATGTTCAATTGAGTTTGTAATACCTTCAATAACTGCAGCAAGACGTAGATACTTTTTTATTTGCTCTGGACGAGTACCGAAGGTACCAACACCGGAGACCATTTACGATTTTCCATTATCTCTAAGATATTGAAACTCAGAGAAAATTATTTTTAGACTGTAAATAAATTATTCCTAACCAACTTTTCATTTTAATAATGTTTAACGCATAGTGCCATCTACATAATCGCCAAATTTTGAGAATATTACATCATCCAAATATTGCTACGTATTTAAAAAGTTTGCCGACCTCTTAATATCCGTTTTGTCAAAACCTCGACCAATTAGAACTAAAAAATTTTTACTTTCATAAAATTCTTTAGGAAGCCTTTGAGGTTTCTGTATATTTGGACCCACACCCTGTACCAATAATCTCCCAGCAGGTGAGTTAATTATACCTTTTAAGCGAAGTATTTTATCACCGTGGCATGAAAGTAAGGCAGAGACCCAGATTACTAAATTATTCCAATCAGTATTTTCCTCTAAATTAACAATAAATGTTTCATAACTATTTACTCTCTCAGTTTTTGCATCAGGCAAAATAGACTTTATGCCAAACTGCCGAGTTTGCTCTTCAGTTAAATTTTGTATTTCACCCTTAGAACATGATCTAATTAAAGCAGATGGATTAAAGTATCTGGCAATATTATACTTTTGTGCGACCACTTCATTGGATACTAAATCAGTTTTAGTTATATAGATGTCATCTGCACAAGCTAATTGTTTCGCAATCAGCGGCTCTGATATAAAAGTATTACTATCAAAAGCATCCAGTAGAACCGATATCCCCTTGACAACAATATTTCGTCCTAAAATCGAGTGATTTACAATACTATCATATATCGCGGCTGGATCAGATATTCCACTTGTCTCTACAAGTATTGTATCTATGCGATTATTAAAATCTGCATTAGCGTGGTTACGTATACCACACAAATCAATCAACTTTTCAACAAATTCAGCATTACTATCACAACAAATACATCCACCCGATATTTTTATCTTTTCAATCTTATCATCTAACAAAACATCATCTATGGAAATATCGCCAGCTTCATTTATTACTATGCAGATACTACTATGGTCTTTCTTGAAAATTTTATGTTGAAGAAAAGTAGTTTTACCACTTCCCAGAAATCCTGAGATAATTGAAAGCTGAATTCTTCTATCCACTGACTGTGAACCCAAAACGTTTCAAGCGAAAAAGTTCTTTTCTAATGGATCTATCGGTCGCCCATATAAAGACGCAGCAGCTTCCCATACTTCGTCAATTTGAGTAATAACTTTTACTTCTCCTAACAAATTTGATACCTGGCAATACTGACTGGTCCCGTCATCGCTGAAGCGCAAATTATAGTTTATTAGGATATCATTGATTTTTTTAGCTCTTATTATCCTGCTCCTAATTCTATCATTAGCTGTTATACTACCAGCATCAGACCAATAACCTAAAGTTTCAGGGAAACCACAATTTGCACACATTTCAAATAACCTCTGGCCTGGTTTTGCTTTGAAAGGGAAACCTAGCTCTGAAATCATTAGCAATTTCGTCAAACGTCATCCATTCGGCAGCTGCATGTTGATTTATGTATTCAATTAACCTTTCCAGCATCAATAATACCTGCGGCCGCCCTGATACGTCTGGATGAATTGTAAATGCGAAAACAGCATAGTCCATTTCGCGATACACCCAGTCGAATTGATCTTTCCACATCTGTTCTATATCCCGCGGACTAACAAATCCATGACTGTTAGGAACTTTTTTCATGAACATCATTGGTGGCAAATCGTCAACATACCAATTAGCAGCAATGTCGACTAAATCTATTTCATGACCATGCTTTAATGGCTTCATCCAGTCTTTTGCTGATGCCGTGTAATCTATGACATTCCATTCGTCACCTACCCTAGCATAAAATGGTTGAAAATCTCGATAACCTTGACTGTGGTCATAGGAAAATCCATGCTTTAAAAGCAAAGCAGCTGTAGAGTTCGACATTTCCCACCATGGTGCTACGTACCCAGTCGGCTTTTTGCCACAGAGGCTTTCTATTAGCTCAACCGACTTGACCAACACATCTTCTTCTTGATTTTCGGTCATAGCGATAGGGTTTTCATGAAGATAACCGTGAGCACCAATTTCATGGCCTTGCTCCACTATCATATCCATTTCTTTCGGAAAAGTTTCAATAGTATGGCCAGGAATAAAAAATGAAGTGGTCAAATCAAATTTTTTAAACAAGTTTAATAATCTGGGGACACCAACTTCAGTTGCAAAAATACCCCTTTGAATATCTGAAGGTGAGTCTCCTCCAGCGTAAGACCCAATCTGGCCTGCGACCGAATCGATGTCTGTTCCGAATGCACACATTATTTTTTTCGACATATTTTTCCCTCATCAATTTCGTTTTTACAGGTTAAGCTAAGAGTTGTGCTTACTTTTTAATCATACCATTGATTAACTCAATTTGTAATATTTTTATGCAGTATCCGCCGATTAGACTGACCTTACCACATTTAGGTAAAAATTTTTATTGGATCGCTATATTCAGTAGGCCATTTTTTTTTAATTAAAAAATTTGTCGAGCGATGCAAATTTTGCATCATTAAAGGAAAACTATGCATTAGACACGTTTTGATATCAGAGTTAACCTAATTTCATTAATAAGAGTAAGAAGGAATTTAAATTTAGGAACATAGGAGACAAAAATGAAGATAGACGATCTTACGCGAAGGACATTTTTGAACAAATCGATAGCCATGTCATCAATGGCTTTAGTCCCAAACTTGATGAGTCAAGCTGCTCTAGCTGGAGGTCACGCTGGCACCATGGTAATTGCAGCCCCAGCCACTCCTCAAAGTCTTGATTGCGAATATGACGTGTCATTAGGAACTTTTGAAGCAGTCGCAGCCCTATATGATGGCCTTGTCGAATTTGAGAAAATGCCTGACGCATCAGTGCCTACAGCACAAAGAGAAGATACGGCTTATTACGCGGATAAAGTAGGCGGCGTGAATATGAAAGGAAAGCTAGCTGAGTCTTGGGAACTTCAACCTGATGCCAAGCGTATCGTTTTTAAATTGCGCGAAGGTGTGATGTCAAATTGGGGTAATGAACTAACTGCAGAAGACGTAAAGTGGACATGGGATCGTAAGTTTGGACTTGCGGCCATAGGGGGATTTTATACAAAAGTCTCAGGTTTAAGCCGCCCAGAAGACGTTAGAGTTGAAGGCAAATATACCATTTCTTTCAATCTTGATAATCCGAACCCACTAATATTAAAAATTCACCCAAATCTGTATAATCCAATTTATGATTCAACAAAGTGTAAAGAAGTTGCAACAGATGATGATCCTTGGGCAAAGGGTTTTATAGAAAACGATAGTGCCGGTTTTGGACCATATAGATTAGAAAGTATGGCTCGTGGACAGCAAGCTGTATTTGCTGCTAGAGAAGATTACTGGCAGGGAAAACCTGCCATTGATAGAATAATATTCAAAGAAGTTCCGACATCTGCCTCGCGAGTACAACTATTACAGGGGGGAGCTGTTGATATAGCGCAGTACTTGCAACCTCTGGAAATAAAAGGCTTGAAAGGTGTGCCTAATGTTGCGGTTGAGACTGTACCAGCATCATTTATGATCTGGATTGAACTTAACGCTAAAATGGCTCCATTTGATAACGTAGATATACGCCGAGCAATGAATTATGCTTTCCCAATGGAAGACGTAATGAGCTCTGTTTATCAGGGACTGGCTAGCCCATTGGATGGATGCATGCCGAACATATATCCAGGCTTTATTGGCGGTTCGCCATATAGCTATGATCCAGCAAAAGCCAAAGAATTATTGGCAAAAGCAGGATTTTCGGATGGGTTTGAGTCAACACTGTCTTACAATGCAGGCGATCCAGTTCAAGAACCAATTGCAATATTATACCAATCAGCACTTCGCGAAATAGGTGTTAATTTGAATTTGGAGAAAGTCCCCGCTGGATCTTTCTATAACGCGGTATCACAAAGAGAAAAAGCAATGATCTTTTATGTAGATAGTCCATGGTGTCCAGATCCTGGTTACTCAATGACTCTATATTTTGATAGTGAAAGCTTTGTTAATTACTCAAACTATGTGAATAGCGAAGTAGATGGTCTTCTAAAAATCGCAGCTGAGACAGCAGACGAAGGTGTCAGACTCGATGCGATGGGAAAGGCACAAGAGATAGTGATGGACGAAGCGCCTTGGACTTTTGTTGCTTATCCAAATTACACAATGGCTAGGAATAGTAATCTTAACGGATGGACTTATTACACATCTAACAATATCCGATTTCAAGATTTCGATAAAAGCTAACATCTTTTCAGACGGCTTCACACTTGAAGCCGTCTGAAATATTAAATGGCACTATGCTGCAAAAAAAATCTCCGGAAGAATTATGACAGGCAAGTTTAATCTTTTTTTTCGTGTACTCAAAAAACGACCAGATTTTATGCTTGGTTATATAATAGTTTTTTTAATTATTATAATTGCAATCTTTGCTCCTTTATTTGCTCCTTTTGACCCAATAAAATCTGACGCAAAAAACTATCTTAAAGCTCCCCAATGGCCATATTTAATGGGCACAGACGCAACTGGAATGGATGTCTTTTCAAGAGTTCTATATGCTCCAAGAGTAGACCTTGCAATCGCATTACTAGGTACATTATTGTCAGCAGTTTTAGGGGTAATTTTGGGTGCGATTGCTGGTTTCTACGATGGCTCAGGAAAAGTTGCAGGTTTTGGCTCAGCCTTTATTATGCGGAGCGCTGACGTCGTGCAAGCGTTCCCTGTTTTTGTATTTGCTATCGCAGTTGTTGCGGTACTGGGACAAAGTATTCAAAGTCTCGTAATGGCAATAGCTTTCGTTAACGCTCCAATTTACTTAAGACTAATGCGCTCTCAATGCCTATCTATTCGAAGAATGCGTTATGTTGAAGCCGCTTACTTGGCTGGGACAAGTGACGTTAAAATTATCCTTGCCCATGTCATTCCAAATTCAATAGCGCCTCTTCTAGCTCAGTTATCTGTGAATATCGGATGGGCTATTCTCTTGACATCCGCACTCAGTTTTATAGGTGCGGGCGTGGAGGCTCCAACTCCAGAGTGGGGAAGCATGATTTCAATGGGTTTTCAAAATATTGTTACCGGGCATTGGTGGCCCTCAATATTTCCGGGGTTAGCCCTAGCAGTGACTGTACTTGGTTTTGCACTGGTAGGATCAAGTATTGAAATACTTGCAGATCCAGTAAGAACCAGAAAACTTTTATTGTCTTAGAATTGGAAGGGTAAATGAAAAGACTATATTTGTTCCTTGGAAAACGGCTAATTTTTGTAATACCACAACTTTTTGGTATAACACTGGTAAGTTTCCTTTTCTTACAGCTTATTCCTGGAGACCCCGCTGTACTAATGGCGGGCCCATTTGCTACGCCCTCAGTTTTAGAAAACTTAAGAGCAGAGTTAGGGCTGGATAAGTCACTTTTTGAACAATTTTTAATATATATTTCGAACGTATTACGTGGCGATTTAGGGAATTCATGGCAAACCACTAGGCCAGTTGCAGAGGATCTGTTGCAAAGATTTCCCGCTACTTTAGAGCTAATTGTATTAAGTTTATTGCTAGCATTAGCAATAGGAATACCACTAGGCAGAGCCGGAGCGCGCTTAAAAAAAGGTGTGACTCGACGGACGGCTGACTACTATGGGCTATTTGCAGGTGCTCTCCCAGATTTTTGGTTAGGCTTAGTATTTATTTATATTTTTTACACCGTGCTGACGATAGTACCAGCTCCATTGGGAAGAATAGACTTTTTTATAATACCACCTCCCTCAGTTACCGGTTCATTGTTAATTGATAGTATTATAGACTTGAACTTTGCAGCCTTTAAAAATGCAGTTGGACATTTAATTCTACCTGTAGTTACCTTAGGTCTCATAAATGCAGGGCCGATATTAAAAATGACGCAAGCTACCATGGAAAGAATGCTTGATGAGGACTTCAGTAAATATGGTGCACTGTGTGGTTTACCAGAAAAAGTGATAGCTAGAAAAGCTTTTAGAAATTCCCTACCGTCCGTAATCACCATAGTAAGCGTCCTTTTTGGTTTTCTAATTGGAGGGGCGGTGTTAGTGGAAATTGTATTCAGTTGGGGCGGCGCGGGTCAATATGCGGTCAATGGCGTATTAAACGCTGACTTTAATCCTGTATTAGGGTTCGTTTTAGTTTCGGCAGTTTTTTCCTTAGTGATTTACCTGATAGTTGACCTTTTATACTTTTATATTGACCCACGTACAACATAACATCTCGGAGAAAAATAATTTTACTTTCTATTGAAAATGTAAGTGTAGATTTTCCAAACGAAGATGGAAAGACCAAGAAAGTAGTCTTGGATGAAATTTCATTGCATATAAAAAGCAGAGAAATAATTGCACTGGTTGGGGAGTCGGGTTCTGGGAAGACAATACTTTCTCGCGCAATAATGAACCTGATACCTAAACCCGGACGTCTAAACTCTGGAGCAGTTCTTTATCATGACAAAAACTTAATAGATCTTAGTAATGAAGAATTAACTAGGCTAAGGGGGAACAGAATTGCAACAATTGTTTCTAATCCAAAAGGTGAACTGGACCCACTTGAAACGATCGGACAACAAATAAGTAATGTTATAATACATCACTTGCGAATAACACGGGAAGAGGCTAAAAAAAAGGCTATTCAGTTATTAAAAGATGTAAAAATACCTGATCCTGAACGTCGCTTTGAGGCGTATCCACATGAACTTTCCGGAGGAATGGCTCAGCGCGTTATAATAGCAATTTCCCTTGCTTGTGATCCAGAAATTGTTATTTCAGATGATGCAACCTCCGGATTAGATGTTACAGTTCAAGCTCAGGTTTTAGAGCTCCTAAAAAATCTAGTTTTAAACAAAGGTTCTTCTTTAATTTTTGTGACACGTGATCTTGGTGTAGCAGCGCATTTTGCAGATCGAGTTTGTGTTTTATTCAATGGTAAAATCGTCGAAGATAAATCCACTACTGACTTTTTTAAGGGCCCAAAGAATGAATATGCTAAGAAGTTATTATCAGCGTCAAAGTTTCAAGGGTCAAAAAAAGTTAATTCGCACAACGAATTTAGCACACGCACACCAGTAGAAAATAAAGGGCCTGTAAAAGAAAAATTACTCGAAGTATCAAATCTGGTAAAACATTTTCCGATCTCTGGCAGCTCGGCAGTTGTTCAGGCGGTGAATGATGTTTCTTTTAGTCTCTCAAGTGGAGAAACCTTAGCTTTAGTTGGCGAGTCAGGTTCTGGAAAGACAACGATTGGACGATGCCTCTTAGGCCTAGAACAAATGACTTCTGGTAAAATAAATTTTATGAATAAAAAATTAGGGCAAAGGCAAAGCTTTCGTGATCCAGAGCTCATGGGCAAAATTCAACTAGTTTTCCAGGAACCAGCCGAGGCGCTAAATCCAAAGATGACATTATATGATATAGTAAGTGAACCTTTAAAAAATCTAAGATCTAATGGACATAATTTAGAAAAGGCTGTCCGCGAGAGTATTGATCGTGTAGGCATTTCTGAGTCGGATATGAATAGATATCCCAACGAAATTTCAATGGGATTCCAGCAAAGGGTCGGAATAGCAAGAGCCATTGTCTCCAATCCAAGACTGATTATTTTAGATGAGCCAACTTCTGCGCTAGATCCAACTGCAAGAGCAGAAATTATGGAGCTATTAATCCAGATACAAAAAGATTTATCTACATCCTATCTTTTCATTTCACATGATTTGTCAGCAGTAAAACACATTAGCCATAAAGTTGCGATCCTTTACTTAGGAAAGATCATCGAACAAGGCGATGCCGACAGAATATTTGCCTCCCCGAGGCATCCATACTCCCTTGGCTTACTTTCATCTGTTCTCTTGCCAAGTACTAGTGTAAAACGACCAACCAGTGTAAGTTTAGACGGAGAGATACCTAGCCCCATTAATCTTCCATCGGGCTGCAGTTTAAAAAGTAGGTGCCCTTTTCGTGAAGAGCTCTGCGAAGATATTCCAGAAACAGTCCATCTGTCCGATGACCATGTAGTCCATGCATGTAAGCAATGCCTAACAAAGACTGCGAAAGTTGACATAATGGATTATTTTGAAAAATTTGAGCAAGAAACTAATTCTATCCAATAAACTAATTTTTTCAATAAACCTGGATGGCTCTCCCAAAGGCAAAGAATAAAATGAAGTATTGGAAAAGTTTGATATAAAATATAAAAATTCTTACAAGTAGGCAGGGTCAAATCATATAATCACCACCATTCATATTCATAGAAGCGCCCATAAAATATCCACCGTCATCTGATGCTAATAACAAAACCGCTGGCGCCACCTCTGAAACGTGACCAAAACGCTTAATTGGAAGCTCAGATTTTTTCTGATCCAGCCAATCTTGCGGTATAGACCTCAATAAAGGAGTATCTATTGGTCCTGGGTTTACACAATTAACTGTTACTCCAGAGTCTGAAAGCTCATACGCCAAAGCCCGTGTAAAGCCCATTATTCCAGCTTTAGCAGCACAATAGTGAACCATGGATGCTGCTCCCTTATGGGCGAGCTGACTAGAAAAATTAATTATGCGGCCCCAACCAGATTTTTTCATTCCAGTTATAACCTGCTTAGTACATAAAAAAGTACCTGTAAGGTGAACATCAATCATTTTAGACCAAACGTCTAAAGACATATCCTCAAGTAGCACCGTGTTATCTACCCCAGCGCAATTAACCAAAATATCTATTTCGCCAAACTTGCCTTTGAAATGATTAAATGCCTGTCCTACATCACCGGAATTTGAAACATCTCCACAATAGGATACGACGTTTCGTCCTTCTAATTTATATTTTTCCAATTGTTCTGATACTGCTTTTTCGTTTTTATCAAAAATTCCAACGTCAGCTCCCTCTTGAAGAAAAAGCTCTACTATAGCTTTTCCAATACCCGATGAGCCGCCTGTAATTACAGCACTTTTAGATTTCAGTTTTGTCATATTTTCCACCAAATAAAGATTTTCTAAATTTTACCACTATTGAGAGTTTACTATAAAAAAAAAAATTTTAAAGATGCCTAGAGCCTTGAACGGTAAGATAACCGCGACTTAAATTATACAATTTTATTTTCCAAGTTATTGGAAAAAGATCTTGAAAACAGGTGTTAGTTTATGGTGGCGTAGCTGACGGTAATGGTGCGGAGTTAATGTTAGATAGATAAGCACGCGATGCTGCTCTGGCGGGAAGACCATTTTGCAAACCCTAACGAGCCACATATAATTAGACCTGGAATGGATTATAACTGGAACCAATTTACTAGGCAGTGTGTTTTGCAACCATCTTAAGATCTTTCTCTATTCTATCCAATGGACCGCATGGTTCACGATAAGAATTTAGATTTTTCAAAAAGACGCGCAACAAAGTAGATTCCGCATAGCTAGCTAAGTCAAAGTTCTAAACTGAATACTAAATCTGTATGAATTTAGATATTGCTTCTAATTTGAACCAGTTCTCTGAAGCAATAATATGTTGCAAACTAATATTGGGATTATCCCTAACCATAGATAGGTTGGGATTTTTTCCATCATAATAAACGTTTCGATTAGCGCCGCCCAAACAGGGATTAGATAAGTATATGAGCTAACATTTGTACTAGAAATATTCTTGCTTGCAAACGCAAGTAAAGAAAAGGATACGATACTAGCGAATATCACTAAATAAAAGAAACTCAGCCAATGTTCAGTTGAAAAACCCATCACTTCGTCTAACTTCAAGTTTCTTAAAGAGATAAAAAATAGAATAATTGCTCCATAAAATGTCACTCCAGCAGTTATTTCTAATGCGTCGGCTTTAATGTTCAATTTTGGCAGCAAAACAATATATAGCGAATGAAATATTGTGCCAAGTAAAATTAAAAGATCGCCAGAATTAAAATTAAATGATAAAAAATTATCAAAGCTACCTTTCATAATTACAAATACAGCTCCAGATGCTCCTATTGCCAAGATTAAAAAGTTGCCATAAGTAGGATATTTTTTAATAAAAAGTGAGCTCAAACATAATGAAATAAATGGCAATAATGTGAAAATGGTAGCCGCTGAAGTTGGACTAGTAAATCTCAAGGAGTAAAATAAAAATATAAAGAAAAATACATAGCAAGCCGCTAAGATCGTAAGACTTTTCCAATACCTAATTAAAAACCATATCTTGCGATTAAAAAATATCAGATAACCTATTAATATCAGCGCCGATAACGCAAATCGTAACAAGGTTAAAAAATCAGGGCTTATCTGATAAGCAAGTATAGCACTTACAACGAATGATCCCCCTACAAGCGCTGAAAAACCAAGCATAGCAAGGTGTGAAAGTAACGTTATAGGCTTCATAATCAAACCTTCAAAATGAGATGCCAGTTTTGTACTCCAAAACACTTTAAGGCTTAAAATTAAAAATTCTTTAGCAGAAATTTAGCTAAATCTAAGCTAAAGATTACATTATCTTATCAATAGAAATTTTACGACATTAACTCCTTAAATCGAAGTTTTCAACAAATTCATAAATTTGTGTATGGTCAACATCGTTTTCAAAAGATTTGACAGAATAATTTAAATATTTGGATACTTCATTTAGCAGTTTTAAACTCATTCCATGTTCTTCAGACTCTAATTTGGCGATATCAACATCTTTGGCCATTAAAGCAAGCGCAAACCCTGAATTGAAGGCTCTATTTAAGATGAATTGCTTTAGTTTTTTCTCAGAGGTATTATTCTTACCAGTCGAACTGTTTAAAATTTCAGTAAATTTATCATCTTCAATACCAATTTTTTTTGCAACAACTAATGCTTCGCACACAGCGATTAAACCTGCGGCCGATACATAATTATTTAGTGCTTTAGCTGCGTGACCGGTTCCAGTTTTGCCACAATGAAAAGCTTTTTGCCCAAGCGCATCAAAAATATGAACCTTTTTATCGAATAATTCTTTTGAACCACCAACCATTATGCTCAACTCTCCTGATTTAGCTCGTGCGACACCCCCAGAAACTGGCGCATCTAAAACTTGCATCCATCCCTCAAGTCTATGTTTAATTTCCTTAGTATCTTGAGGCAAAGATGACGACATTTCCAAAAGGACACTTCCTGGCTTAGTCCTTTGAAAATTATCATCAGTAAATAAAATCTTTTTCACTTCCTTCCCACTCGGAAGCATTGTTATTACTGTTTCTGCATGTGATAATGCCTTCTTGACTTCATCAA
>CACOXV010000026.1 GCA_902631295.1 Paracoccaceae bacterium | reverse complement strand
CTTTAGTTTATTGCGGTGTTCTGACAAAGTGGCCGACCAAAGTGTAGCAAATTGAAACGCTCTTAATGTGTCAAATACAAAATGACTTTCAAGCAAGTTTGGACACTCACAACGTGCCTTACAACCACTTTTTTCAAGTTTAATGATAGCCTTTGAAACAATCTCTTTTACCTCTGTCGAAACAACAGCTACATTCAGATCCATTGAAAAAGCAAATTTATTTATTTTTTTTGGATTTTCCCCAGCTCCTCTGTATGAATACATGGGGGCAGAGTTTTGTCCGGATAATGGATCTTTTTTGTCAGAACCTACAAAAGCGTCAAGCGCCAATCCAACATCGGCAACTGAGCGAGCTATTGGTCCAGTTACAGATAAAGACTGAAAAGGCATTTTACTGGGCCCTTGGGGAACTAAACCAGGTGTTGGCCGTAGCCCTACAAGTCCACAAAATGAAGCAGGAAAACGGAGGGAACACGCGAAATCAGAACCTTGTGCGATATGTGCCAGACCTGCCGCAACGGCCGCAGCGGCACCCCCGGAAGAGCCACCAACCGAGCACGAAAGGTTTAAGGGATTTCGTGTGAAACCAAATACTTCGTTAAATGTACTTGCGCCAGCTTCAAATTCGGGAGTGTTAGACTTAGCAAAAACTATACCACCAGCCTTTTCAATAATATTCACAGTAATATCTGAAAAATCAGGTATATAATTTTCATAAGCTTTCGATCCATAAGTTGTTCTGACATCCGCAACGCAGTAAGAATCTTTTATTGGAATGGGCAATCCAAAGAGAGGTCGACAGGTATCGCTAAGTTGTTTTTTATTCATGTTTTCGGTTTTAGTTGCCGCATTAAAAGCTCTTTCAAAACATGTTGTGGGAAGGGCATTTAAGACGCCATCTATTTTTTCATGCCTTATTTTTAGATCTTTTAAAATTTCTGATTGTAACACCTCTCGGTTCTCTAGAGCATCAACCAAACTGCAAGCTGACATCTTTAAAATTTCAGTTATCATGAGTGCCTCAAAAATTAATTACCTAAACAAGTGAGTGAAAAGCGTAACATTGATATTTTTAGACTATCTTATATACATCACTGTACAATCCCAAAATTTAACCGTAGCATAACATTTAAAAAAAATTGTAAATCGAAAAATAAGAGCTTCGATGAAAGCAAAAGAACAAATAAAAAATGTCAGCAAGCTCGCAACTTTTGGTGATAATGCTACTTCTGGATTAGACAGAACTTTTGCAGTTTTAGATTTAATAGCGCGCCAGCCTTGCCGGGTGATTGATATCACAAGGTTCTTAAATTTGCCTTGGGCTACAGTTCACCGCACTATCAAAAAGCTTGAGAGTGCCCAATTTATTATCAGAGACAAAAAAACAAATAGGTACGAGGTTGGTGCTAGATTATGGTACATAGGTTCTTCTTATCTAGTTAACAATAAAGCCTTAGGGTACTCACTGCAATTTTTAGCAAATTCTAGTGAAATTGAAGGGGCAGATGTTCAGATCGTTGAACGAATTGGTGATTATTCAGTCGTCATCCACGCTGAAAAAAAACAAGATCAAATTATAGACAAAACGCAATATGGATATCACATTCCACTCAATGCAGGTTCAAAAGGATTGATTTTATTAGCATTTTCTCAGCCCGAATTTATCGAGGAATATTTAGCCAAGCCTCTTGAGCAACTAACTCCAACGACTATTGCAAATGTTAAAAGACTGCGTGAAGTACTGGAGCAAGTCAGACAGGATAAGTATTCTCAGACCTTTGGGGATGTTCAACCGCACACAGGCTCAATGGCAGCTCCATTTTTCAATGAGCATAATGAATTGGAAGGCTGCGTTTGCTTTATTTATTTGAAAAGTATTGCCGACAACAAAAGTAAAATCGAAGGGCTCAAGCAAACATTGATGCTAATGTCGCATTCGGTGTCAACAGATTTGGGATGGAGACCTGGAAAAAATTACATTGGATGATGTAATTTTTTCAATGCTAATTAACGCTCTTCATAAGAGGCTTTTATATTTTTAAAAGTTTGCTCAAGAGCATCAACTATCACGCCAATGCAAGCATGACCCATTGCCTCTGTAGCATGAGTTGGGTCACCAAATATCGCAGCGTGTCCGGCCTGCGGCCTCGGTCTTTTCGAATATGTTCGAGTGGGATGGGTTGGAGCTACTAAATCCCATGCGACAGGCCCATACTTTGCGCCTTTCAATAAATCCATTTTAACTAGGTCTGGTCGAGTAGCGAGTTGAAATGAAGTTTCCATTTCTCCTGCATGCCCCATCCCACCCTCTTCGGATTTTCTCATACTATGTATTTTATCTGCTGCAGGCTCCCAATAACTGACTGCAGAAACCATAAAATCGTAACTATTATCAAATTCGTCAATGAGGTGTCGTGCAACTTGATCGTTTGCGGTTCCGCTAGGACGATTTCCGTTAAGCAATATTATATGCTTAAATCCCTGCTGAATAAGGCCATAACCTATTTCACTTAGCATTAGTTGGTAAGTCGGTATACTTAAGGAAACTGTTCCTGGAAAATTTTCAAAAGTCTTAGAAATACCATAAGCTATTGGGGGAACAACCACCGCATCAATCCGCTTAGCTAATTCTAAAGCTATATACTCGGCTTGATGGGTATCGGTATCGGTGGGCATATGTGGGCCATGGGCTTCTGTTGCACCGGTTGGGACAATAACTGGCTTTCCAGTTTTTATAGCTTTTCCAATCTCCATCTGCGTCATATAAGCTGTCCTGCATTCCATCTTTTTCTCACTTTTTTTGTTACTTGTTTACCTATGACAAATCATTTTGATTTAGAAAAATAACTTTTAATGAGTGACCAAACGACACTGATCAAACTTATACTTTTTTTCGTAGACTCATTTTTATTACCGTTTTCGATTGAAGCACTTTGGTTATTTGATCCTTCTTCCTGTTGACCGGTTTGAGAATTATTTCCCGACATCATCTCTTCAACATTACTGACAAATTCTGCAATCAACAACTCTGCAGCTTCTTCAATCACTCCAATTCGACCAAATTGTGCAATAGGACCGGCTAACTGAATATCAGCGTCAAAATCAACCTGTGACTTTTCTCCATCCATCGCCATAAGCTTATAATTTAATAGTAGACGAGATCTTGATCCACCTCTTTTATCAATAGCTTTTCCTTCTAATTTGCCCGATTTCTGTTGTTGGTCAGGTTCATAAGTGGCTTCACCTTCAAATGTTGCTTTAAACGGACCTAATTTAATCGACACATTGCCTTTATAAATACCATCGTCTGTTTGCTCAGTAAGATTTGCCCCGGGGAAGCAGGTTGCAACTTTGGGGACATCTTGAAAAAAGTCCCATGTTCGGTCAACACTTCCGTTTACAATCATTGTTTTTACAATCTTCATTTTCTATCTCAGTTCAAATACCAACCTTCGTCTGGATCAGTCCAGTCTTTTGGATATTTTATCATGCCCTTTTCTTTAATTTTTGAAAACTTCTCGCCCCGATCAAACATCGGCAAACGCTGCCGGGAATTAGACATATCTTCTCGTAAACGAAGTGTTTCATCAATATTTGCTATCCACTTTCGACCCTCCAGATTAGCGATAACTCCATAGTTTTGTTTAGCTGATCCTTCGGATATCAAGCCACATTGCAAGTCATAGATCACAAGTTCAATTTCTCTTTTAAGCGGATCACCCCAACCGCCGCCTCCGGTTGTCACGATTCTTACGCTATCTTCACCAGGGACCATTACAGTATCACACATGCCGGGGTGTTCATTTTCATTCCCAACTTTGTCTACTACCGTAACACTGTAAGATGCGCCAGCTTTGCCGCCGTAAGCCCCGTAACAATTTAAAAAAGACCTATCAGCATTTGATATTAATCTAGCCTCTACAAGCGTTTTTATCTGCTTATCATATCCAAACCCACCTCTTCTGTAGCCGGGACCAGCTGAGTCTTCTTTTAAACCAAGTTTTTCAATAAATATCGGGTAACGTGTCTCAGAAAATTCCGCTGGAAGGTTTCGAGAATTGGGAACAATGTGCACTACATCTGAACCATCTGCCCAGGGTCTTCCAGGGCCGCCACCGCCTAACACTTCACGAAATAAAAAGAAATCTTCTGAGCTTTTACCGCCTACTAATCCCCATATACGGATCGTCTCATGATCGGCAGGCATCCTGCCACTAGTAGCTTTAGTCAAACATGCTGCAAAAATTCCTAATGACCGAAGCATTAAAAAAAATCTCATACCCGTTGGCTTGCCGAAGGTAGGGGTTATTAACGTACCTTTTTCTGGAAATTTGACTTCTAAAATATCCAAAACGCCTTCGTTGCAATCGATTTCCGCTGCTCGCTCTGGTGTATCCGCTAAGGAGCGAAGAACTGGGGCCATCCATTTCCTAAAATAACGTCCATCAGCCTCATCAATTGCCCAATTTATAGGCCCCTGCGCCTCAGGATCTGTACCAGTAAAATCTAAAACGATTTTTTCGTTTGTTTTAGTCATTGTCACGCGCAGCGCATGCAGACGGGAGTCTTCTACACCGTCATTCTCTATATAATCTTCGTAATGATACTCACCATCTTTTATTTTTGGAAAAATCTCACGGCGAAAAATTTCAGCTGTATTAGATAAGATTTCCTCAAAGGCATTTTCTAAAGTGTCTACTCCATATCGGTCGGCAAGCGCCTCAATACGTCGCGATCCAAGCTTAGCGGCACCGATCTCCGCATCCATATCTCCTGCCAGGTGCTCAGAGAGTCTGGAGTTCCTAGTAACAATCTTGAATGCTGCATCATTTAGAACCCCCTTCTCATACATTTTTATCGGAGGTATAAGTATTCCTTCCATCCAACTATCAGTAGCATGAACAGGTAAACTACCAGGCACTGACCCTCCAACATCATCATGATGCCCAAAAACCTGAGAAAAACCAATTAGTTTATTTTGCCAAAAAATCGGAACAGTAGTGCAAAGATCGGGGACATGCCCAATACCCCCACAAGAGTTGTACGGGTCGTTCCAAAAAAATATATCGCCTGGAAAAATATTTTCTTCACCAAAATATTCAAAAACTGGCTCTACAATTGCTGAGTAAGATCTTCCTGTTAACTTTCGCCCTTTCGCATCGAAAAGGGCCACACGGTAATCATGTTGATCTCTTATCATTGGTGAACGCGCGGTACGTTCAACAGCAGCTTCAATTTCTAATTCTGCAGCCCGAATAGTGCCATGAATGACTTCTAATTCTATTGGACCTAATTTTGCCCCTGAGGTTTTTGATACCATTTATTTACTCTCTGATTGACTTGCTTTTCGCATTACAAGGTTACCATAATCATCTCTTAATGCCGTCCAATTAATTGGAATTACAATAGTTGAGCCATATTCTTCGACGATGGCTGGGCCTGTTATTAACTGTTCAGATTTGAGATCAGAGCGTCGATAAATAGGACTGTTAACCCAATCATCCCAATAGGTCAGCCTAGTGGCGGTTGGTTCAGCTGGAAACTCAGGACCTTTGTCGATGCGAATTTCTGGGCGATATTGTTCACCTATCGCCTGAACGCGTAAATTTACAATTTCAACATCCTGTTCACCTTCGTACTGAAATCCGAATGTTTCGTCATGAACCTGGTGGAACTTGTCCCACACAAATTTCACCATTTCTGGTTTTTTACAGCCATCAGGCACATTTACCTGTACCTCATGACCCTCACCTAAATAACGCATGTCAGCGACGTAAACTAATTTAATTCTTTCTTGTGATATACCCTCAGCTTTTATGTCATTTACACCCTGATCGGCCAGTTCAGACCATGCGTTGAGGATCTCTTTTTCGTTGGCTGAAGACTGTCGCCTCACCATGGTCCGTATATAATCACGCCTCACATCTGACACATGAAGCCCTAACGCACATAGATTTCCAGGATTAGGCGGAGATAAGATTGTTCCTATATTAAGGAATTCTGCCACCTCGGTTGCAAAAAGGCCGCCTGCGCCTCCAAACGCTACCATTGTGTATTTGCTTGGATCACGTCCACGAGTAGTAGTAACCTGTCTGATACCAAATACTTGACTTATTGCAGCCAACTCAAGTACTCCAGCTGCTATTTTTTCAGGGGACATATTATGCTCTTTGCCCAGCCTATCAAACGCTGAACGGGCAGCTTCTATATTTAACTGAATTTCACCGCCAATGAGCTGCGACGGCAAACGACCAAGAACTAATGCAGCATCTGTTACAGTGGGGTCCGTTCCACCTTTTCCATAACAAATTGGACCTGGATCTGCTCCAGCACTTTGTGGACCAACTTTTAAATTTCCATAATCATCCGTCCAAGCAATTGATCCACCACCTGAACCTACCGTAACAATATCAAGCATTGGAGTTTTTACGGGATAGGACTCTACCATTGAAGAGGACGTGTACATAGGAGTTTGGTTTTCAACAATAGAAACATCTGTTGATGTACCACCAACATCGCTTGTCAGTATATCATTAAAACCAGCCAATTTTGCCATATGAACTGCGCCTAAAATACCTGCTGCAGGTCCTGAAAGTAACATTGTTACAGGGCGCTTTGCTGCAGTTGAATGTTTTACCACACCACCACTTGATTGCATTATTAAAAAAGGCACATCTTTAGATTTCTCTGTAATTCTATCAGATGCATGTTGAAGGTAAGTCTGACAATACGGCTTTACCAAAACATCAACTAAAGTTGTCATTGCACGTTCATATTCACGATATTCTGGTAGTACCTGACTTGAAACCGATACAAAAACCTCAGGGAAGTTTTTCTTGATTATCGACTGAATTTTCTGTTCATGATCAGCGTTTGCATAAGAGTGTAAGAGACAAACTGCGATACATTTCGCACCATCTTCAACCAACTCTTCTACAGCTTTAATAGTCTCTTCCTCATTAACAGGCTCTAGTTGCGATCCATCATGCAATAGCCTACCAGGAATTTCCCTAACCATGTGCAAGGGTACAAGCCTAGGTGGTTTAACCCAAAAAAACGAATTTCCATACCCATCCGGCACAGATTGCCGCGCAATTTCAATCATATGCCTGAAACCCTTTGTTACCAAAAGGCCTAGACCATCAAATTTGTGCTCCAAAACTGCATTAGTTGCAACCGTCGATCCATGTAAAACCATCTCAAGTGAGGAAGTCTTACTAGCGTCAGTTCCAATAACTTTATCTATAGAGTTTAATAAACCCACACTTGGATCCTTTGGTGTGGAGGAAGTTTTAACGGCAACCATTTCTCCGGTTACTTCATCAATGGCTATGATATCAGTAAATGTACCACCAGTATCAATCGCAAGTCTTTTGCTCATCCCACCCCCTTGTATCCGATCAATGGATATATTATCCATTTTATGTATAGTGTAAACAAAAAATAAATTGGTAACATAATTAAGGCGAAGACCGTAAATTATATTTGTAAATTGCCATTTAGAAATAATTTTTAAATAATTTGATGATTAGATTTTTTTAATATTAACTTTGAAATTTTAGGAAGGGCTGATTTGCCAAACGTACTATATGACAAAATCTTTGGATCAAATTTAAATAGTGACAAGATTTTTCTGCAAACCGATATTAGAAATTTAAGCTACAAGCAATTTACAGAGCTTACAAATAAAATTGCAAACTCACTGATACTAAACGGTTTAAAACCAGGAGATCGCGTAGCAATTCAAGCCGAAAAGTCTGCCACTCAATTAGCAGTGTATGCAGCCACAATAAAAGCTGGTGGTGTATATTTGCCATTAAATACAGCCTACACAACCAATGAATTGAAATACTTTATATCCGACGCTCAACCGAAAATCGTTATTTTAGACGAAAAATCTTTTAAATTAGCCAAAGAAAATTTATCTGACATTGACGCTCATTTTTTTTCACTTAATCAAGACGGAACTGGCTCATTTACTGACCAATTCGCTTTATGCGAAACAAACTTTTCTACAGTCAGCAGAGGTGAAGAGGATATTGCCGTCATAATGTATACTTCTGGGACGACCGGTAAATCAAAAGGGGCAAAGCTATGCCATCGTAATCTAAAAACTAACGCAGAGATTTTAAAAGAAAGCTGGGAATTCACTGAAAGCGACATTCTTTTGCATATGCTTCCAACTTATCATACTCACGGGTTGTTAGTTGCATGCAACCTTTTAGCGATGGTAGGAGGCTCAATTATTTTTCTTCCAAAATTTAACTCACAAGATGCTATTAAATGGATGTCTAAAGCGACCGCAATGATGGGAGTACCTACTTTTTACACGAGACTGTTAGACCATCCAGAATTTGACAAAGATGTTTCAAAAAATATCCGTCTATTTATTTCAGGTTCTGCTCCATTGTCTGCAGAGACACACAAAATGTTTAAAAAACGAACTGGACATTCAATTCTTGAGCGGTACGGAATGACCGAGACGAACATGAGCACTTCGAATCCTTACAGGGGAAAAAGAATAGCCGGTACAATTGGCAAAGCCTTGCCCGGAATTGAAATCCGCATCAGAGATAAGATAACAGGCGAGGTCCTACCTAATGGCAAAATTGGTATACTGGAACAGAAAGGTGACAATGTTTTTTTAGGGTATTGGGGAATGCCTAAGAAAACCTCGGAAGCATTTACTCAAGATAATTTTTTTATTACCGGAGACTTAGCGCAAAGAGATGAGAATGGCTATATCACACTGGTCGGTCGTGATAGCGATATGATAATCTCTGGGGGATTAAACGTATATCCAAAGGAAGTTGAAAACCTCATAGACGATATAGATGAAGTTTTAGAGTCAGCTGTTATTGGGGTCCCACACTCCGATTTTGGAGAAGGTGTAGTTGCAGTGGTGGTCTTGAAAGAAAAAATGAAAGACCCAGTAAAAAAAATACAAGACACTCTTAAATCCAATTTAGCTAAATTTAAACAACCAAAATTAATTAAATTGGTAGAAAATTTACCTCGTAATTCAATGGGAAAAGTACAAAAAGCTACACTTCGAGTACAATATGACAAACTATTTAAAAACTAAAATTTGTCAGCTGTTATATTTGAGACGCCTTAATACTAAAATTATCAACAAAAAAACAGCTAAGCCTTCTAATGCCATGATTGTTATGACTTTCGATACGGTTAGGTGCAATCCCATCCAACTCACATTAAGTGCACCTATTATACCTGTACCTATAAAAAGGGTCATTAAAGAAAGAGTTGGAGAACGCAAATCTTCACTAGAATTTTGATATATCAATGTACTTTGCATCGAAGAATATATTGAACTCAGCATCCCAGCTAAAAAAAGCATGCCAATTAAGCCAATTATAAATGGCGAATTACTAATCAAAACCAGAAGCACTAGGAAGAAAGCAGTTGAGGACACAAAAATTCGTCTAGGCCTACTAACAGGTATACTAGAAATCAGTATACCACCAACAACAGCGCCAGCACCTTCGACAGATGCCAAAGATGCAGCGAGAGACTCTGTAGTTTTAAAATTTTCAAGAAAAATAAGTGCGATGAGAGCCAAATAGGGTAAAACGAATATATTGTAGACTGGAGTAAGGATTAAAACTGTAAGAATTGATTTGTCATTTTGGGCCTGAAGCAATACTGCCCCAAGTGTGTTGGAAGGTCCTGCAGAGTTCACCGCAACATTATCTTTCTCAAAAAGTAAAAAAATACCAGATCCGAGGTATAGAAAACAGAGAAGGCCAAGCAAAATAAGCTCGTCTCCAAAACCTAAGATGGCTCCACCCAAAAGTGTGGCAACCAAGCGTGTGGCGTGGCTCGACATTACATCCATTCCTACACCACTACTCACCAGACGATCAGGTAAGCGATCTGCTAACATCCGTCGTCTGAAAGAAAAATCAGTACTCCATAACATACCCGACAAAAACGAAATAACAGCATAATTCATCGCCATATGCTCATTTGCTCCAATAGGTAAAAAGACTAATGCGCAAGCTATCCCAGTGAACCCATGCATAAATAACATTACTAGTTGTCCAGATGTTCTGCTACCGATGAACATAAACACAACGCCGGCAACTACAACACCTGCCATACGTGCTCCCATAATCAACCCGGCAAGAGACGCATCGGCGGATAACCGCCAGGCAAAAACAGAAAAACACAGTACTTCAAGCCACCTAGCAGAACCTGAAGCAGCTCCAATGAGCCAAAGCCTTGAGAATCCCCGGTGCCTCCATATTTCTTTTATTTTAAGCAAATGCTTCACCGCTTATTTATTTACTTAAATCAAAAATCTTTGAGCCAGAAAACTACAATTGCTTTATTTATTATGACTTTACTTAGCTAATGAGAGGTAAAATTTTAATTACAATTCTTTTTCCATTCTGAATCGAAGTTTTCCCATAAAGGCTCAATTTTGGATGTTAAAATATCAATTCTCATTGCTTCTTCGAGATCTCCCGACCACCTACTGGGCATGTTAAGAATTTCAAATGCCATATCTTTTAATTTAGCGTATAATTCAATGGAAATTTTATCACAAAGAAAGTCTACGTTTTGTTCGCAGTTCGCGAATTCACTAATCCTATTTTTCTCGTCAATTGAGATTAACGCGTTGTACAAGTCTTGTAACGCAGTTAAGAATTCTTTGCTATTAATTGTAACATTTTTTACTTTAATATGAGACAAACTTACTTTCCTGATTATAGATAGTTTAATTATTAATAAAGAGGTACCATACTAAAAAAATTTTACCATATTTTAGCTAATATTTTCTTAAATTCTCGTGTATTTAGTTAATGAATCGAAATTATTTAAATAACGACAATTTTACTTTAACTTGTCATTTTAAATCTTTTTGATCTACAACTCAATGTTAAAGAATATCTCCATGGAAAGGAAACGATTTGCAACCAACTTGTAAGCGCCCCCTGACACTCAGGGACGTTTCTGAAGCATCAGGAGTTTCAGAAATGACCGTTAGTAGGGTGCTAAGAGGAAGAGGCGATGTCTCTAAAAATACGCGAGAACGAGTTCTTAAGGCTGCAAAAGATTTGGGTTACGTACCAAATAAAATTGCAGGGGCACTCGCAAGTCAGCGTGTAAACCTGGTTGCTGTAATTATTCCAAGTATGTCCAATATGGTTTTTCCTGAGGTCATGATGGGAATAAATTCTGTTTTGGAGAATACTGATTTACAACCAGTAGTAGGCATAACAGATTATAGACCTGAAAAGGAAGAAACAGTACTATATAAGATGTTATCATGGAGACCAGCTGGAATAATTATTGCCGGCCTAGAACACTCTGAAACAGCACGAATGATGCTCAAAAACTCAGGAATTCCTGTTGTCGAAATAATGGATGTGGATGGAAATCCTATTGATGGAATGGTTGGAATATCACACCGGCGTGCCGGCAGACTGATGGCCCAAGAAATAATTGCGGCTGGCTATAGAAAAATTGGATTTTTAGGCACACAGATGCCACTCGACCACAGAGCACAAAAACGATTTGATGGTTTATTAGCAGCGCTTAAGTCTTCGAACCTGGAAATAGTAGGAACAGAGTTTTATTCGGGTGGATCAGCACTTGCAAAAGGGCGTGATCTAACCAAATTGATCCTCGAAAAACATCCTGATTTAGACTTTATTTTTTATTCAAATGATATGGTTGGTGCTGGCGGATTGCTGCATTTACTCGATTGTAAAAGACAGATTCCTGAAGACATTGGACTGGCAGGTTTTAATGGATTGGAATTATTGGACGGTTTACCTATGAAGCTAGCTACAATGGACGCTTGTAGGTATGAAATAGGAAAAAAGTCTGCAGAAATTATCGCTGCAAGACTTAATGATCCTAATGGCTTTAAGGGCCAAGTAATTGAGTTAGAGCCAAATTTTAATCGGGGCGAAACAATACGTCGCAACAAAGATTGACTTAAAAGAATTTATTTCAGGTACAGTTTCTTGTATATTACGCCTGCAGTCGGAAAATTTCTTCTTTAATTTTTAATTTTCTTTTCTTCATTTCTGTAAGATGCAAATCGTCGGTAGCTAGGTCTCTTTGAGCTTCTTCTATCTCTTCTGAAAGTTCCTGATGCTTTTTACGAAGGTTGAGGACGTGGGAAGAAATTGTCATCTATTATCTCCTGTAAAGTCTTACTATTAAGTTGAACATAAAAATGTCTATATGTCACCTTAGAATTTACTAAATTTATAATTATGTATAATCGTTTGTGAAAGAGTTCTTATTTTTTTTGCCACGAAGTTAAGGCCCCACGGCCACGCAAAATATCTTCGACCTGCTTGGTATAATCACTAGCATCCTCGATATGCTTAAGGCCCTTGTGCAAACAAAGCGGTGACTCTATACGGAAAGCTGCCTTTCCTGATTTTCTCATATGGATTATCATTAGTTCAGCCTCCCTCTCCGCCCTGGGAACTATAGGTGTCAGCACAAAGCTTCCAAAACGAGGGATTAGTAAAGGAAATAGAGTATCAAATTGGTCAACACGGTAAATCAAATGGGCCCAACCTTTTTGCTTAAGCCGCAGAGCCATAATCGATACCCAATCTACCAATGGAGTATTCAGTATTCGGGAAATATCGCGCCCTTGATTAAATGACGACGTTGAGGCTAGTCCATCAAAATATGGTGGATTTGCAATTACATGGTCAAACTGCATCTGCCTTAAACGATCAGGTAATTTAGCTATATCAGCATTAATTACATTCAAATCAATAGAATTTAATTTTCCATTCTCATTAGCCAAAGCTGCGTAATCACTTTGAATTTCTACGCCATAAATATTTAATCCAGAAATTCGATATGAAAGACATAAGCTCGCAACACCTACTCCGCAACCAAGATCAAGTATATTATCTCCTGTATGAGCATTTACGGATGCTGCAAGCAGAACAGGATCAATTCCGGCTCTATAACCTTTTTTTGGTTGCTTAACCCTAAGCTTACCCCCTAAAAAATCATCAGTTGAAAAGTTAGTTGCCATCAGAAAAATCTGCATCTACATTATTCGAAACGAGGGCATCTAGCGCCTCTTCGAAATCTTGATCGACCACCAAAAGCCGACGCGGTAGGACACCATATAAATTGCTCATATTTACGTCAGCTTCAAAGCTAGTTATACCAAGACCGTCTAATATTGTCTTCGCATAAAGCATGACCGTCGGGTCCTTCGTGCGCAATAGCTCTTTCATTGGACAATAGTAGAAATAAATTTAAATTATGTCGAGGTCACACTGAGGATAAAATGGCGTCAGACAATAATAATAAAAGACCGCAGGATTTACTTTCTGAACTACTGAAGGAAGAGTTGGAGGCCGTTAATGAGTTAATTGATGAGCGTATGACATCTGAGTATGCGCCCCGAATACCCGAAATAGCATCGCATCTGATAAATGCTGGCGGGAAAAAGTTGAGACCACTTTTGACCCTGGCTTCAGCAAAAATGTGTAGATATGGAGGCCAATATCATATTCACTTGGCCGCCATAGTAGAATTTATCCATACCGCCACCCTTCTACACGATGACGTCGTTGATGAAAGTGAAAAACGTCGAGGAAGGCCTTCAGCGAATCTTTTATGGGATAATAAATCTTCAGTGCTTGTTGGAGATTACCTATTTTCAAGATCCTTTCAATTGATGGTTGAAACAGGTTCATTACAGGTACTCAATATCTTAGCAAATGCATCCGCTACAATAGCAGAAGGTGAAGTGCTACAACTAACTGTATCTAGAGATATTAGTACCACTGAAGAGATCTACTTAAAAGTTATACGAGGCAAAACAGCAGCTTTATTTTCTGCCGCTACTCAAGTGGGAGCTGTGATTTCTGAAGCTGACGCAAAAATAACTAATGCCCTTTACAATTACGGTGACGCACTTGGGATAGCATTTCAAATAGTCGACGACCTTTTAGATGTTGAAGGTGACAGTAAATTAATTGGTAAAAATAATGGAGACGACTTTCGTGAACGCAAACTCACCCTACCTTTTATAAAAGCTATTTCAAGCTGTGATGCAAATGAAAGAGAGTTTTGGAAGCGTACCATTGAAAAAGGAGAGCAAACATCTGAAGATTTTAATATAGCTCTTGAAATGATGAACAAATATGGGGCAATCAAAAAAACTAGATCGAATGCAATTGAATGGGGGAAGATTGCAAAGGAATCTTTGGAAGCTGTTCCTGATAATAATATTAAATTATTACTTTTAAATTTAGCAGATTATGTTGTAGATCGCGTTAAATAAGTTCACCTGACTCACACCAAAAAGAAGGGCACTCTTTCAGAATTTTTAATTTCGCATCCTGCAATAGATCAAAATCTTCAAATAAGGCAAAACAAGTAGCCCCAGAGCCAGACATTCGAACAACCTTAGCGCCATCACAGGTAATAAGTTTATCAAGGATAAACCTAATATCTGGTATCAGATCTATGGCGGAAGCGGTAAGATCATTTCTCATTGAATTAATCCAGTCAAACCAATAATTTAGGCTTTTCTCACCTGAAACTTGCAAATTTAATCCTGAGTTATTTTTCTCTTTTACAGCACTGAAGACCTTGGCTGTTGATAAAGCCTTACGAGGATTGACCAAGAGAACTCCCACCTTTGGAGCAGGCGATAAATTGATAATCTCTTCGCCAACACCCATCATCCGAACAATTCCTTTTTGCATGCATACCGGCACATCAGAGCCTAAGGAAATTAGTTTTTCAACCGGAAGTTCTGGCTTATTATAGAATTTGGAGAATAATCTAACTGTCGCAGCAGCATCTGCTGACCCACCCCCAATGCCTGATGTCACTGGAATATTTTTTTCTAAAGTTATCTGGAAAGGTTTAATGTTATTAAATAAGCGAGCTGCTTTTACGACTAAATTGTGATTTGATCTAGGTAGATCTTTCGCAAACGGACCAGCAACTTTTAACTCGCCAGACTTACCCGGTTCGATACTTATCTTATCGCCAATATTAACAAAAGATACGATACTATCAAGTAAATGGTGACCATCACTTTTTTGGCCCACAAGATGTAGTGACAGATTAATTTTTGCTGGCGCAAATTCACTTATCATTTGCATATAAGTCAGATGTTGGTTTTAACCCTTCATTAATTAAAACCTTATCAAGCCCAACTCGTAACTTTTCTCTTATTCTGTTTGCATCCTTTAATTCAGGATTAAACGATAAGGCACGCCTCCACTGAAATTTAGCTTCCAACTGCCGACCGACTGCCCAATACAGATCACCCAGATGATCCGTTACAATTGGATCTACAGGCATCAATTCAGCGGCCTTCTCAATATGAGGAATCGCAGTTTCATACTTACCTAATTTAAAAAGTCCCCAAGCCAAACTATCTACAATATAACCACTTTCAGGCTGTAGGCTCACAGCTTTTTCAATCATTGTCATTGCCTCTTCAAGCTTCTCACCTCTATCTATTAGCGAGTATCCTAGATAGTTTAAAACATTTGCCTGATCTGGCTTAATTGTGAGTGCATTCCTAAAGTCCGACTCCGCTTTATCCCATTCGTCTAGTCTTTCATGTGTTATACCCCGTGCGTAAAGAACAACCCAGGTAATATTATTTTTATCCCTATATATATCTATAGCTTTGTCATATGCTGATTTCGCTTCACTATAGCGCTCTTCCCTCCTTAAAAAGTCACCCAATGAATTGTGTACAATCCCATTATCAGCAAATTCTCTTGATAAAAAATATAAAACCTCAAGAGCAGCTTCAGTCTTACCGCCGGCTCTAAGTGCTCCCACCCGACCCAATTCTGAGCTGAGAAAATAAGAACTTGACGAGGAAATTTTTGAATACTCTGCAACTGCTAAATCATATTGCCCCATTTGCTCCAATAAATCAGCCGCCAACAAGACAGCTTTCTGACTATTTGTATTCAGATATTGGGCAAGGCGAACATATAAAAGCGCAGTATTTGGGTCCGCCTCATCTTTTAGGATGTCTGCAATGGCATAAAATGCATATGAAATTCCCGCCTCCAATGAAAGACTGCTATCTATGGATGGAGCATCTTCATGCTTTTCTATTTGCAAACGCAAAGTCAATGCATCAGAACCTGCTCCCTCACCAAAAAATTTTGAAAAATATTCAGCAGCTTCATCTTTCTTATTAAGCTTCAAAAGTAGTTGGACCCTCATTACCCGGGCGTCGACGGAAAGGCTGCTCGAACTCATCTCTAAGTTATCTAAAGTGCTTAGAGCACTTTGATACCGTCCATAGGCAGCCAACATCGATGCTTTTTGCATTTGAGAAAACTGCGCGAGTGACGAGCCCTCACCAATTTCATCAAAGATAAGTTTTGCCTCTTCAAAACTACCCTCTTCGGCTAATGCCCATCCAATTACTATCTTATCTAACAACGGATTAATACCTTGGCCATTATTAATCTGACGTTTTGCTTTACCGTATTCCCGTGCATGTAATTGAGTTGCGACTTTTACCATATTCGATAATTGAGTCTGAACATTAATAAGATCTAATTTATCTGCAGAATGCTTAGCAGCGGCAATATTACCTAGTGAAACCTGAACACTTATCAGGCCATTCAAAAGATCCGGATTCTGTAAATCGTCCTTAACAACCCTAGATAAATAAGTTGAAGCTGCATCAAAATCTTTAGCCGAAAGCGCATGCCGCCCTGCTAAATACCCACCAAAGCTAATTTCAGCGTTAACTACGCCTGCAAAAAGCAACCCTGTAATTAAGCAAGTGGAATAATGAAAAAATTTCAACTTTTATACTTCCTTGTTACTGCTTGCAGAATTTGCTTTGACTTACTCTTCATTAAGATGAGTATGAGTACCATCATAAGTCGTGAACAGCACCAAAATGAACATTATTACATATTTGGATAATTGGGCCCATCGCCTCCTTGGGGCGTTGCCCAAGTGATATTTTCACTTGGATCTTTGATATCACACGTCTTACAATGAACACAATTTTGAAAGTTAATCACAAATCTATTTGCATCATCTTCTTTTACAATTTCGTATACACCAGCTGGACAGTACCGTTGCGCTGGCTCAGAATAATTTGGTAGATTAAAATTTGTTGGAATTTTGTTGTCCGCCAGCTTTAAATGTGGTGGCTGAGATTCCTCGTGATTTGTCATGCTAAAGGAAACGTTTGTTAATCTATCAAAACTGAGTAGCCCATCCGGCTTGGGATATAAAATTTCTTTATGATCTTTAGCCTCTTCTGTACTCTGTGCATCTGACTTCCTATGCCGTAAAGTTCCGAGCAGTGAAAAACGAAAAATAGATTGGAACCACATATCAAAACCACCAATTAATAAACCTGCTAACGGACCGAACCGGCCGTTTAAAGGTGCTACGTTACGGACCTTTTTTAAATCCTTCCCAATAGGACCATTTTTAATTGATTTTTCGTAGTCATGAAGAATATCGCCCGATCTACCAGCACTTATCGCCTTGAAAGCTGCTTCGGCGGCATCAATTCCCGAATGCATTGCATTGTGATTACCTTTAATTCGTGGGAGGTTTACTAAACCTGCAGAGCACCCAAGAAGTGCTCCACCGGGAAACACAACTTTCGGAATTGATTGTATGCCGCCTTTAGTGACAGCTCTTGCTCCATAAGCCACGCGTTTTCCGCCTTTCAGCAACTTTGCAATTTTAGGATGATGCTTGAAATTTTGAAATTCCATGTAGGGAAATAGATATGGGTTTTTATAATTCAGATCCACAATATAGCCTACGTAGACTTGGTTATTATCCAAATGATAAACAAATGAGCCACCGGAGTTCTTGAATCCAAGCGGCCAACCAAGTGTATGGGTCACTTCCCCCTCATTATGGTTTTCCGGGAGAACTTCCCATATTTCTTTCATCCCGAGTCCAAATTTCGGTGCGTCACTATCTGAATCTAACGAATATTTTTGTATTAGCTTTTTTGATAATGAACCTCGCACACCCTCTGATAAAAATACATATTTCCCATGTAATTCCATTCCTGGTTCATAGGCATCACTTGGCTTACCATCCTGCCCAAGCCCAAATTCTCCTGCAACGACACCTTTCAGTTCATTATTCTCACCAAAAACCAAATCAGAACATGCCATGCCAGGAAAAATTTCTACGCCTAATTCCTCTGCCTGCTCTGCCATCCATCTACAGACGTTACCCATCGATACGATATAATTGCCATGGTTATTCATAAGCGGAGGCATTAAGAAGTTTGGTAGCCGTATTTGCCCTGCTTCACCGAAAATGTAAAAATTATCCTTTTTCACGGGAACATTTATTGGAGCATTACGATCCCGCCAATCCGGCATTAGCCTATCCAAACCAGATGGGTCAAGAACTGCTCCAGATAATATGTGAGCACCAACCTCAGAACCTTTTTCTAAAACTATAACATTTAAGTTTTCGTCAAGATGCTTTAATCTAATTGCTGCTGATAACCCCGCAGGCCCTGCTCCAACGATAACAACATCGCATTCCATCATCTCACGCTCTACGACTGTCACGGTTTCAACTCCACCAAACTAAATCTCATATTATATTTATGGCGCTTATTTATTGTGCGTCAATTGCTGTCGCAGTTAAAATTAGCTTTTGCGGCATTGTAGCTCAAAATATTAAGAAATTGTTTTGAATTTAACAATTATTATGCATTTAATTACGAAGATATATTATTCGGATAAGAAAATGCCAAGTTTAGATTTAAAAATCACGTTGTTATAAATTAAGTTATTAAAAATTACTGTTTACGAAAGAAAATGTGAATGGAAAAAATACCCATTACACCCACAGGACATACAGCTCTAGAAGCTGAATTAAAGCTTCTCAAATCAGAGGAGCGTCCAGCAATAATTAAAGCCATTGCAGAGGCGCGAGAGCACGGTGACTTATCTGAAAATGCTGAATACCATTCAGCCAGAGAAAAACAAAGCTTTATCGAGGGACGAATTAAAGAACTTGAAGCTATCCTCTCACTGGTAGAAGTAATCGATCCAAAATCTTTATCAGGATCAATAAAGTTTGGAGCGACTGTTACCGTTGTTGATGAAGAAACGGACGAGGAAAAAACTTGGCAAATTGTTGGCGAGCATGAGGCTAATATTGAAAAAGGGCTTCTAAATGTAAAATCACCGATAGCCCGAGCATTAATAAGGAAAGATGTAGGCGACAGTGTTGAAGTCAGAACACCCGGTGGTGAGAAATCTTATGAAGTTTTGAGTATTGAGTATAAATAGCTAAAGATTATTCCTATTAAACTTTGAGCACTATTTTTCCGATGTGAGCCGAACTTTCCATCCGCAAATGCGCCTCTGATGCATTGACCAAAGGGTATTCACTATCAATTTCAGGCTCAATACCACCTGGGCGCAATAATGGCCAAACTTTTTCCCTCAAATCATTTGCTATCTGAGCTTTTTGAGCATTCGACTGTGGTCTCAAAGTACTCCCGGTAAATGTGAGTCGGCGCATCATTAATTGAGCAAAATTTACTTCTGCTTTGGCTCCATTGAGAAATGCTATTTGGACTAATCTTCCATCTTCGTTTAAGCACTTCAAATTTTTTGCAATGTAATCACCCCCCACCATATCTAAGATTACATCTACTCCACCTATCTTTTTAATTTCTTCAACAAAGTCTTTTTCTTTGTAATTTATAGCGACTTCAGCGCCTAATCTGATACATGCTGATACTTTTTTATCGTTGCCAGCAGTTGCGAAAACCCGTGAACCGATTTTATTTGCAAGTTGGATAGCAGTAGTTCCAATCCCAGAAGAACCACCATGGACTAAGAAACGTTCTCCGGCCTTTAGTTTGCCGCGTGCTATTACGTTTGACCACACTGTGAAAAAAGTCTCAGGTAAACAAGCTGCTTGTTTCAACGAAAAACCGTTTGGAATAGGTAAACAGTGAGCAGCTTGTGTTATTGCATACTCAGCGTATCCTCCGCCAGGTAGTAAGGCACATACGGCGTCACCAACTTCTATGCCGCTTACAGCATCACCAATTTCAACAACCTCACCTGCTGCCTCTAACCCGGGCAAATCTGAGGCGTCACTCGGCGGCTTGTAAAGACCTGCTCGCTGCAATGCATCTGGCCTATTCACGCCAGCATAGGCAACCTTTATCAAAACTTGCCCGGTTGCCGGCTTTGGACTAGGTCTAGTTGATAATTTCAAAACGTCCGGGCCACCCGGTTTTGTTATCTCAATTACGTTCATTGATACCCTAACAGATTATTTATGTTCAAAACTCAGCGAAAATCACCTGGCTTGGGTGAGTCATGGTCAATAGGGGATTTGATACCAGACACAGATTTGCGAATTAAATCATTAAATGGCTTAAACGCCGGGTTTGCTCGAAGTGTACTCTTAAATTTTTCAAAGCCCATTACATCTGCTAAACGTCTGTCCACAAACTCCCATGTTTTCTCACTTTCAGAGGAATTATCGCCGAGCCAAAATAATACCACTGCGCCATATACTGCCGAGAGAGTAGTTCTTTTGGTATACCAGTTAATATCGTTGGAGGTATCACCCACTATCTTCCAAATAATATCGGAAGTTTCCCAGATTAACTTTAATCCTGTAAGATTATTCTGAGGCAAAGCGAATAAAGTAGTAGCACGGCGAACAAGTTCTTTCTCCTCAACAAGTTCTAAACGGGCTTTTATTAACGTGCCGACTTTATCTCTCAGCCTGGCCTCACCCCACTCTCGCGATTTATTTTCCTCTAGTAGTTTTTGATCACACATACGATGGTAGTAAATCGCAAGATCCAATCCACCACGTGGACAATACAGACGCGCTATCTGAGGATCTAAGTCAGCATCTGCACAACTTGCATTGAAAGTCACATCTCCCCAACCATCAAAGGGGATATGAAGTTTTGCAGCCGACATAAGCTTTACCAGTGTGCGTGTTTGCTCTGACATAACCATCTTTTATTATCAATTTTATACTATGGACAAAATTTTTATTTCTTGATAATCAAACATTTCCTGCGATAAAGCGCAACTCAAAATTGGAAAGGTGGTGACTACCACATGCAGGTAAGTGTAAGAGATAACAACGTAGATCAGGCTCTTCGTGCTTTAAAAAAGAAATTACAGCGAGAAGGTGTGTTTCGTGAAATGAAGCTGAAACAGCATTTTGAAAAGCCCTCTGAGAAAAAGGCCCGTGAAAAGGCTGAGGCGATAAGACGGGCTCGAAAGTTGGCGCGTAAAAAAGCACAACGCGAGGGAATGCTTTAGCTCATTTCAATCAAGCCCCCTCTACTGATGGGGGTTTTTATTTATTCTAAGAACCTCAATATATTTTTGGAACATAGAGTTTGTCAGGCAGCACTCGTCTTTCGTAGTCAGGATTAAAAACCCTATCTGGAAGCTCGATTTTTTGATTATCAACTTCCAAATAGGGAATTTGACTTAAAATATGCTCGATACAATTTAAGCGCTCTCTTTTTTTATCGTTTCCCTCGACGATATACCAAGGGGCCTCAGGTATATTTGTCCTCGAAAACATTTCTTCTTTTGCTTTTGTATAGTCTTCCCATCTTACCCTACTCTCAAGGTCCATCGGTGAAAGCTTCCACTGCCGCATAGGGTCGTGAATTCTCATCATAAAACGTAGCTGCTGTTCTTCGTCTGAAATTGAAAACCAGTATTTTAGGACAATTATCCCAGATCGCACTAACATCCGTTCAAACTCTGGTACATCTCTGAAAAACTGTTCCACCTGATCATCAGATGCAAACTCCATGACACGCTCCACTCCAGCACGATTATAATAAGATCTATCAAATAATACGATTTCACCACCTGCAGGTAGATGTGGTACATAACGTTGAAAATACCATTGCGTCATTTCGCGTTCAGTTGGTTTAGGCAGAGCAACAACTCGTGCAACCCTTGGATTTAAACGTTGTGTGATTCTTTTTATTACACCCCCCTTTCCTGCTCCATCACGACCTTCACAAATAATCAGCACTTTTGAACCAGTATTCTCAACCCAATCTTGTAATTTTATCAACTCCATTTGGAGCCTCAACAAATTCCGAAAATAGGTTCTTTTTTCTAAGGTATCTGGACGCTCACCTTTATATATTTTCCAAAATTCGTCCGGAAGCATTGGCTCAGAAAACTCAGCCTCAAACATTTCATCGTATGTTTCATTTAGTTCGGCCTCTAGCCAACTAAAGTTATCCTTATAATTTTTTCTCATTTTTTATGTCTTAATGTATATGGTTTTATAAATAATATCTGCTATCGAAATTTAAATGCATGACAGGACATGAAAATAATCAGCTAATGCATTTAAATGTTATTCAAAACTCTAAAATATTCTATGTTAAATTTTTACGATTTATTTTTCCTAACGTCACTTTAAATTGGTAAAGCTGTAGTTTTAAATACGGTGCGAAGAGCAAAAGAACTTTGCATTTGTGCAACTCCAGGTAGTCGCGTTAGATGTTGTCTGTGGATCCTTGAGTAATCTTCAGTATCTTCGGCAACTACCTTCAGAATATAATCAGCTGAACCGGCCATCAAATGACACTCAAGTATATCAGGAATTTTAGATACTGCTTTCTCAAATGCATCAAGTATTTCATCTGCTTGAGCGGTAAGTGTAATCTCTACAAACACAGTGGTTGGAACTCCTACCTTCCGTGAGTCTAGCAATGCCACATAATCTTTGATAAATCCCCTCTCCTCTATCCTTTGGATCCTTCTATGACATGCTGATGGAGATAAATTTATCTCATCGGCAAGCTCCGCATTGGTAATTCTACCCTTGATTTGAAGAGCCTTTAAGATTCGTAAGTCTGTGCTATCTAGCTGATCTTTTTCGAATTTCATTTTAATATTTGATAAAAAATTAGAATTTTATTGCGTATTTGGTTCTATTATCAGCAGTATTTGCCATAATTTTTTATTAAAAGCAACGTATTATTCTTTTGAGAAAATTAGGGGGATGAGGTCATGAAAGTTGGTTGCCCAAAAGAAATAAAGCCACAAGAATTTAGAGTAGGCTTAACACCAGTTGCTGTCAGAGAATTGGTTGGTCGCGGCCATGTTGTAACGATAGAGACAAATGCCGGAATTGAAGCAGGTTTTGTTGATAGCGATTATGTAAAAGAAGGCGCTGCTATCGTTGGAACTGCAAAAGAAGTTTTTGATGAGGCTGAAATGATCGTCAAGGTTAAAGAACCCCAGGCAATTGAACGACAAATGCTTAAAAGCGGGCAACTTTTATTTACCTATCTTCATCTCGCACCAGACCCGGAACAAACTCACGACCTTATTGACAGCGGATGTACGGCAATCGCTTACGAGACAGTAACAGATGCAAACGGGGGCCTTCCACTATTGGCGCCAATGTCAGAGGTTGCAGGCCGTCTTGCGCCCCAAATGGGAGCTTGGACTTTACAGAAGGCTAATGGTGGCAGAGGCGTTCTTTTGGGAGGGGTTCCTGGAGTAGCACCTGCAAAAGTTTTGGTTCTTGGTGGCGGTGTAGTTGGTACTAATGCAGCAAGGGTTGCAGCTGGAATGGGTGCTGATGTTACCGTCTTAGATAAATCATTAACGCGTCTGCGTTATATTGATGATGTTTTCGGTCATCTTTTTAAAAATGGCTATGCATCACAGAAGGCAACGTCTGAGCTTGCCTCACAAGCAGATTTAATCATTGGTGCCGTTCTAGTTGCAGGGGCAGAGGCCCCTAAACTAATCAGCAGGGAACAATTATCTACCTTAAACTCTGGCGCCGCTTTAGTTGACGTTGCAATCGATCAAGGTGGATGTTTTGAAACATCACGTGCCACTACTCATGCTGATCCAATTTATGAAATAGATGGCATAATGCATTATTGCGTTGCAAACATGCCAGGAGCAGTCGCGCGTACTTCAACCTTAGCTCTAGGAAATGCTACGCTTCCTTTTATTATGTCCCTTGCAAATAAAGGATGGGTAAAGGCCTGTTCGGATGACCCACATCTATTAAACGGCCTCAACGTACACGATGGAAAATTAACATATGCTGCAGTCGGTGAAGCATTAGGATTGGAAACTGTTAAACCTGATCTAAAAGCTTTGAACGTACTACATTAGAGTAGGTAAAATAAACAGCACAGTAAATACCTTAGCCAGCTAAGCAGGTAATGTACCTTTTTCTATGTACTCTAGTATCTCCACAACCTGCTGGGAGGTTTCTACGACTGCTAATGCTGAAGCGTCTACCTCTTTTAATGCATGCTGATGGTCTGCCCCATGCATAACAATAATTGACTTACCCAATGCCGCAGCATAACCAGCCTCAAATGCAGCATTCCACTGCTTATACTTGTCGCCAAAACGTACTACAACGACATCCGCTTCCTCTATATACTTTCTTGTCCTAATCGCATTGAGTTTTGCACTTTTATGGTCGTGCCAAAATTTCAATTCCTCCGAGCCCATTATTTTGACACCACAGTCATCGCTGGCTTCATGATCAGTTACGGGAGATGTAAACATTACATTAAAATTTTGAGCGCCTTCTGCTATCTCTTGCCGCCAATTAGTATGAATTTCACCAGCTAGATAAACACTTAGCATTTAAGTCTCCTTTTACCTCTTGAAATAAAATTTCAAATTTGTCGATTTCAGAATAATTGAAATCATGTCTTTTTTAACTACGCAAAATGCCACCAGTGGCAGACTCAACTCGGTCTATAACACTCTTACTTACTTGTTCGATCTCCGCTTCTGTAAGAGTATTTTCAGTGGGCTGTAGTCTTACAGTAATTGCAACTGACTTATTTCCATCACCTAAATCACCTCCAATAAACTCGTCAAAAACTCTGACATCTTCGATGATATCCTTTTTAGACCCCATTGCTGCGGTTGTTATTGCTGACGCTTCTACCGTTTCGCCTACAACGAAAGCAAAGTCTCGTTCTACAGCCTGCAAAGATAATGCTCTCAATGGTGCACGAGTAGTATTTGAATTCCGAGGTATCGGAATATTATCAAGAAAAATAGTAAAGCCAACTATTGGTCCTTTTAAGTCAAAAGAACTTAAAACCTTGGGATGTATCTCACCAAATACCCCAAGAGTTTTCTTTGGGCCTAGGCAAATACGTCCATGCCGGCCCGGATGCCAATAGGATTCTGCGCCACGTAAAATTTGAAATGTAGATGGTGCTCCAATTAAAAATAATACGTTTTCTATATGGGACTTAACATCAAAAACATCTACTTCCCTATTCTGCCCATGCACATCTTTCGAAGTAGTTTGCCCAATCAGTACACCGCTAAGGTTCATTGTCTGATTTTCAGGGTTAACTCCATTGAATACAGGTCCTATTTCAAATAACGCCATATTTAAGAAACCTCTAGCTTGGTTTCTTGAAGCAGCCTGTAACAAACCTGGTAATAAATCTGGACGCATATGACTCATCTCGCTAGAAATTGGATTTTCTAGCTGAGTTGCAGTATCACCTCCACCAAATAACTTGGCGCTATTCTCATCAATAAAACTATAAGAAACGCATTCATTATACCCCAGCCCTGCCACGGCTCGCCTCGACGTTTGTTCTCTAAGCTGCGTTGCACTTAAGACAGGTTTTGGGACAGAGTTACTAACTCTGGGAAGCGGTATACCCTGCAGCTTTTTGAGAGATACTACACGCGCTATCTCCTCCACAAGGTCAGCCTCACCTTGTACATCTGGACGCCAACTCGGCACTTCAGCAGTATCGCCCGTAATAACGAAGCCCAAGTCCTCAAGAATTTTCAGTTGATCATCTGGTGGAATTACCATGCCTACTAGGGATTCAATCCTTGCAGTATCTACTTTGTATGCTCTCCCATAGTTAGGAATTTCGCCGGCCTTAACAACCTCAGATGGTTCTCCACCACATAACTCAACAATCATTTTTGTGGCTGCCTCGATACCAAAGACTGCCGACTTTGGATCTATCCCTCTCTCAAAGCGATATCGAGCATCCGAATTTATCTTTAATTCCCGTCCGGTGTAAGCGGTCGTTATGGGATTGAAGTACGCAGCCTCAATAAAAACATTTTCTGTCTTATCAGTACATCCAGAACCACTACCTCCCATTATGCCTGCTAAACTTTCTACTCCCACATTATCGGAAATTACTGTCATGCCTTTTGACAAGGCATACTCTTTTTCATCTAAACCGTTAAAAATTTCCCCCCCCTTTGCGTCATGCACTCTAATAGACGAGCCATTTAACTTATCGGCATCAAACACATGCAACGGGCGGTTATTATCGTAAGTAAAAAAATTCGTGATATCTACTAAGGTAGAAATAGGCCGCAACCCAATTGCACGTAATTTATTCTGTAACCATTTTGGTGATGGGCCGTTCTTTACCCCTCTTATCAGTCTACCGTAGAAAACCGGCGCATTGATTAGCGTATCCGGCTCAATGGATACAGATATTGGGCATTTAAATTTTCCAGGAATGGGCTGTATATCCATTGGCTTCAAATCACCCAAGCCTCTGGCTGCCAAATCACGGGCAATTCCTCTAACGCCCAATGCATCTGGCCTGTTAGGTGTAATGGCTATTTCAACTACCGCATCAACTTTTTCAGGATCGTTTTTTAATAGCCAGTTACCATACGGTTCACCTATC
>CACOXV010000025.1 GCA_902631295.1 Paracoccaceae bacterium | reverse complement strand
TTATATTTTATGATGGTATTTTATGATCTTTAGAGTTTCAGGTATCTTTGTCATTATATTTTTATTGAGCGCATGTAGTAGTGATGACGCAAGGCTTCGGGATCTTTATGATGTCGGTACAGGCCCTGAAGAATTTGCGGTATTGCCGAGCAAACCATTAACAATACCGAGTAATTTAAAGAATCTTCCAGTTCCTGATTTAGCAGCGGGTAATTTAGCAGATCCTACTCCAAAGCGTGATTTAATAGAAATGCTTGGTGGCAGTATTGATAATTCAATAAGCATACCAGAGAAAGATAAAAACCTTTTAAAGTATATATCAAGGGCTGGGGTGGACGCCAATATTCGTGAAGAGCTAGCAGAAGAGGACCGGAAGTTTTTGCGTAGAATGGGTGTGTTGACGAGTGTTAAGCTGTTTCGGGTTGATAGATATAACCAAATTTATCGAAAAATGACATTAAGTGCACCTAAAGAACTGGAGCGCTGGCGTTCTTTGGGTGTTCGTACACCTTCGATGTCGAGTGAATGATATTTTAACTTTATAATATTTTTATGGTAATGTTAGCCTAAGATAGGCTATTCCTGTAATACTTTCTAAATTCTGTGGATTTGTTCTTAAATTTAGAGATTTCGGGGTTTTAAATACTTAAAGTTGAATTAGAAAAATTATATGAAAAAAAACACTTATTTTTCGCCAGAGGGTGGGCTACCAACTCAGTCAAACTTACTGACTGACCGAGCTGTATTCAAGAGTGCTTATGCAGTCATTCCACGAGGTTGCTTCGCAGATATTGTTACTAGTTTGCTTCCTTTTTGGAAGCATATGAGGATGTGGGTTCTTGCTCGGCCAATGACAGGTTTTGCAGAAACATTTAGCCAGTATTTGGTTCAACTTCAGCCGGAGGGAGGAAGCGATAATCCAGACCCCAATGCAGGTGTTCAGTCAGTACTATTTTTGACGTCTGGCGCAGTTAAATTAACGATCGATAATGAAAGCCATATTATGGAGAGTGGTGATTATGCATATATACCAGCGGGTTCTGAATGGAGTATTTGGAGCAACTCGAATGAGGTAACTAACTTCCATTGGATTCGGAAATTGTATAAAGATGTAAAAGGGATCGAGCGTCCGGTCGCTTTTGTTAAAAATGAAAATGAATGTGATGACGTTGAAATGCTCAATTCCAACGGCACGTGGTTCACTAAGCGCTTTGTTGAGCCTGATGATCTTCGTCACGATATGCATGTTAATATTGTTACCTTTCAACCAGGTGGTGTGATCCCTTTTGCAGAAACGCATGTGATGGAACATGGAATTTTTATTCTTGAGGGAAAAGCCGTGTATCATCTCAATCAAGACTGGGTTGAAGTTGAAGCGGGAGACTTTTTATGGCTTCGAGCTTTTTGCCCACAGGCATGCTATGCCGGAGGGCCAGGGCCTTTCAGATATTTACTCTATAAAGACGTAAATAGGCATATGTCGTTCCTTTGATTTTTATTTGCTATTTGCTTTAGATATTTAGAAATTGAAGTTCAATTTGGTAACATTAGCCAAATTTCCCATGGCAAAACCAGCCTCCAGGTAGTTGAGCTCCGTAAGCATAAAATAGCCACAAAAATTGACCATCATCACAGTGTACCTGCCAATAATCACGTACCCCACTTCGCCAATTATTATCCTCTATCCACCATTCTGGTGCAATACGCTCTGGTCCCAATTTAGTTTTTACATGGAATAGTTTTTTCCGCCAAATAAAATGGTCTTCTAATCTTGAATCCTTTGGCCCCTCTAATGCTTCTGGTGGCCATAAAAATGAAGGTCTATTACAACTTGAAGTTGGCCAATTACCCAGATTATAGTCTGAATGTGCTGCATTTAAAATCTGCCACGATCTCTCAGGTATATGGCTTTCAGCTGGTATATGTCTGGTAATTGCATCTAATCCAACTTTTGTTCCTAGACGTTCTATTAGGTTCTTAAGGGTAGTATTTTGATTTTCTACTGCCTTTTCGTGTATCGGTAAATTATTAACGAATTGCGATTGTAAGATAGGACCCACATTAATTGCTTCCAGTCTAATAATATCAATGCCAAAATTTTGTTTAATTTCATCTAATTTGAGCAGTAAAACTGAGAAGATACGATCAGGCTCATTGGTAAAAAATGCCATGCTTACTAAAAGTGTTTGTGTTTCATTATTACTAAAAATCAAATCAATTTTTAATTTCTGCAGTCCCAAAACAGCAGTTTTTAATTTATTGCATAAACGGGTAAGTAACTTTTCTATAGTTTTCTTAATATCTTCAATAAGCCCAATAGGTTCTGGAAAGCTTATTCTTACACCAAAATATTTTCTGTTAGTAATTGGTGAAATTGACTCGGGAACATGTCCTAATGCCTGATCTAATCTAGTAATCAACGTTGTTCCAAAGCGTCTTGCAAGAGGCGCTCTTGGTTGTTTCAACAGGTCTTTTACAAATTTTAAGCCAAGTTGGTTTAATTTAGTAACTATTTCATTTTCAATACGCAGTGATGCAATTGGGAGTTTAGCCAATGACTTATAAGTATGCCCCACTGGTGCAATGCGCGTTGTATTATTTTTAAGTAATTGTATTGTTCGTTGTTTTGAACTGTTTGTTTGCGGTTTTTTCTTAGCACGGCTACGGGTTGCACGAGCTTCTTGATCGATAGAATTACTTGTAAGGTAGTTTTCTGTTGGTTTGTGAGTAAAGCGAGCTAATGCCCAAGCAGCTCCTACAGTATCCGCCATGCCACTAGTTACAGTTAAGCCCACTGTTTCTGTACGAGATACAATTAAATCAAGCATTTTTGCCTCGCTGCCAAATAAGTGTGCGCAACCTTTAATGTTGAGAATAACTCCGTCATATTTATCAGCCGCCACCCAAGGTGTGAATTGGGTATACCACCGACATAAGGCGTGCAGAAAAGCTAACTCACATTTTACAGATCGAATATGAGTTACCAGTTTTGGGCATATAGCTTTCGCATCGTGTAATGGCTGGCCTATATTTAATCCTGAATTATATGCGCCAAATGATACAGAAGATAATGTTTGTGTATTGCCATTATTCTCAATTATCGCAAGTTCGTGTTTTTTTTCCAATTTGAAAATTCGCTGTATTCGTTCTGCACCAAAATATGGAAACCACAAAGAAATGTATCTGGAGTTTGACATTTTAACCTCAAGTGTTCTTGTTTTGTTCTAAATATATAATTGATAAGTTGTCCAGTACTAACAGTCAAAATTAATACTTTTTTTTCACGTTTATTGAGCTAAATACTTCTTTCGAAGGAGTAAAAAAATGAAGAAAAAAATCATATTCTTAGCGTCAATAGTTTTTCTTGCACTTCCTGTTTCAGCACACCAAAATGTAAAAAATGACGCTGTGAAACAGCGCATGCAGTTGATGACTGTTATTAAAGACACAATGGCAAAAATTGGCGCTATGGCAAGAGGATTGGACCCATTTACAGAAGAAAGTGCTTCAACTGCCAAGCAAACATTATTGATGGCTGCGGCAGATATAGAAGCAAAATTTGAATTAAACGAAACAGATCCGCTCTCTGAAAGTTCTCCTGCCATCTGGGAAAATTGGGAAGACTTTATTGAAAAAGCTGATGATTTTTCCTTCATGATTGAAGGCCTCGAAACGACTTCTGCTGAAACTCTGGCTGCCGGCCTTGGGAATATAGGGCAATCTTGCGGGTCGTGTCACAAAACTTACCGGATAAAGAAATAAAGCATTAATAATATTTTTTGTTAAATTCCAATTTACTTGAACTTCCGTTTATAAGTAACATAGCGTTTAACATAGGCAGTTATATTCATTGCAAAATTATTCTGACTGTGCAGGATGTTCTTACTAAATGGAGGACACTATGAAAACCTGTGCTGCGGTAGCTGTAGAAGCTGGAAAACCATTGGAAGTAATGGATGTTAATCTTGAAGGGCCAAAAAATGGTGAAGTATTAGTAGAGATAAAAGCTACTGGAATATGCCACACCGATGAATTTACTTTGTCTGGTGCCGATCCAGAAGGTTTGTTTCCAGCTATTTTAGGGCATGAGGGAGCTGGCATCGTAGTAGAAGTTGGGCCTGATGTTTTGGATCTTAAAGTTGGGGATCATGTAATCCCACTTTATACCCCAGAGTGCCGCCAGTGTGAATATTGCCTCCATCCTAAAACAAATCTTTGCCAAGCCATAAGGGAAACTCAAGGGCGGGGCTTAATGCCAGATGGTACCAGCCGGTTTAGTATGTTAGATGGCACGCCAATTCTTCACTACATGGGATGTTCGACATTTTCTAATTTCACAGTTTTACCTGAAATTGCATTAGCAAAAATTAATCCAGCAGCGCCCTTTGATAAAGTTTGCTATATTGGGTGCGGTGTAACGACAGGAATTGGTGCTGTTATCAATACAGCAAAAGTCGAAATTGGCAGTCGGACCATTGTTTTTGGATTAGGGGGCATAGGTCTTAACGTCATACAAGGACTCAGGTTAGCAGGAGCGGATCAAATTGTAGGTGTAGATTTGAACCCCCAAAAAACGGAGATGGCAAAGAAATTTGGCATGACTGATTATGTGAATCCAAATGAAGTTTCTGGTGACTTAGTTCAGCATTTAGTTAGTTTAACAAATGGCGGCGCTGATTATACCTTTGATGCTACTGGTAATGTGTCAGTGATGCGTGCAGCTTTGGAAAGCGCCCACAAAGGGTGGGGTGAAAGTATAATAATTGGAGTAGCCCCAGCTGGAGCTGAAATATCAACTCGTCCATTCCAGCTTGTTACAGGTAGAGTATGGAGAGGAACAGCCTTTGGAGGTGCGCGAGGCCGAACAGACGTTCCAAAAATTGTCGACTGGTACATGGAAGGAAAAATTGAAATTGATCCTATGATTACTCATACTTTTGGACTTGACGACATTAACAAAGGTTTTGATTTAATGCATGCTGGAGAAAGCATAAGATCGGTTGTCGTATATTAGCGATAGGTTAGCAATTTCCATATTTAGCCAAAAATATTTGAACTACCCCTTCTGAAACACGTTCAATCTCGGCATCAGTAAATTTTTGCTGAATTCCAAATAGTGCTTTTGTGTAGAGGTCGGCTTTACATAATTCAGTAAATTGATCTGCTGCTAGATAAAGATCCTCTATTTTTAAAAAACCTTGTTGCTGTGCATATTTAAAATAATCGATAAGTTTAGACTGTCCCATCATCGGGCCATTTTCATAAAAACTTTTACCTAGAATTGGGAATCGCTCAATCTCGGAAACGCAAATTCTAAAAATTTGCTGCGCTATGTCTGAGACTAACCAGTTGATTGTATATGCAGCTGCCTGACGCAAAACGTTATCAACACTTTGTGTTTGGTCAATTATTTTTAGCGCATTATCAGCTTGATTTTCGCACTCTAACTTAGCGACTTCAATGAACAAACTTTGTTTGTCTGGAAAGTAACTATAGAGAGTAGCTTTACTTACTTTCGCCGTTTGAGCTATTACATCCATGTTTGCGGCTTCAAAACCCTCACTTAAAAAAATAGATCTAGCTCCCGCTACGACTTGCTGGTATTTTCGCCCTTTATTTATTTTTACTGAATTCATTATAAGAGCCTAGCATTTTGGGAGTTTTTGTAAACTTAACAATTAAAGTAAATTTCGTCCTATAATGGCCGGATTAGTGATAATTTAAGTGATAATTTTTATAACCTGTTTAAGTATTTCTTAATTTTTGTTGACCACTTTAAGTTACCTGCTAACCCTTTTTTATGATGATTATTTTCTTACAAACCTTACCTTTTTTCCTAATAGTGGCGATTGGATTTTTTTCTGGGAAATATAAGTTTCTCAGCAAACGTGGGACTGACGCAATAACAAAATTTGTATTTTATTTTGCCTTGTCCGCGATGCTTTTCAAATTTTCCTCGCAACTTGATATAAGTAAAATTTTTAATTTGAAGTTTGTTGGATGTTATGTAGTTGCCACATCAATTCTTTATCTTGCAGTGATCATGGTGAGTTATTTTTCTGGGAATAAGTTTGAAACGGCAGTTTTTGATGCGCAAATAGCAACGGTTGGAAATACTGGATTTTTAGGGATCCCTCTTTTAGCGACCTTATTAGGCTCACAGTCAGTTGGCTATGTTATGATGATCTTAGCAACTGATTTTGCAATTTTTGGTACTCTTATAGTCGTTTTAATAATGGTTTCTCGTGATCAAGCATGGGGTATCAGATTACTGAAGCCTATAGCTAAAGGTTTATTTCAAAACCCTATGATTGTATCTTTTTCTTTTGGAATTCTCTGGGGGTATTTAGACTATCAAATTCCTAAATTTTTTAGTGAGTTTTTAGTAATATTGGGGCAGGCTGCAACTCCAGGTGCGCTATTTGCAATAGGTGCTTCACTTTCTTTCCGAAAGATAGACGATCCAAAATCTGCATTTTGGCTGAGCTTTCTAAAACTCGTTGCCCATCCATTTTTAATTGGCATCATGGCATTATACTTATTTTTCATTGAACCGTATGCAGCGGCGGTTATGGTCGTAACTGCCGCCTTGCCAGTGGCTGGTAACACCTTTATGCTGGCCCAACATTACAAAATAGATCCTGAGCGTATTTCTGCTGCTATATTGCTTTCTACATTATTTAGTGCGCTAACTGTTACTTTCGCAATTTCTTTTGTGAGCTAAGGGTTAATAAGAGAAATTACCACCAAAAAAAAGGGTTTAAAAAAAGGGTTTATAGTTAAATAGTATTGAGAAACGGCAAGAAAAGTTATGGAAATAATATCGGAAAATAAAATGTTTGAAGGCGTCCAAGGTGTCTACAGGCATAACTCAACTACATTGAAGTGCGACATGACTTTTGCAGTATTTATGCCTAGCTTTCTCAAAGACAAGCAAATACCAGTTTTGTGGTTTTTATCTGGCCTGACCTGTACGCACGAGAATGCAATGCTTAAGGCTGGGGCCCAAAAGTTTGCAAGAGAGCATAATATTGCAGTAATTTTTCCTGACACTTCTCCTAGGGGAACGAATATTCCCGATGATGACGCTTACGACCTAGGTCAAGGTGCAGGATTTTATTTAAATGCAACCCAATCACCTTGGAAAGAAAATTATAAAATGTGGGATTATCTTGTCTTGGAGTTGCCCAGCCTAATAGAAAAAAACTTTTCTGTGAATACTTCTAAGCAATCGGTTATGGGGCACTCAATGGGTGGGCATGGAGCATTATTAATGGCTCTTAGGTTGAATAACCAATTTAAATCAGTTTCAGCATTTGCGCCAATTTGTAATCCAATGAAGTCTGATTGGGGTCGCAAACAATTTTCTGCTTATTTAGGAAGCGATGAAAGTTTATGGGAAAATTATGACGCGAGTGTCATTGCTCAGAAAACCAATTTTTCAGGGCCTATTTTAATTGACACTGGATCAAATGATCAATTTCTCAATTTGTTATCGGTAGATAGTCTTTCTAAAGTATTAAAAAAGAGAGGATTGGCTGCTAATGTCCGAATGAACGATGGCTATGATCATAGTTATTATTTTATAGCAACCTTCATGGAAGAACATATAAATTTTCATGCCGCAGCGCTCTCCAAAAACTTAACTTAGTCGTATTTGGTAACGTTAGTGGATGTAGAATACATAACATATCATGAAGGTAATGCTCTATTGGACTGGCTTGAGCTCGCTGCGGCAATAGAGCAGGGGCATCAAATGTCCAAAGCGGAAGTTAAAGATACATTTATTTATAGAAAAGAGGACACGCTTTTATCGCGATCTGCATGGATTGATGGGTTAGGAATAGCTGTTAAATCTGCTACTATTTTTCCTCAAAACTCACTTCATTCTGTTCCAAAAATAAATGGGGCAGTTAGCCTTTTTTCGGATAAAACTGGAGTATTAGAAGCAATTCTAGATTTCCATCTTGTTACAAAATGGAAAACAGCTGGTGATAGTATTACAGCAGCACTTCGTCTGGCAAAACCTAGTAGCAAAAATATCCTCATAGTTGGCGCTGGAACTGTGGCACACAGTCTTCTTGACGCATATTCTTCTGCCTTTCCTAATGCTTCTTTCCAAGTATGGAATCGTACCCACGAAACAGCGGTATCTATGACTAGTGGCAGGAGCAATGCAGTAGCCATAGAAGATTTGGAGGCTAGTGTCAGAAGTGCTGATATTATATCCTGTGCCACAATGTCGAAACAATCAATTATCAAGGGTGAGTGGCTTAGGCCTGGCCAGCATCTTGATTTAATTGGAGCCTACCGACCTGATATGAGAGAGGTCGATGATTTAGCGCTATGCCGCAGCAAAATATTTGTTGATAGCTATGATACTACAATAGAACACATTGGCGAATTGAAAATTCCGTTGAAGGAAAAAGTCATATCTAAACAAGACATTTTAGCAGACTTTTATCAAATAAACAAATTTACACGTGGATCAGATAATGAAATTACAATTTTTAAAAATGGTGGTGGTGCGCATTTGGATCTAATGGTTGCCAAATACATTTTAACTGCTTGGCAAAAAAATAAATTCTTAAAAACATGAATGATTGTTAGATTATGAGCAATCTATAACTCTAAACCCAAGACTTTTGCCGCTCTTTTATGGGCAGATGTACGAGAGCACTAAATGCACCAACTGCAATGCCAATCCACCATACTAGATTATAATTTCCATATGCATCATAAAGCCTGCCTCCAAGCCAGATTCCCATGAAGCCCCCAAGTTGATGTGAAAAAAATACGATACCATAGAGGGTGCCCATATAGCGAAGCCCATAGATTTGTGCAATCAGTCCGCTTGTTAGTGGGACTGTAGCAAGCCACAAAGCGCCCATTAAGAGGGAAAATAGTATTACCGATATCGGTGTCATAGGCACCAATATAAATACTGCACATACTAAAGTGCGCCCAAAATAGATTGACGATAAAAGGTATTTTTTGGAATATGTCTTGCCCAGGTATCCTGCGCCTAAGGTGCCAACGATATTGGCGAGGCCAATCAGTGAAATGGATATAGCTCCCAAGGCGGAGGTCGAAGTTATACCTAAATTATAAATTCCTGATGCAGGTAGTATTGGGTTACACATTTCAGTCACAAAAGCTGGAAAGTGCGCAGTAAGAAAACCTAATTGGTAACCACAACTAAAAAACCCCAAAAATATCATAGAGTAACTTGGGTCCACTAAGGCTTTTCCAACTAAGTCTCTCATATTTTGCGTTGCGTTTCTACGATTTATCTCAACGGAAACTCGCATAAAAGGAAGCAAAAGTAGAGTTGATAAAATAGTAATAGAAAATATTACAAAAACCGATTGCCATGGCATATAATTTAAGAGTAATTCACCGATAGGCGCACCGATTACTTGTCCGGCACTTCCTGAGGCAGTCGCAATTGCCAATGACATAGATCTATTTTTATCTGAACTAGCTCGTCCAACAACCGCAAGAATTACCCCAAAGCCAGTACCGGCAACACCAAACCCAACCAAAATTTCATAAATTTGATGAGCCTGCGGTGTCATCGCTGCTGATGATAATAAAAGTCCACTTGCATATGTAAATCCTCCTAAAATTATCGCGCGACGATCGCCAATTTTTTCTGCTATTGCACTAAAGATCGGTTGACCAATACCCCAAGCAAGGTTCTGAAGGGCTATTGCTAAGGAAAACTCAGACCTTAGCCAATTGAATTCTTCAGCAATTGGGATCTGAAATACACCAAAAGAGGATCGTATTGCGAAGCTGACCAGTATTATTACGCAACCAACAACTAACACTGACGTAAATATTGAATTTTTGGGTATCATATTGAGCTTTCTAGGAGTGACTCTAGAGACAAATAGTATAAAATTATACTTTGTCCCTTGCGATAATTATTAGCTTTAGTAAACCCAGATAATGCAGTCACTTGTTGATACATACAAAGAAAACGTAAGCTTGGGTAAAATCCAAAGAGAAAAGGAGCAAGAACGGCTTTTAATTAAGTTTGATACTTTACGGATTGCAGTAGAACAAAATCGAAAAAAAATTTTGTTTTCCAAGTCAGCATTTACACCAAAAGGTATATACCTATGGGGAGGCGTAGGTTGTGGAAAATCCATGATAATGGACATGTTCGTAGATTCTCTTACCGTTGGAGTCAGGCGCTTACATTTCCATTCTTTTATGCAAGAAGTTCAATCATTGATGAATTTAGCCAGACAAAGTAAAGTAAAAGATGCATTAGTACCGGTAGTTAAGAAAATCACTAATGAAGTAAAAGTTTTAGCATTGGATGAGCTACAAATAAAGGATATTGCGGATGCTATGATTGTTGGAAGACTATTCGAAGCTCTTATGAAAAAAGGGGTTACGATAGTAATTACGTCAAATAGACCTCCGATCGATTTATATAAAAATGGCTTGAATAGAGATTTATTTCTGCCTTTTATTAGACTTATTGAGGCAAAATTTGATGTTCTAGAATTATCCGGTGTAAAGGATTATCGGCAATCTTTCATTTCTGGTGATCAGGTTTATTTCTATCCTCTCAATCTAGAGAGTGCAAAGCGAATGGATACACTATGGGCCACTCTTACAGGAAACTCATTCGACGATTTTATTCTGTCATTTAAAGGTCGAGAGATCAGATTTCCATTTTATAAGGATGGCGTCGGTAGATTTGATTTTTTTGAAATTTGTGGGCAAATGCTAGGTCCTGGAGATTATTTGGCAATCGTTGATGCTGTAAGAGTTCTTATGGTTGATAATATTCCTCAGCTTAGCCGTTCAAACTTCAATGAGGCAAAGCGTTTTGTTACTCTCATTGATGCAGCCTATGAGGCGAAAATAAGTTTAATCTGCTCTGCAGCTTCAGAACCGGAGATGCTTTATACTAAGGGTGAAGGTTCATTTGAGTTCGAGCGAACAGCCAGTCGCTTGAAAGAGATGCAGTCAAAAGACTGGCTGAAAATTATTTGATTTACTCCCCCAAAAATAATTTGCCTGTATGATGCCCATTTTTTGGGAGAGTAATTTTAAAATTATGGATTTGGTCCCTTTATTTTTATAGGTATCAATACCTTCTAGGAAATTTTCATTAACCCATACGAATCATTAAACATGAAGTATACGAATCAGTCAAGGTATGTGATTCGGTTATTTTATTTCATATTCTTGAAGTATAAGTACGTGACCTGCTAAATATAAAGACCCACATATTATTATTCGTGGTTTTTCTGTATATTTCGAAATCATGTCTAGTGCTAACTCTACAGTATCGGACAAATCAGACTCGATACCAACATTATTTGCTTCTTGTGATATTTCATTGGCGGTTAAAGTATTGGTTTCTCCTGGGATCGAAATACCGAATAACTTATCAATTTGAGATGCCAAAGGATTTAAAAAGCCTTTTACATCTTTGGTGTTTAACATACCACATATTGCATAAGTAGGGCGAGGTTCTAGTTTTGAAAAATGGGCGGCTATCGCTTCTCCTGCTGCAGGATTGTGCCCTCCGTCAAGCCAAATTTCTGCTGATGGAAAACGCTTGTTGAGCACTCCATCTGTGAGTTTTTGCATTCTGGCAGGCCAGTATGCTTTAGTCGCTACTTCGTCCAAACTGCTTAATTCTCCGTTATTGAGCAGTCTCAATGATTGAAGTGCGCAACCAGCGTTAATTATTTGGTGGTCGCCTATTAAAGCTGGATAGGGTATGTCTATTAATCCTTTATTATCTTGATAGATTAACCTGTCTCTTTCTTCCCACGCTAGCCATTCTTTTCCATAGGAATAAATTGGAGCATTTAATTCAATTGCTCTATCTTCTATTATCTTAAAGGCTTTTTCATTTTGTAAGCTGACCACAACTGGTTTGTTCTCTTTAATTATTCCTGCCTTTTCCCATGCTATCTTTTCTATTGTATTGCCAAGAAATTGTTCATGATCAAAAGATATTGTTGTAATGACTGCTAACTTTGGGTTTTCAATCACATTAGTTGCGTCTAAACGTCCCCCAAGTCCTACTTCCAAAAGTGTGTAGTCGGCGTCATTTCGGCTCATTGCCAAAATCGCAGCACATGTCGTGATTTCAAAATAGGTGATTTCTTTACCAGCATTCGCTTCATAACATTCATCCAAGAGAGCAGATAACTCATTTTCGGTAATTAAACGGCCGGCCAATCTAATTCGTTCGTTGAAACTTATTAAATGTGGTGAGGTATAAGTATGAACACGTCTACCAGAACTTTCTAAACCCGAGCGGATCATTGCCAGGGTACTACCTTTACCATTTGTTCCTGCGATATGGACAACTGGTGGTAATTTTTTTTGTGGATTGTTCAAAGCTTCTAATAAGTTTAAAACCCTATCTAAGGTCAAATCAATAACCTTTGGGTGAAGATCCATCATTCTTTTCAAGATCCTGTCAGAACTGTTGGATTTCATTTAGCTTTTTTCTTCGATTTCTTTCGAGAAACTATCTTGTGAAGGTTTCGGTAAGTCTCCTGCTATTACTGGACTAAGACCAAGAAGTATTCGCGTAATTTTAATTAGCGTATTTCTTATTTCCGTTCGAGGAGTTACTAGGTCCAGCATCCCGTGATCGAGCAGATACTCAGCTCTTTGAAAACCTTCTGGCAGTTTTTCCCGAATGGTTTGTTCGATTACTCTCGGCCCTGCAAAACAAATTAGCGCGTTAGGCTCAGAAATCTGAACGTCACCTAACATTGCATAAGATGCGGTTACCCCGCCGGTAGTTGGATGAGTAAGAATCACGATGTATGGTAGTTTTGCTTCTTTCAATAATTGTATTGCAACAGTTGTTCTGGGCATTTGCATCAGGCTCAGTATTCCTTCTTGCATTCGGGCGCCTCCTGCTGCTGAGAAGAGTATCAATGGGCGATTTAATTCAACAGCTCGCTGGGCAGCAGTAATTATTGCGTTACCGACGTACATACCCATTGAACCTCCCATAAAAGAGAAATCTTGAGCGGCTGCCACTATTGGAGTTCTGCCAATCTCTCCTTCCGCAACTAACATAGCTTCCTTTTCAGAGCTCTTTTTCTGCGCAGCTTTCATCCGATCTGGATACTTTTTTTGATCTTTAAATTGCAACGGATCTGTAATTGGTTTTGGGATATCTATCTCAACAAAAACACCTCCATCAAACAGATTTTTGAAACGTGCGCGTGGCGATATTGGCATATGGTGGCCACACTCAATACAGACATTTAGATTATCCTGCAGCTCTCTGTGAAATAGCATTGTTCCACACTCATCACATTTCGACCAAAGATTTTCTGGCACTTCGCGACGAGAAAAGATAGAATTGATGCGGGGTCGGACATAATTTGATATCCAGTTCATTTCACATTCCTAAACACAGTGTACTTGGACCACTTAATAAAATGTTGGATCCTAAAATGCAATCGCTTCAATCCCTTGCAAAGTAAATTAACAATTATATCAAACTTTTTTTTGATATGAATTCCAATGTTAGAAAAGGATTGGTAAGGTGTGCCTGGCTATATAAATTATGTGCAGGCACAGAACATATTGTTATGCAAAATTTAAAAAACGGCAAAAAATGAAAAAAATAATCATTATTTACAAAATTCAGATTATAATAGCTTTTTTTTTGCTAGCCTCTTGCAGTCAACTTGGTTCATTCTTTCCTAAAACAGTAGATGTGCCCTTTAACAAAAACGTAGTAAAGCTCAAGAACGGTGCAGTTGGTTTTCCGCCGGAGGGATATTGTGTTGGTCCTTCGAAATATAATCCTAATACTGGAAATGTGATCTACACAGCGTGCCAAATGACAAGGGGTCTCGGAATTGTTAGCATTAGCTATGCTCCAGTGGAAATTGGTGATGTGGGAAAAATCACGCGTTCTTATTTAACAAATGGCCAAAAATTAATCAAAACAGATTATTTTAATGGTTATGATCTGGTAAAAGTAGAAAATAGTCAGTTTTCTGTTAAGTCGGTTCAAAATACTGTTTGGCGGACAGCAAAAAAAGAAAAAGGTTACATGGTTTTGGCTCAATATTTCTCGCCTAGCGCGAAAAACGTTTCTGATCTTCATCAGCTGAAAGTTTTAACTGCTTCAGTAGATAATTTTACTCCTCCAGATAATCTACCAAGTGACAAATTGTCGGATTTAGGTCCAGTTAGTGGAGATCAAAGAACAATTTATCGCGGTAAGCCAAAGATGAGACCTAACACGACAATTCACAAATTTTCTACTTCAACAAAACGTCCGAAGTTAAGGCCATAGTCCTATATCTCAACGTTGCGCACCCAATGACAAACTGCTCTAAACAAGTTATTTGTGCAATCGAACGAGTTTATAACCCAATAGTATATTACGTTATAAGATGTTGATTTATTGACTATTCATTATCAAACCGTGAAAGATATATAGCTTTTATTTGGTAATACAAATAAACTTAATGATGACATCGTCCATACGATACGGAGAAAAGAAATGAATTTAAAAAATCGGACTGTTTTGGTTTCAGGTGGTAGTAGAGGAATCGGCTTGGCGATTGCTAAAAAGCTAGGCGAAAACGGCGCTAACATTGTAATTGCCGCTAAAACTGTAAAACCTCATCCAAAGCTTCCAGGGACTATTTACACTGCGGCAAAGGAAGTAGAGCAGCTGGGCGCAAATTGTTTGCCGATTGAGTGCGATATTCGATTTGACGAGCAAGTCCAAGCAACCGTAGAGATATGTGTGAAAGAGTTCGGTGGTATAGATATATGCGTGAATAATGCGAGTGCAATTGCGCCTTTCGCAACATCTTCGCTGGATATGAAGCGGTATGACCTTATGCAAGATATAAATACACGTGGTTCTTTTCTTTTAACAAAAACATGCTTGCCCTATTTGAAAAAGAGCACGCATTCCCATGTTTTAACACTCTCACCTCCCCTTGACCTAAATGATAAGTGGTTTGCCAAATGTGTGGGTTATACAATTTCAAAAATGGGTATGAGCATGTTAACGCTTGGGCATTCAAAAGAATTTGAAAAATTTTCTATAGGAGTGAATTCGTTATGGCCACTAACTGCTATTGATACGGCAGCTGTACGAAATATTCTTGGTGGTGACAGTACAGCAAAAAAAAGTCGAAGTTCAGAAATTATGGCAGATGCCGCATATGCAATCCTATCTAAAGATCCGTCAACTTGCACAGGAAACTTTTTCATAGATGAAGTATTCCTTAGAAACGAGGGGGTAGAAGACTTTAGTATTTATTCTAAATCAACAGACGAATTGTTGCGTGATTTTTTTATTCCAGATAAAGTAGCAGACAGCCTTCCAACGATAACCAAGAGTATATGGTAAAGAAAACCTTTTAGTAGAAAAAAATTAAGTTAGTAGCTATTAGGGCGCGCGGTAAAATCTTTTTACTTCATTAAGTCAGTTTTCAACACATTTCACATTCACTTCAAACTCTTTTCTCTAAACCCTGTCAAAATTAATAGTTAAAAGCGTTATGAGTATTATAAAGCTTTTAACAGCCCAGTCGTAATATTTAGTCTGACTGTCATCTGATCGGAGTTGCTAAACATGCTGGTTAATTGGATGCGAAGCGCGCAACAGAGCAGGGCACCAGACTAGCGTTATCGATTTAAAAATCTGATTTTTCAGGTCTTAAATAGTCTATAATGGTATTCCCCAATCACTTGCATTCCAAGGGTTTTATAGAAATTATTGGCTGACTGGTTTTGCTTTGTGCATAAAACTGCTACGCTCTCAGCACCTTGTTGATGGGCCCAAGCACCTGCTTTTTGCATAACAAATTTTCCCATACCTTGTCGCCGACATTTATGATCAACAATTAGGGCGTGAACCATTGCAATTTTATTTGCAACTGCTACGAATGCAGAAGCTGCTGGTTTCGCATTTGTGCGACCAAATATAGTTGTTCTTGGTTTTTTGACTCGATTCATTATTTCAATTCTCGAGGCGCCAATACCGTTAGTTTTCCATATTTCTCTTTGGATGGCCAATGGAGGAAATATTGAAAAAGCTGTAACAAAAGGAATTTGCTGCGCTGATAATGCTTCTGCAGAAATGCTCCAAATATTTGTCGGATCGACAATACAATATCCACGGCTTTTTAGTGCCTCATCAAGACTGTTTTCACCTGCTTTAATCATGAATAATTTGTCTTGACACCAGTCTGCCAAAGTATTTTCAACAAATTTTATGTTCGGGATACCAGATTTTTTAATTAACGTAGCGGCTGACACACGTTTGCCACCTTTTAAACTTCTACGTAACTTCCATTCGGGAAGTTCAAGGAACTCTTCAGCTGGCCACGTTAAGTCAATTGTGTCAAAAATGGAGGAACTATTTTTTAACGCCATAACAACTTTGACTCCAATTTTTCCATTACAGCCTCTAATTGATTTCTATCAACTCCCCTTACTACGATATTTGTGCCAATTTTTTCTCCGTCATTATAGGGATAGGATCCTATAGATACATCTTCATGCTCAGACGCAATTTTTTTGAGTGCGGCTGCAATTTCACCTTCCCCCCGTGATATTCTCACGGACTTGCTTAAAAGTGGTTTGCCGCTTATTAATGATGGGATAACACTCTGTACCATTGATTGAAATATTGTTGGCACGCCGGCCATTACAAAAACGTTTTTTAACTGAAAGCCAGGCGCAACAGAGATTGGGTTATCGATAAGTTTAGCACCGTTCGGTATTCGTGCCATCCTTTGCCTTGAGTTATTAAAATCAATATTTTGAGTTAAATAATAACTTTCTAAAAGTTTAAAAGCATCTTCTCGAATATTTATTTCTGTCTCAAAAGCTGCGGCGATACAGTCAGCTGTAATATCATCGTGCGTTGGTCCAATACCGCCGGATGTGAAGAGGTAGTTATATTTAGAACTTAACCATTTTACAGCATAAATAATTTCCGTAGCATTATCTGGGATTATTCGCGCTTCTTGTAAATCGATCCCAATTTTTGTTAACTCGCAAGATAGGTAGTGCAAGTTCGAATCTCGTGTCCTTCCCGATAGTATTTCGTCACCGATTACCAAGATTGCGGCAGATGGATTTGACATTATTAATCCTTTACAGTGTAGAGTTTGTATAGTTAAAAAAATGCAGTTTCAATCAGATTTAGTTCCTGGGTATTTAGTGAAAAGGTACAAACGGTTTTTTGCCGACGTTGAGCTGTCGAACGGCACACTGGTTACTGCTCACTGTCCAAATACCGGTAGTATGAGGGGTCTGATAAATCGTGGGACAAAAGTTTGGCTCGAGCCGAATGAAGACCCCAAAAAAAAACTAAAATATAGCTGGAAATTGATTGACCATGAAAATGGTCATTACACTGGTGTAGATACGAATATTGCAAATAAAATTGTGAATGAGGCGCTAGGGCAGGGTAAAATTTCCGAAGTAATAGATTATGACGAAATACTTCGGGAGCAAAAATATGGGGCTAATTCTCGAGTAGATTTTCTTTTAAAGAATGGGTTCAGGAGTTGTTTTCTTGAGGTGAAAAGTGTGACCTTGTGCCGGCAAGAAAAAATTGCTGAATTTCCAGATACTGTTACAGCAAGGGGAGCCAAACATTTAAAAGAACTATCTAATATTGTTGATAAGGATACTAGAGCAATTGTTCTGTATTTAGTTCAGAGATCGGATTGTAATTACTTTAAAATTGCTAACGATTTGGACTCTATTTACGCTGACGCTTCTATATTTTCTGAAAAATGTGGAGTAGAGTTTGTTTGCTATGGAGTAAACTTTCTTCAAAACGGGATCGAACTGGGATATAGTTTGGAAGTGATAGATAAATTCTAACTAGTCAGCCTGGGACATAAATAGCAGTAAGGGGTAATTATTTGAATTTAAAAAACGGGCAGCCCAAATCAAAAGATGGGATTGATTTATATTCTGCAAAAGATTTTGAGGGGATGCACGCTGCCGGTCGTGTTGCTGCAGACATTCTAGATGAAATAGTGACTTCTGTTTTTCCTGGGCAAACTACAGGAAAACTTGACGCGATTATCGAGCGATTAATTGAGGATAAAAATGTCGCTTCAGCTACAATTGGCTATAGAGGCTATAAACATGCTAGTTGCATAAGTGTAAATCATGTTGTTTGTCACGGTATTCCAGGGGACAAAATACTTAAAGATGGTGATATATTAAATATAGATGTTACGGTTATCAAAGACGGTTGGTATGGCGATACATCAAGAATGTATGTAGCGGGTCAGCTGTCTAGAAAAGCCGAAAGATTGATCCAAGTAACACATGACGCGCTATTTAAGGGTATAGATGCTGTCAAGCCAGGCAAAACTTTTGGAGATATCGGACATGCAATACAAACATATGCAGAAGCAAATAGAATGTCGGTCGTGCGGGATTTTTGCGGCCATGGTTTGGGGAGAGTTTTCCATGCGCCGCCAAATGTTTTGCATTATGGAAGAGAAGGAACTGGTCCTTTGATAGAAGAAGGTATGTTTTTTACAATTGAGCCTATGGTTAATTGGGGGCGTCCTGAAACTAAAGTTCTATCAGATGAATGGACTGCGGTTACGAGGGATAAATCCTTATCTGCTCAATTTGAACACTCGATTGGTGTGACTAAAGACGGTGCGGAAATTTTTACTTTGTCTCCAAAAAATAAATTTCATCCCACATATAGCTAATGAGGTAATCGTTTGAAAAAATGTAATATTGTGTCACCGTATCGTCTGATGTCTTCTAATTTAAAACCTTTGAGCGAACTTTTCTGTTCTCCCTCCTCTAAAACTATAAGCGCATTATCGCTTATCCAATTTGACGCTAATGCAGATCTTACAGCAGCCTCACCAAGTGACTTTCGGTAGGGAGGATCCATGAATACTAAATCATATGGCTGTTCGCGATTTAGAGGAAATTCGGTGGCGTCAAATGTTTTTATATTTGTTTGATTTTTGATATTACAAATTTTAAGATTTGTATCCAATAATCTTAAACACGCTTTATTTTTTTCAATAAATGTACAGGTTTTTGCACCCCGTGAAATTGCTTCAACTCCTAATGCTCCGCTACCTGCGAAGATATCTAAAATGCGCGCCTTCTCCATTTTGATGTCAAATTTTCCTCCAGCAAGTATATTAAATAGGCTCTCCTTGATGCGATCAGTAGTAGGGCGAAGACTGGTCATGTTGCCTTGCTGCTTGATTGCACTCAAGCGTCTACCTTTTAGACTACCACCAATAACCCTCATTGTGTTAAAATCGAGCTTCGAAGATGGGTCGCAGACCCCAAGCCTGCTTGGCGAGCGTCAACAATAACAACTTTTGACATAGAGCACCTTTTACTCGTAATAGGAAATATTTGTATTATATTTTTTTTGAGGAAACTATAAACTAAACAGGATGAATTATGTCAATCAAGATAGGTGAAAAGCTACCAGATAGTACACTGCACAGGCTTGGGGAGAACGGGCCAGAAACAATAAATTTCTCTTCATTATACAGGGATCGCAAACTTGCAATTTTTGGTCTGCCAGGTGCTTTTACCACAACTTGTTCGAAAACCCATTTACCATCCATTCTAGATACTGTGTCTGAATTTTCTTCAAAAGGGATTGATGAAATATTGTGCATTAGTGTTAATGATCCACACGTGGTCGCGGCTTGGGGAGAAATTAGTGGGTCAACAGCTGCTGGAATTACCATGCTTGGTGATCCACTTAGCGAATTTACAAAGGCAATAGGTATGGAGTTTGATGCTCCTGCAGTTGGTTTTTTGGCCCGCTCAAAGCGATACGCTATGTTTGCGGAAGATGGAGTGGTAAAAATTTTTCTGCCTGAAACGGGTCGGTCTACATGTGATATGAGCAGTGGGAAAGCCTTACTAAAAAATATCTAAGCTGCTTCGCTGTCCATTTTTGAAGCTAATTCCAGATCTAAATTGCTTAATCCTTTAACATCATGCGTGGTTAAAACAACTTTTACATTCCGATAAACATTAAACCATTCAGGATGATGATTTATCTTTTCTGCCCAAAAAGCAATTTTTGTCATCCAAGAAAAGGCTTCTATAAAATTTTTAAACTGAAATTCTTTAGAAATTGCATCTCTACTTTCGTCTAGTAGCCAGCCATTCTCAAGAAATTTTTTTAATTTGGTTTCTCTATCGACCGTTGAAAGTTTATCCATTTTCTCTCCTAGAGCTTTATATTTTTGAAAGGACCATAGTTACTAAGTATTTCCATTTCTTCACCAACAGCAAGTCGTTCCTCGTCTAAGTACTGAGCAACAGCTTTAGAAAAGCTATTATTGTTTATCCAGTGCAGCGAGTATGTGTGACTGGGCATATATCCTCTAGCCAACTTATGTTCCCCTTGCGCACCAGCCTCAACACGAGATAAACGATTTTCAATTGCATACTCAATTGCTTGGTAATAACAAATTTCAAAATGTAAATTGGAATAATTTTCTGTGCATCCCCAATACCTACCAAATAATGCGTCCTGTCCTACAAAATTTAACGCACCAGCAATTGGGTTTCCATCAATCTCAGCCAGTATCATTAGAAGTTCATTCTTGAGTTTTTTGCCGGCAATCTCAAAAAAATTTCGAGTTAAGTACGGTTGTCCCCACTTTCTTCTCCCGGTATCCTGATAAAAATTCCAAAATGCATCCCAGTGTTGTTCCGTAATCTCTTTACCTGAGTAACGAACGATTTCTCCTCCGAAGCTTTTTGCCCTTTCGCGCTCCTTCTTTATATTTTTTCTTTTACGGGATGAGAGTGCGTCTAGGAAATCTTGAAAATTTTCATAACCGTCATTTTTCCAATGATATTGACTACTTGTACGTTTCAGTAAGCCCAAACTTCCGCCTTTTTTAAACTCATCAAAACTACAAAAAGTAATGTGTGCAGAGGAAAGATTATTTTTTGCTGCAAAGCTTTTTATCCCCTCTAACAGGATTGGAAAGGCCTTTTCTTGATTTTCGTTATTCGCCAGTAAGCGTTTGCCAGGCACCGGAGTAAATGGAACTGCTACTTGGATTTTAGGATAATATTTTCCTCCTGCGCGTTCATAGGCGTTAGCCCAAGCATGATCAAATATATATTCTCCTTGCGAATGTGTTTTAACATACATTGGAGCACAGCCTAACAACTGATTTCCAATAAGAGCGAGGATATAATAAGGGTGCCAACCAGTCGCATTACCAACGGAACCGCTCTCTTCGAGAGCTCGCAAAAAACGATAAGTTGTAAAAGGATCAAATGGGCGAGACTTGTCTGCTGTCTCTGGTGCTGCGCACGCATCCCAGTCTGTTTCACTAACTGAAAGCAGTGTATCCACAATCTTTATAGATATTTCCGAATTTGTCATTAATTAGAGGGTTTGTTTGGAACTCATTTGTTTTATTTAACAAAAGCTATGATTGTAAAATAATCTGGCAATAGTTATTGTAACTTAAGATTAGTCAAAATCACTTAATCTCAAAGATCCCTTCTATTTCAACAGCTACTCCGAATGGCAGGGATGCCGCTGAAACAGCAGAACGAGAATGTTTGCCAATGTCACCTAGAATTTCCACGAGGATATTTGAGGCTCCATTCACAACTTGAGGTTGTTCGGTGAAATCAGCAGTCGAATTCACAAAACCAGTTAATTTAACAACTCTCACCAACCTATCAAGGTCACCTTCACACGCTTCTTTTACTTGTGAAAGTAACGAAAGCGCACAGTGTTTGGCCGCATTCGCGCCCTCTTCAACATTCAAATTTTCACCTAATTTTCCAACTATTAACCCATTTTTGTTTTGTGAAATTTGTCCAGAAACATACAGAAAATTTCCCACTATCACAAATGGTACGTAGTTAGCTGCTGGGCTTGGAGCGGTTGGAAGCTCTATTCCAAGTTTTTTTAGATTTTGTTCGATGTGTTGCGTCATAATTTGTGCTCCTATCTCTTTGGACTAAAGTATGACATTACAGTGCATACGACAATGGCATCATGTCAAAAAAAAGAAGACAAACTTGTAATTTTAGGGGTTTAATTAATATTATTATCTAAATGAAATGAGTTTTTTGGTTTAACTGGTTGTTATTTGATGTTTGCGGTCTCTCAGTTATCCTTGTAAGCAGTATCTTCCATTATATTTGATATGGGAACCATGCAGTCTTGAAAAATTTTGTATTAATTATTGTGTTTACAATTTTGGGTGCATGTAGCGCCCCATTGGAAGTTGGGATATCGGACCCATTTGAAGCCTCAAATAGACAGGTTCATGAAATAAACAAATCCTTAGATAAAAATATCGTACGGCCAATTGCAGTATTGTACGGTGATAGTACCCCCGTTCAACTACAATCAGCAGTAAACAACATTGCAATGAATTTTTCCTTACCGAGCAATAGTATCAATTATATTTTACAAGGTGAAATAAAGAGCGCTTCAAATTCATCTATGAAATTTTTAGTTAACTCTACATTGGGAGTTGTAGGAATTTACGACGCCAGTTCTCAGCTTGGTATCAAAAGTGAGAAAACTGATTTTGGGGAGACTATGGCTAAATGGGGTATTGGAGAAGGACCTTATCTGGATATACTTGTCTTGGGACCGTCTAATCAGCGTGACGGTATTGGCAGAATGGTCGATATAGTTTTTGATCCAGTAGGTCTGATTGGGGTCGGAGCTAAAGGCGTGGCAACCTTTACCTCTGTAGCTTTTGGTTTGTCTGCCCGTTCACAATTTAGAGAAAGTATTGACAGTATACTCTACCAAAGTGCTGATAGTTATGCACAGTCAAGGTTATTTTTTCTTCAAAATAGGCGCTATGAACTTGGAACCAATCAAGCCTTGCCCTATATAGATCCGTATAACTAAATATGTGAGTAAATAGATGACTGTAATTAGCAGTCGCCGCTTTTTTTTAACGGCATCACTTTGTTCAGTTTTGGGGCCTAGACTTATTTTTGCGTCGCAACAGACTACAGCGGTAGCAATTGTTGACCAGGCTGTCTCGAAAATTAATCAAATAATAAACTCAGGTGATACTCAAACACAGATGTTGAGATCTTTTGAAAGGGTGTTCAATCTATATGCTGATGTACCTACAATCGCAAAATATGCTTTGGGCCGTGATGCCAGAACTGCTTCTGAGGACCAACTAAAGGCATATGTAAAGGCTTTTTCAGGTTACTTTTCCAATAAGTACGGGAAACGGTTCAGAGAATTCATTGGAGGTAAAATAGAAATTATAAGCGTTGTTAAGATAAAGAATTACTATTCGGTCAATACACTTGCACACATGCCAGCCTATGAACCATTTGAGGTAGATTTTCTCGTTTCGGATCGTAGTGGGCAGCCACTCGTGTTCAACCTAATTATTGAGGGGGTGAATATGCTCTTGGCTGAACGGCAAGAAATTGGAGCGCTTTTAGATAGAAATTCAGGAAATATAGATGCTTTGATAGATGATCTTATGGTTCCATAATTACTATCTATCTCCAAAAATACTTAGCAATAATTTATCAATCAAACTGTCTCCACGCTGCCTAATTTTAGGCTCATACTTCGAGTCTACAAAATTTGGGAAAAGGGCTAGTTTCCTTTTTTCCATCGGTAGTGGTTTTGGATTAATGTTATTATGGATTTTTTTCATAATTAGTGACCATATTTCTGCTGGTAGGCCTCCGCCAGTAACCCCAGTCAGTGGTTCATTGTTGTCATATCCCATCCAAACACCTGCTATATATTCGGATGTAAATCCTATGAACCAGGCGTCCCTAGCATCCTGAGTTGTTCCTGTCTTTCCAGCAGCCTTCCAGTTTGAAAAAGTTGCCTTTTTCCCAGTGCCATCTGATAATGCCTTTTCAAGCATATATATCATGCCATGTGCTGTTTCTGCCCGTAAAACCCGTTCGTTTTTTTGTGACGCAGTTTCCCCATAAAAAGTACCCCCAGTTTCCAGACTAAGCTTCTTCAAGCCATATGGCAGGACTTTAATTCCATCATTTAAGATAGTTCCATACGCACTTGTTAATTCTAGGAGTGTAGTTTCAGAAACCCCTAGTGCAACTGCGGGATTAGTAGAAATTTTACTATTAATTCCCAAGTCTTTTGAAATTTGTCCAACATTTTCCATTCCAACTCTTTGTGCTAACTTTATAGCAGGTATGTTTAATGATTTAGAAAGAGCATCCGTTAAAGTAACAATACCGTTGAATTTTTTTTCATTATTTTGGGGCTTCCAGGTGCCTGAGCCTGGTATTTCGATCTCAAAAGCTTCATCTCGAATTAGGTCGTTTGGTTTGTATCCTTGTTCAAGGGCGGCAGCATATACGATTGGCTTAAATGCCGAACCTGGTTGGCGAAGAGCTTGTGTTGATCTGTTGAATGCCCCTAGAACTTGAAGTTGCCTCCCGCCAATCATTGCTCTGACGGCGCCGTCTGGTGACATAATTACAATAGCTACTTGCGCTTCAGAATTCGGGTCGACTTTTTCTCTAAATGTATATTCTAAAACTTCTTCGGCTGCTTCCTGTATTTTTGGGTCAAATGTTGTCTCAATTGTAACATCCTCAGTAGTTTTATTTGTAAAAAAGTGAGGCGCTGATTGCATTACCCAATCTGCAAAATGTCCACCGGCTTTCTGAGAGGCTTTAATGGAAAGTTTAGCGGGGTTTTCTTTGTAGTATTTTGCTAATTCTTTACTCAGTAAATCTTGCTGCTCCATCAAATTTAAAATGATATTAGCTCTGTTTTGAGACTTTGATAAATTATTAGTCGGTGCATAACGACTCGGTGCTACCAACAGACCGGCAAGCATTGCTGACTCCGCCGGATTTAGGTCTGAAGCTGGTTTGTCAAAGTAGCGTTGTGATGCCGCTTGAAAACCTCGTGAGCCTGCACCTAAAAAAACCCTGTTTAAATATAAAGTTAGTATTTCATCTTTAGTAAATTCTAATTCTAATGCGATAGCAAAAAGTGCTTCTTTTACTTTTCGCCACAACGAACTTTGCCGACAGTTTGCTTCATAATGTGACTCAGATTTCCAATCTTTAGCTATGTATGGTTTGCCTAGGCATAAAAGTTTGGCGGTCTGCTGAGTAATCGTAGAGCCCCCGTGACCTGTAAGTGCTCCTCTTCCCTCTCTTAAATTAATCCTTATAGCCCCTGCTATTCCCCGCGGGCTAATTCCAAAATGTCCATAAAACCGCTTATCCTCGACCGCTAGTATGGCGTTTTTTAAGTGTTTAGAAATAGTATTGGCTTGGGCAATAGCCCCAAATTGCTCTCCTCTCCAAGCAAAGGTCCTTTTGTTTTTATCCAGTAATGTAACTGATCCTTTGGCACGTGCATCAAGCATATCATTCAAAGGTGGTAAATTAATTTTGTAATAAATTACTGCAATTGTAGTAATCAAAGCTATTATAAGCGTACCTTTGAGAGCCCAACCAAGAAGAAAACGGATTATTAATTTTATCAGAAAGTTTATAGGTCTAGTGAAAGAGCCAATGGCACGCCTTGCCATGCTTTTTTTAATTTTTCTATGGGGACTGATATACTTTTTACTTAGTATTATTTTCTTCGTATTCATTCGTTTTTTTCTTAAATTTGGGATTCTATTGTCTCTCTTCATATAAAATCTCTATTTTGAGAATCTTCTCTGCCTAGCCAAACTTTTATTTGATACGAGAAAAATCTTACAGTTTAATTTTGCACAAAAAATAGACGATAGTATGTGATTGCGCATTTTTTATGCACAAATGGTGAGTTTTTGTAAAAACAAAACGTTGGACACATTTTAAATCAATATCCCATCGGTTTTCCTATCCGCCGTATTGGACACTAATGTCTATGAGTATGAAAGGAAGCACAATGAAGTTGATCATTGCAACCATTAAGCCTTTCAAGCTTGAGGAAGTGCGCGAGGCGCTTACAGAGCTTGGCGTAAAGGGCATGATGGTGACTGAGATAAAGGGATTTGGAGCACAGTCGGGCCACACAGAAATATACCGTGGGGCGGAATATGCAGTAAATTTTGTTCCAAAGGTAAAATTAGAATTGGTCGTCGATGAAGGAATGGCCGACCAAGTAGTCGAAACAATCACAAATACAGCGAAAACGGGCAAAATTGGTGATGGCAAAATATTTGTCTTGGATGTTGGTCAGGCTGTTCGAGTGCGAACGGGCGAGACTGGGCTCGATGCAATATAAGAGGATAAATTTATGATTAAAAAATATGTAAAATGGACGGCTACTGCTCTGGTTGCAAGTTGTTTGCCTTCCTTGGCTTCTGCACAGGATGCTTCAATACTTGTGGCGACAGACACAGTTTTTATACTTAATTCGCTTCTCTTCTTAATGGGTGGGTTTCTAGTTTTTTGGATGGCTGCAGGGTTCTCAATGTTAGAGGCTGGCTTGGTACGTTCAAAAAACGTTACTATGCAGCTTACCAAAAATATTGCTCTATTTTCGCTAGCTACAGTCTTTTATTATTTGATAGGATATAATTTAATGTATCCACTTGGCTCATGGGCAATGGATGGTATTCTGTCGGGCGTTTGGGGCGTGGCAATTCTTGAAGCTGTTGGTGTAGGTCGAGATTCTGCTGATGATTATGGTTATGCATCAACCGGATCAGACTTCTTTTTTCAACTGATGTTTTGCGCTGCTACCGCTTCAATAGTTTCTGGAGCACTTGCAGAGCGTATCAAACTATGGCCCTTCCTTATATTTACGGTTTTATTAACCGCTGTCATTTATCCAATACAAGCAAGTTGGAAGTGGGGAGGTGGTTTCCTAGATGGTATGGGCTTTCAAGACTTCGCAGGTTCGACGGTAGTGCACTCAGTGGGTGGCTGGGCAGCTTTGACAGGTGCTATTATTCTTGGGCCAAGAATTGGAAAGTACGCGCAAGACGGCAAGGTTAACCCCATTCCAGGATCAAATCTAGCTTTGGCTACTTTGGGTGTTTTTATATTATGGTTGGGCTGGTTTGGATTCAATGGTGGATCGCAGCTAGCAATGGGTAGTATAGGAGACGTTGCTGATGTGTCCCGTATTTTTTCAAATACTAACGCGGCTGCTGCCGGTGGAGCAATTGCAGCTCTTATACTAACTCAAATTATGTATAAAAAGCCCGATTTAACCATGGTTCTCAATGGTGCGCTTGCGGGTCTCGTTTCAATTACAGCTGAACCTCTGGCACCTACGCTGGGTCAGGCGACTATAATTGGAGCAGTCGGTGGACTACTTGTAGTTGTATCTGTACCAATTCTTGATAAGTTTAAAATTGATGATGTTGTCGGCGCTATTCCTGTGCATTTAATTGCCGGGATATGGGGTACCTTGATCGTACCGTTAACAAATAGTGGTGCTTCATTCGGAACCCAACTTTATAGTATTATTATCGTGGGACTATTTGTGGTCATCACAACTGCCATTGTTTGGTATGTTTTAAAGGCAATATTTGGCATAAGGGTTGATGAAGAGGCTGAAATGAATGGGCTAGACGTTTCTGAATTAGGCATGGAAGCATATCCAGAATTTTCGAAAGGCTAAAGTGAACAGAAAAAATATCAAAGGGCTCAATTAACACTTAATTGGGCCCTTTAGCTTCTATATTTATAACCATGATTTATTCTTGTTTAATCCGTAAATTTAAATAGTCCGTCGTAAATAGGTTCCAAGGTTTCGGTTTCAAATAAAGATGAAACTGATGTCCCGGACCAAATATTGAGTATCGCTTGCGCAAACATGGGGGCGGTTGGCACAATCCTTATATTTTTTGCTTCTTTCACAGCTTCAGTCGCTTCTATTGAGTCCGAAATAACAAGAGATTTCATCACGGAATTAGCAACACGCTCTACTGCTGGTCCTGATAAAACGCCATGCGTTATATAAGCGTGAACTTCGCTAGCACCATTATCAATTATAATTTCTGCTGCTTTACAAAGGGTACCTGCGGTATCACATATATCATCTACAATGATGCATTTTTTCCCAGATACGTCGCCAATCACGGTCATATCAGCTACTTCACCAGCCCGCTCCCGACGTTTATCTACTATCGATAAAGGGGCTTTTATTCTTTTTGCTAATTCTCTTGCCCGAGCAACCCCTCCTACATCTGGAGAAACTATCATAACCTCATTGGCTATATTTTGAAATTGGCTTTTAATGTCTAACGCAAAAACTGGTGACGCA
>CACOXV010000024.1 GCA_902631295.1 Paracoccaceae bacterium | reverse complement strand
TCTTCATTTTCAGCGGCAACTCTAAAATACCCTGCAAACTGGCAGAACCTTGCAAATTTTTTGGTTTTTCAAAACCATAATTTTTTTCCAAATCAGACAAGGATATTAAAGCGGATAAACTGCCAGCAGAGTACAGATTTATCTTTCCAGGATATGGTTTAATATCAGTATTGTTAACAACCAAATTTGATCCAGAAAGATCTAGGCGATTATCGTGACCACCGACGTAACCATTTGATAAAGTGACGGAAAACCTTTTGTCATAAAATGAGTAACTTCCAGAAGCCTCTTCTAATGGAGAAAAGCCATCCAATAAATTAATTGTTGCATTAGAAAAAGAATATCCCATAACAACTTTTGGCCTAATGTTGCTTCCGAAGGTTAATGATGCGTAAAGATCTCTTAAATTTGCATTTAAAACATTTTTTTCAAGCCAAAGCCGTCCATTCTTTTTAAAGTCCGGAGGCCAGTAAGCAATAATATCGTCATTTTTTGCTTCTTCACTTTCTAATTGTGACGATACTTCCCATCCGCTCTCTCCTGAAACAATCTGTCCTGTCGCGACGATAACCAAGTCTCGTGAGGGATCCTTCACGGATAGTTGTTGGACTTCTAAATTAAACGGCTCAGGCTCAAGTATAAAGTCAATTTCTACATCCTCAAACTCAAGTGGGTTTTCGTAAAGCTCTAGTGGGTTGATTTCTAATTCTTTCGCTCTCAGTTTCCCGGTGTATAAAAACCTCTCATCGTTATCAATTTTCAGCTGCACAGACCCTGCTAAACTTGTCTTCAAATCTTTGCTATTAATATTTATTTCCTCAAAATTTAGTAGATTAATTTTTCTATCATATGAAAAATAAACATTGGCATTATCAAAGTGCAAAGGTCTACTTTTAGCATCAGCTCGCAAGACACCTGAACCAATCTTCAGTGATGCATTTATCTCATGGACTTCCATATCAGAGCCGATCTTAGTACGGAATGCTCCAGAGATTGGGGCCTCAACAACATTTAACCAAGAAAGAGCCGGAGACTGTACGGCTATTTCTCTCGCTGGAAAATCGTCAAATAAAATTCCAAGGCTTCCTTTGCCCGAGGACAGATTTGTTTCATAATTAATTTGAAGCGTTGAAACATCAGCACCACCCATTAAAAATGCTGCATCTCCACGCACCGATATGTCATTAACCTGTCTTTTTAATTCTATACGAGCTCCATCTACAACCCAGAGCGACGAAGCTTTCTGATCATCATACTGCACCGTCATAGAGGTAACCTTAAAATTTTCTAAATTCAAAAAGACATCTTTTTCAAAGAAATTTTTAAAAGTTGCTGATAGAGGAAACAAAGCGTTATCGCTGTCGCCGATTAATGAACTGCCAGGTCCAAATTTGACAGAGTAATCCCCTTTAATATCTCTCTTGACCCCTAGTGACAGGCCGTCCAGAGAAATGGTCGTTAAATCAAACTTTCCGCTATATAACTGTTTTATTGACAAGCCCAATTCAACTTTGGAAATTTCGAGGAATGGCTTACGATTTACACTATCATAGATTGTGACCTCCGAAACGATAATATTAGGTTTAAAATTTTCACCTAACGAAATTTGAAGACGAGCAAAATCAAACTGATCTCTCAAATTTAAACTTTCGATCTGTTTGTAAAAATATTTTTTCAGTAATACCGGTGCATTCACATCTCTTGTGGATAGGGTCAAAAACAACATTAAAATTACTACGAACGCAGAACTAATAATAATCGAAAAAATTGTCAGTAGTCTTCGAATTATGGAATTATAAAAAATTCTTAAAAATATTTTAAGAAGAGTTTGCAATGTCTATTCTTTCCTTTAACTCTCCAGTACCGGCACTAACTTATGTATATATTTGCGGATATTTTAGAAAGTAAAAAGATGAATAATGTATCTTATAAGTCGCCAGAAGTATCACTCCCTAGGGATGGCGGTGAAGTATTAAATTTAAAGGAGTTTCGCCCTAAAAATGTAGTTTTGTTTTTTTATCCCAAGGACGCAACTCCAACATGTACGAAAGAGGCAATTTCTTTCTCTCAAGCCAAAGCAGAGTTTGAAAAACTTAACACGGTGTTGGTTGGGGTTTCAAAAGACACTGTCGCGAGCCATGAAAAGTTTATTGCAAAGAATGACCTTAATGTACCTCTGCTATCTGATGATGGAGCTGAGATTTGCGAAGCTTTCAACGTTTGGAAAGAAAAATCTATGTATGGTAAGACATATATGGGAATTGAACGTTCTACTTTTCTTATAGATGGGCATGGTAACATCGTGAAAGAATGGCGAAAGGTACGAATTAAAAATCATGTCGAAGATGTACTCGACACAGTTAAGAATTTATAAAATGATTTTGCTTAATCGTAACTTTTATTTTCCCTAATTATCGTTTATTTAAACTTTACATAGTAAAATACTTTTAACAAAGCTGATGTTTCGTAAAATTTTTGTGCTAATCGAAAAATTCTGGAGTAACTATTTTCCCAAAAGGCAAATATTACTTAAGGCTGGAACTGACACTAAATTTATTAGCCTTAATTCTTCAACTCAAGCTACACTTATTTTTGCGGTATTCATTTTTGTGGGTTGGTCAGTCTTTTCCTCGTTAATTTTTGCGTTTAATGCGCTAAATTTAGGAAGTCGAGAAAAACAATTTACAAGAGCAAATGCAAATTATGAAAATCGTCTTAGTCAAATCTCCGATAACTACTATGACTACCATGAAAAAGTTAAGCAAGCGGAAGACAAACTTGAAGATGCATTAGAAACCATTGAATATTTTCAGCGAGAAATGACCAAAGTGCAGATCCGGGAAAATGAGCTGAAAGCTGGAATTTTATCGCTACAAGAGCTTACAGAACAAATTAATAAAAACGTTATAGGAGTAAAGAAACAATCAGAGCCATTTACTGACAGCGTTCTTGTTCAAAGAACAGAGTTAGCTTTTGAATCACATAAAATCGCAGTTCTAATGCCGCTTTTAGAACAAATAATAAAAGAACGTGATGACACTAAAGCTAAATTGGATAAATCTTTAAAAAAAGTTGATCAACTTTCATATGAATTGGATCTATATAAACAAAACAACGAACAACTTTTTCGTCAGATTGAGGAAGCATTAATTGTATCCGTTAAGCCCATGGAAAAAATGTTTAAATCTGTCGGGCTGAATTTAGAAGATATACTTAGCGTAATAAGAAGTAGTTATTCTGGGTATGGAGGACCAAATTTACCAATTTCAAACCTGCCTAAAGAAACTTTGACCAATAGCGAACGATTAGCGGCCAGGATGGTAGACCAAATATTCGAACTTGGTGCTTTGCGCGTAGCAATTCAAAAATTACCTTTTGCACACCCATTGAATGAAACTTTTCAATACACCTCCGGTTATGGGCCACGTTGGGGTACGATGCACTATGGCACTGATATGGCTGCGAGACACGGTAGTCCCATTCTTGCTACAGCAGATGGTATTATTAAATTTGCGGGGTGGGAGAAGGGTTATGGTAAATTAGTGAAAATAAAACATGACTTCGGCTATGAAACGCGGTATGCTCACTTGTCAAAAATTAACGTAAAAGTAGGTCAAAGAATTTCTCAGGGCGCTCGCATTGGCAAAATGGGTAATACCGGAAGATCTACAGGAACGCATTTACATTACGAAATTCGAAGAAACGGCAAACCCATAAATCCAATGAAATACATTAGGGCTAAACAAAATGTTTTCTAAAACTAAACTTACAGATCAGAAAAAAAGTAACGACGCGGCGAAACCGATAATCTCAGACGCATCAAGTGAAGACAAAGAGCTAAGTTTTTCGGCGCCTTTTTCGCGGTCTAAACCTGCAGCTTCAATATTATCTGAAGACTTGAAAGTACTTGGGAATATAAAAACCCTTGGAGATATTCAAGTGGAAGGACTGGTAGAAGGAGACATAAAAGCTCATCTCCTGACAGTCGGTGAAAGCGCTACAATTAAAGGAGAAGTGGTTGCAGATGACGTGGTTATTAACGGTAGAATCATTGGGAGAGTAAGAGGTTTGAAAGTAAGGCTAACTTCGACCGCGCGCGTTGAGGGTGATATAATTCACAAGACAATCGCAATTGAATCGGGAGCACATTTTGAAGGTTCTGTTCAAAGGCAAGACGATCCAATAAACCAGAATGTCAAAAACAGCAAAAATGAAGCAACTCCACCGGATACTTCAAAGATGAAATCAGTTTCAACAAATGGGACTGGTACTGAAACTTCCTCACCAAAAATAAACCCATTAAAATAAATAACTTTAAACTTTTGGCCTGAAATATGTAATTGAAGATTTTGCCAAAAGATCTTTTTGTTTTATTGCTTTGACAAGCACTTCTCCGACGATTAACGTTCTGTCCAATTTCAAAAGCCTACAATCCGCGACCATCTCCTCGCCCGCATTCGTTTTTTTAAAAAATCAATTGAACAATTTGTGGTAACAGCTAAAGGCTCTTTGCCGATATGTGCAAAAAGCAAAATATACATTCCAATATCTACAAGACTAAAAATGGTTGGACCGGAAACTGTTCCGCCGGGCCGAAGGTTTTCAGATGAAATATTTTGAACAATTTTTGCATAACCTGGCTCTAAAGTGATAATTTTACACTGATTAACTACTTGTGGAAAACTTTGTCTAGATAGCTTGAAAATTCAGAAATTGAAAATTGTAATTCCATTGATACACCAGTACAAAACTTATAACAAATATGAATAAAATTGAGAAAGAGGACAAGATGAGTCTGGTCGAGCGTATTGATGATGGAGCGATCTCTAGGCTGTTGCTAAATCAGCCCAGTAGATTAAATGTACTTTCAGATGATTTACTAAATACTCTTCAAGAGGAACTTAGGAGCGTAGGAAAAAGTAAGAATATACGTTGTCTTATTATTTCGGGAGCAGGAAATGGTTTTTGTGCGGGCCATGATCTTAAGGAAATGACAAATAAAAGGCAAAATCCTGATGGTGGCGTAGCATATTTTCGTGATCTCTTCGTGCGATGTTCAAAAATGATGACTACTATTCGATCTTTGCCACAACCTGTAATTGCGCAAGTCCATGGCATAGCAACAGCTGCCGGCTGTCAACTTGTGGCAAGTTGTGATTTGGCTGTTGCAGATTACAGTGCGCGTTTTGGTGTAAATGGCGTAAATATTGGGCTATTTTGTTCAACGCCAATGGTAGCTTTAACGCGAGCGGTTGGACGCAAAAGAGCCTTCGAGATGCTCGTTACTGGACAATTTATAGAAGCTAAAGAGGCTAAGGAAATCGGTTTAATCAACAAAATTTCAGAAATTGGTCAGCTGGAAAAGACAACTGATGAACTTGCAATGCAAATTACTAGTAAACTGGGTGATGCCGTCAAAATAGGTAAAGAGGCATTCTATAAACAGTCTGAAATGACTTTAAAGGACGCATATGACTATACTGGTGCCGTTATGGCAGAGAATATGATGTTCGAGCAAACAAAAAAAGGAATTAACCTTTTCTTGGATAAGAAGACGCCAGAATGGGATCAATGATACAAATCCTGAGTTTATGTCATAGGTAAAGCATGGCTAATACAAAAGTTCTGAAAATTATTGGTGGGGGAATGGCAGGATGTGAGGCTGCGTGGCAAGCTGCTAATATGGGAGTTCACGTACATTTGTACGAAATGAGGCCAAAAGTAAAAACATTTGCCCACAATACACAATATTTAGGGGAAATGGTTTGCTCAAATTCATTTAGGTCAGATGATGATGAACATAATGCCGTTGGTCTCCTACATTGGGAAATGTATGAAGGAAATGGCTTAATTATAAAATCTGCAATTGATAATAGACTTCCAGCTGGAGGTGCTTTGGCAGTTGATAGAGATAATTTTGCAAGATGTGTCACCAACAAAGTAAACCAGCACCCAAAGATAAAAGTAATAAACGAAGAAAACGTAGAGTTAGAGAATAATAATAAGTTGATCGTTGCAACCGGTCCATTAACCTCAGAACGATTGGCCGCCAGTATTAAAAAATTAACCGGTAATGATGCATTATCATTTTATGATGCAATCGCTCCAATCGTTTATAGGGACACTATTGATATGTCCAAAGCTTGGATGCAATCACGTTACGATAAGGGCGATACAGAACAAGAGAGAAAAGCATACTTAAACTGCCCAATGACCAGAGAGCAATACGAGAAATTTATAGATGCTTTATTAGAATCAGAAAAAACGGAATTTCACGAAAATGAACAAGCCGATTACTTTAACGGCTGCCTGCCAATCGAAGTAATGGCAGAGCGTGGCCGGGAAACCTTACGGTTCGGACCAATGAAACCGGTTGGTTTAACAAATCCAAATAGTAAAGAAAAACCTTACGCTGTTGTTCAGTTGAGACGAGACAATGCTTTAGGAACTCTTTACAATATCGTAGGTTTTCAAACAAAGATGAAATACGCTTCACAAATAAGTGTTTTTTCTATGATACCCGGCTTAGAAAATGCAAGTTTTGCGCGATTAGGTGGAATTCACCGTAATACATTCCTAAACTCACCTCAGTTGTTGGATAAAGAGATGCGCTTAAAATCATCACCAAATATTAGATTTGCAGGTCAAATAACAGGGGTTGAGGGGTATGTCGAAAGTGCAGCAATGGGCTTAATAGCTGGTCGGTTTGCAGCAGCCGAGATACTAGGCCTTCAAAAAGATGAGGTGCCATTGAATACAGCGACAGGAGCACTGCTAAACCATATATCAGGCGGGGCAGATCTTAAAACTTTTCAACCAATGAATGTAAATTTTGGCCTATTCAACCCAATCAACAATTTAAAATCGGGGAGAAGAGCCAGAAAAGACAGGTACAAAGCTTATACAGACAGAGCAAAATCCTTGTGGAAAGATTGGGAAGCTAGCTGGCACTAGACATCACCCAAGAAAAGAAGCTAGATTCTATTTATGTGCTCAGATTTTTTGGATAAAGTATACAAAGATGAATATAAAGACCCGAGAGATTTATATCGAGCATGGGCGGATACTTACGACAACGAGCTTGCCCAAAACGAATATATTACACCCATTCGAACAGCAAAAGCCTTAGCGACCTTTGCTTCTGACAGATCAGCTCCAATCTTAGATTTTGGCTGCGGAACCGGCCTGTCGGCAGAAGCTCTCATTTCTTGCGGTTTCTCATCTATTGATGGAATTGATATTTCTAGCGAGATGGTAGAAATCGCTCGCGGGAAAAGCATATACAGAAACTTAGAGTGCTTTAATCCAGACAAAGGTATTCCAGTAAAACAAAATGAGTATTCCATAATTACAGCCATTGGAGTAATTAGCGTCGGTGCAGCCCCAATAACCATTTTTGATCAAGTTTTTGATTTGCTGCCCCAAAATGGATTATTTGCTTTTTCGTTCAATGAACATTCTCTCATGGTCCCAGAATATTCCTTAAAAGTTGAACAAACAGTTAAAGAAAAAAAAGCAGAGCAACTATTCTGCGAACTTGGGCCACATATTCTAAAAAGAGATTTGAAGTCTATGGTATACGTTATCAAGAAACTATGACTTTTATAACTCGTTTCGCACCGTCACCAACGGGACCTTTGCATCTTGGACATGCTTATTCTGCACTTCTAGCCTATGATATTTCACAAAAGAATAAAGGGAACTTTCATCTTAGAATTGAAGATTTAGATCAATCTCGGGTTAGAAGTGAGTGGGAAGAAAAAATCTATGAGGATCTAAGCTGGCTTGGCATAAAATGGAACAAAATTATTTTACGACAGTCTGAAAGATTAGATTTTTACTTTAGTAAAATGCTAAATAAGGCAAAAAATTTTGGTTTATTTAGATGTAAATGTTCCCGAGGTGATATTTCTTCAATAACATCAGCTCCACATGGTCCAGATGGTCTTGTTTATCCAGGTACATGTCGAAATGAAAAAATTTATTTCTCAAAAGAACAACATCAAAATCTAGATTTATTGCAAAGTAATATTCGAATGCACCCGAATCTCAAAAAAAAATCATTCAATTTTAAAGAAAATATATTCCAAAAGGGCCAATCAGTTTTTACATTATCGGACTTTAAGAAAAGTATAGGTGATGTTGTTTTATGGCGGCGAGGTTACGCTGCATATCATTTAGCTAGTGTTATAGACGATGCATATCAGGGTGTAACAGACGTGATACGAGGCGAAGACTTATTTGAGGCAACAAAAATTCACGTTGTTATTCAAAATATTTTAGATTTACCCACACCGAAGTACCACCACCATAGGTTAATCAATGATGAAGCAGGTAATCGGCTCGCTAAGAGAAATGATGCGCAATCTATTAGTTTGTATAGAAAAAAAGGTTATAGCCCTGATGATATAAGAGAACTTCTAGGGTTATTCTAGAGAACGGTACGCGAGCTATATAGATAAATTAACATTACTTTAGAATTATACTTTCATTTTCATTTACTAATTTATTAAAAAAACAGCTTATTCTGTTTGTATGACATGCAGCTCCTGTTTGGTTAACAAGGACTAAAACTGCATCATTATCACAATCATATCTAAATTCTACTAACTCTTGGGTATGGCCAGAAGTGGCGCCCTTCTCCCACAGTGTACTACGAGAGCGAGACCAATAAGTAACCCGCTTAGTCTTTAATGTCTGTTGAATAGAGTCTAGGTTCATCCAGGCAAGCATTAAAACTGTTTTAGACTCAAAATCTTGAGCGATCGCAGGTATAAGACCTTGCTCATTAAACTTTAATTGGCTTAATTCAAATTTCATTATCATTCACTATGTTGTTTTTATAATTATCGTATTATCTATATAACTGGTAGCGTTGGGAAAAGAGCATATTTGAACAATGACAAATAATAACGATTTAATCGATTTATATTCTAAGCGCATACTGGCCCTAGCAGCAAATATCGCTCTTACAGAGAGATTGGATAATCCCCAAAGTACCGTTAAAAAAAGATCCCCCATGTGCGGATCAATGGTGACAGTTGATATTTGCATTAATGAGAACAAAGTAGTCAATTACGGGCATGAAGTAAAAGCCTGCGCACTCGGCCAGGCGGCCGCAAGCGTAATATCAAAATCAATTATTGGAAGCGATAAAGATCAAATACTTACTGCGCGTGAAGAATTGATTAATATGTTAACTAAAGGTGGGTCACCCCCAAACAAGCCTTTTGAGGAGCTCGAAGTTCTACAACCTGCAAAAGATTTTAAAAATAGACACTCATCTATACTACTAACATTTGATGCAATAGCAGATGCAATTAATGAAATAAATATGATTGAAGCTAAAAAGACTTTCTAAATAGAAAGCAATTTTTACATAATTCTAACTCAATAGAAGGCTGGAATATGGAGCCCAGCAAATAATATTACAACTAAAGAAACGCAGCCAATTACATCTTTTAGAAAACTAACTCCATTGCCTGACAAAATATTTTTCAGCTCTGTTAGCATAAATAAGTCCTTTGTTTATGTTTTGTTCTATATTACGTAAATATTTCTAATTGTAAAGAACTAATTGTGAACATTTATCGAATACAGCAGCGTTTACCCTACCGATAATAGGCGGAATGCTTGCTCTTGACCCATTAACAAAAGTAAATTTCGGGATGCATTACCTTCTTTGGTTAAACGTAAAGTTGGATCTTTTTCGAGCAAAACTCGGGCGTATTTATGAGCAATATTAAGTAACTTTTCTTGATTATAAATATCTGCAATTCTAAATCGTGGCAATCCCGATTGGGCAGTTCCGATCATATCACCGGCTCCTCTCATTTGCAGATCGATTTCTGCAATTCTGAAGCCATCCTCAGTTTCTCTTAAAATACTAAGCCGTTTCTCACCATTTTCGCTTACAGGAGCTTTATAAAGAAGAATACAACTACTTTCAGACCCGCCCCTACCAACTCTCCCACGCAATTGATGCAATTGAGCTAAGCCAAATTTTTCTGCTCGCTCAATAACGATAATACTAGCTTTGGGGACATCTACACCTACCTCGATCACCGTAGTGGATACTAAAACTTTAATTTCACCATGGCTAAACTTCTTCATCACATCATCTTTGTCTTCCGAACTCATTTGACCATGGACCAAGCCTACTAACCCCTCTCCTAGATCTGTCCGAAGAGCTTTAAAACGCTCCTCCGCAGCTGTATAATCTAGAAGCTCACTCTCTTCTATTAATGGGCATACCCAATAAGCCTGAATATCTCTGTTTATTGCCTCTTTTAATTTTGCTGCTACTTCGTGTATTCGCGCATCTGAAACAATTACTGTTTTTACAGGCTTACGGCTTGCTGGCTTTTCTTTTAAAAGAGTAAGATCCATCTCACCGTATTGCGATAAAGCAAGTGATCTAGGTATTGGGGTCGCAGTCATCACTAAAACATCCACACTTTGCCCCTTTTCACCAAGTGCTAATCTCTGCCGAACGCCAAATCGATGCTGCTCATCTATTATTGCCAAACGCAGGTCCAAAAAATTTACACCAGACTGAAAAACGGCGTGAGTACCGATCAAAATATGAATATTACCATCTCGGAGAGCTTTGAGCTTTTTCTCTCTTTCTTTACCCTTATCTCTCCCGGTTAAAGACTCTACAACAACGCCCACTTTATCTCCAAGCGGACGCAAATTCTCAACATGCTGTTGTACCAATATTTCAGTTGGGGCCATCAATACACCCTGACCGCCAGCCTCAATTGCCACCAATAGCGAGACAAAAGCAACTACTGTTTTTCCCGACCCTACATCACCTTGTAAGAGCCTATTCATTCTGAAAGGTTTAGCTAAATCCTGTTTTATTTCTTCAATTGAACTTTTTTGAGATTTTGTTAAATCAAAATCCAACTCAGTTAAAACTGATGCCTCCAGATCACCAGTTCCTAATGTCTGCCGCCCTGCTTTCTTTCTATTATTAAGCCGTGCAATCGCAAGCGTAAGCTGGTGTGCATAAAGCTCATCATATGATAGGCGTTCCCGCGCAGGAAAACCTATTTCAAAAGCCTCATGTGAAGTCGGGTCATGTACCAGTTTTAGAGCAAGGTTCCAATCTGGCCATGACCGGCTCTCCTTTAAACTTGGATCAATCCATTCCTCAAGATCAGGCAACAATTGAAGTACTGAATTTAAAGACCTCCGCATTATTTTTTGTGTAATACCGGCCGTCAACGGATAAATAGCCTGGAAACTCTTAATTTGCGCTTTCTCTGAAATTTGAATGATATAATCAGGATGCACAATCTGCTGAAAACCATCAAATACTTCGAGTTTTCCAGAAATGATGCGTTTTTCCCCGGTTGGTAAAATCTTTTTTAAATAATCTTTTCGAGCATGAAAGAAGAGTAAATTGAAACTTACTTCTTTATCCTGTACAATTACTTTGTATGCACTCTGCTTTGTGCGTCCCGGCTGATGTTTTAAAATGCTCACTTCAACGATAACATATTTGCCTGATGGATACATAAAAACCGTGTCCACTAATTTTCGTTGTATAAATGAGATTGGTAATGTAAAAAGCAAATCTACCGGCTTGTCTATTAAAAGCCCTTTCATTTTTTTTTCAATACTGGGGCCAATACCCTCTAAAGTGGTTAATGATCTGTGAAGGGGGAATAATATCTCAGGTCGACTAGTCATCTGTTCTCGACCAAAGAAAACCAATCATCTTCAGTAATTATTTGAACACCAAGTTCAATTGCTTTCCTGGCTTTTGAACCAGCACCTGGTCCGGCAACGACTATATCAGTATTTGACGAAACGGAACCCGCAACTCGTGCTCCTAAACGTTCTGCTGAAACTTTAGCTTCATCCCGGCTCATACGCTCGAGCTTCCCTGTAAATACAATTATTTTATTTGAAATTAGGCTATCTTTTACCTCATTAACGGGAAAATCCATAATTGATAGCTGGTTTGTTAGTCTGTCTATGCTTTCACGTTGCGGTCCAGGTAGAAAAGCCTCAAACAGTGAATTAGCCATTACACTGCCAACTCCATCAATCGATAAAAATTTTTCAAATTCAACAGTTCTATCGTTTCGAGCACGGTCCATGGAATTTATAAAATCAGTCCATTTAAGGTAATGTGCTGCTACTAATTTAGCAGCTGTTTCACCAACGTGCCGGATACCCAAACTGAACAGTAGAACTGCGAACTCTATCTCTTTTTTAGAGTTAATAGCTTCAAAAAGATTTGACGCACTTTTCTCTCCCCATCCAAGCCTATCTTTTAGCTTTGATGAATTTTCATTATCACGTTCTTCAATGTTAAAAATATCTGCTGGTTCCTTAATGGATAAATCACTATCATTAAAAAACATCTCAATTTGCCTTGCGCCAAGCCCTTCAATATCAAATGCTTTTCGAGACACAAAATGCTTCAATCGTTCAATTGCTTGTGCTGGACAAACCAGCCCACCAGTGCATCTACGAACGGCATCACCCTCCTCTCTTAAGGCCGCTGAGCCACATTTTGGACAAACACTTGGAAACGAGTAACTCTTACTGTCGCCTTCTCTTTTGGAATGGTCCACATCAGATATTTTCGGAATTACATCCCCAGCTCTATAAATCTGAACCCAATCTCCAATACGGATATCCTTTCCATCTCTAATTGGATTACCAACATTGTCAAAACCATAAATGTAATCTTCATTATGCAAAGTTGCATTTGAAACAACCACGCCGCCTACTGTTACGGGGAGAAGTCGAGCAACAGGGCTAAGAGCGCCTGTACGACCAATTTGAATTTCAATAGACAAGATCTTAGTCCAGGCTTTCTCAGCAGCAAATTTGTGAGCAATTGCCCAACGTGGCGTATTGGTTCTAAAACCTAATCTTTTTTGGGTTGCCAGATTATTAACTTTATAGACGATGCCATCGATATCATAATCCAAAGAGGCGCGTTGCTTCTCTATTTTTTTATAGTATTTTAATAACCCTTCAACTTTCTTAAAATTTTTAGTAAGCGGATTTGTGGAAAATCCAAACTCTGCAAGTTTACTAATAGCTAAATATTGACTGGCAGCTAACTGCTCCGAAATTGCTCCCCAAGAATAAGCGAAAAACCGCAGCGGTCTATCTTTTGTTATAACTGGATCTAATTGCCTAAGTGAGCCTGCTGCTGCGTTTCGGGGGTTGGCAAAAACTTTTTCGCCAGCAGTCGCTTGCCGCTCGTTTAACTTTTTAAAGTCTTTGTGTCCCATATAGACTTCTCCACGTACCTCCAAAAGTTTGGGGGCATTTTTTATTGTATGTGGTATGTCAGCTATCGTCTTTGCATTTTCAGTTACATTTTCACCAATAGAGCCATCGCCCCTTGTAGAGGCTAAAACTAACTGTCCATCTTCGTATCTAATACAGAGTGATAGACCATCTATTTTTGGCTCGGCTGTGTACTCTAAATTCTGAGTACTCGGCATATTTAGATACCTTTTCAACCTCTCATCGAAATTTAATATATCATCAGTGCTGAATGCATTGCTGAGCGACATCATTTTTACTTGATGAACGACCTTTGAAAAGGCCGAAGATACTGTTGATCCAATTTTATCAGATGGGCTGTTTGCCAGTTTCAAACTTGGAAAACGATGTTCAATTTCTCTATTGCGAACTTTAAGAAGATCATAATCGGCGTCTGAAATCTTTGGGTCATCAAGTTCATGATAATTTTTATCAGCAACCGTTATTTCGGTAGCTAATTCAATTAGTTCAATTTCCGCTTCTTGCTCGGAGAGATCTAAAATATTTTTATTTCTGATCACCTTTAAACCTTCTTTTAAATATAAGTTACACTTCAAATCAAATGAGTCGCTAGAATAAACAAGAATTTTTTAGCTCACATATTAGTATTAAATGGTATAGTATTGAAATCTTTATCAAAACTACTGTAAATGATTATTTTTTAGGTAGTTTTTAATAATGAAAAATTGGTGACTACTAATTAATGTTTAAAATTTCGTGCCTGTTAAATTATTGAATTAAACTATATTAGTAAGAGACCACACCCAACCGTCTTAGGAGCTGCTACTTTATGGTGTTAAAGAAATTAAACTCTTTAGGTTTCGCTAAGCCCGAAGCCGACACAAGAGTAGTTGTTGCAATGTCTGGCGGCGTTGATAGCTCAGTTGTAGCAGCGATGCTTAAAGCAGAGGGTTATGACGTTATCGGTGTAACACTACAATTATACGATCATGGTGCAGCATTATCAAAAAAAGGAGCGTGTTGTGCAGGTGTTGATATTCATGATGCGAGACGCATTGCTGAAGGTTTAAATTTTCCTCACTATGTACTAAACTATGAGAATATTTTTAAAGAAAAAGTGATTGATGAATTCGCTGACAGTTACTTGGCTGGGGCAACGCCAGTACCATGTATAAGGTGCAATGAACGTATAAAATTTAAGGATCTTTTGGAAACTGCAAAAGATTTAAACGCCGATTGTATGGCAACTGGTCATTACATACGCCGCACGCGAGGCAGTAATAAAGCAGAGTTACATTGCGCTGTAGACCATTCTAGAGACCAAAGTTATTTTTTATTTTCCACTACAAACGAGCAACTAGAATATTTAAGGTTTCCATTGGGAGATCTTGCTTCAAAAACAGAAACCCGATTACTTGCAAAAAAATTCAATCTTAATGTCGCAGATAAACCCGATAGCCAGGATATTTGTTTCGTGCCCAACGGAAATTACGCGTCTGTAATAGAAAAACTTCGGCCTGAAGCAATGGATCCCGGAGAGATTTTAGACCATGAAGGAAATTTTATGGGAACTCACAACGGTGTTATAAATTACACAGTCGGACAAAGACGTGGCTTGGGTATAGGTGGCTTAGATGAACCTTTATATGTGATCAAATTAGACGTTGAAAGTAAGAAAGTAATTGTGGGTCCTAAAGCCCTTTTGAAAACGTCTCACGTACCTTTGGCACAGGTAAACTGGCTGGGAGATACTCCAATTCACAACAAAAAGGAGTGGCATGTATCGGTAAAAGTTCGCTCAACTAGGCCATCTCGTGAGGCAATTCTAAGACCAGCTAACGATCACTTAGCATCTGTTGAATTAGTTACTCCGGAAGAAGGTGTTTCGCCAGGTCAAGCTTGCGTATTTTATGAACGCACTGGATCTCGTGTACTTGGTGGTGGTTGGATTACTCGGTGACGTCAATACCGGTGTCTCAGATACAACCATCAGTATTTTTAAAACTGTATTCTGTAACTTGTTTATATTTTTCTCCTGATCGTAAGAAGGCATTTGGGAAGCCAGGGTTGTTGGGGCTATCAGGCCAAAATTGTGGTTCAAGGGCTATCCCCTGAAATGGTTGCAGAGGAGGCTTGAGGGATGAACCAGTGTAAACCTGTAGGCCTGGTTCTGTTGTAGATAGAACCATTTTACATTTAGACGTTTCCAACTCAGCAACCTCCCGTATTTTAGTGCGATCATTCGAAAAACAAAAGTTGGTATCGATTAAAGATATGGAACCATTATGATCTAAGAGCCTCTTCTCTGCTCTAAAATCAAATTTTGATCCAGCCACACTTTTTACTCGCCCTGTAGGTAATTTATTTTCATCTACTTCAACAATCTCAGCAGATTTTACACAAAGATAATGATTTTCTAAACTACTTGAGTAATCTAGATTGAAGTAACTATGGTTAGTGAAGTTGCATAGGCTTACCTCAGAGGTAGATGCTTCGATAGTTAATATCAACTTGGAGCCTGCTAATTCATATATCAATTTAACAGATAGGTTTCCACCAAAGCCCATATCGCCATCATTAAATTGATATCTTAGCTCAACAAAATTAAGACCGAAATCTGCTATTTCCCAAGACGAGTTGTGGCAAGAATCGGAACCACCGTGCAAGGTCGCGAAAACTTCATTTTTATCTAAGTCAAATTTCTCGGAATTTAAATAATATTGACCATTTGAAATACGATTGGCATATCTCCCAACCGTAACGCCTGCATAGTTTTTATCACAAAAATAATCTTTAATCGACCGGTAACCTAAAACTAGAGAGTTTTCGAATCCACAAAATCTAAGATCTTTTAGAGTTGCGCCATAACTCAGCACCTGAGCCTGTAGTACTTCACTTTTCAAAATTATTGAAAAAACATCAAAACCTTTGTTGTCCTTTCCTAACTTACAAAGATTTTCCATACTACTATTACTTTTATTTAGTCATAAATAAAGTTTACACAGAGCTATAAAGATTAGCTTCTAGCAAATAATTTATTACGTGCCAGTTGAAGCCTCCTGAAGTCCTCTCCGGCATGATAAGAAGAGCGGGTCAAAGGCGTTGCAGAAACCAACAAAAAACCTTTTCCTATCGCAGCTTTTTCATAAGACTCGAACTCATCCGGATGAACAAACCGGTCAACTTTGTGATGCTTAGGTGTAGGCTGTAAATATTGCCCAATAGTTAAAAAATCGATATCGGCTGCTCTCATATCGTCCATTACTTGAAAAACTGATTGTCGATCCTCACCAAGTCCAACCATTATCCCTGATTTGGTAAATATAGTTGGCGACAACTCCTTTACTCTTTGAAGAAGCCTCAAAGAATGGAAGTATCTAGCACCAGGTCTAACCATAGGATACAGCCCAGGTACTGTTTCTAGATTGTGATTAAATACATCTGGGCCGGCATCTACTATAACTTTTATCGCTTTATCGTCACATTTGAGAAAATCTGGTGTCAATATTTCAATAGTTGTTTTCGGACATTTTCTTCGAATTGCATTGATTGTCTTCGCAAAGTGCACTGCACCACCATCTTCAAGATCATCCCGGTCTACTGAGGTAATAACGACATGGCTCAAACCAAGTTTCTGCACAGTATTTGCCACTCTAACTGGTTCAAAAATATCAAGCTTATCTGGGCGTCCCGTTGCAATATTACAAAAAGTGCACCCTCGCGTGCAAATTTCGCCCATGATCATCATTGTGGCGTGTCCCTGGCTCCAGCACTCACCGACATTGGGACAACCCGCTTCCTCACAAACCGTAACTAGTCGATTTTCACGAATTATGTTTCTTGTCTGCTTATATTCGGCACTCGTCGGAGCCTTAACACGAATCCAGCTTGGCTTTTTGGGCTGTTGGTTATCTTTCCTGTGCGCTTTTTCAGGGTGGCGCTGTTGAGGAATTGTTAAATCACGCATAAAATGTCCTACTTGGCTATCTTATATTATCAAATTATTTGTAAATGTGTAAAGCTTTTGTAACATATCTGCTATGCAATTTTTAACTGCTTAAAAAGCTAAAAAAAACAGGTACCCGATAAATTCTTAAAAATATACTTAGATAAAACTATCTGGCACTGATGATTTTTTATTTTCAACATAGGCAGCCAAAGCTTCCGCAATATCGGGACTTAAAGATGGCTGTTGATAGTTCGCTAACATCTGCTCAACTTTCAAAGAAGCAAGGTTCATACTATCTCTTGCACCCTCTTCTTCCCAAGTTTCGAAGGGTTTATAATCAAGAACTTCAGTTCGCCAAAATGCTTCTTTAAAATTAGCTTGTGTATGTGCACAACCTAAATAGTGACCACCAGGACCAACCTCACGGATAGCATCTAAGGCCTGATCATTTTCTGTTATGTTTACACCTTTAGCTAAATGATGTAATATTCCCAGTTGATCAGCATCTAACACAAACTTTTCAAAAGATGATACTAAACCACCCTCAAGCCAGCCGCACGAATGCAGCATGAAATTTACGCCACCGAGTAGTGCGGCATTTAGCGTGTGAGCAGTTTCATACGCAGACTGTGCATCTGGGAGTTTAGATCCACATAAACTTCCACCAGATCGAAATGGCAAATCAAAGCGACGTGCTAGCTGTCCTGCTCCATACAAAATTTGTGAAGCCTCAGGTGTTCCAAATGTCGGTGCCCCAGAATTCATATCAATGGAAGAGACAAAAGCGCCAAAGATTACTGGTGCTCCTGGCCTTACCAATTGAGAATAGCTTATCCCAGCCATTACTTCAGCTAATACCTGAGTTAAAGTCCCAGCTACAGAAACGGGTGCCATAGCTCCACCAACAATAAACGGCGATACAATACAAGCTTGGTTATTTTTGGAGTAAATTTCTAATGCACCCATCATGACATCGTCAAAGGTCATAGGTGAGTTGATATTTATCAAAGAGGTCATTACGGCGTTGTCTTGCACAAATTCTTTTCCAAATAATATTTCACACATCTCAACGCTATCTTGTGCTCTACTGGGCTCCGTAACTGACCCCATAAATGGTTTGTCTGATAAAGTCATATGGGCATGGAGCATATCTAAATGTCTTTTGTTAACTGGAATGTCAGTGGGCTCACAAACAGTCCCTCCGGAATGATGCAGCCACTTTGACATGTATCCTAATTTAACAAATTTATTAAAATCATCCATTGTCGCATAGCGACGACCACCTTGAAGATCTCTTACAAATGGTGGGCCATACACCGGGGCGCATACTAGCGTTTTACCCCCTATCTCAACATTCTTTGACGGATTTCTAGCAAATTGAGTATATTTACTTGGGGCAGTACTCATTAAACGTTTTGCTAAGCCCTTTGGCAACCTTACCCTCTCACCATCGACATCAGCCCCTGCTTCCGCCCATCTTTTCAGCGCTACGGGATTATTTACAAAATTTACTCCGATTTCCTCTAGTATCGCCTCAGCATTCGATTCAATTATCTCCAAGGCCTCATCGTTTAAAACATTGAACACGGGAATATTTCGCTCAATGTACTTGGCAGTCTCAAAGTTTACAGATGTCCTCTCTGATCTTCTTGCCGCTACCCCGCCGCCACGAGCGCGTTTTTTTACTGCCTTAATTTCAGACACTGTTAGACCCTTTCAAACTTTGTTCTTGGCTTAATTTTTTATAATCAAATACGAAAATTCCATATAAAATTTACGGCTAATAAAACTTGAAAGCGACATTTTGAAAATCTCCTTTTCGAGGTGCAAAACATCAAAACTCTATTTTAGAAAGTTAGTTTAAGGAATCTTACTCCAGTACTTGCGTCAACTAAAGGTTAAGCTTATTAGCCTCCTCATGCAAAATCATCAACGCTTACTTATCATAGATTTCGGTAGCCAGGTTACACAACTAATTGCCAGGCGTTTCAGAGAGCTATCGGTTTATTGTGAAATCCACCCATTTCAGAATGTTACAGAGGAATTTTTAAAAAAATTCAAGGCTAAAGCCATAATTTTGTCAGGTGGGCCGGCTAGTGTTATCGAAAAAAAATCACCTAAGCCACCTAAGTTAGTGTTCGAATTGGATATACCTGTGCTTGGTATTTGTTATGGACAACAAGTGATGATGGCTATGTTAGGAGGCAACGTAGATAAGGGGATCGGCACTGCTGAATTTGGTAGAGCTTATGTACAGAAAACGGACAATGAAATCCTATTACTTGAAGGATGGTTCGAAACTGAACAAGAAAAAGTATGGATGAGCCACGGTGACCACGTTAGTAAAATAGCACCTGGTTTTGAAGTATTCGGCACTTCTGATAACGCACCCTTTGCAATAATAGCAAATGAAGAAAGGAAACTTTTTGCGGTTCAGTTTCACCCTGAAGTTCATCACACTCCAAACGGCACAAAACTATTGGAAAACTTTTGTAAAATTGCTGGGTTTTCAAGAGATTGGACAATTACAGGTTATCGAGAACATGCTATCGCAAAAATACGTGACGAAGTTGGTGATAAACAGGTAATTTGTGGTCTTTCGGGCGGGGTAGATAGCTCTGTCACGGCTGTTTTAATTCACGAAGCAATTGGTGAACAATTGACCTGTGTTTTTGTAGATCATGGCTTGTTACGCAAAAATGAAGCACAAGAGGTAGTCAAAATGTTTAGAGATAACTACAACATGTCTTTAATACATGCTGAAGAACAAGAATTATTTCTAAATAAGTTGGACGGTCAGGATGACCCTGAAACCAAGAGAAAAATAATCGGCCGACTTTTCATAGAAGTTTTTCAAAAATATGCAAAAGACATAAAAGATGCAGAATTCTTGGCGCAAGGAACTCTGTATCCTGACGTAATCGAGTCAATCAGTTTTGATGGAGGGCCTTCTGATACAATTAAAAGCCATCACAACGTTGGCGGTCTCCCAGAAAAAATGGGGCTTAAGCTTATCGAACCGTTGAGAGAGTTATTTAAAGATGAGGTCAGACTACTCGGGACAGATTTAGGACTTCCAAAAAGCTTCCTAGGACGTCATCCGTTCCCTGGACCCGGTTTAGCAATTCGCTGCCCCGGAAAGATTACGAAAGAAAAATTAAATATTTTACGCGAAGCTGACGCTGTTTTTATCGATCAAATAAAAAAGCATGCATTGTACGATGAAATCTGGCAGGCGTTTGTAACAATTCTGCCGGTTCGAACAGTTGGAGTTATGGGAGACGCGCGAACATATGACTACGCTTGCGCACTTAGGGCAGTAACCTCGGTTGACGGTATGACGGCAGATTACTACCCATTCGAACACAATTTTTTGGCCGAAACGGCAACTAGAATTATAAATGAAGTAACTGGAATAAATAGGGTAACTTATGACATTACTTCAAAACCACCGGGAACTATTGAGTGGGAGTGAACATTGACTTATAAACTATTGTTTTTATTGTGTTTTTTAACATTGCACTCATTATTTCTGAACTTTTTTGTTTATGTAGGTCCAAAAAAGTCACTGATTTAAAAGAGGTTTTTTGTATGGGCTTTAATTATACCTTTTAAGTTGTCAAACTATTACAGATCATAGAAATTTGATCTAATTATTCAACATGCATCAGTGTTAGTTACGTTAGTGATAATACTTTGACGTTGATAGAAACCGAACTTTGATTAATATAAAGCATTTATACCATGTTTTGGTTATGACTTTTTGAGGTGAATTAAATGGCAGATGCAAATGCTCAATCAGCAAACTTAGGTTTTGAAGCAAAACTGTTTCTCGCTGCTGACAAGTTGCGTGGCAGTATGGATGCAAGTGAATACAAGCATGTAGCACTTGGGTTGGTTTTCCTCAAATACATCTCTGATGCATTCAACACTATTTTTGAGAAGCTGCAAGCTGATGAACTTGCAGACGAAGAAGACTCAGAAGAGTACTTAGCAGAACGTACATTTTGGGTACCAAAAGAAGCTCGCTGGGCCTATTTACAGGCGAATGCAAAACAGCCAACTATTGGCAAGCTGGTTGATGATGCAATGCTTGCGATTGAGAAATCAAACACCAGTCTCAAAGGCGTTCTACCCACCAACTATGCACGTGAAGCCCTCAATAAAACCATGTTGGGTGAGCTGATAGATCTCATCAGTACTATTGGCATGAATGAGGAAAGTGATAAATACAAAGATATTTTGGGTCGTGTATATGAGTATTTCTTAGGCGGCTTTGCAGGTGCTGAGGGCAAACGTGGCGGTGAATATTTTACACCTCGTTCGATTGTTAGAGTGCTTACTGAAATGTTGGAGCCCTACAAAGGTCGTGTTTATGATCCCTGCTGTGGCTCAGGCGGCATGTTCGTACAGTCTGAGAAGTTTCTTTTAGAACACGGTGGTCGGATAGGTGATATCGCAGTTTATGGACAGGAGAGCAATAATACTACATGGCGACTGGCCAAAATGAATATGGCTGTGCGCGGTATCGATGCAGATATAAAATGGAATAATGAAGGTAGTTTCCATAAAGATGAGCTACCCGACCTCAAAGCTGACTTTATACTTGCTAATCCACCTTTTAACGATAGTGATTGGGGCGGAAATAGACTGCTTGAAGATGTGCGTTGGAAATACGGTCCCCCGCCAGTAGGAAATGCAAATTATGCATGGTTGCAGCATATCATTCATCACTTAGCCCCAAATGGTACTGCAGGTGTGGTAATGCCCAACGGTGCTGAGGGTTCAAACAAATCTGGCGAAGATAGGATCCGTCAAAGCTTCATTGATAGTGATTTGGTAGATTGCATGGTAGCCCTACCAAGCAATTTATTCTATGGCGTCCAAATTCCATGTTGCCTTTGGTTTTTTGCAAAAAATAAAAACACGGAAGGTTTTAGAAATCGTAAAAGCGAAGTGCTGTTTATCGATGCACGAAAACTAGGAACATTGGTTGATCGTGTACGACGTGAATTGAGTGCAGAAGATATTGCTCAAATAACTAATACATATCATGCATGGCGCGGTGGAGAACATGCAATAGAAAGACATGGTGAGTATGAAGACGAATCGGGCTTTTGTTATTCAGCCAGTTTGGAAGACATTAAAACGAATGACTATATATTAACACCTGGCCGTTTTGTTGGTGCTGAAGAAGAGCTGGATGATGGCGTGCCTTTTGAGGAAAAGTTCGCTATTCTGAAGGAAAAATTGGAAAAGCAGTTTTCTGAAGGAGAGAGGCTGCAACAACTTATAGAGGCTAAATTGGAGTTTAATTAATGTCGGAGCAGATATCAAATCTCTCATTAGGTGAAGTTTGCAAAAATGTCTCTCGTCCATTTGATTTTTCTCAATTTGAAGAAGTAGTGTTCATCAACACAGGAGATGTTTTCGATGGCAAATTTCTACATCAAAACCCATCATCAAAGATAGGCTTACCCGGTCAGGCGAAAAAAAAAATCTTAAAAGGAGATCTACTCTTCTCCGAAATAAGACCTGCGAATAAGAGATTTGCTCGTGTCGATTTTTCTGCAGATAATTTTGTAGTTTCGACAAAATTTATGGTAATTCGAGCAAACAGTAATATCGAAGCTAATTTTCTTTATTTATTTTTGTCGAGTCAAAAAACTTTGAATGAGTTTCAACGCATTGCCGAATCTCGTTCAGGTACATTTCCACAAATAACTTTCGATGCTATCGAGCATCTACGTGTGCCTTTACTTCCAATAAAAATACAAAAGGATATTGTTACTTTCATTGAAGCATTAAACGACAAAATTGAAAACAACCGACGAGTGAATGAAACATTGGAGGAGATGGCGCAGGCAATCTTCAAAAGTTGGTTTGTGGATTTTGACCCTGTTCATGCAAAAGCCGCTGGCAATGCCCCTGCACATATGAACGCTGAAACTGCTGCTCTGTTTCCAAGTTCATTTGGGGATGATGGTTTGCCAGTGGATTGGAGTTTGGGAAAACTAAGCGATTTAGTAGACTTGAACCCAACTGAACGAATTAAAAAAGGAGAGCTAAGTTCATACGTTGAGATGGCAAATCTTCCTACGACCGGTTCGAGCATTTCAAATGTGGTGCTAAGAGAGTTTAAGTCGGGCACCAAATTTAGAAACGGTGATACACTTTTGGCGCGCATCACCCCATGTTTAGAAAATGGAAAAACTGCATATGTAGATGTACTAAACGACGGTGAAGTCGCTTGGGGGTCAACTGAATATATTGTTATGAGAACAAAAGACCCACTTCCAAAGTTTTATTCATATGTTTTGGCACGAAATGAACACTTTAGAGAGCACGCTATTAGAAGTATGACTGGCACCTCTGGTCGTCAAAGGGCGCAAGCCGATATGGTTGCCGCCTATGAAGTAGTAATGCCATCAAACCAAGTTGCTTTTGCTTTTAGTGAAGAATGCCAAAATTGGTTTTCTAAGATTAGATGCAATGCTTCTGAAAATCAAACCCTTGCCGAACTACGCGACACCCTCCTACCAAAACTGATGTCTGGTGAAATCCGTGTGGCTGATGCCGAACGCGAAGTGGATGCAGCTGTATGAGGGGAAAGTTCACAGAAGATCATGTTGAACAAGCCTGCTTAGACTGGTTGGAAGCATTGGACTATGGCGTGTTGCACGGGCCAGATATTTCACCCGATGGTGATACGCCTGAACGTGCAGCTTATAATATAACTATCTTAATCGAACGTTTCAAAACAGCCTTTCATAAAATCAATCCGCATCTAAGCTCCGATTCCTGTGAATATGCTTTACGTAAGCTTCAACAAACAGATTTCCCAAGTTTAGTAGAGGAAAATCATCGGCTGCATCAATTGATGGTCGATGGCGTAGATGTGGATATAACACGCACAGATGGTAGCATTGGCACGGACAAAGCCAAGCTGATTGATTTTGAAGCCCCATCGAATAATGAATGGTTAGCAGTCAATCAGTTCACCGTTATCGAAGGCGGTAAAAACCGCAGACCTGATGTTGTTGTATTTGTTAATGGCTTGCCAATCGTTGTGATTGAGCTGAAAAACCCTACCGAAGAAGACGCCACCATCGATGATGCATACAACCAACTGCAAACCTATAAAGACGAAATCCCATCGCTGTTTCGTACCAACGGATTACTGATAACATCTGATGGATTGTTGGCACGTGTTGGCTCTTTAACTGCTAACAGCGAACGCTTTATGGCATGGCGTACCGTTGATGGGGAGAACATTGCACCAAAAGGTGTGCCGGAATTAGAAACGCTAATCAACGGCGTGTTCGATAAAACACGTCTGTTATCAATGCTGCGCGGCTTTATGGTGTTTGAAAACACAGGCAGTGATTTGATAAAAAAGATTGCTGGCTATCACCAATTTCATGCCGTACACAAAGCAGTGCAATGCACCCTCAGCGCCACAGACGATAGCGGTGACAACAGAGTTGGCGTTATTTGGCATACACAAGGATCTGGCAAAAGTCTATTGATGGCTTTCTATGCTGGCGAGGTTATTGCACATCCGCAGATGGCTAATCCAACGCTTATTATACTGACGGATCGCAATGATTTGGACGACCAATTGTTCGCTACATTCGCAGGCTGTAAAGACCTTATAAGGCAAACGCCTGTGCAGGCCAATGACAGAGAGCATTTGCAAAGGCTGCTGGCCGTTCCATCAGGTGGCGTAATTTTTACAACCATTCAAAAGTTTGCACCTGAACAGGGTGAAAGCGAATACCCAATGCTTACGGATAGGCGCAATGTGGTTGTGATTGCTGATGAGGCACACCGCAGCCAGTATGGATTTAAAGCTAAGGTTGCCAGTGATAGTGGCGACGTATCATACGGCTTTGCAAAGCATTTACGTGATGCCATTCCAAATGCTTCGTTTATAGGCTTCACTGGCACTCCTATAGAAGCCACAGATGTAAACACACCTGCTGTGTTCGGTGATTATATCGACATCTACGATATACAACGAGGCGTTGAAGATAGTGCAACTGTTCCAATATATTATGAAAGCAGGCTTGCCCGTATTGAATTAGACGAAGATGAAATAACTAAAATGGATGAAGAAATCGATGACCTTGCAGACGATGGTGATGTCTCTGAGGCAGAAAAGAAAAAGGGAAAGTGGTCACGTGTCGAAGCGCTTGTTGGTGCTGAAGACAGATTAAAAATGGTTGCTGCTGACTTAGTTGAGCACTTTGAATCGCGTGTTGATGCAATGGACGGCAAGGCGATGGTTGTATGCATGAGCCGCCGTATTTGTATTGGGCTATATGATGCAATTGTTGCCATTAGGCCTGACTGGCACAGCACTGATGACGACAAAGGTAAAATAAAAGTCGTTATGACTGGCTCTGCTTCAGATCCTAAGGACTGGCAACAACACATAGGCAATAAGGCACGACGCAATCTGTTGGCTAAACGAGCAAAAAATGCTGACGATGAATTAAAAATAGTTCTTGTGCGGGATATGTGGCTAACGGGCTTTGATGCACCATCAATGCACACGATGTATGTCGACAAGCCTATGAAAGGACACGGATTAATGCAGGCGATTGCTCGTGTTAATCGTGTTTTCAAAGATAAACCAGGTGGACTAATAGTGGACTATATCGGCATCGCGCAAAATCTTAAAAACGCTTTGGGCGACTACTCAGGTGGTGATAGAGATAAAACAGGTATTAGCCAATCTGAAGCCGTCGCTGTGATGTTAGAAAAATATGAAATCGTCAAAGATATGTTCTTTGGCTTTGACTATAAGGCTGGCTTAAAAGGCGAAGCAAAAGATCGTTTGGCTGTGATGGCTGGTGCAATGGAATGGATACTAGAAGCACAGCGCAAAGCTGCAGAAAAAGAAACAACTGCTGAGGCAAAAAAGCAGGCGCACAAACGTTACTCGGATGCTGTGCTAAATCTAAGCAAAGCCTTTGCCCTAGCCGCTTCAAGTGATGAAGCCAAAGCAATACGTGACGAAGTTGGTTTTTTCCAAGCTATTCGAGCTGCACTGGTTAAAAGTGTTGGCAAAAAGAAAAAGACCAAAGATGATGATTTGGCTGTGCAGCAGATTATTAGTCGCGCTGTAATATCAACTGAAATTATTGACATTTTACAGGCAGCCGGTATGGAATCACAAGATATCTCAATTCTATCTGATGATTTTCTTACTGAGATACAGGGTATGGAAAAAAAGAACCTCGCACTGGAAGCTTTAAAAAAGCTGATCAATGGTGAGATTAAATCAAAGCTGAGTTCGCGCGTTGTAAAAACCAAAGCTTTCTCTGAAAGGCTCACTGAAGCAATAAACCGATACCACACCAATGCACTAACAACAGCACAAGTGATTGAAGAGCTTATTGCACTTGCTAAAGAGATCCGAGCTGAGATGGAGCAGCGTGGCAAGGACGGTCTGACTGAAGATGAGGTTGCTTTTTATGAAGCCCTTTCTGAAAACGAAAGCGCCGTTGATGTTATGGGTGATAAAAAACTCAAGCTCATTGCACATGAGTTACTTCAGTCTGTTCGCTCCAACGCAACGATTGATTGGCATCACAGCGAGATGGCACGTGCAAAAATTCGTATCGCAGTAAAACGCATTCTTAGGAAATATGGGTATCCGCCTGATTTACAGTCTGCTGCTATTCAAACAGTTCTACAACAAGCTGAAGCTTTTTCGGAAAAATGGGCGGCATGAGTGCGTTTGCTGTTAAAAAAAGGTATTTGTGGTTACAATTTAAGAAGTGATTTGTGGTTTTATTGCAGATGCTAATAATCTCTAAAACTTAATAAGCGATTGTTATTAAAGGAAATTATTGGATGACTTATTCACCACTTATTCACTTCAAAATAAATTGTTTTAAATCAATAACTTAGATGATTAGAACAGTTGAGTGGGAGTGACTAAATATGATCTGTATTCAAGTAGATATATCTATTCTTTATGTGAAATAGATGATGAGTTGAAGGCAATCTACCATAGCAGAGATAGTATTTGTATTAGGGGTTTTGATAGCAGAGAAGATGGAAATAATTTTGTTGATGCAACTGCGGGAATGTTTAAGGCAGAAAGAGAAAGTTACTATGAAAAGCACTAAGTTGTAAAAATTACATAATAGTTAAATACAATTATTTTATTATTTTTGATAGATGATTTTCAGATTAGGCACTATTGAGTTAAATAATTTATAATCATTACTTTATGCAAATTTATTAAAGTATATTATTTACGTTGCAAGATCTAGATTTATGCACATTTATAGATGTACATTATAATTTAAATAAAGCATCACTACTTACTATACATCCACAATTCGCATATTTTTTAAATAGAAGGATTTGACAATCAACGAGGATATATTTTGGTTCGTGCACGTCATTGTTGAACCAGTACGAAACTCCCTTGTTACACATCTTTAAAATTTGTGCTGTTTGGGTTGCTGATTATTGCCGCATTGCTTTATTTTTTAATATTGAGCTAAGAATTAGCCTCAAGGAGATCTGAAAATATCATTCTCTTTTTTATAAAACGCACAGATTAGCCGTTCAAAAAGTATTTGGTCTACAACTACATTTTTAGATTTTTGACATTATTGAGCGTAGTTTGATACACCTACTGGACGCCTTATACATTTAATAAAGCAGAAGCTAATATAAGGTTTAAGGTTTTGGCTATGACAAAGTTAATTTTTGTCTTCATATGTTATATTATATATTACACATTATATTGAATATATTTTAAGAAATATTTTTGAGTAAGCGTTATTATTACTTAATAGATATATGAGATTATTGGGTTTATTACTAAATATTAGTTTTTTAAACTCAAATAAACTATAGTTTCACAAACTCAAATAAGATATTGATTACTATAGTAATATTATACTGGTGCACAAAATTGTTACTAATAAAACTTGACTGAGCTTTACATATTGGGCCATGCTGCATTCAACTCATTAATATTTTTTGGATAGATATTAGTAAGTTCGATAATGGGGGAGGAAAATTATGGCAATAGTAGGTTTGGCTAATCTAGCTGATGCAACGGCAGCAGACATTGCTGCGCTTCCAGCTGATGCTTTCGCAGAGGCAACAGCTGATGATTTGGCAGCGATTCCGGCTGAAGCGATGCAGGGTATGGGCCCGGACATG
>CACOXV010000023.1 GCA_902631295.1 Paracoccaceae bacterium | reverse complement strand
TTGGATTATCCAAAGTCCCTTCGAAAACAGGAAGTCTTGTCAGGCCGCTCTCTCTGAAAATACTTACGAGCTCAGACTTTTTTATGTCCGCGCTAACAGATACAATTTCAGCTTTGGGAATGGCAACGTCTTCAACACAAAGCCTGCGCAGATTAAACATGCCATGAGCTTCCGTTGAAATCTTATTTTCCTGTATTTCATCGGTTTCGTTCGAACTATTATCAGTACTTCTTCTACTAAATAGCCTCGATAGCTTTTCACTGAAGTTAAAGTTTTTTTCACTTTTTGCAGGCGCGCGATGCGCGGCTTTCGATGATCCGTCGTTATCTTCCATTTCCGAGTCCAAAAGTTCTAGACGATATTTTGTCTATGTTTGAGTATGGGGCTTTAAGCTCAAATTTCCAAGTATTCGGCGTTCTAAATCCTCCATGAGCGTTGCATCTGGGTCACTAGAATGATCATAACCCAACAAATGCAGAATACCATGTATTATTAGATGCTGCACATAGAATGCAAAATTTGTTTTAGATTGAGAAGCTTCTTCTAAACAAGTTTCATAAGACAAAGCAATATCTCCGAGCTCAGCGTCCCGTGCTGGATCGAGCCGTTTTGGGTGATTGCCGTGTACACACGCCATTCTCTCTCTTGATGGCCAAGACAATACGTTAGTTGAAGTTTCCCTATTGCGAAAAGTGTGGTTCAGTTCCCTCATTTTTTTGTCACTGCATCCTAAAACTGAGACAAAATAATCACTTTGTGAATATCCAAGTTCAATCAGTGTTTGATAAAAAGCGTTTCGAACTAACATTTCTAAGTTTATGCTGGCCCATCGATTATCTTCAACTAAGATCTCTACGTTTGTCATTAAACTGACTTAATCTTGCTACTTGCTATTTCTATTTTCGTAAGCCTCAATAATTTTTGCTACCAAAGGATGTCTCACCACATCCTTTGATGTGAAATAATTAAACCCAATCTGTGAGACGGTAGCCAATAAGCTTTCTGCATCGAGCAGACCGGATCTAACGCCATTGGGCAAATCAATCTGAGATCTATCCCCAGTGATTACCATGCGAGAGCCCTCACCCAACCTAGTTAAAAACATTTTCATTTGCATAGTAGTAGCATTTTGAGCTTCATCCAACATTATATAGGAATGGGCTAATGTCCTACCACGCATAAAAGCTAATGGTGCGATTTCAATCGTTTTTTCTTCTATAAGCTTTGCAAGCTGCTTTGCAGGCAGAAAATCGTTTAAGGCATCGTAAAGCGGTTGCATATATGGATCTACCTTATCTTTCATATCACCGGGTAAATATCCGAGCTTTTCGCCTGCTTCAACTGCTGGCCGACTCAGTATAATTTTATCAACTTCCCCTGCGATGTATTTTGAAACTCCAAATGCAACGGCTAGATAAGTTTTGCCAGTACCGGCAGGACCTATGCCAAATGCTAACTCATTATTAGTCAAAGATTTAACAAATAAGCGTTGAGCTTCGGTGCGAGGTTCAACTGTTTTTTTACGAGTTCTTATATCGAATAGACCGTTCGAAAACATTTCCATGTGATCAGTTGAGCCATTCGCCCCATCAAGAATAAGTCTGATTTCTCGATCAATGTCCGAATACTCAAGTGACTTACCACTTTCCAAACGTTGATATAGTGAATTGAGCACCTGTGCCGAAGTTTCTGTTGAAGATTTATCGCCAATTAGGTCAAGTACATTTCCTCTTCGCACTATCTGTATTGCGAGTTTATTTTCTAGTTCAGCAAGGTTTCGATCGAACTCCCCGCAAAGATCTATAAGGAGTTTATTGTCTGCAAATTCTAATTGGTTAGATTTATCAAGTTTTTCTTTACCACCATTAGTTTGGGTCAACACACCGTGGGCCAATCAGAACTCCTTTGTTTATTACATCACCTATGCTTGCAAGCTTGTGCTTAAAATACAAGGTAATGTTTGAATATTCACTATTTATTGAAGTAGGAAAGAATTGTAAAATTGCAAGTCATAGGTTAGTGTATTGCACGATCAAACACTAATTATATTAATTTTCCTTCAAGTGAATTTGTATTACTCCTAGAGATTAACACGTCTTCCACATGGCCAACTTTGCTTTGATCGCCCAAGACGTGTACCGCATGTAGATAATCAGATTTCCCCACAACCTGACCACTTTGGCGTCCAGTTTTTTCGAATAGCACCCGAACAGTTCGCCCAACCATACTCTGTTGAACGGTCTTTTGCTGCTGACCCAAAAGCTTTTGTAACTTATGCAATCGAATATTTTTAATTTCCTCAGGGACCTGTTTACGCTCTGCTGCTGGTGTTCCAGGTCTTACAGAATATTTAAACGAATATGACTGCCCATACCCCACGGTACGAATTAAATCCAAAGTGTCTTCAAAATCATCGTCAGTTTCTTCTGGAAACCCTACAATAAAATCACCTGATATAAGTATATCTGGACGAGCTTTCCTAATGCTGCCTATTAAATTAATATATGCCTCAGCCGTATGCGACCGGTTCATCCTTTTTAGTATTTTATTTGATCCAGATTGCACAGGCAAATGAAGATATGGCATGAGTTTTCGACAGTCAGCGTGAGCCTCTATCAGATCATCTGTCATGTCGTTAGGATGGCTAGTCGTATATCGAATTCTTTCTAAACCATCAATTTTCTCAAGCTTCCAGATAAGCTTTGCCAGCGTAAATTGTGTACCGACTTCTACGGCTCCATGGTAGGCGTTTACATTTTGGCCTAGGAGCGTAATTTCTTTTACGCCTTTGTCGACCAAAGAGCGCGCTTCGGAAACGACTTTTTCAACTGGACGCGATACCTCTGCACCTCTGGTGTAGGGAACGACGCAAAATGCGCAGAATTTGTCGCAGCCTTCCTGTATAGTTAAAAATGCAGCTGGCGCTCGTCTGATATCTGTTCTTTTTGCCAGATAGTCGAATTTGTCTTCTGTTGGAAAGTCAATTTCAACTTTTTTTTCTCCATTCTTTATTTGTCGCTCTAGCGAAGGTAATTTGTGGTAGCTCTGGGGGCCGACGACTAAATCGACCAGTGGCTGCCTTCGAATAATTTCTTCTCCTTCTGCTTGGGCAACGCACCCAACAACCCCAATTTTCAGATTAGGATTCTCTGATTTTAAATTTTTAAACCTTCCCAACTCAGAATAAACCTTTTCCGCTGCTTTTTCTCGAATGTGGCAGGTGTTAAGTAAAATCATATCTGCATCTTCGGCACTATCTGTAGGAACATATCCCTCCGTTTGTAACGACTCAGACATTCGTTCAGTATCATAAACGTTCATCTGACAACCGTAAGTTTTTACGAAGAGCTTCTTTCGATTCTGCATTTTATTGTCTTTCAACTTAAGCGCTTTCTTCTTCGCTATATCATGTTCAATTAGAGTTGCAATCTTCTCATGACGTGAAAAATTCTAAACAAGTTTAGATCACCAGTACTAAACATTATCTGGTTGAGGCATTCCAAGCACATGGTACCCGCCATCAACATATAAAACTTCACCTGTAGTATAGGCGCCAGCATCGGAAGCTAGATAAACTGCCGTTCCGCCCACCGCGTCTAAAGTTGCATTGGAGCGCAGAGGAGAATTGACCTCAGTGTGTTTAAAAGTTCTTCTTGCTCCACCTATTGCCGCCCCAGCGAGAGTTCTCATTGGCCCGGGGGAAATTGCATTTACTCTTATACCACTCGGTCCAAGATCATTAGCAAGGTATCTTGTTGTCGCCTCAAGAGCAGCCTTAGCAACACCCATGACGTTATAGAACGGAGTAACTCGATTTGATCCTTGATAGGTCAAAGTTAATATTGTGCCACCTTTTTCCATCATTAAAGGGTATGCCCTTCGAGCGACCTCAATTAATGAGTAACTAGAAATATCCAGAGTATTTTTAAAATTTTCACGTGAAGTATTTAAAAAGCGACCTGTCAATTCATTTTTATCAGAGTAAGCAATCGCATGAACAATGAAATCTAATGAATTCCAGTGGCCCGATAAACTGCCAAAAGTAGTTTCGAAAGAGGCGTCATCTGCTACATCTAGCTCAAACAATAAATCTGACCCAACCGAAGCTGCAAGAGGGGCGAGCCGAGATCTAAATGCTTCACCTTGATAAGTGAAGGCCAATTCGGCCCCCTCATCTGACATAGATTTTGCTATTCCCCAAGCTATTGAGCGCTCGTTTGCAACACCCATTATTAAACCACGTTTACCTTGAAGCTGCCCAGTCATTTTAACCCAATCCGATTATCCATAAAATTTAGATAGAAGCATTGACCCATTCGTACCACCAAATCCAAAGCTATTTGTCATAATTGTGTCATGTGAGACCCCTTCGACTAATTCACAAGCAATCTCGCTAGGCTTAATAGCGGCGTCAAGTTCCTGAATATTGATGGATGGTGCAATAAAATTATTCTTTAACATTAATAAACAATAAATGGCCTCTTGGGCTCCAGTAGCTCCCTGCGAATGACCTGTCATAGACTTAGTGGAGCTAATTAATGGCATGTTTTTATTTTCAAAAACCCGACGCACTGCCTCAACTTCTCCTACATCTCCAACGGGAGTGGAAGTCCCATGTGCATTTATATAGGAAATATCACGACCTGCTGGTAGGGTGCCCAAGGCTAGACGCATCGCGCGTTCACCCCCTTCACCCGAGGGTGCGACCATGTCATGTCCATCAGACGTCGCTCCAAATCCTGTTATTTCAGCGTAAATGTCTGCGCCACGGGCTTTAGCGTGCTCCAACTCTTCGAGCACGACCATACCACCACCACCGGCTATAACAAAACCATCCCGGTTTGCATCAAAAGGACGTGATGCCTGCTGAGGTGTGTCATTAAAATTTGAAGACATAGCTCCCATTGCATCAAAAAGACAGGAAAGCGTCCAGTCCAATTCCTCTCCTCCTCCAGCGAACATTATATCTTGCTTGTTCATCAAAATTTGATCCGCTGCGTTTCCGATACAATGCAGCGATGTGGAACATGCAGATGTAATCGAATAGTTAACCCCCTTTATCTTGAACGCAGTAGCTAAATTTGCTGAAATAGTTGAGGACATACATTTCGGAACAGCAAATGGACCAATTCTCTTTGGGCTTGTGTTTTTTAAAACGGTTTGATGCGCGGCTAACATCGCGGATGTTGATGGGCCTCCCGAGCCAGCTACTAAGCCTGTTCTAGTATGAGATACTTCTTTTCCCTTTAGACCAGCGTCCATTATCGCTTGCTCCATGGCTATATGAGAGTAAGCAGCCCCCAGGCCCATGAAACGAAGAGTACGTTTATCAATATATTCACTGACATCTAATTTGATATTTCCTGCGATTTGACTGCGGAAGCCATGAGAAGCCATATCATCGTTTCGCGTAATCCCTGATTTGCCCTTCAGTAGGCTTTCAGAAACCTCTTCGGTATTGTTACCTATTGAAGATACTATACCTATACCGGTAACGACGACACGACGCATATTTTGGTCCTTTAGCTTAGTTTTCCGACAACGCAACTTTCATGTCAGTTACTTGATATATTATTTCACCATCCGCTTCTACAATCCCGTTTGCAACGCCCATTGTTAAGCGCCGTGTTTGAATGGCCTTGGAGAAGTTTACTCGATAAGTCAATAATTTTCTATCAGGACGAACCATACCAGTCAATTTCACTTCTCCAACACCCAAAGCATAACCTTTACCTGGCCATCCTCTCCAGCCCAAGTTAAAACCTGTTAATTGCCATAATGCATCTAAACCAAGGCATCCTGGCATAATTGGGTTATCTGGAAAATGGCAATCAAAAAACCAAAGATCAGGAGCAATATCGAATTCGGCAACAACATGACCTTTTCCATCCGGCCCACTATCTTCACTTATCTCGGTAATTCTATCAATCATTAACATCGGAGGTGCTGGTAGCTGCGCATTACCAGGTCCAAATAATTCCCCTTTAGAGCATCTTAACAATTCATTTTTATCAAATTCAGTGGGATAAATCGCCATATTCTCTCTTACTTCCCTTTAATTTTCCTAGTCATTAACACTCCACTTACAATGCTTGCAAGATACCATTGAGCCTTCAGAATCAGTTAGTGCAGAATACCGTTGAACTTTTGGTGTAAACGGATGTATAGTCAAACCACTGTGAAAGGTGTAGCATGGTTTCAATTGCAAATCAAAGAGCAACAAGTTGGCTAGAAGAGGCAAATTTACGACCCACACGTCAAAGACTATGCCTGGCGGAAGTGCTTGTTGGCGATGGGCAGGACAAGCATGTGACAGCCGAAACTTTATTTGCGAAAGTTCAACAAACGGGCTACACTGTTTCACTGGCTACTGTATATAATACTCTCAAAACATTTTGTGATGCAGGATTGATCCAAGAAATAATTGTAGATGGGTCAAAATCATATTTTGATACTAAAACGTATGATCATCCACACTTTTATTGGGAAGATGAAGCAAAACTAACAGATGCTCCTTTAGAAGATTTAGAGATAAAGAAACTTCCAGCCGCTCCAGATGGAACGAAAGTAACTGCAGTAAATGTTGTCATCAGATTGAAAAACGAGCTAACTTAAAGCGACCTAATAAGATGAAAGCCGTTACATATAATTCGTTCGGCTCGCCATCATCCGTACTTACTTATTCAGATATAGATAAACCCAAACCAAAGGCAAACGAAGTTTTGGTAAAGCTGCATTTTTCAGGCGTAAATCCCTCTGATGCTAAAGCAAGGGCTGGGGGCCGACCAGGAGTAAAGAGTCCACCTTTTGATATAATAATCCCACACTCTGATGGATCAGGAATTATAGTCAAGGTAGGAAAAAATATAAGTTTTGAAAGATTGAACGAAAGAGTATGGATCTGGAATGGCGCTTGGAAACGAGCATTTGGAACCGCCGCAGAATATATTTGCTTACCGGCAGAACAAGCCGTAAAGATGCCATCTTCGATGTCATTTGAACATGGAGCTTGCCTAGGCATTCCTGGCCTTACAGCAGCTCAGCTGGTCAGTTTGCCATCTACCATTAAGGGAAAATCTGTATTTATATCTGGTGGTAATGGAGCAGTAGGACACCTAGCAATCCAATTAGCAAAGTACCGTGGCGCTAAGATCATTACTACCGCTCGACCAGGTAAAACCGAACGGTTGAAAGACCTGGGTGCCGATGTTGTTTTAGACTATACAGACAATCAGCTTGATCAAAAAGTGCTTGAATGCGCACCTAGCGGGGTGGACTTGGCTGTTGAAGTTGAATTTGGCGAGAATATTGAGATGATACCAAAGATCATGCGGCCAATGGGCACTGTATGTGTTTATGGCTCTGGTAAGAATATGAATCCCAAATTTCCATTTGGGGATTATTTGTTTAAGGGATTAAAACTTGATATTATCTTAGTTTATCTAATGCCACTAAGTGTTCGGGCAAAACTTATTAAAGTAATTCACGATGCATATACAAATAACGCGTTATTTCCTTCGATTGATAGTGTCTACGATCTACGTGACTGCGCAAAAGCTCATGAGCAAGTAATGAAGCCAGGCAGAAACGGGGCAGTACTGCTAAAAATTTAATAAAAATCCCTCTGTAAAGGAGTTAAATTGAAATATAATTCGATAAATACGAAAATCTTAGGGTAAAAAATGAATTTTGAAATGATTTTAGCCGCAGACGCTCGTTTGTCTGGGAAAAAAAGGATCACACCACTTTTAAATTCACCATTTATTGATGAATTAGTCGGTCGACCAACGTACCTAAAAGCTGAATGCCTGCAACATTCTGGAAGCTTTAAATTTCGAGGGGCTTTTTCGGCTATATCAGCGTTAAAAAATAACGAGAGAAGGAAGGGGATTATTGCTTACTCTTCTGGAAATCACGCACAGGGTATAGCAATGGCAGCAAAGATGCACAATATTCCATCTACTGTAATTATGCCTGCCGATGCACCAAAAATTAAGATAGAAAATACCAGGAAACTTGGCGCAGAAGTCATACTTTACGATAGGTATAGGGAAAGTCGAGAATTAATCGGAGAAAAGCTTCAACAAAAATTTGGTGCAGTTTTAGTGAAACCGTATGACGATCCAAACGTGATTGCCGGACAAGGTACAGCAGGCCTAGAGATTGCTGAGCAAGCAAGAGAACTTGGAATTGATGAAGCAGATTTGCTTGTATGTTGTGGTGGTGGTGGGTTAACAAGCGGTATTGCTCTTGCCTGCGCAGAAAATGCCCAAAATTTTAAAGTTCGCCCAGTGGAACCCGCTGGATACGATGACGTTGTAAGATCTTTGGTTTCCGGAAGAAGAGAAAAAAATGAAAAAAATCCCGGCAGCTTGTGTGACGCAATTGTTACTCCTTCTCCGGGCATCCTTACCTTTCCAATTTTGAGAGGATTTTGTCATTCTGGGCTGGTGGTCACAGAAGATGAAGTACTTAAAGCAATGAAAATTGCCTTTGAGCGATTAAAAATTGTCATTGAGCCAGGCGGCGCAGTAGCTTTAGCAGCAGCTCTCTACCATAGCGAGTTTTTAGATAGCAAAACAATTTTAGTCGTCGCATCTGGAGGCAATGTAGACCCAGAAACCTTTGCGAAAGCTCTATCTTTTTGTTAAAATACCCTACTGATTTATCGCAACAATATTGCAATTTAAAAGCAGCATCCAATTTTTTAGGACCATACTCGCTATAAAGCTACGGATTTGGCAGCTTTTGTGGTTTTTGTAGACTATAAAATATCACGGTATAAATGAATCTCTACTAACTGTTAATCATTTTATAGAATAGGGTTGACCCGTATCCATATTTGTTTAACTGAAGTTGGTGATACTATTTAGCTCAAGGGCATTTTAGATGTGTACTTACCGCAAAAAAACTTTGACATAGTCGAAGTGATCATTTGTTTACCAATACAGTAATTGAGTATGCCCCAATATTCCAAGATCCCTACAATTGTAATTTTTACTACTGTGGTTTTAGACTCCATGGGAATTGGGATTATAATTCCGGTGATGCCTGCTCTGTTTGCAGAAGTGACAGGTAGTGCGAACATTTCTGACATTGCAGTCTGGGGTGGACTATTGGCATCCACTTTCGCATTGATGCAATTTATTTTTGGGCCAATACTAGGGGCTTTATCCGACAAGTATGGTAGAAAACCAATACTGTTATTGGCTCTTTTCTTTATGGCAGCATATTATCTTTTAATGGGCTTTGCACAAACTTTATGGTTATTATTTATTGGAAGGCTTATAGGTGGGATTACTGCTGCAACCCACGCAACAGCGAAATCTTACATGGCTGATATTTCTTTACCAGAAGAAAAAGCAGCTCGTTTTGGGATGATTGGAGCAGGATTTGGTTTGGGCTTTGTTCTTGGCCCTTTGATTGGAGGGTTATTGGGAGAATGGGGTCCAAGAACCCCATTTTTTGTTGCTGCAATACTTGCCGCTGCAAATGGAGTTCTATGTTTTTTTGTACTTAGAGAAAGTTTAGAAACAAAAAACCGTAGAGAATTTATGTGGTATCGAGCAAACCCAATTGGTGCAATTTTAGACCTTCGAAAATTTGAAGGTATCTATCCATTACTCCTAGTACTTCTTCTTTTTAGCATTGGAACTTCAATTTATCCTGCAATTTGGCCTTTTTTCGCGGTGGAACGCTTCGAATGGTCTCCCAGCATGATAGGGATTTCCTTAACCATTTACGGAGTTTGCTTTGCGATAGTCCAGGGAGTGTTAGTACGACCAGCAATAAAAATTTGGGGTGAGAAAAAAACAATTATAATAGGTTTTTGCATTGAGTTTTCAGCCATGGTCACATTTGCTTTTTTAACTAATGGTAAAATCTTAATTATACTTATACCTCTTGCATCACTTGGGGTCCTTGCTCAACCTGCCTTACAGGCCATTCTATCAAAGTCAGTTGGTGACGACAGACAGGGGGCCATACAAGGTGTAGCTTCTTCCCTCAACGCCATATCTATGGTTATAGCCCCATTAACCATGACTTGGGTTTTAGCCGTATTTTCTGATAAAACTGCGAAATATTACTTTCCTGGCATGCCGTTTTTACTCTCTGCATTTATGGTTCTGTTATGCCTACTTATTATATCCAGACGTAATCAAGCTGTAACTTCATAGTTTTGAAAACTAATTGCAAGTTTGCTCGTTTTGTATAGCGTGAGAGTCTACGATATTAATCTTCCGCTTTTTTCATAAGAGGTAAAAATGCCCAAAATAAAAGCAGCCGTAGCACATGAATTTGGAAAACCATTAAAAGTTGAGGAAGTGATACTACGTTCACCAATTAAAAATGAGGTGGAAGTTACTTTAGGAGCAGTCGCTATTTGCCATTCTGATATCTCATATATGGAAGGAGCCTGGGGCGGATTCTTGCCCGCAGTTTATGGACATGAAGCCTCAGGCCAAGTCAGCAACATCGGTGAAAATATTGAAGATATATCAATTGGAGACAGAGTTGTTGTAACACTTATCCGTTCTTGTGGAGAATGTATAAACTGCAAGCAAGGGAAACCAACCCTTTGCCTTTTCGAATATGATGGTACCAAAGGTCCACTAAAAACCTTAGATGGTGACGAATTAATGCAAGCCATGGCATGTGGAGCATTTGCGGAAAAAGTAGTGGTGGACAAGTCCCAAGTAGTCAAAATAAGTGAAAAAATTTCATATGAAACTGCTGCACTTATGGCATGTGGTGTGATTACAGGAATTGGTGCGGTAGTGAATGCCGCAAAGATAAAACCGGGGCAAGATGTTGTAGTGATTGGCGCTGGTGGGGTCGGACTAAATGCGATCCAAGGGGCACGGCTTGCTGGTGCCCGCAGAATACTAGCGGTAGATCTATCTGAGGAAAAATTAAAGATAGCGACTGAATTTGGGGCTACCGATGGAGTCCTGAGCACATGTCGTAGCCCATGGACGTTGGTGAAAGAAAAATTAGGCGGTGGAGCCGACGCCGTATTTGTTTCAGTAGGCGTCGCCTCTGTATACGATACTGCGCCTTTATACCTTGGCCCAGGCGGTCAGGTTGTCATGCTAGGGATGACTAAAACAAGTGATTTATCTACTTTTAAACCAGTAAATTTAGCAGCATTATCCCAAAAAATGATTGGATCGAAAATGGGTGATACCGTGATCTCACGGGATATACCCTGGATTGCTGATCTCTATCTTCAAAGTAGGTTAAAACTAGACGAGTTAATTTCTAAAAGGTGGACTTTAAAGCAAATAAATGAAGCAGTGTTAGATACGAAAACTGGATCAGCAAAAAGAAATCTTATTGTTTTTAATTAACGGACCATCAAATGCGCATAACTGACCTAGATATTATAATTACTGCCCCACCTGCACCGGGATGGGGCGGGCGGTATTGGATTTTGGTTAAGTTAACAACCAACACAAAAGTCGTTGGATGGGGAGAATGCTATGCATCATCTGTCGGCCCAACAGCCATGACAGCTATAATTGAGGACATCTTTCAAAGATATTTTTTAGATCAATCACCAGAAAATATAGAATTGCTATTTAGACGTACTTTTTCATCTGGCTTTACACAGAGACCCGACCTTTCTGTAATGGGTGCATTTTCAGGATTGGAGATAGCATGCTGGGATATCCTTGGAAAAGATCGTGACAGACCGGTTTGGGCATTACTCGGCGGAAAAATGAATAGCAGCATCAGAGCTTACTCGTACCTATATCCACTAAAAAATCATGATTTAAAATCTTTTTGGACATCTCCGAAAGATGCTGCAGAAAGCGCCGTTGATTTAGTCGCTAGAGGATATACGGCAGTTAAATTTGATCCAGCGGGCCCCTATACGATGCGTGGCGGCCATCAACCTGCGCTTAGTGATATAGAGCTTTGTGTAGCATTCATGAAGGAAATAAGAGGAGCAATCGGGAATAAAGCTGATTTGCTTTTGGGAACACATGGACAGTTTACTACCGCAGGAGCAATTAGACTTGGCCAGGCTGTCGAACAGTTTAAACCTTTGTGGTATGAAGAACCCATTCCACCCGATAATCTGCTAGAATTTCAAAATTTAGTTCGATCTGTAAAAATTCCTATAGCAACAGGAGAACGACTTACAACAAAATATGAATTTGCCACCTTACTTAGAAGTGGCGGGGTTTCAATACTCCAACCGGCATTGGGGCGTTCTGGAGGTATTTGGGAAACCAAAAAAATATGTGCAATATCAGAAGTATTTAACGCACAAATGGCACCTCATCTGTATGCTGGACCAATTGAGTGGGCTGCAAATATTCAGTTAGCTGTATCTATTCCAAATATCTTAGTTCTTGAAACTATTGAAACAAATTTTCATTACGCACTTATAAAAGATACTATAAAGGTGGAAGAGGGATACGTAAAAGCACCAGAAGCCCCAGGGCTTGGCATAGATGTAAACGAGGACCTCGCTAGGCAGAACCCTTTTAAAGGAGGTGGCCTGCACCTTATGATGCAGGACGAGCCTTGCGATTATAAAAACGGCAACTCTTTCCTTGGTGGTGCAACGCCTTTAGTCGAATAAATCTACTTTACGCTCTTTCCCAAGCGCCCGCGAAATCTTGCAGCGCTGCACCTATTTCTTCATCCGAAGCAGCACCTTTAACCTTCGCGGTGAGACCTAATTTTTTATTATCTTCGACTGCTGTAACCTTTGCATCTGTTTGCTTCGCACGCAATGCTTCGTTATATACTCTGGTTATGGCCATTTTTCTCAGGTCTGGTTTAAAAACTTTCCCAACAGCTGTCTTGGGCAACTCGTCCAATACTTCTAAATGTTTGGGTTTAGCACCAGGTTCTTTGATATTCTCGTTAGCATACTCCAAAAGCTCAGCCTCCGATATTTCTGCTCCATCAACCAGTTCAACATACGTACACGGAAGCTCGCCAGAATAAGCGTCAGGTTGGCCTATGGCACCTGCAAAAGCTACTGCGTCATGGCCCAATAGAGCTTCTTCTATAATAGCGGGGTCAATATTATGCCCACCTCTTATTATAAGGTCTTTTGCTCTTCCCGTTATCCATAAGAATTGATCAGCATCTACACGACCCAAGTCACCTGTTCTCAGATATTTTTTCTTGTAATAAAGATCCTTGTTTTTATCTTGATCAGTATATGTAGATCCATCGAAAACCCCAGGGTTTGAGATGCAAACTTCTCCCACTTCATCAACGGCACACTCTGTTAGCTTTCCATTTTCTTCCTTTACTATTTTAACATCTGTATAGGGAAATTGGTATCCAACAGATCCAATTCTCTTTGATCCCAAAGGAGGATTACAAGAAACCAAGCAAGTTGCTTCAGTTAAACCATATCCTTCAATAACCTCGACTCCTGTCGCTTCCTCAAAGCGCCTGAATAACTCAGTTGGCATCGGGGCTGAACCAGAAAACGCTGTCTTTATGGACGAGACATCAGCATCTACAGGCCTTTGCATTAATTGAGAAACAGCCGTAGGCACTGTTATAATGAAAGTTATCTTCCACCTTTCAACTAATTTCCAAAAATTATCGAAAACTCCCTCACCTCTATACCCCTGGGGTGTTGGGAAAACGACATGCGCACCTGAACTGATGGCTCCCATGATAATCACGTGGCTTGCAAAAACATGAAAAAGCGGCAGAGGACAAATTATGTTGTCGTCTTCTGAAAATATTAATTTCGCGCCGAGCCAGCCGTTATAAACTAATCCGGAATACTTATGCTGGGCCACTTTGGGCATACCTGTCGTTCCACCAGTATGAAAATATGCTGCAACCCTATCTTTTTGAATATCTTCAAAATCAAGCGTCAAATTTTGCTGTAATAGTAATTGATTAAAATCAATAACTTTTGCAGAGTGCTGTACATTACTTTTGGGCCTGATTAATGGAACAATCCAAGATTTGGGGGGGGTTAGATATCGAAGTAAATCTACTTCAAGTACCGTATGAACGTTAGGAGCTAAAGCGACAGCCTCTGCCGTCTTCTGGCAAACATCGGTTTTTGGAAATGCTTTTAGTGTAACTACAACCTTAGCATTTGTTTCCCGCAAGATGGCCGCAATCTGCTTCACGTCCAAAAGTGGATTTATTGGGGCAACAATACCAGAAACTGCGCCACCTAATAGGGATAAAAGTGTTTCGTTAGAATTTGGCAATACGTAAGCAACCACATCTGTCTCGTTTACACCTAGAGCCCGAAACATGTTCGCAGCCTGAGTAGTTTTATCAAATAACTCTTTCCAGGAAAAAGTTTCTGCCTTATCTTTCGGACCAGAAAAAATTTGATAACTCACAGCGTTATGGTTTGGAAACTTTTGAACAGTGCGTGAAATCATCCCGTATAAGGTCTTTGGATTGTCTCTATTCTTCCAAGCTACCTCATTTTCAATATTTATTAGATCATCTGGTAACGCATAACTCATTATCAGCCCCATTTTTAATAATTCCCAAATACCATTTTGGTTTGAAAATAGCGCCCATGCAAGAGATAAGATTCAAATAAAGAGTTAAACTAAAATTATTATCCGCTATGCGGCCAGATTCTTACCATCTGAAAATTGTAAACGGGCTAAGCGAGCATAAAGACCTCCTTTTGCAAGTAACTCTTCATGAGTGCCGGTCGCTACAACTGAGCCGTGGTTTAAGACAACAATCCTATCTGCCTTTTTAACGGTTGCGAGACGATGCGCTACGACTAGTGTTGTTCGATTTTTTGAAAGTGCCTCAACTGCTGTTTTCACAGCCAGCTCATTTTCGGAGTCTAATGCACTTGTTGCTTCGTCTAATAGTAAGATAGGTGCATCCCTCAAGATTGCTCTAGCAATTGCTATCCTTTGCTTTTGTCCCCCAGAAAGCATCACACCACGTTCGCCAACAAAAGTTTGATAAGAACTGGGTAGATTTGTTATAAAATCATGTGCTGAGGCAGCTTTCGCGGCAGAAATAACATCTTCGTCCGAGGCATCAGGTCTACCAAACCTTATGTTTTCAATAGTTGACATTGCAAAAATAATTGGATCTTGAGAAACAACCGCAATGTTTTGCCTAAAAGCCTCTCGCGAAAGCTGTGTAAGATCAATACCGTCTATTTTGACAGAACCCGAGCTTGGATCATAAAACCGCAGAAGCAATTGGAATATTGTGGACTTACCAGCGCCTGAGGGACCCACGAACGCTACTGTTTCACCCGGCTCAATCTTTAAATCCAATTTGGATAATGCTGGGTTATCAGGCCTTGACGGATACTCAAAATTGACTGAAGTAAATTCGATCTCACCTCTTACAGGGCCATTAAACTTCTGCGCCTTCACGGGATCTTTAACAAAATCCTTTAAATTTAGCAGTTCTTCGAGCCGTTCTGTAGCTCCCGCAGCCCTCTGGAGTTCTCCAAGAATTTCTGATAAAGCGGCAACAGCACCAGCGACCATAACTGCATAGATTACAAACTGAACCAAAACGCCAGTCGAAATTACTCCCGATCGTACATCTCTAGCACCAATCCACAAAACTCCAACTATTCCTGAAAAAACAAAAAATATGACAATTGCTGTCATCCAAGCTCTTGTTGAAATTCTTTTACGTGCAGAGCTAAAGGCCTTTTCGCTTACTTCATTAAAAGCCTTAATACTTAATTTTTCGTGCGTATAAGCTTGAATTGTTTGCACAGCACCCAAAGCTTCTGAGGCATTTCCTGACGAGGATGCAATCCAATCTTGATTTTCGCGGCTCAACCTTCGTAGTTTTCTTCCCAAAGTAAGAATTGGAATCACAACTGCCGGGACTATAAGAAGGACCAAACTAGTTAATTTAACAGAGGTAAAAAGCATAAGCCCAAGCCCCCCAATAAATATTAAAATATTCCTTAGTGCGACAGAAATAGAAGACCCAATGACCGACAAAATTAGCGTCGTGTCAGTAGTTATTCTGCTAATTACCTCTCCAGTCATTATAGTCTCATAAAACTGTGGGCTCATTTTTAGAACACGCTTAAAAATAGTTTCTCTTATATCCGTAACAACGCGTTCACCTAATTTTGTTACCAGAGCATATCGTATTGCTGTGCCCGCTGCCAACAATGCGGCTACCACCAATATTGCGGCAAAATATGAATCTAAAATACTTTCATTTCCGTTTTCGAAGGTGTCTATTACTCTTCTTACGGCCAAAGGCAAAACCAATGATAAACCAGCCGTTATAATTAAAGCCAAACAAGATGCTGCTATTAAGCCTTTGTAAGGAAGCAAAAAAGGCAAAAGACCTGACAAAGCACCTAATTGTTTCGAAGGCTGTCTCTCTTTTGATCTGTTAAGTTGCGACATTCCTTCTCCATGATTTTACACGTGCCCCTAATAAGAGCGCGGAACGTAACAGACATCAAGCGGCCGAGTAAAGATATATAAATCAAAATCTTTTGTATGAACAAAAATAATTTCTGGGTTACAGGTAATGAGCTAAATAAATAGCCCCAAGATATTATAAAAACATTTTATGTATTCTTGCGTAACCCAGAAACATTTTTCAACTATGCAAGGGTAAGCCTCAGTATAAAATAGAACGAAGGGCCTTCACTCACAAAGTTTGTTTAAATGTAAAATTTAATGCTTGTAACCGGCGATGGTCAAATTGTTCAAAAGCTTTTCATGGGTCGACGTTTTGTCCAAGTTAACTATATCGTGAAATTTTTCCTGATTGCACAAAAGTTCAAGTTCATCGCATGACAAGCTGTAGGGATTGTTTTCAAAGCGCTTCCTAAGAACCATGTCGTTCCAGATAGTATCTATAAGCTTTTTATCATTCATAAATATTTAAACGACAAGTTAACAAAATTTTTAGCAAAACCTCAATTTAAATATCTAAATGGTCATCAAATAGTATTAAATGTTGCTAATGCTTAACTAATAACTCTATATAATGGATCTCTATTATCGAGGCGGTAATGAAATTTATTCACATCTCCGATATTCACCTTGTCTCGAACGACGGCCCACTTAACGGTTCTTTTCCATCTGAACGTTTAGAAAAATGCTTAGACGATATACTAAAATGGCACGCCGATGCAGAGTTTTGTGTTATATCCGGTGACTTGTCAGAATTTGCAGAAAAAGAAGCTTACCAATGGTTAAAAAATAGATTGCAAGAATTTCCTATTCCATTTTTTCTTATGATTGGTAATCACGATGATCGAGATTTGTTTCAAACAGTTTTTCCAGATAATCAGAGCGATCAAAATAACTTTGTTCAAACGTCAATTGAAACACGTGAAGCAATATTTTTATTTTTAGATACAAAAAAACAAGGGAAAAATGTGCATGATGGTGAGTTGTGTGAGAAGCGACTCGCTTGGTTAAAAAGGCAACTAATAGATGCGGGAGCTAAACAAACATACCTGTTCATGCACCACCCTCCATTTGAGATAGGTATTCCCTATATGGATAAAATTCGCTTGTTTGGTGCAGAGCAGTTTTTATCCTCTCTCTTACATGGTGAAAATATTCGTCACATCTTCTTTGGACACGTGCACCGCACTACATTTGTTAAATGGCATGGCTATACATTTTCAAGTTTGACAAGTCTTAATCACCAAAGTCCATTAGTGGCAGAAAGTGTCGAGGGGGAATTTTGCGATGAACCACCTGCCTATGGTGTTGTATTAATTGATGGGGAGCAGTTAACGGTGCATTTTAACAATTATTTAGATCGTAAGCCACTGCACCAGACTCAGCCAGATAATGCACTTTAATGCTCGTTTTCCAATCACCCACAAAAAATAAAAAATTAATAATTAGCGATTAACCTCTAATAAACTCCAAAAGCTTTTTTCTAATAGTGCTCAATTTAAAGGAGAGGTGCATTTCGATTTCTTGAAATGGCAGGTTAAATACAGGTCTTGACCTAAACTAGCACATTAATTGAGTGCCACTTCAATTGCTTTCTCCAACATTTTCTTTTCTTTACAAATCAACCAACAAATCTGCTTTATTTTTTCAAGATTTTGCTTGGCCTTTTCTATTTCACCTAATTGTAAGTATAGTTCCCCTTGATATTCCAAAGCTTGGATGTGTTTTGGGTTTATTTCTAAAGCCTTTGAATAATACGTGGCAGCTGAACTTAAATCGCCACTTTTTCTAGCAGTAAAACCTAATAAATTTAGTTTATCAGCCTGTTTTGATGGGGTCGGTGCATTGACATATTTCAGTGATTGGTGGGCTTCAGCAAACTTTTCCAAGCGAATGAGCCCATACACATGGTCAAATGGGTCAAACACATTTTTCTTTTTCTTTTTTTTGGTACCATAAGAGCTAGATTGTGATGACGAATAGGACGAAGTTCCAGAACTTGACGCACTGGTATTGTCTGAAGATACAGAGTTGCTAGGCGAACCTGAACTACCTGAAGAGCTGGCGCTACTTGAAGAACTAGAAGTATTAGTAGAACTGGAGGAACCACCACCTCCGCCACCTGTCATGGCAGCGATGGCTGGGTGGGCAGTCAGCAGGACCGAAATACATAAAACGTGTAATTTCTTCATAATAAACCTCGTTGTTTATTGATTATTACGCCATCACAGTCGATCTGGATCAAATCTACTACTGGACGCGACAATAGACCTCAGTCTAAACATGCAAATAACTCTTCAATACAGAACTAGATCCCATTGACACTTCTGCTGCTTATTAAAAATTATTAGATTTGATCTCTATACTTTGCGCAATACTACGCAGAACGTCGCCGATTGAGAAAATCGTAAATACTTCGTGCAATATCATCTTTAATCATATTTTTGTGCTTGAATATTGTTTCATCTTGCATACTACCCGGATAAACAAAACATTCCAGTTCAGCACTTATTGCAGCTTTTTGACCATCTAAATTGTCCTCGACGGCTATTACTTCGCTTGGTAGGAGCCCTAATTTTTTTAATGCAAGATTGTAAGCTTCTGGATCGGGTTTTCCGCAGTTAACCATTTCGCTAGAAATGACTACATCAAAACGATCACGAGCAATGCCCGTAGCTGATAAAATATCTCGTACGTTTGTGCTGGAAGTAGTGGTCACTAAACCTAGTTGCAAGCCTTTGTTGTGTGCAATCTCAAAAACTTCCTTAATTCCTTCGCGAAGAACGATGGTCTCACTGCAGAGCATATTTTGAAAGATGCGGGTTTTAGTATTATGGATGGACTTTGCATCCACTGTGTCACAATTTTCATCCGCGTAGCGTTGAATTCGTTTGATGCCGCCAGCCATTTTTAGCATTTGGGTGTACTCGGTAGGAGACCACTTCCAAGTTAATCTATGCTGTTCGAAGGATCGATTAAATGCCTCTAAATGCAGTAAAGAGGTATCTGCAATTGTTCCAATAGATCCTAAAAAGATTGCCTGCAAAGTATTTTCTCCATTTTTTACATCTACGACAGAAAGCATGCAGTAGATCACTCAAATAAAGTAATGAAAAAATATTAAATATTAGTCTGATTCAGCACAACGGCTAACGTGTTTGAGAACGCGAGACAATTACAAAAATTTCGTTATTTTTATTTACAGCAATCTTATTTTATATTTAACTACCTCTATAATTTAAATAAAAGTGTTTTTAACATGAATTTAGTATGGCTAAATGCTCATAATCTCCAAAGAATGATTTTGCTGATCACTGCCCATCTGTTAGCTAGAGTTTTGCGCCGAGATCTGCGCGCTGAGTTGCAACGTTTAAACCAGCAAACAAAATTTCGAACCTTTGTTGAAATGACTGCGTCTATGGTAGGTATTTTTGCCTCTGCATTCATAGCTGCGAGTTTTGGTTGGATAGGTCTCGCATTGTATTTTATGTTTGCTGCAATTCTCTTTTACTGATTATGTGACAGCATGTCACATCTGATTTAAGGAATTGAAATTCCTCATTTTTTTAAACTATTTTAGTCTAAAATAATTATTTTAATTGATTATTTTTGAGGCTGCCGCATCTACCTTAGAACTAATTTATAGGAGGACAGCATGGGTGAACTCATGACTATTTTGGCGTTTGGTACACTTGGAGCCGTAAGTGTGCTTGCCTACATATACGCAAGGGTCACAGAAAATATGAAGAACGATCCATCTCACAAAAGATCTAGTCTCTGCGCAACAAGCGAGCATTGGGCTGTGCAGAAGTAAAATTTTCTAGTTAATTTAATATTTTTTAAAATGGTACGGTCACTTTTATTTTGAGTTTAGCAGTGACCGTACCAGTCTCGAAAATCTAGAGTTACGCAAGTGTAACCGATTTATTTGTTGTATAGCATTCAGGTAATTTACGTGATCAATACCCAGTCGGTGTGCGGCTATAACCTAAGACCTGTTGCAAAAGTCCTGTACTTAACGTGTTGGTGCTAATATGTCCGACTTGATATTATTCTAGAACGACTGGAGCGGGTAGCGGGAATCGAACCCGCACCTTAAGCTTGGAAGGCTCTTATGATACCATTTCACCATACCCGCAATTCACTCGCTATGTAATACGGGCAAAAATTAGCGTCAAGCATATAACTACGGTTAAATCTTTTTTCTCGGATTAGACATTGCTTCTGGAGCAACAGTAGATTTTATCGCATTAGATACATTTACTAAATTAAGGTTTATGTCAAAAGGTGTCTTCATTAGTTTAGAAGCCCCCACGCCCTTCTCACCAAGCCATAAAGCCCAATTATCGCGCTCTATGAACAGAGGCATACGGTGATGAATTCCTGAAATTTGCTCAGAGGCCGGCACAGTAACTATTGTACAAGCGGCGAGCCTATTTTCCCCATCACCCCAAAACTGCCAAATCCCAGCAAAGATCATTTGTTGCCCATCTGATCTTTTGACATAAACTGGTTTACTCTTTGAACCTTCCATTTTTTTCCATTCATAAAAACCATCCGCAGGAATTAAACATCGCCTATTACGGCAAGCGTCTCGAAACGCTGGTTTCTCTGCAAGTGTTTCGGCTCGAGCATTAAATAGTAACGGTCCATCTGTTATTGATTTGTACCAATGCGGTATAAAGCCCCATCGCATCTGCACTAGTCTTCTCTGTTCAAAATTGCTAACAACCACGCTTACGTTTTCCGATGGGCAGATGTTATAGTTAGGAACTGTAATAAGATCTCTAGCCAGCTGCGCATTAAAATTTTCAGCAGTTGTCTTTAACGGTGTTTCTAATACAAACCTTCCACACATTACACATTATAACTATATTAATTTAAACAAAGAAACTCGAGATTTTATGCTAAGTTATAAACATTATCCGTCTATTCAAACTAACAAAAGTCCACTTTTGATTGTTCATGGATTGTATGGCTCTGCACGCAATTGGGGTGTAATCTCCAAAAGACTGGCAAATGAAAGAGAAGTTTTTGCAGTAGACCAGCGTAATCATGGGGACAGTCCATGGCGTGAAACACAAAATTACTTCGATATGGCTGAAGATCTAAAGGAATTTCTAGAAAACTTTGGTCCTATGGCCGTATTAGGGCACTCTATGGGTGGAAAAGCGGCTATGGTACTCGCAATATTGGAACCAAATTTGGTTGAAAAACTCATTATCGCAGACATAGCTCCCGTAAGTTACTCACACGACAATGTGAAGTATATTCAAGCTATGAAAAATGTTAAACTGGACATTATAAAAACAAGAGGCGATCTTTTGAGTCAATTAGCCGAAATTGTACCAGAACCAGAGCTACAAAGTTTTTTCGCCCAATCACTCGATTTAAAAACCAAAAGTTGGAAGCTTAATTTAGATGTGCTCGAACGTGAAATGGGGAAAATAATCTCATTTCCAAGCTTGTCAGGACACTACGACAAAGCGTCGCTATTTCTGTCTGGAGCATTAAGCGATTATCTAACAAGTTCACATCACTCAAAAATTAGAAAACGCTTCTCTAATGCAAAATTTGCCGAAATTAAAAATGCCGGGCACTGGCTACATGCAGAAAAACCAAGAGAATTCGAAACCGCTGTGCGCAGTTTTTTAAATGATATCTAACATTTTATTTATCTTCAAAGTAAACAAAAGATTGCCCTAAATTTGAAAAAAAGAAGCTTGACCAAAGCTTAAATTAAAATCATATCGGAATTATGACAAAGCTTGAAAATATTAGAAATTTTTCGATAGTGGCTCACATTGATCACGGCAAATCTACTTTAGCCGATCGATTAATTCAAACGACTTCAACAGTATCGGACCGGGATATGAAGGAACAGCTACTCGATAGCATGGATATTGAACGAGAGCGTGGAATTACTATTAAAGCTAATACTGTGCGGATTGATTATATTGCAAAAAATGGCGAAAAATATGTTCTCAATCTGATTGACACTCCAGGTCACGTAGATTTTGCATACGAGGTAAGCAGATCAATGAGAGCCGTCGAGGGCTCACTTTTGGTAGTCGATAGCACACAGGGTGTAGAGGCACAAACACTCGCAAACGTCTATCAAGCTATAGACGCCGATCACGAGATAGTGCCTGTTTTAAATAAAATTGATTTACCCGCCTCTGACTGCGAGCGTGTCGCCGAGCAAATCGAGGATGTTATCGGACTAGATGCGAGCGAAGCTATAAAAGTCAGTGCAAAATCAGGTATCGGCATTGCTGAAACCTTGGAAGCTATTGTCAATAAATTGCCAGCACCAACCGGAGATGCCGACGCACCTCTTAAAGCTATGCTAGTCGACAGTTGGTATGATGCTTACTTGGGGGTAGTCGTCTTGGTAAGAATAATGGACGGTAAAATGCAAAAGGGAGATCGTGTAAAAATGATGTCCAACGGCACCATTCACTCGGTAGACAGAATTGGTGTATTTAAACCACAAATGGAGAATGTTGATTGTCTCTATCCAGGAGAGATAGGTTTTATTACTGCTTCTATTAAGCAGGTTAGAGATACTAGGGTTGGTGACACGATTACACATGACAAGCGGGTTACAGCTACCGCGTTGCCTGGCTTTAAGCCAAGCCAGCCGGTAGTTTTCTGTGGTTTATTTCCTGTTGATAGTTCTCAGTTTGAAGATCTTCGGGATGCAATAGAAAAGCTAGCGCTAAACGATGCATCATTTAGCTATGAAATGGAAACCTCAGCGGCACTAGGATTTGGCTTCCGCTGCGGTTTTTTAGGTCTATTACACCTCGAAGTTATAAGAGACCGTATTGAGCGTGAATACGATATAGATTTAATTACCACTGCGCCTAGCGTGATTTATCATGTTTATTCTCGTGATGGAGACATGATTGAATTACACAATCCTGCAGATATGCCTGATTTGTCTAAAGTAGACCACTTGGAGGAGCCAAGGATAAAAGCAACAATATTGGTACCAGATGATTATCTGGGAGACGTGCTTAAACTCTGTCAAGATCGCAGAGGTATTCAGCAGGATTTAACTTATGCCGGATCACGTGCAATGGTGGTATACGACCTACCATTAAACGAGGTTGTATTTGACTTTTACGATCGATTGAAATCAGTTACAAAAGGCTATGCGTCATTTGATTATCAAATGACTGGATATCGAACTGATAATCTAGTTAAAATGCAAATTTTGGTAAACGAAGAACCAGTCGATGCACTCTCAGTGATGGTACATAGAGATCGATCAGAGGTCAGGGGTCGTGCAATGTGTGAAAAACTGAAAGACTTGATACCTCGTCATATGTTTAAAATACCGATCCAGGCAGCTATAGGTGGGAAGGTAATAGCTCGAGAGACACTGGCAGCTTTACGAAAAGACGTTACAGCTAAATGCTACGGCGGTGATGCTACAAGAAAAAGAAAACTTTTGGATAAACAAAAGGCGGGTAAGAAAAAAATGCGCCAATTTGGTAAAGTGGACATACCGCAAGAGGCTTTTATATCAGCACTTAAAATGGACGGATAGAGTTAAAATTAAATAGGTTGAAGAGAATATTCAGATAGCCAAATCATATTTAATTCTTTTCTAGATGGTACCGCCTCCCCGACTTGAACGGGGGACCTCTGGATCCACAATCCAGCGCTCTAACCAACTGAGCTAAGGCGGCACTTATCTGCGATTTATCGGTCAAATCCTTTAAATGCAAGTAATTTCGAGTTATTCCTTAAGTATAAAAAGTCCAATATTATATTTGCGTCTAGCTTGTTTTAAAAGTAGGCATAGACACAAACCTTGAAGGAACACAGAAGGAAATGGTTATGGGCATCAATGTAGAGTCAAACATCGAAGCTAGTTTGCAAATTGGCCCAACCGAAAAAGGCATGGTACGTTTATATGTATCAAACAGCGCGATAGAAATACCAATGGATTTTGAACCAGATGAAGCACGAGAAATCGCTGAAGAAATTTTATCGGCAGCCAAAGTTGCTGCTGATCTTGTGGATACAAAGAGGAATTAAATTAATATCCATACGGAAAATCAGGATCACGTAAGGACCGCAAACGCATAGCTGCGTCACGGCCAAACTTGTGAATTAGCTTTTTTCTACGGGCGGCATTTAGTGATTTTTCTTCTGGAAAACGGAGTATTTCTGCATCGAAGGCATCAGCAACGATTAGGCCACCGTCATTTGGAAGAATATTTGTTGGAAACTGTATATCTACAGCCCAAAAGAAACTATCACAGTAATCTAAATAACCTTGCCATTTTTTATCTGCCATAAAATCCGCACGTCCAGATTTACACTCAATAATCCAAATTTCACTTTTCGGTCCAATAGCAATTAAATCTACACGCAAGCCGCGATGCGGAACAAACTCCTCTAATGACGCAAAGTTCAGCCTAGCTAAATGCCTCCCGACTCCACGAGCAATTTTTTGACCTGTTGAACTAAGATCTGCCATTTTCTCTCATTAATTCGAAAACAATAAACGATTTTTTACCTTACATTTCACGAATTTTAAATGCTACTTGCAAAATATTAATTGTGAGATTACCTAACCATCGGTGGGTTACTGTTCAACTCGTCTTAGGTTGCATTCCGGTGGCCTTAAGTAAATCCGAGGGAGCTGGCTCTGTTTGGACCTTGGCCCATTTACCTGGCGCCCACCTGTAAAAACAGGTCCTCGGGAATGAGATAGCCCGACGGTTGCCGCGGGGCCCACCACTTAAATTAAAACAATAGTCAGTTAGTTACAAAATTTAAATTTTAAAGCGCAGAAAACTCATCTGGTTTCACTTCTCTTGCCATGAAATCTAAAATTGCATTCACAAATTTTGTTTCCTTACCATCAGGATAAAATGCTTCAGATAGTGACAAATACTCTGCAATAATTACTTTTGCCGGCGTATCTAAAGCTTTCATTTCTGCTCCTGCCGCACGAAATAATGCTCGCAATGTTGGATCAATTCTATCAATTGGCCACTTTTCAACCAAAGCTCTATCAGTCATTTGGTCAATAAAAGCTTGAAATTCAACAGCGCTAGAAACCAAATTTTTGAAAAAATCCTGATTCCCATCAGCCAATTTTAAATCATTATCCGCTTCGCCAAATCGAAACTCTATAAACTCCTCACAAACCTTGTCTACGGAAAGCGAAGAATGTTCCATTTGGAAAAGAGCTTGAACTGCATAAAGTCGACTCGTCGACTTCATTTTTCTAATTTTATTTCCTGACATATTATCAGATGAATCCATTTCAAAAATTCAAAGAATTTAAGTTCTAACAGAAGATTTGAAGCCTACATCTTTCCGCTTTTCCTGCCAGGAGAGCCTGAGGGAGAGTAGACCCAAAGCTGCTTGAGCGGCAGCTGCACCCTTATTTAACTTTTTCGGGTCTGATCTTTCTTTTGCCTGGGCGGTATTCTCAACAGTGAGTATCCCATTGCCTATGCTTAGACCCTGCAAACCTAGCATAAGAAGACCATTGGAACTATCATTGCATACAGTTTCATAATGAGTGGTTTCACCTCTTATTACACAGCCTAGTGCAACATAAGCATCATATTCGCATAGTCGGCTGGCCATACCGATTGCTGTTGGCACTTCAAGGGCTCCCGGGACAGTAACTATGTCGAAATTAGCTCCTGAGATGGTTATTTCTGCAGTTGCGCCAGAAACTAAATCATCTGTGATTTCCTTATAATATGGAGCGACTACTACCAAAACTTTAATTGGCTTTGGGAATTTTGGACGCTGATTATCAGCACTTAAATCTGACTTTACCATTAATCCAACTCCGATATTTTTTTTGTACCAGCAATTTCTAAGCCATAGGCCTCTAACCCTACAATCTTTGGTTTTGGGGAGTTTGTAAGCAGAATCAAACGAGATAAACCTAATGACGACAAAATCTGTGCGCCAAGCCCATACTGTCTCAGCGTTTTTGGCGAAGCCGCTTCCGTGGATGCAAGTTTCATATCTGTGTCTCTCAACAAGACAACAACACCCCTACCCTCCTCAGCAACTATTTTCATAGCTTCTCTTATTTCATTAGCACGCCCGAACGCTCCGACCCCCAAAATGTCTAACAATGGATCTAAAGCATGCATTCTAACCAGAACTGGCTCACTACTTTTGATATCACCTTTAGTGAGAACTATATGCTGGTCTCCATGAGTTTCGTCCTCGTAAATTGACATTTCCCATTCATCACCAAATTCCGACTTAACTTTTCCTGATTTTTTTCCCTTAACTAAATTATCATAGCGTCTGCGATATGATATTAGATCAGAAATAGTACCTATCTTAAGTGCATGCTTTTGCGCAAAAGCCACTAATTCAGGTAATCTAGCCATTGAGCCGTCTTCATTCATAATTTCACAAATCACACCAGATGGGTTGAGGCCAGCAAGACGACTGATGTCTACGGCAGCTTCCGTGTGTCCAGCTCTCACAAGTACACCACCATCTTTAGCTTTTAATGGGAAAACGTGGCCCGGCGTAGCGATATCTGCCTGGTTTTTACTTGAGTCTATTGCAGTGGAAACAGTTAGCGCTCTATCATGCGCTGATATACCAGTGGTAACACCTTCGCGTGCCTCAATAGAAATTGTGAAAGCTGTTTCGTGTCGAGATGAATTTTGGGTACTCATTAAGCTTAAACCTAATTGAGAGATGCGCTCGGATGTAAGGGCAAGGCAAATAAGTCCACGACCGTGCATTGCCATGAAATTGATAGCATCAGGGGTCGCCATTTGCGCCGGAACTACCAAGTCCCCTTCGTTCTCACGATCTTCGTGGTCCACAAGAATAAACATGCGCCCATTTCTTGCGTCATCTATGATATCAGAGATTGACGAAATTACGTCAACATAACTTTTTTCTACCTTACCAGGCTTATCGAAACTCAAAGGTAATTTCTCCTGTGAATACTAGATTCTTCAGATACCTACTTTCAATAAAATTTACCAGAGAGTATCGACGAATTCTTCAAACAAAAATTATTAAAATTATACCCACCGTTTACAAAATATAGATTTTCAAACTGCTGTAATTGTATACAAACCAATAGCCGCTGCGTTAGATACATTAAGTGAACCAAATGATGACACAGGCTTAATTCTTACCAAATCATCCACAACCTCCTTCGTTCTTGACCTAAGGCCAGGCCCCTCAGCACCAAGAACTAGCGCAATTGGTCGGTCAGCATAAAGTCTTGCCGCAGATGCTATATCATTCGAAACTTCAGCGTCTAAACCAAGTACTATAAAACCCATTTTCTTTAATTCCAGAATGGTATCTGCCAGGTTTCTAACCCGAATGTAAGGTTGGCGTTCTAGCGCTCCACTAGCAGCCTTTGCTAAAGCACCAGTTTCTGGAGCACTGTGATGCTTTGTACCTATAACGGCACCAGCACCAAAAACTTCTGCTGATCTAAGAATAGCACCCACATTGTGAGGATCAGTTACGCGATCTAATAGGACAACATTTGGCCGACTAGATTTAGAGCGCATTACAACTTCGGCAAAGCTCCCCCAGTCCAGAGGCCTCACCTCAAGGAGGGCTCCTTGATGAATGGAATTCTTGTCTATTAAGCTATTCAAGTCTTTAGGTTCACAGATTTCTGGATTTACACCTGAAACATCAATGGCACTCGCTAATTTGTCTCTTGCATTTTTAGTAACAATTAATCGCAATTTTTTTCGGCTTGGGTTTATTAATGCGTCTCCTACGGCATGAATCCCAAAAAGTAAGAAACTTTCGTCTTTTTCAAATTTTCGTAGGCGCTCTTTTTCTACTACCCATTTTGGCTTTTTCATAAGAACAACCTTATTAAATTCTTAAATACATTGTTTAATGTTTCATTTTTTATTACAGGATTTTCCTGTTGACGCCAGATTTTCCTACCGCTAATCACCCTGTAGCTAATTTAAGGCTAGTGGGCGACAGGCCGCAAGGTGTGGCAGGGGACTGTAACTCCCTCGCGGAGACGCACGCTTGGTTCGATTCCAAGGTCGCCCACCATTTCCTTTCAATATATTTCTCATTCAATGGAATTAATATCCCGGTCTTTTTTCTTTTATCATCCTAAGTATGAATGACAATAGACGTCTAAATTTATCGAAGAGTTTTAAATATGGGAATATTTTTCTTATGTGGGTTGGTAAAATAAGATCATGTTTCCTATGGTTAAAATCCTGTTGATTTGCTATTACATTATAAAAATAAAAATTGACTTAGGGAGATAAAAATGGCGAATGGCCCATCATACGGTTTTGATACACTTCAAATACATGCAGGCAGTTCCCCAGATCCGGCAACTGGGTCAAGACAAACTCCGATTTATCAATCAACGGCATTTGTATTTCAAAATTCTGAACACGCAGCCAGACTATTTAATCTGCAAGAAGTAGGTTACATTTACTCACGCTTAACAAATCCAACAATTGCAACACTGCAGGAAAGGATTGCTATTCTAGAGGGAGGGGTCGGCGCCGTTTGCTGCTCTTCGGGACATGCTGCACAGATTATGGCTTTATTTCCCTTAATGAAACCAGGTAAAAATATAATCGCATCCACCCGCCTTTATGGGGGAACAGTTACTCAATTCAGTAACACAATAAAACGGTTTGGATGGAGCGCAAAATTTGTAGATTTTGACGATTTTGAGTCAATCAAAAATGCGATTGACCAGGATACACAAGCAATTTTTTGTGAAGCAATAGCTAACCCTGGTGGATATATTACTGATTTAGATGAAGTAGCTTCAATCGCGGATGAAGCTGGAATTCCATTGATAGTCGATAACACTTCTGCAACTCCGTATCTATGTAGGCCAATAGATCACGGAGCAACGATTATAGTTCACTCCACAACAAAATATTTGACAGGAAACGGCACTGTTACCGGGGGTTGTGTTGTCGATAGTGGAAAATTTGATTGGACCAAGTCAGGGAAATTTCCATCTCTGTCAGAACCCGAGCCAGCATACCATGGGTTAAAATTTGCGGAAACATTTGGAGAAATGGCCTTTACTTTCCATGGAATAGCTATTGGGTTGAGAGATTTAGGTATGACAATGAATCCTCAGGCAGCACACTACTCATTGTTAGGTATTGAAACACTCTCACTCAGAATGAATAAGCATATTGAGAACGCTTTAAAAGTCACTAACTGGCTAGAATCTCATCCTGCAGTTGATAAGGTCACTTATGCCGGACTAGAATCGTCACCGTATTTTAAAAGGGTAAAAAAAATATGTCCAAAAGGAGCTGGTGGACTATTTACCATCAGCCTTAAAGGCGGATACGACTCGTGTGTGAAATTTGTAGATAATCTTGATATATTTAGTCACGTTGCAAATTTGGGAGATAGTAGGTCACTGGTAATTCATCCGGCATCGACAACTCACCGCCAACTTACTACTGAGCAACAAAGGGCTGCAGGGACAGGTCCCGAAATTGTTCGTATTTCAATTGGTATAGAAGACTCAGATGACCTGATTAGTGACCTCAAGCAGGCATTAGACAAATCGGTCAAATAATAATACGCTTTACAGCATGTATTAAGCCAATGAAATTTACAACCAAAATTGGCGTTAACTTTCCGCACCCTGTTTCAAAACATTTTGGGTTGATAATATGCAGGTTTAATATTAGTATTTGGCGCGTAATTAGTAGGATGCTTTAATGAAAAAGGAAAAATCTAAGTACCTTCTGCACCCTTCTAATGATATGTTGCTAAATTCAAAAATTTTGAAGGATATAAATGGGCAGGACTTCAATGAACGTGGTTCCGGTTGGCTTTTAGGTATCGGAATTGCGACATTTA
>CACOXV010000022.1 GCA_902631295.1 Paracoccaceae bacterium | reverse complement strand
GATATACTGGATGTTACATTCAATGAGTCGAGTGATCAAAAAGCAACAAATGTAATAGCCGTTGGTATTAGTAGGCAGGCAACTACAGCTGGTTTTAGCTACTTCCCAAATAACCATTTCGAAATCGGCATGGATGTATTCATTGCAAAGGAATATTCAAACCCACATTTCTTGAGTGATCTTTTTACTAATTACGACTACGAAGTACTTGTTCACGAGATAGGACACGCACTTGGCCTTAAGCATCCATTTGAAGCGAGTGGCGCAAATACGAATATACTTAGTGATTATGAGGATAACACTTCGAATACGGCCATGTCATATAATGAAAACTCATCAAGCTTTGACGGTACTTTGAGGTCATTGGACTGGATGGCTTTGACTAAGTTCTACGGAGTAAAGTCTACGTACAATGCTGGGGATAACATTTATGAATTTTCAAGCTCAGGTGGGACATTTATTATAGATGGTGCTGGGCTTGACACGATAAATGCGAGCGATGCGACGCTAGATGTTACTATTGATCTGCGGCCCGGTTCGCATAGCCACTTGGGTGGTAAGTCTACTTACATTACAGCACCGAACCAACTGACGATTTCGCATGGTTCTGATATTGAAAACGTCGTGACAGGTTCAGGCAATGATACAGTAATTGGGACTAAGTTAGACAATATCATTATCACTGGGAATGGTTCAGACACGATATTTGCGGGCGGTGGCGCAGATATCATAAAGTCCGGCACAGGAAAAGATCAAATTGATTTATCCGAGGCCATTCAGTCACGCGATACCGTTACCCTGGATGCGCCATCAACCGACTTGGGAATTGATAATATCTATGGCTTTAAGCAGGGTGCGCTTGGTGATATTTTTGACTTAAGTTCATTTCTGAGCTCTGGCTTTGAACTCTTTCCACTTGTTGCTTTTGGTTTAGCTCCCACTGCAAACTTCGATGGTGGTATACTTCGCCTCATCGGTTCAGATGTTTCTAATGCAAATGACTTGTCGGGAGCCTTCAAAATTGGTGGTGGCTTGGACACGCTGTCGATGTCCAATGGTGCGATTGCAATTATCATCTCTGCAACCAGCCAATCCACTGGAGAAGATCAATCTGTATTCGCTGCAGAAACTAATGGAGACAAAATTTCAATAACTGAGTTGGCTAAATTACAAGGAAATGCCCTCGACATAGACGAATGGCACATTGATAACTTCGGTGTTATTGCTTAATTTTTATTTCTATAACTTTCTTATTCATTGAGTTCTATTTACCCATGAGAAATAGAATTCTGTAGATTCATTAAATAAAGTCAGAGGAATCCAAACCACCAGCAGTAGACAAACCAGTTAAAATAATAAGAGTATCACCTGTATTTACAGCGCCACTCTTATCTTCATCTATGACTACTAATGTGTTTCCCTCACCTTTAAAATTGTATTGTGCATATATATCAATCGAAGTTGTGGGTAGCGAAGCGTTAGCGGCAGTTATAAACGCTGCTAAATCAGCGGTACCTGTTCCATCCACTTCAACATAGCTGCCCACTGTAGCAATATCAATTTTATCAGTTCCCGTAGAAAAATCAGTAATTGTATCGGCTGTAGCTTCCGTGATGCCCGTATCACCTGTAGCGAAAACAAACGTGTCAGACTTTGATCCACCTGTAAGAGTATCTGCACCAGCTCTTCCTGTTATTGTGTCTGCACCGGCGTCTCCGATTAGCGTATCCGCTGCCGCTGTCCCTAGGATTGTTGCAGCAACGTTTCCGTCAATTGTTACTTTTTCAAAATTTTGAAGTGATACTTCCATTCCGTCCTGAGCGGTTAGTTTGCTAGGGACAAAGTATGTAGAAAATTGAAGATCAATATACACATCAACAAAGCCATCAAAAGCCCTAACAATAGCCTCATCTGTTCCAGTATTTCCGTCTATAGAGCTTGCAGTGGTTGTTAGATAAACCTTATCATCTCCTGCACCTAAATCCACTGTATATGTACCATTACCCAAATAAACGGTATCGTTACCTGATCCGGTAGTTATAGTATCATTACCGCCTTTAGAGTGAACTGTGTCATTTCCGGTATTTGTAGTAATAACATTGACTCCAGCAGTATCATGTATCGTTAAATCCGCACCGCCTTCACTTGTGATGTTCTCGATGCTGAATAAATTTTGTGTAACTGATGCAATTTGGCTCGTAAAATGGTAGCGGCCAGTATCTAAATTTATTGTAACAGGTAAGGTGGTCTGATCAGGGCCGAAAATTATTGTATCCGTACCTTCCCCACCATCCTCAATATCTGCGCCAGCTGAAAGATAAATGGTGTCATTTCCACCCTCACCATATATTTTGTCATCTCCAGCACCTGGTTGGATATTATCGTCTCCATCGCCACCATAAATAGTATCGTTTCCTGAACCAGCTATAATCTGGTCATTTCCACCAAATCCATAGATTTCATCGTCACCGGCTAATGCAGTAAATGTATCTATATCGTCAGAGCCAACCAGTTTATCGTTGAAGGCTGTTGGTATATTGCTTGTTTCGTCAGCGAGCGGAACTTCAGTAGTTGATCTTGTCTCTCTACCACAGGCGCTCAATGCCATAGCAACGGCGGTGGAGGTAAATATAAGTGATCTTTCTTTTAACTTTTTAACAAAAAGATTGCTTTCACTGAGCGCATCATTTTCTCTAAATTTTATCAATTCTAATCTCCAAAACGCAGCAATAATGTTTACTTGACCAATAATATAGCCTTATAGAAGCCACAGAGGCATTAAATAAAAATTTCCACATTGTACGTGCAAACATTGTGCCAATTGTTATAAAAGTTATAGGGAATTTAATTTGCTGATAAAAACGCGATATTAAATAATTTTTAGACAGCATAACTTATTTATAAAATAAATCTTTAACCTATGTTAATAAGATATGTGTAATTTAAAACGGATCGTCAGGAAATGAATATTAAATATTTTGTTTTGATTGTGCTTACAGGAGTAATCAGCTCTTGTACATTAACGTCGACGTCGCCTTCAGACCAAGGTCCAAAGCAGGCGGTTGGGACAATTACCGGTATGGTCCTTGGCGGGAAAATTGCCAATGATCTTACCGAAGATAGTTCAAAAAATAATTTATGGACACTCGCCGGGGTCACGCTAGGCGCGTTTTTGGGAAATGAAATAGGAGCCTCAATGGATAAAACAGATATACTGATGGCTCAGAATGCACGTAACTATGCCCTTGAGAACAATAAAGTTAATTCGCAAGCAGCCTGGAAAAATCCTGATAGTGGAAATTCTGGAGTGATTTATCCTACCCGGACTTATAGCCTCGGCGATCAACCTTGTCGAGAGTTTACCCAGGAGATAAATATTGGTGGAAAAATTCAGACTGGTTACGGTAAAGCCTGTAGGATGGCAGATGGAAGCTGGCAACTGCAATAAATATCCATATTCTAATGAGCTCATAGGATACATTCAAATATATGAAATCGCTTCTGACAGTGTGGATAGTTAGTGTAGTACTTTTCTTGCCTAATTTAGTTCATTCACAATCTTTACGAGAATTTTTCTCTAATAGAGCTGAACTTAATCGTGATGACTTGCCAGAGGCAGAGGATGGAAGTGAGGAACTGTCTTTTGATGAGTTGATATGTAGGGACAAAGAGTTTTTTCCAAAAAAAATCTATTCTAAAAAATATAAAAGCTTTGTTGACTGTAAGTATAATTTGGATCGTATACAGGAAGCTTCCTATGTAGACCTAACCTTTAGAATTCGATGGGATAACGATCGTTTAGATTTATATAGACCAAAACTAAGAGAAATATTTATCTGTGATCAGGAAGAGATGAGTGTCTACGAACACAATAGCAAAAAAGATCCGGATTGGTGGATGATCGTCAGAAATTCAATGGAATTTGTTGAATGTGAAAATGAAATATTGGTAGAGAGTATAGATTAAATAACGGAAGAACCGAGGCTCTTCCATTATTTAAATCAATCATTAAAGCTTTTCGGATATTGCTTCGGGTGTCACCATTGTTGATCCGCCATTATTTGAGCAAGCAGAAACGAACATAGTAGCAGCGACAGCTAAAATTACAAAAATCTTATTCATGGTTGGTCTCCTAGAAGGTTTTCTTACCTAAATTACGAATAACTCATAATGTTTTTTTTATCAACAAACAATAGCTATACTATAATTACAGTCTATCAGCCTCTGGAAGGTGCCAAATGTGTAGTTAAAGCTAAGGTTTAACTGAGTGAAGATAGTATTTTACTATGGTATCCGCAGCTTCGTTAACACTTAATTCAGTTGTATCAATTGTAATTTCAGGTTTTGAAGGTTTCTCATAAGGACTATCAATACCAGTGAAATTTTTTAATTTACCTGCCCTTGCTTTAGCATAAAGTCCTTTAACATCACGCCTTTCTGCTACGTGGAGCGGTGTATCTATAAAGATTTCTGTAAACTCACTGGCATCTATTAGTTCTCTGACCATATTTCGTTCCGATTGAAACGGTGAAATGAAAGCAGTGATTACTATAAGCCCCGCATCTGTCATTAGTTTTGCTACTTCACCAATCCTCCGAATATTCTCAATTCGATCCGCCTCTGTGAAACCTAAATCTTTATTAAGTCCATGCCGAATATTGTCGCCGTCCAACAGATATGTGTGGAATCCCATCCGTTCAAGTTGCAGTTCCACCGCATTTGCGATGGTCGATTTGCCTGAACCAGATAAGCCTGTCATCCAAAGGACAGAAGGTTTTTGGTTCAAGGATGTAGCACGTTTTAATTTCGTAACATCCGTATTTTGCCAGTGTATGTTTTGCGACCGTCGCAGTGCAAAATTAATCATACCTGCAGCAACCGTGATATTTGAAACTTTATCAATGAGGATAAATCCCCCTAGATCATGATTCTCTTTGTAAGGTGTAAATGGAATGTCGTGGGAAGTAGTAAGTACTAAAACCCCAACTTCATTTAATTCCAGATTATTTGCTGCAATATGTTCGTTAGTTTCAATATTTGTTTTGTATTTTGGCTGAGAACAACTGGCTTGTAATTCCAAAGCGCCAATTTTTAAACGATATGACCTGCCTGGAACTAAGGCGTTTTCATGCATCCAGATGATTGTAGTTTCAAATTGATCTGAAATTTCTAAAGGTGAATTTGCTGAAGATATTACATCACCTCTTGAGCAGTCAATTTCGTCTTTAAAAGTTAATGTAATAGATTGGCTCTGCAAGCTTTGCGCCGCGGTACCATTTGGAGTAATTATTTCTTTAATTATAGTTCTTTTACCTGAAGGAAATACGGCTATTTCATCATTTACCGAAATATAGCCACTAGCTGGTTTTCCCGATACACCACGAAAATCAGAATTGGGTCTATTTACTAACTGGACAGGCATTCTGAATGGCTGGGAGTGAGAAGTTTTGGCGTCGAGGTTCATATCCTCTAATAATTCTAGAAGCGAAGGTCCTCTGTACCAGGTCATATTTTTTGAAACTGATACAACATTATCCCCATGTATCCCTGAAATAGGAACGTAGCTGGGATTTTCGATACCAATATTCGAGGCAAAAAGCTCATAATTTGACACTATCTCTTGAAATCTCAATGCTTCATATTTGACGAGGTCCATCTTATTGATTGCAACAATAATGTGCTTTATTCCAAAAAGGTGGCACAGATATGTGTGACGTTTTGTTTGAGCAAGGAGACCTTTGCGAGCGTCTATTAATATTACTGCTGCGTCAGCAGTGGAAGCCCCAGTTGCCATATTGCGAGTGTACTGCTCGTGACCTGGTGTATCTGCTACTATGAATTTTCTTTTTTCTGTTGAAAAAAAGCGATAAGCAACATCGATGGTTATACCCTGTTCTTGCTCTGCAGATAATCCATCTAAGAGCAAAGCGTAATCTATGGAATTACCTTGTGTGCCAAACTTTTTACTATCTAATTTTAATTGTGCAAGCTGATCTGAAAATACTGCCTTGGTTTCGAAAAGTAACCGTCCAAGTAATGTAGACTTTCCATCATCTACCGATCCGCAAGTCAAAAACCGCAACATGCTTTTTTCAAGATGCTTATCAAGATATTTTATTGTGTTTCGATTATTTTTTGTATCTTTATGGTCTCTAGCGCTCATCAGAAATAGCCTTGTCGTTTTTTCTGCTCCATTGAAGCGCTTTGATCCTGATCGATAGCTCGGCCCTGTCTCTCAGAATTGGCTGAAGACAATACCTCTTGAATTATATCTATCAAATTTGAAGCATTACTTTCTACAGCACCTGTTAAGGGATAGCACCCAAGTGTCCTAAATCGAACAGATTTAATTTCTGGTTTTTCATCTTTTTTGAACTTAAATCTGTCGTCGTCTACAACGATTAAGAGTTCATCCCGTTTAACTACTGGTCGATTCTTTGCAAAATATAAAGGAACGATCTCTATATTTTGTTGATAAATATAGTGCCAGATGTCTAACTCAGTCCAATTGGAGAGTGGGAATACACGCATACTTTCACTATTATTTTTTCGGGCATTATATAATGACCACAGTTCAGGGCGTTGAGATTTTGGTTCCCATAAGTGATTACTTGAGCGGAAGCTGAAAATTCGCTCTTTAGAACGAGATTTTTCTTCATCTCTTCTGGCGCCTCCAAAAGCGGCGTCGAATTTGTGAAGATCAAGGGCTAGTTTTAGGCCCTCCGTTTTCCACATTTCAGTATGCCTCTCACCGTGATCAAAAGGATTAATTCCTTTTGCTAAAGCTTCGGGATTTTGGAATATAATTAGATCTATATTAGCTTGCTTGGCCGATTTATTTCGAAGTTCGTACATTTCCCGAAATTTCCAAGTTGTGTCCACGTGAAGCAATGGAAATGGTGGGTGTCCAGGGTAGAAGGCTTTCTTAGCGAGGTGCAACATTACTGCGCTGTCTTTGCCTATTGAATATAACATTACCGGATTATTAGCCTGGGCAACGACTTCTCTAATTATATGAATTGCCTCGGATTCTAATAGTTCTAGGTGAGATAAGGTATCTTTTTTCATACTATTATGTACTTAGATCTCAATTTTTCTTAAGACTATTTTCTGTACGTCTACAAATTAATCGTAGCAACGACAATAGTTTAGAATTATCACTAGAATGATATAGATGTTATTATATGATAACGTTGAATTGATTTGTTGACAACTTAGACCATCCGTCAGTTATAAAATCGCTTAATCCCTAATTTCGCAAACAAAAGGACAAAACTTGTACATTGGAATAGCTGTTCTCTGTGTGGCTTATATCTTAAGCCAGTTTTTTCGAAGTTTTCTAGCAGTGCTTTCTTCAGTATTGGCGAATGACATTGGTGCTAAACCAGATGATTTAGCGTATGCGCTGGGCCTACTGTTTATTGTTTTTGCAGTAATGCAAATTCCAGTTGGATGGGCCCTTGATCGCTTCGGGCCACGATTAGTAAGTTCTGTTCTTCTATTGATCGGTGGCGGAGGTGGCTCCTTACTATTTGCATCTGCGCAAAACCCTAGCCATATTAATTTATCAATGGCTTTGCTAGGTGTTGGTTGTTCCCCTATTTTAATGGCCTCATACTACATCTTTGCAAGAAACTATTCGCCTCAGATCTTTGTAACGCTTGCAGCTACATTCCTTGGCCTTGGCTCTTTGGGTAATTTGATTGGTGCATCTCCATTGACATATTTTGTCGGCATTCTGGGATGGCGTGAAGCAGTTGAATTAATCGGAATTTTTACAATTCTAATCTCAGCTTTTCTTGTATTTACTGTCAAAAACCCAGTTACAATAAATGGGACTCCTGTGTCAGCTGGTGGTTTTTGGAGTATACTTAAATCGAAAGATATTTTGCTTATCGCACCGATAGCAATTGTTTGTTACGCTCCTGTTGCGGGTCTTAGGGGTATATGGCTAGGCCCATATTTTGAGCAGAAGTTTGAGTCTTCTATTGATGAAATAGGTACAATAGGACTAACAATGAGTTTGGGTATGATCCTTGGAACATTTTTTTATGGGCCACTTGATCGTATTTTCAAAACACGAAAATGGATAGTTATCTTCGGCAATAGTATATGCCTTTTGTCTGTAGCTTTCCTGTCCTTTTCACCCGAGGTCTCCTATAATTTTGCAATCGCTAGTTTCACAGTAATTGGGTTTTTTGGTATGTCATTTCCTGTTGTTGTAGCACATGGTAGAAGCTTTGTGCCTATAGAATTGTCAGGTCGTGGTGTGACCCTAATGAACCTTTTTGCCATTGGCGGTGTTGGTATCCTTCAAACTGTTTCTGGGGCAGTTTTTAATTTGGCTGGCGATTTTGAGTCCGTCTTTTCTTTGTATTTTATTTTGATCCTAATTGGTTTGGCTGTATACCTTTGGTCTAAAGACAACATATCTTAGATCAGAAATTATGGAATATAGTTATCAGTTCACTCATGCAATTGTTAGGAAGCCTGCTAAGAGCATCAGTAAAGGACTGAGAGCGGTCGATATCGGTCCACCAGATTATAACCAAATGATTCTTGATCATAAAGACTATGTCGAGGCTTTAACTCTAGCTGGTGCAGAGGTAATTCATCTTAACGAACTCGATAAATTTCCAGATGGACAATTTGTGGAAGATACCGCTCTGTGTTTGCCGGATGCAGCAATATTAATGCGACCAGGCGCGGCATCTAGGATAGGGGAAGTTGATGAAATTGCTCCAAAACTACGAGAGCTATTCAAAGAAATTTATGAGATTGAGGAACCTGGCCACATAGAAGGCGGTGATATTCTTGTTACAGGCAAAGAAATCCTTGTTGGTCGGTCTGCCAGAACAGACGAAAAAGGGGTCAGTCAGCTTTCAGATATAGTAACTGCATTAGGTTATGTTATGAGGGAAGTTTTTACACCGCCCGAAATCCTGCACTTCAAAACAGATTGTTCGTTGCTTGGTCCCAATGAAATTTTATCAACTAAACGCCTGAAAGCCTCTGGTTGTTTTGATGGCTATAAGGTTATTGTTGTCGCAGATGGTGAAGAAGCTGCCGCAAATGCAATTCGTGTAAATGATTACGTAATAATGCCAGCAGGCTTCTCTAAGACAAAAGCAATCCTGGAAGATCATGGTTATAAAGTTAAAGCTATAAATAATACCGAGTGCGCGAAGCTAGATGGTGGTATGTCCTGCCTTTCTTTGCGTCTAAATTTGATGTAATTCGTTAAAAGTAGAAGCTGTTGAGTGAGGTCCAGTTGGATTTTTTAATTGATGGATTGCAGTATGCAAGCTGGTCGGAAAAAATTTTTAAACAGATGCGTAAAGGTAACGTTGATGCTGTGCATGTTACAATTACCTACCATGAAAACTTTCGTGAAACTGTTTTACAGATAGAAAAATGGAACCGTTTTTTTGAACAATTTCCTGATTTAATTTTCCAAGGTAGAACAGCTGCGGATATTAAAGTTGCCAAAGACACTAAAAGAACTGCAATATTTTTCGGATCACAAAATCCTTCGTGTATTGAGGATGATATAGGTTTGGTAGAAATCCTTCACACACTTGGGTTACGTTTTATGCAACTTACTTACAATAACCAGTCATTACTGGCGGCTGGATGTTATGAAGCAGACGACCCGGGTTTAACAAGAATGGGGCGGGAAGTCGTCTCAGAGATGAACAGAGTTGGTCTGGTTGTTGATATGAGCCATTCTGCTGAACGCTCGACATTGGACGCGATCGAGTACTCTTCACGACCTATTGCAATTACGCACGCTAATCCAAGTTTTTGGCATTCAGCTCTAAGAAATAAGTCTAGTGGTGTCCTAAAAGCTCTTGGAGAAAGTAATGGAATGTTAGGTTTCTCAATCTATCCTCACCATTTAAAGAACGGTAGCAACTGCAGTATCCAGGATTTTTGCGATATGATAGCAAAAACTATTGATTTAATGGGTGAGGATAATGTTGGTATTGGTACGGATCTCTGCCAGGACCAGCCCGATAGTGTTGTAGAATGGATGAGAGTTGGGCGCTGGACAAAATCAATAGATTATGGGGAAGGAAGTTCTCATAAACCAGGGTTTCCTGATATGCCAAATTGGTTCGGAGGTAACCTCGATTTTTCCAATATAAGTACAGGTTTAAAAAATACTGGTATGGACGCGTCAATGGTTTCAAAAGTAATGGGCGTAAACTGGTATAATTTTTTTAGGAACAGTTTTGAATCAAAAATGTGATTGTGTTAAGTTTTTATTGACGTAGCTGTGCGTTCCCGAGCCCATACGTAAAGACCTGCTCCTACTATTACAATGGCTCCAGATATCGTCCAAAAATCTGGGAAGTTATCAAACAATATAATCCCCCAGATCGTAGCAAAAATAAGGCTTGTGTAACCAAATGGTGCTATAAGGCTTGCTTCTCCAACGGTTAGTGCCTTAATCAAAAATAAGTGTCCAGCTGTTCCTATTAATCCAATTATCGATGCTAAAATAATTGCTTCAGTAGACATTGGTGTCCAATCAAAAAATATATAAATCGAAAAACACACAGTGCCAAATAGCGCTGCGTAGAATAGTGACGTCCAGGGGCTTTCGTCTGAACCAACAAACCGTGTTGCCAGGTTATATGCGCAATAACACATAGCACCACCGATTGGTAAAAGAGCATATATTGTAAAAACGCCACTGCCAGGGCGTATAATAATGAGCGCTCCAACGAGTGAAAACAATACACCTATTACACGCTTTGGACCAATATTTTCTTTTAAAAATAAAAAAGCGCCTAATGTAATTAGTACTGGGCTAATATTAAATAAGGCGGTTGCTTCGGCGAGACCTAATTTTAAAAATGAAAAGAAAAACAATGAAGTAGCCATCATCAACATAATTGATCTAAGCAATTGTAATCTTGGATATTTGGTGCGCCCATAGATATTTATACGTGGTAAAATCATTAAAGTTACTACAACTGCCTGTACAGTGTATCTGGCCCAAATTGTTTGAATCGGTCCAATTTCGTTCATCAGATATTTTGCAATAGCATCCATTGAAGCAAAGCAGAATATTGCTCCAATCATTAGAAAGATCGGTTTGGTTTTAGGTTTCATTACAAACTTTTCTAAAAGGTAGAACCTATTCGGCTTTCAAATAGCATGGTATTGTTAATGTAAATCACCGTTATCCTGTTTTCAAAAGTATTTGTTTCCAAATCGCTACTTCATCATACAGAACATACTCTTTTCTTATTTTTGGAATTCCTGTTACCAAAGCACCATATTCAACATGGGCCATTCCCATAATATAAACATTAGCGCCTGTAGGTTTTCCGAATACTCCCCACCCGTCATGTTTGCCTTCTAAAATCCATCTGATCGCTGCTCGGGGAGGCATATTTTCATCTTGACGCCCAATTTGATGTTCGATTGAAAACTCTGCAGCTGGAAATGAGGACCTGAGCCCCAGCCAAAATTTATCAACTTCATGCCACCCTCTAGCAAGAACACTTCCGGCATACTCACCATGGATTGCACGGTCATAATCATCTTGAATTACGGAAAGTTCTGTTGACATAATTTTAGCAAGAGTATCGGCGTATTTACATCCCCACTCGTTTTCATTTCCGCGTCCTTTATATGGTCCTTCTTCGTAATTTGAGCGGGTCAAGGGCTTGTTACACTGATTTGGCCCCCCTTCATCCTCTATAATTTTTTCAGCCAGTGCTTTAGAAGTCCAGCCTAGTTGCTTAGCTATTCCACCATAATCTCTGACAAGCCACTCATCTGTTATTGCATTATTTATGGCATAACAATCTGCAATTGCTCGGAAAACTACTTTTTTACCAGTTGCTGGGCCAAACATACTGTCTCCAAGATGTGTTCCTGTACAAAATAGTCTGTGAGAACTTAGCATTCCGTTATCCTCATCTCCTGACCAAATCACATCCTCACCCAAAAGTTCGCGGTCCGGAAACTCAACAAGCGTTTCCATAGTTTTTGAAATTACCCCTGAGTTACCTCGAGAGGTGCCAAGGGGCATTCGAAGGAACATATCTTCGCCATAGTAATCTTGTAGCGTGGAAATACCTCGATCTTCCCAAATTTCCTTAGTTATACCCAGGATATAGTCAGGAAAATCTTTAAATTTCGGATCAAATCCTTTCATATTCAACTCCCTTAACTTTTCTAGTTGAGCCTCGGATTATCAATGGCCCATCTATTTTTACAATCCGCGGTTGTGAAGTGTCACTTTCAATTTCCTCAAGAAGAATATCGATTGTAATATTTACCATTTGGCCTGAGCACTGTCTTACTGTTGTTAAATCATATGAAGGCCAGGCGGCAGCTGGAACGTCATCGTATCCCACCACCGATACATCTTCTGGAACTTTTAGACCCAGTTCGTATCTAAGCGTATCCATAACGGCTAAAGCCATGTGATCATTTGCTACAAAAACCACCTCGGGTCTAAGTTCTTTAGGCTTGCTAAACATCTCAAGTGTAGCTTTACTGGATTCTTCCATTTCGAACTTACCAAATCCACGGGAAAAAAGGTTAATTCCCGAAGCATTTAATGTATCCATGAACCCAGCTTCACGATCACGTTGCGTGGAAGCTTCTTCCCATCCGGCTATATATGAAATCCTCTCATAACCTGCAGAAATTAGGTACTTCGCAACTTTCTGACCACCTGCGTAGTTGTCTGAAGTCACTGCAGACATTTTTGGACTATCGTGTGCTCTGTTGAACAAAACTAGCGGAACCCCTGCAGCACGACATTTATTGGATAATTCGGGAGACAGAGAGACAGACGCTGCAATAATTCCATCTACTTGGTAGTCAAGAATTTCTTCTACTACCGTATCTATGTTTTCTGACGAATTTGATGCCATAAACACTAAAACGTGATAACCCCGTTCCTGTAATTTCTTAGATAGGTTTTCTAGAGCTTCTGGGTAAAATTGATTATTTAAGTAGGCTACTACCAAGCCAATTATTCTACTCTTGCCAGACACCATAGCGCGTGCTAATGAATTTGGCCTGTATCCTAATTCTGCTGCAGCCTTTTGAACTTTCTCAATAGTTTTCATGGATGCAGATGCTCCGGGTGTGAACACTCTGCTAACTGCAGATTGTGATACACCTGCTTTTTGAGCAACTTGTTGAGAGGTGACGCGAATATTGCTCATTCTGCTGTCCAGCCTCCATCAACTAAAATTGATGCTCCCGTGACCATAGATGATAGATCTGTTGCAAGGTATAAAACAGCGCCCATAATATCAGAGACCTCTGCAATCCGTCCTAGTTTAATCTTACTTTTAATCCAGTTAACCCGATCTGGATTTTGAAAAGTTGGTTCTGTGAGTGGAGTACGTACAAAGGTAGGGCAAATAGAATTGATACGGATACCGTTGGGTCCCCATTCGATAGCCATAGACTTAACCATTCCTTCAATGGCGTGCTTTGATGCTGAATAAACTGCTCGATCAATCCCTCCCACGTGAGCCATTTGACTTGATATGTGAATTATGGATCCGCAAACATCTCTCTCTAACATTGATTTTGCAGCTGTTGTTGAGATAAAGTATGCAGATTTTAAATTTACATCCATCACAGCGTCGTAATCTTCTAATTTTGTCTCTATCGCCGGTGAATGCCGAGCTTGGCCTGCGGCATTTACAACAATATCTATTTTATGCTTCTCGAAGATATTTTGGATTTCAGAGTGGTGGTTAATGTCCGCAATTTCCGATGTCACCTTCCAGCCGTTTTCTTTCAATGCTTTCTCAGTTTCAACTAACCGATCCTGTCCACGAGCCACGCAAATTACACTGGCGCCTGCACCAGCAAGGGCTGCTGCGGCACCCTGACCTATCCCAGATGATGCGCCAGTGACGATTGCTGCTTTCCCTTCTAAAGACATGGATGGCATTTTAGGTAGGTTAATCATGCTCAAGCTCTCTTAATTAATTGTAAGATTTCTACATTTATTGAATTCGCGCATTCGGGCTAACACATCAACGCCAAGTTGATGGTACACATCAAGAAGATCGACCAATACCCAGTTTTCGCGAATTAACCCATCTTCAATACGCCAGAAGTCGAGGCTGCACATATTAATTCTCTTTCCAGTGGGTGCGATTCCCATCCATCCATCATCTGATAAAGTTTGGATCATATTGGGCCAGCCTGTGACTGCAGCATAATCATCGTCACCGAAAAAATGGTACACTATTTCTTCTACAAATTTACCTCGGTCTGGCATTCCATTCAAAAATGGAATTTGATGCCAATGTCTAAAACCGGAGATACCTCTGCCTGTTCCTATTCCAGCTGGACCGTACCAATTCATTTTAGGATGCCAAAACCGTTCCATTTCCATAACTTCAGGGCCACCAGTACTTGGATGAAGCTTCATATGTTCGAGCATTTCAACAATAAGTGAACAACTTCTATTTGATTTTTGTTTATTCCAAGGACCTTTTACGACTCCATCCAGTGTCGCTGGACCGGGAATGTGATACTCGCGACCAAGGGAGGGTGCCATTGGCCAAGAATTCGCTTGCATCATGACTTCTGGAATGTCCCAGATTGCTTGGACTTCTACAACCTTACCCTCCTGGAATTTATAGAATTCATGAAATCGCATATGCACTAAATGACCTGTTGGCGGTATATCAAGCCAAGGTGCCATAAATGTTCCAGTGTAATGACCGCCACAACCGACCCATTCATTGCCTGCTTTGGTCAACCCGCCAACAACTATCCAGTCGCGCCTTTCTAAATCTGGTACCGATGCAAGCATTGGTTTGTAGCATGTGTCGTATAACTGATCTGGACCAGTCATTTCTCCCAGTGGCCATGGCATGTGAATTATTGCATCAGCTGTGAATAAACTTGATAGTACTTTACGAGTATCTGTTTCATCAAAGTTGTACATAGCAGCGCGCAACTTACTCAGAGATGCTTTATTAGATGTATGAATACACGCCACTTAGAGTATCCTATTTATAAAGTCTTATTCACTCGGCTGCAGTTCCATAAGCAATATTTTTACCACCGTAACGCCGAACACGAACATTGCATTGCTCCGCATGCCCAACAAATCCCTCAAGCATACAAAGACGAGATCCATATTCTCCCATAAGAGCCGCAGCTTCATCAGTGATAATTTTTTGGTAGCTATGCGTTTTTAGGTACTTTCCAACCCATAGACCGCCCGTGTATCTACCGGCCTTTTTGGTGGGCAGAGTGTGGTTAGTTCCAATAACCTTGTCGCCATTAGCTACATTTGTTCGGGGCCCAAGAAATAAAGCTCCGTAGGAATGCATATTTTCTAAGTACCAATCATCTCGATCGGTCATGACCTGAACGTGCTCATAAGCCATGTCATTTGCGACTTGCAACATTTCTTCATGGTTATCACAAATAATAATATCTCCATAATCGCGCCAACTAGCTTCCGCAGTTTCCCGTGTTGGTAGCAATTCTAGTAGTCTATGTATTTCGCTCAATGTGTCATTGGCTAATTTTTCATTATTTGTAATCATACAAGCAGGTGAGTTATATCCATGTTCGGCTTGTCCTAACAGATCGGTTGCGCAAATTTCTGGGTCAACTGTTAAATCTGCTATAACCATTGTTTCAGTTGGTCCTGCGAAAAGATCAATTCCCACCTTTCCGAATAATTGCCTTTTTGCTTCGGCGACGAAAGCGTTTCCTGGCCCTACAAGCATATGCACGGATTTGATCGTTTCTGTACCAATAGCCATAGCACCAACGGCTTGTATGCCCCCTAAGACATATATCTCGTGAGCGCCTGCCATGTGCATCGCTGCCACAATAGCAGGATGTGGTTCTCCGTTTACCGGCGGTGCGGATGCAATAATGCGCGGTACTCCTGCGACTGATGCCGTTAGTACAGACATGTGAGCCGATGCCACCATCGGAAATTTTCCACCAGGAACATAACATCCGACAGACTGCACGGGGATATTTTTATGCCCCAAAATAACACCAGGCACTGTTTCGATCTCAATATTACTCATTGATGCTTTCTGTTGCTCAGCAAAACGACGGATTTGCGTTTGTGCAAATCTTATATCGTCCATATCGCGCGTGGAAACTTTCTGTAACGCGGCCAAAATTTGACTTTCATTAAGCTGAAAATTTTCTGGTGCATATCCATCAAATTTTTGACTCAGTTCTTTGATGGCAACATCACCGCGAAGCTCGATATCTTTTAACGTTTCCTCAACTTTAATGCGCACTTTTGCATCATCTTCCACGCGCTCAGACTCTGGTTTTGATTGTTTTAAAAACTTTATTCCCATAGCTTCCTCAGTTTTCTGGCCGTGGAGGATTTTTCTCACCACGATCATAGGCTTCCCAGCCTTCTCCATTGAATAAATCATGTCCCAGTTGGGCAGCAACATGTGGAAAATCTACCATTACCCAATTATCTATAATTTTCCCATTTACTACTTTCCAAAAGTCCATGTAGCGAATTTCTATTTTTCTACCTGTGGGTTTTATGCCCATGAACGTTCCTGAGTGAACAGCTTCTTGTCTACCAAATGCTGCTGCCCACTCGCCCATGTATAGTCGAGCTTCATCAATGCAGACTTTGTCAGAGAATGCAGCTTGAAATGGTTTTTGCCAATTGTCTTGAAACTCTTTAAGACCCTTTTTGGTGCCGCAACCGGTGTTACCCATCCATCGAAATCCCTCGCTAAAAAATTCGCCAATATCTTCTATTCGGTGATCGTTTAGGCCATCGACCATCCGTTCAATTACGACCTTAGTTTCGGCTGTTTTCGATAAATCAGTATTCCTTGATAAAATAGCTTGTTCTGGACGATTTTGGTTCATGATGAAACAGATCTAATGGTTATATTTTTTAGTTTTTTTTTATCAGTCATGATAAAACTCTTTCGCATTTCAGGCAAAACTTAACGATGCATTTTTGGGTGGCTTGCTATCAAGTTGATCCCAACCTTTACCGTTAAAAATATCCTGGCCCAATTGAGCGAGTATTGCAGGAAAATCTACGCTTACGCGGTTTTCAGCAATTTTTCCATCCTCAACCCGCCAAAAGTCAATATATGGTATCTTAATCCGCTTCCCTGTTGGAGCAATTCCCATAAAGTCACCATGGTGTGTAGCCTCGCAGTGCCCAAAACAAGCCGCCCAGTTACCGTCCTCTAAATAATGTTCTGTAGCAAAGTGCCGATCCCCAAAAGCATCACGAAAAGGTTTGTACCAAGCTCGTTCAAACTCGTCTAAACCGCGTTTTGTTCCACAGCCAAAGTTAGCAATCCAATCAAAATCATCATGAAAATAATCCGAACAGTCTACTTCTGCTCGTTCAAGTGCTTGTTCCATTTCTTTTATTATTTGTAATGTTGTTTTTGTCATTAAGCGCACCTCAGTAAGTCTTTTTTTTCACCACTTCGTATCTGGTTGATAGCAGAACTATGTTTCAAGATATTCTCTTCCCATTTTGGGGATTAAAAAGATGACACGCTCTCTGTGGGATTGATGCTGACACAGAGTGCCCAATTTCAGCACGGTAATCCTTTGGTCCTTTTACAGAACATATTGCCCCACCAAGTCTCATTGTTGAAATTGTTGCGTCGCCTAAAAGCTCGATAGAGTATAATGGCGCGGTAGCATTTCCTTTATTCGCCATTTCTGCATCTTCGGCTCTAAAACCAAGAGTAATTTCCCCACTTAACTTCTTATCAAAACCAGAAATTTTGACATTTTCTGCGGCAAAGTTTCCATTAGAAATCTGGCCCTCAATGAGATTCATCGCAGGACTACCAATAAATCCAGCCACAAAAACATTGTTTGGCCTGTCATAAATTTCGGTTGGTGTACCAACTTGCTGGATAACACCTTTGTTCATCACAACAACTCGATCTGCTAAGGTCATTGCTTCAATTTGATCATGTGTCACATAAATAGTTGTTACCTGTAGCTCGTGGCTTAAATTTTTAATTTGATGTCTTGTGGATACTCTCAACTTTGCATCGAGATTTGACAATGGCTCATCCATTAAAAAAACATTTGGCTCTCGCACAATTGCTCTTGCAAGCGCAACCCTTTGCCTCTGCCCTCCTGATAGCTCGGCTGGCCTTCTGTGTAAGAAGTCAGTTAGCTCTACCATTTCAGCGGCGCGCATAACTTTCTCCTTTTGATCACTTGGGTTCGTTTTTCTCATTCGTAACGGGAATCTTATATTTTCGTACACGTTGAGATTTGGATAGAGAGCATAACTTTGAAAAACCATTGCAACGTCTCGATCCTTTGGGTCAAGATCATTTACAATACGGTCATTTATTGAAATTTGGCCTTCAGTCACTTCTTCTAAACCGGCAATCATTCTCATCGTAGTTGTTTTTCCACATCCAGACGGACCGAGGAGAACAAGAAACTCTTTATCGGGAATCACCAGATTGAAATTATCAACTCCAACAAATGAACCCCATTTCTTTGAAATATTTTGAAGTTGAATTTTTGCCACTAAAACACCTAATTTATTGCATACGATTGCACCCGAAATGGTGCTCTTTATGATCTATTCTGTCAAGCTTTTTTTGTGGTTGTCATTCCCCCCAGTTCTGTTTTTAAATACAAATTTTGCAAAATTTTGCAAAGTTATTCTTAAACAACATAACAAAAATAAATTGTTGCATTGCAATTGTATTATGCTAACGTTTTGCACGCGTATGCAAATTTTATTTGAAAGCTTTAACCGAAGGCAAGCCTCGTCTCGATACGAGTAAGACCTTCTCCAATATATTGAGAATTGAAAAGTTTTAAGGGAGAAACCTATGAAATATATTAAAATACTGAGCTGTGCTGCTTTGATGACAGGAGCCAGTTTTGGGAGTGCTTTCGCAGGTTGTGGAATTGAAAGTGGTAGAATTAGTATTCTTGCTAATGACTTTCCGGCACTTCACGCAGTCGTTTCGAAAGCAGAGGAGTGTGCAGGTGGTGCTGTAACTTTCGCCAAGAACCACACCGCTAAGCATCAGGAACTACAGGGACCGGCCCTAACCGCAAACCCCGCTGAGTATACAGCAAAAATTGTTACCAACGGATCAATCGTACCACTTCTAACGGACGGACTTTTAAGGCCGCTAGATGATCTCGTTGCAAAGCACGGTCAAAGCCTAGGAAAAAATCAGCTGATCACAATTGACGGTAAAATTATGGCTGTAGCATTTATGGCCAATGCCCAACATCTGGTAGTCAGACAAGACATATTAGATAAAGTTGGAAAGCCTGTTCCATCAACATATGAAGAAGTCCTAGAAACAGCCGAAGCAATTCGAGCGGCGGGTATAATGAAATATCCTTTTGCAATGCTCACCAAGGCAGACTGGAACCTCGGAGAAGAGGTTGTAAATATGTATCTGGGTCACGGTGGTGAATTTTTCAAACCTGGTACAGCCGAAGCTTCAGTTAATAATGCAAAGGGTGTTGCAACTCTTGAAATGTTGAAATCACTAATGGAGTATTCTAATCCGGACTTTCTCACATACAACACCGGTGCAGTTGTTCCACTATGGGAGTCTGGCGAACTTGCAATGGCGGAGATATGGGGATCATCAATGGGTAGTTTGCTTGATGATGAAGGGTCTACGCCAGCGGTCGTAAGTAACACAGTTCCCGCAAATGCACCAACCGTTGGCGGTGGTTCTAATCCTGCTTCAACGCTTTGGTGGGACGGATTTTCGATTGCTAAAAATATTAGTGATGAAGATGCTGAAGCTACTTTCATAGCGCTGGTGAATGGTGTTTCTACAGAAATGGTCAAAGCGAATAACGATAAGGCTGTTTGGTTGATGGACGCGTACGTTCCTGGCAAGTCTGCAGAGGGTGTTTCCATGGTAGCAGCAGCAGGAGCAGAACCTTATCCGATGCTACCTTACATGGGCTTATTGCACGGTGCGTTTGTTGCAGAAGTTCCAGATTTCCTTCAAGGTAATGAGAGTGCAGAGCAAACTTTGGCTGACATCGAGGCTGCATACACAGCAGCTGCGCAAGAAAAAGGCTTTCTAAAATAATTTAGAAAAATAGATGGCGCTTTCTGTAGCGCCATCTTTCAAAGTATCTAACACATGAAGCATCGCACTTTTTTCTGGTTTATTCTTCCATCACTTCTTTTCATGGTGCTATTTATAGCGCTACCAATAGCATCGGTAGTAGTCCAATCTCTATTCGTTCAGCATGAACAGGTTATGATAGAAGTTGAAAACTGTGGACCTTTTAAATGTGAAACGGTTATTCAAGCAGATCCTGACGCTACCGCAGCTCTTAGAGAAAGTGCACCGCTCGGTAAATATAACGCGTTAAAGACATATACTAACAGAAATCATCTCGCTTTCAATGAGCTGGGCGATATTTGGTCTTCATCTGAAACATTCTTCGGTTTTATAAGTGGAGTTTATAATCTACCGTTTTACAAAGCGCTCTTTTTCACACTTACGTATACTTTCTTAGTAGCGCCCTCAGTCCTTATCTTAGGTTTATTTATAGCACTTGGCGTAAATCGCCTGCCCCAGTTAGTGAAAGGTCCTACAATTTTTGCATCTTTATTGCCTATGATTGTTACGCCGCTCATAGGGTCATTAATTTTATTTTGGATGGTTGATGCAGACGGGATAATTGGCGCAACCTTACAACTTATTTTTAATAATCCAGACCTAAGTCTAAAAGCATCAGCACCACTAACTTGGATAATGCTTATAATTTACGGGATTTGGCACAGCACACCCTTTGCATTTGTCGTGTTTTACGCAGGGCTTCAAACCGTTCCTAGTGATACTCTAGAGGCAGCCCAAATCGATGGGGCTAGCAGATGGCAGAGAGTCAGGTTCGTAATTGTTCCTTACATGATGCCACTAGCTATATTTATTCTCCTTATGCAATTAATGGATGGTCTAAGAGTTTTTGAACCCATAGTGGGCTTCTCCGCCTCTGCAAAGGCCACATCTTTGTCATGGATTATTTTCAATGATCTATTTGGTAATGCAAAGCTTTATGGCTCCGCTGCTGCAACATCAATGCTTACTATACTATTTGTCTGCATTATTTTGACGCCAGTACTTATACGCACTTGGCGTGATTTTAATCGGAAGGGGATTTAGTGGATGACAAGTTCTTTTAAAAATAATGCGCCACTTTTGACTTGGTTTGCCACCAGCATGGTTGTGCTTTGGCTATTGATTGCTATTGGACCTTTTATCTGGACTGTATGGGGATCCTTTAAAGTAGAGGGAGACTTTTTTTCCAAGGCAGATTGGCGAAATGCAATTTATGGCGTTATGACAATCGTTGAAACTGGAGACTCATTTACTGGAAATGGGTACTATGGCGCGTGGATTGAAGAAGAATTTTGGTTTAATGTATTTAACACTACTGTCGTTGTGTTTTTTACAGTAACGATATCTCTTACAATGGGAACCTTAGGCGGTTATGCTCTCGCCCGGTCTGGGTTTAGATATGCTTTTTGGCTTCTAATATTGGCTTTGATTTTTAGAGCTATGCCTCACATCACCTTGGTGTCTGGCTATCTTCTACCATTCTTTGAGTGGAACGTTTGGGGTAAATTGTCGACAACTATTGTTGTTTTAGTAGCTATTAATCAGCCGTTTACTTTATGGATGTTACATTCATTTTTTCTCAATATTCCTAAAGATATGGATGAAAGTGCCATGGTAGATGGGTGTACAAGATTTCAAGCTTTTAGGCATGTAATTATACCCGTTATGTGGCCTGGTGTAATCACAACGGGCCTTTTTAGTTTTCTTCTCGCATACAATGATTTTGCAATTACGTCTATGCTTCTCAGTTCTGAAAACCAGACCATGGTTCCACGGATAGCAAGCTTTCTAGGATCTGTTAGAGAACAAGGAAATGTTATGTTTGCTGTGGCTGCAGTTGTAAGTGCCATAGTGCCCTTGTTCTTTTTGGTTCTATTTTTTCAAAGACAAATCGTGAGTGGATTAACTGCTGGTGCAGTGAAAGGATAGATGTATGGCTAATACCAACCCCACCAGAAAATCTTTCCATCCTGCAAAACCATTAAATAGAGGCCACATGCCCTCTGATTTTTCAATTTCGTTGGATCAGTATACATCTGGTCGTAGTGTTCGTATTCCAGCTGATTTTGGGCCAAATCAGGCTTTATCTGGTTTTGATCCAAGCTATAAAAATATTGTCGATTATATCGTTCGTATAACGCACCGAATTTGGGAAACCGACAAGCGCGAAGTCGAGTATATTGGCGAGACCTATTCTGAAGACTCTCGGGTTTTTGATGATTATGGGCTGCAATTAGGCTGCAGAAAAATTATTAGTGATACCCACCATACCACCGGCGCTTTCCCTGATATCATTCTTGATGCAGAAGAAGTCATTTGGGCTGGTGATGACATTACAGGATTTCATACGTCTCATTTGACAAGAATCATTGGAACTAACACTGGAAAAAGCCGTTACGGAGACCCAAAAGGAAAACGAATTAGCGTAATGGTAATCGCCAATTGTATTGCCTTAGAAAATGAAATTTTTCACGAACATGTTTTGTATAATACGTCTGCGATGTTACAGCAGCTTGATATTGATTTGTGGGATGAGGCAGAGCGGCTAATAAAAGATCCACCAGCAGGGTGGCCTCGATCCAATGAAGTATGGCTAGATCTTCGTAATTCGGCCTCTCCCAAAAAGCCTCTTTACTTATCTGAGCCGTCCAAAGGTTTTGATCCTGATAAGTTTGCCCGCGATATTCACAATAATATTTGGAATGGTGATCTTAGTGCGTTGCAAGACTGTTACGTCGATAATCTTAAGTTTGAAGGAACTACAAACCGTCTTTTTGAGGGGCTTAATGAATACAAATCTTATGTACAAACAATAAGGACAGCTTTTCCGGATCTTACCTTGCAAGTAGATGAGGTTTATTGGATGGGTAATGAGCATGATGGCTGGTTAATTTCAGCTCGTTGGAGTGCTGAGGGTACACATCTGGGAGATGGAATTTACAAAAAGCCAAGTAATGCTTCATGTCAATTATGGGGGATAACACAATGGCGGGTAAATTCTGGTGTGATTGAGGCGGAGTGGCAGCTTTTCAATGAATTTGACCTGATTATGCAAATAACTAAGGCCCGAAAACAAATCTAAAGCCTTATCAGTTTACACGTTTAAGTTTTGGAAGGAAGGAAATGGTGGGTTTTAAAAATGAAAAGGACCTAGTACGTGCCTATTATTCGCAACTAGATAAAGATCCTATAAAAGCCTCTAAATACTGTGCACCAGACGCACTCTGGCGTGGTTATCATCCATTTAATGAAATTGCCGATCCAGCAGAAGTCGCAGAGAAATTCTGGCTTCCTTTGCAACATTCTTTGACGAAAATGCAGAGGCGTATGGATCTTTTTATGGCGGGTGAAAATAAGCTTGAGACTGGTGGGGTCTGGGTCGCGTCAATGGGTCATTTGATGGGTTTATTTGATAATCCCTGGCTAGGAATACCTGCCACGCGGAAGATAGCAATGTTACGTTATGCAGAGTTTTTGCGAATTGATGATGGTAAAATTACTGATACTGCTATGTTCTTTGATATCCCGCACTTGATGATGCAGTCTGGTCTTCAGCCCTTTCCAGCTCAAACAGGTGCTCAGCTCGTTCAACCTGGCCCTATGACACATGATGGTCTTATGTTCAACGATGCTGACCCAAATGAGGGACTAAAAACTCTCAAAACAATAGAGTTCATGATTGATGATATAAGGGATTGGAAAGGTCGAGACGAAGAAGGTCTAATGGTCGAACTGCCCAGAAGTTGGAATGATGATATGATCTGGTGGGGGCCAGCAGGTATTGGTGCTGCATACACCATCGAGCGCTACGCTGAGCAACATGCAGGGCCATTTCGAGATGGCCTCTCAGATAAAATCTTTAATGGCCATGTGGCGCGAATCGCAGAGGGGAGCTTTGGTGGTTTCTTTGGCTGGCCAAATCTGACTTTAACTCCCGCAGGTGGATTCATGGGAATGCCCGCTACGGGTAAACCCTCTGACATGCGTGTGATTGATATGTATAGACGAGCAGGCGATAAATTAACCGAAAACTGGATTTTTATCGATTTACTGCACTTCTGGTTTAATCAGGGAGTAGATATTTTGTCGAGGACTACTGGTATTGGAAGAGTTTAAAACTATCATGTTTAAGGCATTTATCCACATGTACTCTAGAATGGTGGTTTAATTATGATCGACGCGCACCATCATCTTTGGGATTTAGAAAAGGTCTCCTATCCGTGGCTAGAAGCTAAAGGGGTAGTAAGGTTTTTTGGCGACCCAACTCCAATCCAACGAAATTACTTACTGAAAGAATTCTGTGAAAATGCAAAGGTGGAGGGTTTTGGAGCTTCAGTACATATCCAGGTGGGTGCTGCTGATCCCATTGATGAGGCAAAGTGGATTGATTCCGTTGCCAAATCCAACCCAGATTGGCCACTAGTCCAGGTTGTGCACTGCGATCTAACTTCGTCCACTATTGAACGTGATCTAGACTTGATCCAAGAAATGCCCAGTGTTCGAGGGGTTAGGCAAATTGTTGGACGCTCATCAGAGGAAGATTCTAAAAGTGGAACAAATGAATTACTAAGTTCTACCGCTTTTCGGAATGGTCTTATCGAGTTGGGAAAACGGAATTTGACTTTTGATTTGCAGCTTACGCCCGAACTTATTTTGCAAGCTTCTAAAGTAATGAGTTTTGCTCCTGATACAAAAATTGTGCTTTGTCACGCTGGAAGTCCAGCAGATAGATCTGAGCACGGTTTAGAAAAGTGGTCTAGGGATCTAAGACTATTATCAGATATGGATAATATTTTTTGCAAGTTATCTGGTTTAGGTATGTTTGATCATAATTGGACAGAAAACTCTATTGCTCCGATCGTAAATGAGTGTCTTCAGCAATTTGGCCCAAGCCGTTGCATGTTTGGCTCCAACTTTCCTGTAGACAGTTTATATTCAGATTACTCAAGTTTGATCAAAGCTTATCGAAAGCTTATTCCAAAGTTAGTTTATGAAACGGTATTCGATAAAACTGCGAGAGATTTTTACAAAATACATTGATAGGATAATGATATGTCTAATGCACTAAATGAAATAACAGAACGTATCGTTCGCTACGGTGATTTATCACCATGTAAAACAGCATTTATTGATGCGCACACTCCAGGTTCAGATCAAAAAGAAAACTTCACGATTATTGGCGGTGGAGTTTCAGAAAGTGCTGATCAACATATACATATAAACCTTCCTCATGGATTTAATATTGGAGCGGCTGGTCAACCACCTAGATGCAGAAATTCATTGCATTCGCATAGAACCGCAGAAGTATTTTTTGTGCTATCTGGTCGTTGGAGGTTCTTTTGGGGCCGATGGGGTACGGCTGGAGAGGTTGTCTTAGAGGTGGGCGATATAATTAATATACCTACAGGAATTTTTCGTGGATTTGAGAATATTGGAACGGATTATGGGATGATAATGGCAATACTGGGCGGCGATGATGCGGGGGGAGGAGTAATTTGGGCGCCTCAAGTAATTGAAGATGCCTCTGACCATGGTCTTATTTTATCGGAGAAAGGCCGTCTTTATGATACTAAAAAGGGTCAAGCGCTTCCACCTAATGAAAAACCAATGCCTCAACTCACGGATAAAGAACTTTTAAATTACCCTGAACCATCAACTTCGGAAGTAATTCCCAACCACGTAGCGAGATATTGGGATATGGTTTCTTTATCGGATACATCACCTGTTAAAGTCATCAGTGAGAATGGAATGCTTAAAGATAAACCAGGTTTTGAGGTTGAATTTTTGTCCCGTAACTCAGGCGGTGATAAAATGGAGAAATTAGATCGTAGTGATGTGATTATGCCGGTTATGGGTCATTGGAAGTTAATTTATGATGGAGGCTCTTTAACTTTAAATCCAGGAGACACAGTATCAGTTCCTGCTGGTGTACAACATAGGGTAGAACCGGCAATGACAGGTCATTGTTCGTTGTACAGAATCCGCGCTACTTCTGATCCTGCTGGCCCAACTTGGAAAGGGTAAGAAATGGCCATCAAAACGACACATGTGGGTTCTCTGCCACGAACTCAAAAGGTAGTTGATTTTATTTTTGCAAGAGAAAATAAAATATCTTTTTCTCAGGAAGAATTTGACAAAGCAATGAGTGAGGCTGTTTTAGAAACGGTCAAGAAGCAAGTAAAGGCGGGAATAAACATTGTCTCGGATGGTGAAACATCAAAAATTTCATACGCAACTTACGTAAAGGACAGATACACAGGATTTGATGGAGATAGCCCACGCAATGCACCAGCTGATTTGAAGCAGTTCCCGTCATTTCTGAAGCGACTGGCGGATGATGGTGGAACCCCGCAGTATTCAAGGCCAATGTGTGTTGGAGAGGTAAAGTCAAAAGGTCAGGGTGAACTTGAAAAGGATATTGCAAACCTGAGGTCTGCAGTTTCGGCATCTGGTGCCGAAAAGGGTTTTATGAATGCAGCCTCGCCAGGTGTTATTTCTCTTTTTTTACAAAATGATTACTATCCATCGCGTGAAAAATATCTAGAAGCATTAGCTGGCGCAATGAAGGCAGAGTATGAAACAATTGTGGCAGCGGGTTTGGACTTGCAGCTTGATTGTCCCGACTTAGCACTGTCGCGCCATATGTTATTTAATGACTTAAGCGATGATGAATTTTTAAAGGTTGCCGGTTTACATGTAGAAGCTCTCAATTTTGCTCTTTCAGATGTTCCGAAAGAGAAAGTTCGTGTTCATATATGTTGGGGTAATTACGAAGGTCCTCACGTATGTGATATTCCCATGTCAAAGATGTTTGACACGTTGATGGCAACTGAATCGGGCTATGTATTATTTGAAACATCTAACCCACGACATGGACATGAATGGACCGTTTTTAGAGATCGGAAAGCAGATATACCCGATGATAAAATATTGGTCCCAGGTGTTGTCGATACAACTACAAATTTTGTAGAACACCCTGATTTAGTCGCCCAAAGGTTGGAGCGTTTTGTGGATATAGTTGGCCACGAACGAGTTGTTGCTGGCAGTGATTGTGGCTTTGGTACTTTTGCAGGCTTCGGCACAGTTGATCCAGAAATTGCTTATGCTAAGCTGGAAAGTCTCTCTCAAGGTGCTCAAAAAGTTTAGGAATGGAACAAGTTGTTCTTTTGCCAGGTCTGATGTGCGATGAACGCTTGTTTGGTCCTATTATAAAACCTCTGAAAAAAAATTATCGTGTTCATACACCTGTAATGGACCGCTTCAAAAGTATGGATGAAATGGCCAATTTTGTATTAAATTCCATTAGCGGCTCTTTTCATACGGTAGGTTTGTCAATGGGGGGAATTATTGCGATGACGCTTGCGATAAAAGACCCAAGCCGAGTGAAATCGATGATTTTGATGGACACCAGCCCACATTCTGATAGCGCTAGAAAACAAGCAACTCGTGATACTCAGATAGAAGAAATATCAGAAACTAAAGATTTGAAGCGATTAGTAGCTGAAGAATTAAAGCCAAATTATGTTTATAACCAGCTGATAAATCAGCATGTATTACATTTATGTATGCAAATGGCCCTGGACCTTGGCGTTGAAGTATTTGTTAATCAATGTTTGGCACTTAGAAATAGGCAAAGTCTTACAAACTTACTATCACAAATTAACTGTAGAACTTTAGTATTGTGCGGTGAACATGATAAGCTTTGCCCTGTAAGTGTGCACGAAGAAATGGTAAACTATATTTCAAATTCTACACTGTCAGTTATTCCAAACTGTGGGCATTTACCAATTCTAGAGGAACCTGAGATATGTACAAAAGAAATCGCATCATTTTTGAACTTGGGATAACGTAAATGTCGCGTATAGGTTCATTTAAATCTCGGGTTGTATCACGAGAACTTATGGTTGGTACGTTTCTTAAAACCCCCCATTATGTGATGATTGAGGTGTTTGCTCAAAGTGGATTTGATTTTTTATGTTTGGATGCTGAACATGCACCATTTGATCGACGCGCGATCGATGAATGTATGGCCGTTTCCCGCGCATTAGATTTTCCAGTTCTAGTAAGGGTTGGAGATACTAGTCACAAAGAGATTTTATGGGCGATAGATTGTGGAGCTGTTGGTATTGTTGCACCTCACATCGAAACATTGTCTCAAGCAGAAGAAGTGGCAAAGGCTGCAAGGTTTGGTCTTGGTGGGAGAGGTTATGCTGGTTCAACTCGGTGGGCTGGGTATGCAACAAAAACAATGCCTGATTTGCTGGCTCAGTCACAGGCTGAAACAGTTGTAATTGCACAAATAGAGGAACCAGCTGCAGTTGAGATTGCAGATTCAATAGCAAGAATTGAAGGAATAGATGGGCTTTTTGCAGGTCCAGCTGATCTATCTGTGGGCATGGGCTATAAAAATCAAGATTCAAACGAGTTAAAAGCAGCTTTGAAAAAAGTCGGTGTAGCAGCGAAAGAAAGTAGTAAGGGGTATGCAAGTTTTATTGGTGACGCAGGTCAAGCCAAATCATGGGCAGGAGACTATGGCGTAAATATGTTTTTTGTTGGCTCAGAACACAGCTTTATACGCAACAAAGCGAATGAAATTTCACTTCAAGTCAAGGAAATGTTCTAAAAATAAGAGGTGTTTTATGTATTATGACCCAAGTGAGGGACATGGGCTACCCCACAATCCATTTAACGCAATTGTATCTCCTCGACCAATTGGGTGGGTTTCAACGCGAAGTCATGACGGGATTGATAATTTAGCACCTTATTCTTTTTTTAATGCTGTTGCTTATACACCCCCCCAAGTTATGTTTTCAGCAACCTCTTCAAAAGCAGATCAGGATGGTACTAAAGATACGGTGGCTAATATCCGCGAAACAGGCGTTTTCTGTGTCAACATAGTTTCGGAGCAGCAAATTTCTGCAATGAATAAATCATCTCAGGCACTACCCAAGGAAATTGATGAGTTTGAATTTTCCGGTATTGAAAAACAGGAATGTACAGCCATAAATTGTCCATTAGTAGCTGGCGGCCCAGCTGCACTAGAATGTAAATTGACGGAAATTATCAAATTATCTGGAGAAGCAAATTTTGCTGTTTTTGGTGAGGTTGTCGGGATCCATATGAGAGATGATTGTATAATAAACGGCCGTTTTGAAATAAATATATATAATCCAGTTTCTCGGCTTGGTTACCGAGATTATGCAATTATAAAGGATTATTTTGAACTTAAGCGTCCTGATGATATTTGAAGCTGCTACAAGCTATCGCGTTGGCTTGTAATCTCCCGAATTGCTTCAGCGATGTGCTCTTGTTGGATATTGTATGCCCCTTTAATAACTCTAATTCGATGGGCTCTAATCATAACATCGGCAATCCTACTACCTTGTGGAATAACAAATGTATAATAGGCCAACTCAATTAGTAGGCCCAATGGATCTCGAAAGTATATTGATTTCATAAATCCGCGATCCTTAGGGCCTGTATATGCTATTTGGCGTTCCCTTAAACGACTTTCAACTTGCTCGAATATGGCCTGGCTCAATTCGAAAGCAATATGATGCACAGCACCAGTTTCCTGGGAAACTTTCTTATTTATATCTTTTCGTTTTTCGTCTGTAAAAATTGTAATCAACCGTCCGTCGCCAGGATCAAAATAAAGATGGGATTCATCATCATTGTCTAAATTAGGCTGTTCAAAGACAAAAGGCATACCAAGGACACCTTGCCAGAAGTCTATTGAAATTTCTCGAGAGGCTCCAACCAACGTTATATGGTGAACACCTTGTGTTGGAATAGTTGCTAGAGTCTTATTTGGCACTTTTATCCTGCTTGGTTTCAAATAGTTTTAAATTAGTCATTATATTTGCATTTGGTATAAGTTGCTCGAGCTTTCTACAAAGCATCTAATTATCGCTCGAACCAAATATGTTAAATTTTATTTCAGTAAATCTGGGACTATCGTTACAACTTGTGGGAATAACGCGAGCAATCCCAAACCAACTAACTGAATAATAACAAATGGTAGAACCCCTCGATAAATTTGACGGGTAGTGACATGCGATGGAGCGACACCTCTTAAGTAAAAAAGTGCAAAGCCAAAAGGAGGCGTTAAAAATGATGTTTGCAAATTTATCGCAACCATTATGGTTACCCAACTAGGATCGAATGATCCGCCATAAATAACCGGGCCAACAATTGGAATGACAATATATATTATTTCCAGAAAATCTAATACAAACCCAAGAATAAAAAGAACAAGCATTACGATGAAGAATGCAGTCCATTCATTGGAGAAGCTTCTCAGGAACTGTTGGATGTAGTGCTCACCACCGAAGGATATTAGAACTAAATTTAATATTTGTGAGCCGATTAAAATTGTAAAAACCATCGAGGTTACTTTTGCAGTTTCACGCACTACTGGCGCTAAAATGTCCTCTTGGTAGAGATACCAACAGGACCAAAAGATACCAAAAATGGTATAAATGAAGGCTGAGAATGCCACGATAAATGCCAGTATGTTTTCTAGAGTCATGTCTGGCCCAAGTCGCATATCAAAGTTTATGCCTACTACCAACATTATTACTATCGCTAGCGATATTCGCACTACCGGCGTAACACTAAGCCCATTGCTGCTGAGCCTTCTCGCGGTAGCGAGCAGAATTGCTCCACCTGCGCCAAGCGCGGCGGCCGGTGTCGGGTTAGTAATCCCACCTAAAATTGAGCCAAGGACCGCAACGATTAAAACTAGTGGTGGGAATACTATTCTTATAAGGTCATTTGCAAATAAACGATTTAATGCCTCTCTGACACCGTACAATGCCATTATTCCGGGTACAGCAATTAATAATGTAGTTACACCTGGACTAGTCAACGCTGATATAAAGAGAATATCGCACAACAGTATTATAACCACGCCAAGACCGCCAATAAGAAGCGGCCTTGTATCTTTTGTAAAGTCTACTGCTCTGCCAAGCATGAGAGTCACACCCAACAATAAAGCACTGAGACCAATGCCCGTACCGATGGGTGACATCCCCGCTAATTTTTCATCGAGAAGTATAGCTCGCTCGTCATCTGAAAGTTGTCTAGATTCCTGAACGCCGCCGGCTGCCTCAATTGCTGCTTGTTGGGCAACTGCTGCGTCCCAAGCCTCTTGGCCGTGAAGTTTAATCATTGATGCTGCACATTCGGGATCAACATTTGTACGAAGCGCAGCACCTTCCATAATGTCAGAGTAAGTATCTACAATTGTAGACTGGCTTCCAATTAGGTTAAATTCAATCGACAGCAGAAACACCGCTAATGCGCCAATAGGTAGAAAGAGAGACCACATTAATAGTTCATTTCTGCCAGCACCGTAATAACTCGCATCACTTCCGTCGCCTTGGATTGCTGGAGCTTTAGATGGATTGAGCAGTGCAAACCCAAACGCATATAAAGCATACAGTAGGGCAAGCATAATTCCGGGAAGAAGGGCTGCTTGGAAAAGAGTACCGA
>CACOXV010000021.1 GCA_902631295.1 Paracoccaceae bacterium | reverse complement strand
CTCCTCTAAAAAAGTAGCTGAATTGGGTGCATTTCCGCTACCTTTAGAAGTCATACGATATGGTTGTGAATCAACCAAAAGTCAGGTTGTTCAATGCTTAACGCAGAATGGATATAAAGACCCACAAATAATGTTTCGAACGTCAAAAGGCAAAAGATTTATTACAGACGAAGGAAATTTTATATTAGATCTTCAACTACATTCTATTTCTAACGAGTTTACTCTCTCAAATGACTTAAATTTAATTCCTGGAGTAGTAGAAAACGGTTTATTTGTTAACATTTGCAAGTGCGTTGTTGTTGCTGATGAAAACGGAGAGGTCACTGTGGATTGGAAGAAAAATGAAGATTAGAATTCGTAAAATGCCAATACAAAGCAGTAGCTTGAGTAAATATAATGAAGTTTGACTACGATTTATTTGTGATTGGTGGTGGGTCTGGAGGGGTTAGAGCCGCCCGCGTGACTGCTGCTTTAAATAATAAACGCGTGGCCCTGGCAGAGATGGATCGGTATGGAGGCACTTGTGTGATTAGAGGGTGTGTGCCCAAAAAGCTTATGGTGTTTGCGTCAGAATTTTCTTCGATATTCACAGAGTCCAGATCCTATGGTTGGGATGTGCAGAAAGATAATGGACTGAATTGGAATTTTTTTTCAGAAAAACTCTCTGCTGAAGTATCAAGATTAGAGCATATTTATCGGAATTTATTGAAAAATTCAGGTGTGCAAACCTTCGATCAGCATGCAAAAGTTATTAATGAGCACACAGTGGAATTGGCAACTGGGGAGCAGTTTACTTCAGAGTATATTTTACTAGCTACAGGTGGCAAACCGGATCTTCCGAATATACCTGGTATTGATCATGTATTGACGTCAGATCAGATTTTTTCGTTAAGCACCTTACCTCAGAAATTATTAATTGTTGGTGGTGGTTATATTGCATGTGAGTTTGCCTCAATCTTCACTGGTTTCGGTTCTAAAGTAACACAGTTTTGCAGAGGTGAGACCATTTTAAGAGGTTTTGATCGTGAAGCTACTAGTCTCGTCGCTAACCAAATGAAGTCGAATGGTGTGGATTTACAGTACGGTGTAAATGTAATTGAAATAAACAATACAGAAAATAGTTTTCGGATTACCGATAACTATGGTCGGGTTCAAGACTTCGATCGGATATTATTTGCTACGGGGCGTGTTCCGAACTCCTATGGTTTGCAGAATGGTTCTGCCGGATTATCTGTTGGTGATAAGGGGGAAATTATAGTTAATAAATATTCTCAATCATCAATTGATTCAATTTATGCAATTGGTGATCTTACAAACCGGAAACAACTCACGCCTATTGCCATCAAAGAGGCGATGGCTTTCGTTCAAACTGCGTTTGTTAATAACCCAACATGTTTAGATTATTCGAGTATACCGACCGCAATCTTTACAAAACCTGAAATGGGTACAGTAGGATTGAGTGAAGAGGTGGCTGCTGAACGCGGCCCAGTTGATATTTTTACAACATATTTCAAACCAATGAGAAGTAGTTTTGCCGATAACGAAGAAAAATCTTTTATAAAGTTGATAGTTTGTAAAAACTCAGACAGAGTTCTAGGGGTGCATATCGTCGCACCTGGTGCTGGTGAGATGGTTCAAATGGCAGCAATTGCGGTTAAAATGGGGGCTACAAAAAAGGACTTTGACAACACAGTGGCCGTTCATCCAACAATTTCGGAAGAAATAGTAACGATGCAAAAACCAGTGCGGAGTAGTTGAAATTTACTTATTACTACCCAGTTATATTGAATGGCGTACGCATAAAAGAAGGAAAGATTGATGGCAGGTAATTCTGGCGGCCCATGGGGCGGTGGATCTGGGGGGCCAAAGCGTCCCGGCAATGGTAGTGATGGCGAAAGACCTCCAAAGAAAAACAATCAAGGACAAATGCCTCCTGAAATCGATGATATGCTCAAGAAGGGTCAAGAGCAGTTACGTGTTTTAATGGGCGGAGGTGGAAGAAGAGGTGGCCGCGGTTCAGGTGGTTCTGGTGACGGTGGTCTGGGAAGAAATGGCTTTTTACTAGTTTTCCTCTTTCTTGCTGGATTATGGGCTTTTGCTAGTTTTTACACGGTTAAACCAGAAGAGAAGTCGGTAGAGTTATTTTTAGGAAAGTTTTCTTCGATAGGCAATCCAGGCCTTAATTTTGCTCCTTGGCCTTTGGTCACCAAAGAGGTTTTGCCAGTAACCCGAGAGCAGAATGAGCAAATTGGCGTCGGTGGTCGTGGATCGGATGCAGGATTGATGCTAACCGGCGATGAGAATATTGTGGATATCGATTTCGAGGTGGTTTGGAATATTAGAGATCCTGCTCAATATTTGTTTAATTTGCGTGATCCGCAGATAACAATACGCGCGGTGGCGGAATCTGCGATGCGAGAGATCATAGCTCAGTCCGAGTTAGCACCAATTCTTAACCGTGATAGGGGTTCTATTGCTTCGAGATTACAAGATTTGATTCAGGTCACGTTAGACAGATATGGTAGCGGAATAAATGTAGTGCGTGTAAATTTTGACAGAGCGGATCCTCCCGAGCAGGTAATAGATGCTTTTAGAGAAGTACAGGCTGCTGAACAGGAAAGAGACCGTCTAGAAAAACAGGCAGATGCCTACGCAAATAGAGTTCTTGCTCAAGCCCGTGGTGAAGCCGCGCAAACGTTAGAGCAGGCGGAAGGTTACCGAGCTCAGGTCGTTAATGGAGCGACTGGTGAAGCCAGTCGATTTACAGCGGTTTTGCAAGAGTACAAGAAAGCGCCCGAGGTTACGAGAAAGAGGTTATATATTGAGACCATGGAACAAGTCTTTTCTGATGTAGAAAAAGTAATAATTGACGAGAGTGGAGGTGGCCAAGGTGTTGTTCCATACCTACCGCTTAATGATTTGCGCAGGGAGAACAAGTGATGCGTAAGATTCCATTCATAATTCCTGCAATTGTAGTTGTATTGGTGTTAGCACTGTCCTCGGTCTTTATTGTAGATGAACGAAATAAGGCGTTGGTTTTGCAATTTGGTAGGGTAGTTGCAATAAAAGAAGATCCCGGTTTATCTTTTAAATTACCGTTTATACAAAATGTCGTGTATTACGAAGATCGCATACTCAGCAGTGTAATTGACCCTCTTGAAGTGACACCCTTAGACGATCGCCGTTTGGTAGTCGATGCATTCACTCGATACCGTATCTCCGATCTCAATCAATTCAGAGAAGCCGTTGGTACTGGTGGTGAGATAGCTGCAGAAGGTAGGTTAGACGGTATTTTCAGAAATGAACTTAGAGAGGTGCTCGGATCTGTATCTTCCAATGATATTTTAAGTTCAGATCGTGCTATGCTCATGGAACGTATTTTGAATGGGGCAATCGTTAAAGGCCGAGCTATCGGTATTGAGGTGATCGATGTTAGGTTAAAAAGAACAGACCTGCCTAGAGCTAATTTAGATGCTACTTTTGCACGAATGAGGGCAGAACGCGAGCGTGAAGCGGCTGACGAAATAGCAAGGGGAAATGAGGCTGCTCAAAGAGTTAGAGCTTTAGCAGATAGAACGGAAGTTGAAATAGTTTCAGATGCTCGTCGAGATGCTGAGATCATTCGCGGTGAGGCTGACGCCGAACGAAATGCTATCTTCGCAACTGCGTTCGGTGAAGACCCAGAGTTTTTTGAATTTTACCGGTCGTTAACGGCATATACAAACGCTCTTCAGGGTAAAAATTCTACTATGGTAATATCTCCGGATTCAGAGTTTTTTGATTACTTGAAGTCAGATATTGGTCTCAAATGATTTTTACCCTCCTTTGGGGTATAGGGGTCATTATGTTAGTCGAGGGTGTAGCATATCTTATTGCACCTTCTCTGATTGAGCGCGTTTTAAAAATATTGGCAGGTACCTCGATCCGTCAAAGACAGATGCTTGGTGCCTTGATGGCTTTGGCAGGCAGTTCGCTATTATACCTTATTAAATTTTTCTAGCACCGGATACGAAAAGCTTACTGAATTTTTTAAATGCTACTATTGTCGTGAATGGTTTCTCACCCTATCTCTCACACAAGACAGTTTACTTATTTTCAAAAATTAAAATATCAAAAATTTGGATAGATCATATGAATATTAAATCGCTGACAAAAAACCAAGGGTTTTCACTCGGATTAGTTTGTATCTTTTTGATTTTCCAAATGATTGCAAATGTTGTAAAAGCGGCGCCTGAGAGCCTCGCCCCTTTAGTTGAAACGGTTAGTCCGGCAGTGGTTAATATCACTACATCAACTACTGTGGCGGCTCCAGTAGGCCCACAAGGAATTGTACCGGAAGGAAGTCCTTTCGAAGATCTTTTTCGTGATTTCCAAGATCGAAATGGCGGGAAAGGTGCTCCGCGAAACTCATCCGCCTTAGGGTCAGGTTTTGTGATTTCTAGTGATGGTTATGTAATAACAAACAATCACGTAATAGAAGATGCTGATGAAATACGCATAGAATTCAGAGATGGTATGGAGCTCGAAGCAAAAGTTGTCGGGGTCGATAAAAACGTTGATATTGCGCTTTTAAAGGTTGAGCATAAAGAAGAGCTCCCTTTTGTGCAATTTGGAGATAGTGATATTTCGAAAGTTGGAGACTGGGTTATGGCTGTTGGTAATCCTTTGGGGCAAGGATTTTCGGTTTCTGTGGGAATAATATCGGCCAGAAACAGAGAGCTTTCCGGTGCTTATGATGACTATATACAAACAGACGCAGCGATAAACCGAGGTAATTCTGGCGGACCTTTGTTTAATATGGATGGTAAGGTCATTGGGGTCAATACAGCTATTTTATCCCCGAATGGAGGATCGATTGGTATAGGTTTTTCAATGTCTTCAAATGTTGTCGCGCCAGTAGTAGATCAACTTCGAGAATTTGGGGAAGTTCGGCGTGGCTGGCTGGGAGTCAACATCGGTAATGTTACAGAAGACATGGCGGAAGCCCTTGGTTTGGCGGATACATCCGGTGCAATTGTTCTAGATGTTTTTGATGGTCCAGCTTTAGATGCTGGCTTAAAAAGTATGGATATAATTATATCCTTTGATGGCCAAGATGTTGGAAGTTCAGGTGAACTTGTGAGACTTGTTGGAAAAACAGCAGTTGGCAAGACTGTTGATGCGATCGTTGTGAGAGAAGGTGCCAAACAAACCTTATCAATCACACTGGGCCAGAGACCTGATCCCGATGCTTTAGCCCAGCGGCAACAAATACCTCCAAAGCAAGAAGAGGCTCCCGAGACTATTCTGGGCATGTCATTGTTGGAGATAACCGATGTCCAAAGAAAAGAGATGGAACTTCCATCTGACAGTACAGGTCTAATAGTTATGCAAGTAGAGGAAGAAAGTGTGGCGTTTGAAAAGGGAATAAGGCCCGGCGATATAATAAGTGATGTTGGGCAAAAAGCAGTGTCCACATTGGATGATTTTGTTTCTCGAATTGATGAAACAAAAAGTTCTGGTAGAGAGTCTATTTTGCTACTAGTTCGGCGAGATGGGCAGCCTAGGTTTGTAGTGCTGCCAATAGAAGGCTAAATTTATTTAGTTCTCTGTTGGCTTTATTGGGAAATTAGTCGATCTAAAAGATCTGAAATATCTTCAATTTTTTCAGCTATTACATGGGTTGTGTCTCCTTCATGTTGGAGCTTACCAGTTACTCGTAATAACCTTCCCGATATTATAGCACGTCTGTATTTCTTATATATCTTGCGCCAAACTATTATATTTGAGTAACCTGTCTCATCCTCTAATGTAAGGAATATAACTCCTTTTGCCGTTCCTGGTCTTTGGCGTAAAATTACCAAACCTGCGACACAAATTGGTGTCAAGTGGGTCGCCTTGTTAAGCATACTTGCGGGACAAGCGCTGGGTGGCTTTGGCCAATTATTAATCCCCTGATAAAGCATAGAACAAATATAGAACATTGTTATTTTGTCGCAACATATAAAATGAGGGGTCGCAAAATTTCTTTTTGAAGGCTAAGTAGTTCACTATAAGGACTTATGCAAAACTAAGAGAGTGACCAATGCCTAAGATTACATATGTTGAGCATGGCGGCAACGAACATGTTGTAGAAGTCTCTAGTGGCCTAACAGTAATGGAGGGCGCCAGAGATAATAATATACCCGGTATTGACGCTGACTGTGGAGGTGCATGTGCATGTTCAACCTGTCATGTTTATGTTCATCCTGATTGGGTTGCAAAAATACCAGGGCGTGAACCTATGGAAGAAGATATGCTTGATTTTGCGTATGAGCCTGACCCTGACAGATCAAGGCTCACGTGCCAGCTTAAAGTCACAGATGCATTAGACGGTCTAATAGTTCAAATGCCAGAAAGACAAATATAACTAAAAGTTACTTATTATACCAGATTAGTGCATTTACATTAATTAGCTAAATTATAGCTTTCCAACCAATATCAGTCCTGTAGAAACCTTCCTCCCAATCGATGATTTTAACCATGTCGTAAGCGCTTGATCGTGCTTCAGTCAAGGTTTCTCCTCTTGCAGTGAGGCTTAAAACTCTTCCGCCGTTTGCGACTATATTTCCCGATTCTTTTTCAGTTCCTGCGTGAAAGCACATTTGGGACGAAGAAATTGTTAATTTTTGCAATCCATCGATTATAGAACCTTTCTTTATTTTACCTGGATATCCATTGGATGCCATCACTACGCATAAAGCGTGGTCGTCAGCCCAATTTATTTTGCACTCTTCTAAGTTACTAGTGCTTGTGGCTAATAGTAAGTCCAAGACTTGTGCCCCTAATCTCATCATTAGCGCTTGGCATTCGGGATCGCCGAACCTGGCGTTATACTCAACTAAGCGCGCCTGCTGATCTTTAATCATTAACCCTGCGTATAGTACGCCTTGATAAGGTTCACCTCGTTTTTTCATTTCCTGCAAAGTAGGTTCAATAATTTCCTTTATAACGTTTTCCTCAATTTTCTTTGTCAATACAGGAGCAGGTGAATACGCGCCCATTCCACCGGTGTTTGGTCCTGTATCGCCATCACCAACGCGTTTATGGTCCTGAGCTGTTCCCATTGGTAATATTTTTAGCCCGTCACAAAGCACAAAAAAGGAAGCTTCTTCACCCTCCATAAATTCTTCTATAACGACTTTAGTGTCCGAATTATGATTGCTGGAGTTAAAAAAATCCTCTAGCGCTTTATTGGCAGTTGTCAGATCCATCGCGACGGTAACGCCTTTTCCTGCGGCGAGCCCATCAGCCTTTATCACAATTGGAACGCCTTCCTTTGAAACATATTTTTTTGCAGATACAAGATCATTAAATTTTGAATATTTAGCAGTGGGAATATTCATCTTCGTACATACGTCTTTCATAAAGCTCTTCGAAATCTCTAATTGAGCGGCGGCTTTGCTTGGGCCAAAGACAAGAAACCCTTTATTTTTTAGTTCATCTGAAACGCCAGCAGCGAGGGGTGCTTCTGGGCCTATTATAACAAAGTCTATTTTTTCTTGAGTTGCTAGTTTTACCACCTCATCGCAATTTTCAATGTTGATCGTTGAAATATCGGCAATATCTGCTATCCCAGCATTTCCTGGAGCTACAAGAAGCCTGCTACATTTTGGGTTTTGTTTGACAGCCCAAGCTAAAGAGTGTTCTCGAGCACCATTGCCAAGTATAAGGATATTCATGTTAAAAGACCCCTTGGACTCAAAGTATTAGCGTTTTATGCTTGCCTTAATTAGAAAGCAAGAGGGGTAGATGTCTGAGGTAATTGAGAACAATATCGTTGGCGATAACAGACCTGAATATAGCGTAAGTGAAGTTTCTGGCCTAGTTAAAGGTCTTATCGAAAGCGAGTTTGAATACGTTCGAATCCGAGGTGAAATTGGTCGAGTTTCAAATCCCAGATCCGGCCATATCTACCTCGATTTAAAAGATGAAAGATCAGTTTTAGCGGCGGTTATTTGGAAGGGTAGTGTCCGAAATCTTACTGCTATGCCCGAAGAGGGTTTAGAGGTTATTGCATCTGGCAAGTTAACCACTTTCGGTGCTCAATCAAAATATCAACTTATTGTCGAAAAAATTACTCATGCGGGTGAGGGCGCTTTAATGGCTTTACTCGAAAAGCGTAAGGAAAAACTCAAGCAGGAGGGTCTGTTCGATGTATCAAGAAAAAAAACCTTACCCTATCTGCCAAATGTTATTGGCGTTATAACGTCTTCATCTGGTGCAGTAATACGTGATATACTTCATCGCCTAAGGGACCGATTTCCCAGGGAAGTTTTAATTTGGCCTGTTTCGGTTCAAGGTGATAATTGTTCGGTAGAAGTTTCAAGGGCTATCTATGGCTTCAATGGTTTAAAAGACTCTGATCAAATCAAGCGGCCAGATCTTTTAATTGTCGCTCGGGGTGGCGGGTCGCTGGAAGATCTATGGGGATTTAATGAAGAAGTTGTTTTGCGGGCAGTTGCAGAGTCTCGAATACCTATTATTTCTGCGATCGGTCATGAGACCGACACGACGCTAATCGACCTTGTGTCCGATATACGGGCTCCCACGCCAACTGCAGCGGCAGAGATTGCAGTTCCGGTTCTCAGCGAGATATCTAGCGCCTTGGATAAGATTGGAAATAGAAAATGGCAACGGCTTAAGCATAAGCTTTCACACTCAAAACAGAGGCTAGCAGATATTTCGAGGTCGATCCCTAGAAGTGAGGAAATTTGTGCTTTAGCAGTACAAAGATTGGATGTTTCGTCTGAGCGATTGCCGAGAGGCCTAATTAGTTTAATTCAGCGGAATAAATTAAAAAGTGCCAAGGTGTTTGCAGGTTTGCATCCACGATTTTTAAAGCAAGCGGCAGAGCTAAAGCATGAAAAAACAATAACTTCTTTTGAGTCTTTGGGTACAAGTTTTCAAAGAACTTTAGATAATAAACTTATCAATCTACAACTACGAGTTGCAAAGTTACGGTCTAATGATTTGCATAGAGAGACTAAAAGAAAAGAGAGAAATTTTAATCAAATGGTTAATCGTCTTTCAAGCTTAAAATCTAAATTGATAGCTCCAAGATTGGAAATTTTAAATACACTGGATCGCTTAAGAGAAACACTTGGTTATAAAGAGACTTTAAACCGTGGGTACTCGGTAATAAGGGCAGACGGTTCAGTTATGACTTCGGTTTCAGCAGTCATTGACAAAGATCAGCTTGAAGTGGAATTCAAAGATGGAAGGATTGGGGTTTGTGTTTCTGAGAAAGTTGGTGGCAAAAAAAAACAGCCTTACAAGCAAAAAAATAATATAAAAATTAAAGGCGGTCCTCCGAAGCAAGGAAGCCTTTTTTAGTATCACGCAGAACTTTTATTCTGTGAATTAAAAAAAAACGAAGTATGCATAAAGTTGTAAGAATTATTTTTATTTAACAGATAGAAAATTCGGATAAAATTGCCTCAGGAGGCTTAATGTCTTTTTTTAAAAAACTTAAAGATAGGTTATTCAAGTCATCTTCAAAAATTGATGAAGGCTTGGAAGCTATTGTTCAAGAAACAGCAGATGAGGCGCCAGCTAAACAAGACCGTGTAGAAGCTCAGGTGCAGCGAGATAGTATTGACAGCCAAAAAATTATAGAAGATTTACCTCCAGAGCCAGAGCCAGAGCCAGAGCCAGAGCCAGAGCCAGAGCCAGAGCCAGAGCCGTCAGGTATTATTGGGAAGATATTTAAACGAAGCCGTCGGGGGCAATTGCTCTCAAGACGAGCTTTAGACAACGAAATGATTGAGCAATTAGAGGAATTGCTGATCTCGGCAGATATTGGTGTTGATACAGCTTTAAGGGTTGTTTCCAATATGGCTCAGGGAAATATGGGGAAACGTTTGTCAGTTGATGAAATCAAAGTCTTATTGGCAAAAGAAGTCGAAAGAATAATGGAGCCAGTGGCGAAACCCCTTCCTATATTCACCCAAACGCCTCAGGTTATATTAGTGGTTGGAGTAAATGGGGCTGGTAAGACAACAACAATTGGTAAAATTGCTAGCCAACTCAAAGCTGCAAATAAATCTGTTATAATTGCAGCAGGAGATACATTCAGGGCAGCAGCGGTCGAACAGCTTCAAATATGGGGCGAGAGAGCAAACGTGCCAGTACTAACCGCGCCGGAGGGGTCTGATCCTGCTTCGCTGGCGTATGACTCTTTGTCCAAGGCCGAGGAAGATGGTTCTGATGTCCTCATGATCGATACTGCTGGAAGATTACAGAATCGAACAGACCTTATGGACGAATTGGCGAAGATTGTTCGAGTATTGAAGAAAAAGGAAATTTCAGCTCCCCACAATACGTTGCTGGTGCTAGACGCAACGACTGGCCAGAATGCTTTAAGTCAGGTTAAAATTTTTAAAGAATTAGTCGATGTTACGGGGCTGGTCATGACTAAATTGGATGGTACTGCTAAAGGTGGCGTGTTAGTTGCTCTGGCTGATCAATTTGCACTTCCAATTCATGCTATTGGAGTAGGAGAGCAGATTGATGATTTATCACCGTTCGATCCAAAAGAGTTTGCCAGTGCGTTGCTTGGAATTGATTATTAATAATTTGCAATTTTGTTTGGCGGCATAACGTTGTAATCGCGGTGTTATATTTATAATGGTTGAGTGGTTATTGCAGGCTGAAAATACTGAGCAAGGGAGTAACTTAGCATTATTCTTGGCTATTAAAGCAGCTTTTCTGCATGCTATTTTCGGTGCATTGCAAAAGGGTAAATTTGATCCTTGGCTAATGAGAGCTGCGATTGATCTATCTTACGGATTAATGGCATTGCCTTTTGCTTTATTTATTGTTCCATGGCCGGAATACTTCATGTGGCCTATATTTTTGGGCGCTTTTGTTATTCATACTGCATATAAAATTATGCAAGCAATGGCATACAGTCGAGGTGCTTTTACAGTAGTCTATCCAATTGTCCGAGGCATAGGGCCGCTATTGACCGTTATAGTTGCATATTTTGTATTTTCAGAAAGCTTTAATTACACGCAGTGGTTTGGCGTAATGATTTTGCTGTTTGGTATATTGGGACTTGCCGTTTACAATATACGGTTTCTATTAAAGGGCAGGGAAACATTAACCACGGCTCTTATTTTTGCGTGCATAACTGGGGTTTTAGTGGCCTTATATACCACGTATGATGCTTATGGTATCCGTGCTACTGCTAATCCATTCACCTTTTTGGCTTGGTTTTTCTTGATTGACGGTATAGCCATGCCGATACTAGCGTTATTTAAATCGAAAGAGACTATTCGATATAGTGAATTAAAAAGTTTAATTCCCAGAGGAATTATAGGTGGTTTGATCGCTTTTTTTAGCTTTGGTTCAATTATGCTTGCAACAAGACTGGACAAGGTAGGTGAGGCGGCTGTACTACGTGAAACATCGATTGTCTTTGCTGCAATAATTGGTTGGCTCTTTTTAAAAGAGACCGTCGGTCCAAGAAGAATATCGTTTATAATGTTGATTGCCGTTGGTGCAGTGTTTGTTGAATGGGGAGCTTAAGATGTCAAAAAAAGATCAGAACACACTATTAAAAAATATGTTGGAGTATATTCCGATTGCAGTATTTTTTGTAGTTTTTATCTTTTTCAAAGATGATAACGTCATATTCTATGGGCGCGATTTAAGTGGCTTTGTTTTGGCAACACTAGTCTTTGTTCCATTGGTAGTAATTGCAACTGCTGTTAGCTGGTTCGTGTTGCAAGAAGTATCGCGCATTCAATTATTGACGCTTGTCCTTGTGTTAGTATTTGGAGGTATGACAATATTTTTCAACGATGAGCGGTTCTTGAAGATAAAGCCGACTCTCATCTACTGTTTATTTTCCATTATATTATTGTTTGGTATTTTTAGAAAAACATCCTATTTGGCGTCCCTTTTGGGAAAAGCATTACCACTTTCATATGACGGCTGGATGATCTTAACTCGACGGATGGCATATTTTTTTCTTTTCTTAGCTGCTACCAATGAGTTTGTCTGGCGGACTCAATCCACTGAGACATGGGTTTATTTTAAAACCTTTGGATTAACTATTGCCATGTTTGTGTTTTTTATTACCCAATATTCGGTATTCAAAACATATGGTGATTTTAAAGATTAAATCAGTTTTTTGTTATTTTTTGGTATTATTATAATAGTTTATATTATCCGCCTCTTGTTGACTAAGCTATTACTTAGAGTTATGTGGCTTTTATGGAGATTTGTAACCAGATTGCGGGCCAAGTGAAAAAAAAATCGCTAAAAGTTTAGGATGAAAGCCCTTCCTTTCGCTCGGCCGCGTATGAAGTGTTTTATTTCTTAACCAGAGTCATTTATGAAAAAAACGTGGAACAAAAGAACCAATCTCGTCCATTCTGGAAATCGCCGTAGTCAATATAATGAAGTAAGTGAGTCTATTTTTTTGACCCAAAGCTATGTTTATGAAACAGCTGAGGACGCTGAAAAAAGATTTTCAGAAGATATATCAAAAGATAGATTTATATATACCAGATACGGTAATCCAACTATTGCAATGTTTGAAGATAAGATTGCTACCTTGGAGGGAGCTGAAGCAGCCTTTGCAACAGCTTCGGGAATGGCTGCAGTAAATGGAGCATTAATGTCAGTGCTTTCCTCGGGAGACCATGTCGTTGCGGCAAGGGCTTTATTCGGTTCATGTTTGTACATTTTGGAAAAAATTCTGCCAAGTTTTGGCGTGAAGGTAACCTTTGTTGACGGTACTGATATTGATCAATGGAAAGGCGCAATTACTGCGCAAACAAATGTTGTATTTTTTGAAAGCATTTCAAATCCTACTCTCGAAGTTATTGATATTAAAGCAGTATCAGAAATTGCTAGATCTGCAGGAGCTCTAACTATCGTTGACAATGTATTTACAACACCAATTTTTTCAAATGCTTTCTCGCTGGGTGCAGATGTTGTGATTTATTCTGCAACTAAACATATAGATGGTCAGGGGCGTACCCTTGGAGGCATAATTTTAGGGTCAGCAGACTATATTTATAATTCAGTTGAGCCGTTTATGAAGCACACCGGTGGAACAATGAGTCCGTTTACTGGTTGGGTATTGCTAAAAGGATTAGAAACGTTGGATTTAAGGGTTCGCGCTCAAACTCGCTCAGCTTTTTGCATAGCGAAAGCTTTAGTTGATCATCCAAAAATTTCGTCTGTTATATATCCTGGTCTGGAAACGCATCCTCAATATACTTTGTGCAAGGACCAAATGGAAAAGGGTGGAACAGTCGTTTCGTTCGAATTATTGGGCGGCAAGGAGGCAGCATTTACCTTTATGAATTCGTTAGAGATAGTGCTCATTTCTAATAATCTGGGAGATGCAAAATCAATTGTAACCCATCCTGCCACTACTACACATCAGCGATTGCCAGCTAATCAAAAAGAGCGGCTAGGAATAACGCATGGACTTCTGCGTCTAAGTGTAGGATTAGAGGATTCTAAGGATCTCATAAGTGATTTGTCATCTGCTTTAAATAAAATTCTCTGACAAAAAATACAGGTTTGATTGATCTATAAGTTGTTTTTATTCGTAATTTAGTAATAAAATACAATATAATCTGTATAAGAACTGGAAAACATAATGAATGTTCATGCTTCCAACCACAAAAGTACTATAGAAACTCCTCAGCGATCGGACAGCTTGGATACACTGAGGCAGTGGCTTTCTGATGGTGCGAAGAGACGGCTTACTGACGAGGAGTTAGTCGCAATAAAAATTCTTTTACCAAAAATAGAAAACTATCCAGATTTCGACACAGAATACCCACATGATTTTAAAGTAACTGAAGATTATGCTGCAAGAATGCCAGACCTTCAGAATGGGCCTGCGGCAATGATCAAAGGTTCACATCAATCCATACAGCATGTAGGTATTTCTAATTTCAGGCTTCCGCTTAAGTTCAGGAAAAAAGATGGCGGTGAATTAACGCTTGAAACATCCGTGACTGGATCAGTAAGCCTGGATGCAGATAAAAAGGGAATAAACATGTCCCGAATTATGCGTAGTTTTTATAAACATTCCGAAAGCACTTTTAGTTTTGAGGTCATTGAAGCTGCATTAAGTGACTATAGAGAGGATTTAGATACATTCGACGCTCGGATTATGCTTCGTTTGTCTTTTCCCCAAGCAATCACCAGTTTACGGTCAAACCTACAGGGATTTCAATATTATGATATTGGGCTTGAGGTAGTAGACAAAAAAAATATTCGATCCCGCTTTTTACATCTGGATTACGTATATAGCTCAACTTGTCCCTGCTCTCTAGAATTGTCGGAGCATGCGAGACGAGAACGAAATCAGCTAGCGACTCCCCATTCGCAACGTTCAGTTGCAAGGGTTTCTGTCGAAATCCTAAATGCAGACATACTTTGGTTTGAAGATTTAATCGATATCTGTAGAAGCGCGGTACCAACGGAAACGCAAGTTATGGTAAAAAGAGAGGATGAACAGGCATTCGCTGAAATGAACGCAGCGAACCCGATCTTTGTGGAAGATGCTGTGCGTCTCTTTTGTTCTGCACTAAAAAAAGACGATCGAATTGGTGATTTCCGGGTTATAGCCAGCCATCAGGAAAGTTTGCATAGCCATGACGCAATTTCTATCATTTGTGAAGGTCCCACTTTTGATCAGAATACTTTTGATCCAAAAATGTTCTCCAGTCTAATTCATGTTGGCTAGTTGTTACTGAAGCTTGACAGAACCCCTGTCTCGGTACAAGCGTAGTATATGCGGTTAGATTTACGTCCTATAGGCTATGTAATAGGCATTCTTCTCACTCTGCTCGGTATTACTATGTTAATACCGATGGGTATTGATTTTTCAGAAGGTCGTGGATTTGTAGGGGTCTTTGCTGAAAGCGCACTTATAACGATATTGACGGGAAGTTTTCTTGCGATCGCATGCTCAAACGGAAAATCTGAAGGTCTCGATATTCAAAAAACTATCCTTTTGACTACTGGTGTATGGGTTGCGTTACCACTGTTTGGTTCTATTCCCTTTATTATAGGAAGTACCCAACTTTCATTTGTTGATGCTCTTTTTGAAGCTGTGTCAGGTGTAACAACTACTGGTTCGACAGTTTTATCTGGGCTGGAGGATCTCCCAAAAGGTATTCTCTTATGGCGAGGTATTTTACAGTGGTTAGGTGGAATTGGTATTATAGTTGTCGCAATGGTGTTCCTGCCTGAACTTAGGGTAGGTGGTATGCAAATTTTTCGTGCAGAAGCGTTTGATACCATGGGAAAAATACTACCTCGTGCAACTACTATTTCACTTCAAATATTTGTTATTTATTTTGGTATAACCATTGCTTGTGCTTTATCATATGTGGCAGTTGGAATGTCTGCCTTTGACGCGATAGTCCATTCCTTTACCACGGTTTCAACTGGTGGCTTCTCAAACTATGATAAAAGTTTCGGTCATTTTTCGGAAGGTGTAGAATATGTCGCTATAGTTTTTATGATAATGGCAGCTCTCCCCTTTGTTAGGTATGTGCAGCTGGTTAATGGAAATAGTCGGGCAATTTTTTCTGATACGCAAATTAAGACATTTTTGGTAACTACCTTAGTAATTACTACCTTTGCGTTTTTTGTTTTAAATTCGTTATTTCCAGGAGACTGGGAAAATGCGTTCCGAAAAGCTCTGTTTAATATTACATCAATCATTTCAGGAACAGGTTACTCAAGTGATAACTATATGAAATGGGGCGGAGTTCTTGTCTCTGTAATTTTTTTTATTGGGTTAATCGGAGGATGTGCTGGGTCTACAACATGTTCCGTAAAGGTTTTCCGGTACCAGTTAGTTGCTTCTGCAATCCTTTTACAGCTTAGAAAAATCCGCTATCCACACAGAGTTGTAGTATTGAAGTATGATAACCGCCCCGTAGCAGAAGATGTGCTCCATTCTGTTATGACATTTTTCGTTGTTTTCTTTTTGAGCCTTGGTGTCCTTGCAATATTGTTGTCCATGACAGGATTAGATCTCATAACGTCTATATCTGGCGCGGTTACAGCATTGGGCAATATCGGTCCTGGCTTGGGAGATCGCATTGGCCCCTCTGGAAATTTTATGGGTTTAAACGATGCAGCGAAATGGTTGTTGATTATTGGAATGTTAGTTGGACGCCTTGAACTAATGGCAGTTTACATTTTATTTACTAGGAGGTTTTGGAGAAATTAATAAACTAGACTAATTTTTCCAGCAACTTATTAAAGCAGTAACTTTATTTGCCATAAACTCTATCTTCCCTAGATCCAAAGGTTTCGTGCGATAAGAACGTTTAAGTTTTAGCAATCCAGTTTCGTTTAAAAATTTATTAATTTCCCCTACTTTTATTGCAATTTGAGCATCTGAATTTTCTTTTGAAGATGGATGCATTATATGCAGTCCAATAAAATTTCCTGAAGTGTCAAATATTCCACCTCCGCTGTCACCTAGTTCGGTAGAAACTGAAAATCGAAACTTTTTTCTATCGCCTCGTAAATCTGCCATTTCTCTAAAAATTCCTTCACTTAGAGTCGAACGATTTAATTTTCCCTGATAAGGGAAGCTTGCTAGTGCGACCTTATCACCAATCTTGGGCAAAGCGCTTGTATATTCAATAATACTAAGTGGTTTTAGGTTCTGATTAGGAGTGAGTACTGCAAGATCTAAATCGCTATTTTCTAGAAAGATACTATAATCATATATCCCATTTGCAGTTATACGGGAACATTCTGACAAGCCGCTTGATTGAGTTATTATTTTTGCTTCATCGTCAATAAAGAGACCGGATCGAGAATATTTGGGACGGCGTAATTCAAAGCCAAGATACTCATTGAAATTTTGATCTTCATTTGCTTCAGTTCGCTCTCTTAGAGCACCTGGAATACTTTCAAACTCCAGTCGCATTTTTACTAGGAGCCTCTTTGCAATAAAATTTTCTTCATCTGGCCATATTAATCCAAAGCCTTTTAGTTTATTATTTAAACTTATTACTGTAAAAAAACTATTATACTCATCATTTTCTCCTGAAAGCTCAAATGAGTTTCGCAATAATAATTTTTTTCCATCAATTGGAATTATTTCCAAATCTTGCATTGCGTCAAAAAGAAGCTTTAAATCATAATCATCACCGTGCTGTGATATCAGAAAAACTTTTATCTTTGATGATGGTGTGGCCTCATAGGTTATAAATGGTGGTGTGATTGCTGTTGGATTTCTAAAATCGTTCGGCAATGGTATTTTAATTCCGGCAAGGATATTTTTTTCTATTCTGATACCGTTGTCAAAGAGTGGTTTTAGGTAGTTTTTTATAAGCTCAGATTGCTGTGGAAGCGTCATAAAACCTGTTGGTTCATAGCTATTTTTAATTTGCCATTCACTAATTGCTTTACGTGTTCCAGGGCCATATTGTCCATCTATTTTGGAGTCATAGATACCTTCTGCCAATAAAGCAGATTGAACTGCTTTTTTATAGAAATCACTTAGTTGTGCATCAAAAAACTTCGCTTTTTCAAGAGGGTCTAGTTCCTCTATCCTTGAAAATAATAGATTTTCACTTTCTGAAGTAGTTAATAAGTTTTCATTTAAGTCAAAGTCATAGTTTTGATCATACTTGGCATTCTCGTCACTAGAAAGTTCTTCAAGGTTGGCCATCGAAAAGCTTCCTGCCGTCCAAACTTTTTTACCATAATTTTTACCGTCTGTCACAAAGCTATCTGAAGAAATGAGATTAGCTGATAACTTAGTATTTAAGACATCAAAAGCTTCTTCGAAATCATAAGGCCCCAAAGAGACAGCGTACCAACCATCATCAAGGGAAAAAATGTTAACTTTCTCATTCAAAGTTGTTGAAAGTCTGCTAGTGGCCTCTTTAGCACGAACAATACTTGGCAGTGTTTCAAGTTGTATCCAACGGGTCTCGGTTGCAGATACTACGGTGCCTATAAAAAGATATATTGTAAGAATTATTCTAATCATAGTATTCCCGACTATTAGAGATTTCCTTTTATCTTGTGGTGATGCTGCAAAATATCTACAGTAAAAAATTTTTGAAATCATTTAAAATCAATAAACTGTTGCCAATTGACCCTAGTAATAGCATTGCATAAATAGGTCGCAAGCAGGTATACGGAAATACAAGGTAAAAATAATGAATGTTGCAAAGCCGAAATCTTTCCAAGAAATTGTTTTAAGATTGCAAAACTATTGGTCAGACAATGGTTGTGCCATTCTTCAACCTTATGATATGGAGGTTGGCGCAGGAACATTCCATCCGGCAACTACGCTGAGATCATTAGGAGAAAATCATTGGGCTGCTGCCTATGTTCAGCCATCAAGACGGCCAAGCGATGGGAGATATGGGGAAAACCCTAATCGTCTTCAGCATTATTATCAGTTTCAGGTCATAATGAAACCTAGCCCTGAAAACTTTCAGGATTTATATTTGGGATCTCTTGAGGCGATTGGTTTGTCATTGAGTATTCACGACATTCGGTTTGTTGAAGATGATTGGGAGAGCCCTACGTTGGGAGCTTGGGGGCTTGGTTGGGAAGTATGGTGTGACGGCATGGAAGTTAGCCAGTTTACCTATTTCCAACAAGTGGGTGGACATGATTGCAAACCAGTTTCGGGTGAATTGACTTATGGATTGGAACGGCTTTCAATGTATATACTGGGTATTAATCATGTAATGGAAACGCCATTTAATTCCCCCGAGGCGCCAGTACCGTTAAAATATGGAGATATTTTTCTGCAGACTGAACAGGAATATGCAAGATGGAACTTTGATGCAGCAAATACAGATATCCTTTTTAAGAATTTTGAAGACGCCGAAAAAGAATGTGAACGCATCCTGGCTCATAGTGAATTAGATCCAAAAACAGGAAAAAAAATAATTATGGTTCACCCTGCTTACGATTTGTGCATCAAGGCGAGCCATTTTTTCAACCTATTAGATGCGCGTGGGGTAATATCTGTTACAGAGAGGCAATCTTATATATCGCGTGTTAGAAATTTGGCAAAGAAGTGTGCAGATTGTTTTGTGCAAACTCCCGCAGGAGGGCAAAAAAATTGAGCGGAAAAGTCATTGTCGCTTTTCTGATTTTACCTGCGATTTTGGCAGGTGTGGCCCTTTTTTATTTACAAATTTTCAGCTTCTACGAGGAAGTGATCCCCGATGGAGTTACAGACGTCGCTATCTTACAAAAACAAAATGAGCGTCCAGAAATTATTAATTATTCAAATTTTCGTGCAATAAGTTCAGATAGCTCTCCTATAAGATATCGTGCGTGTTTTGACACCACTGAAGATCTTGACGCTCTACGCAGCCGATATTTGGTGTACAACGGTGCGGAGCCTAGAATTGCCCCTTATTGGTTTGACTGTTTTAATGCAGAGGAATTAGGTTTATCTCTGAAAGATGGTGTAAGCGGTGAGGTATTCTTGTCTCAGAAAAATATTATGTACGGAGTTGATAGGGTTGTGGCAATTTTAGAGAACGGAAAAGGCTACGTTTGGCATGAAATAAATGACTGTGGTGAGAAGTTATATGATGGTTCTCCAGTTTCAAACGAATGCCCTGAGAAAGATTAATTATGCCAGATTTGTTAGTAGAGTTACTTTCAGAAGAAATCCCAGCGAGAATTCAGGGATTTGCTGCACAAGAATTAAGGAAAAATATGTTAAGTTTCCTTGCCGAGCAAGGTTTATCAGAAATTACAGCTACTGCCTTCTCAACTCCAAGGCGCCTCACACTTTTTATGACAGGCCTTCCTGAAAAATCTGATGATTTTATCGAAGAACGAAAAGGGCCTAGAGTTGATGCACCACAAAAGGCTTTAGATGGTTTTCTTAGAAGTGTTAATTTGGAATTAGATCAATTAAATGTAAAAAGAGACGGCAACGTCGATAAATATTTTGCATCAATAAAAACGCCTGGAAGAATATCAACACAAATTGTTACTGAGGCTTTAGAAAAAACAATTCGGACATTTCCTTGGCCAAAGTCTATGCGATGGGGTATGTCATCATTAAGGTGGGTCAGACCTTTAAAAGGTATACTATGTATATTTATACGAGATGCCGAGCATCAAGTAATTGATTTGCAAATAGATGGAATACGCTCAAGCTCGCGCACCACCGGTCACAGGTTTATGGCCCCTGACTATTTTTCAGTTAAAGATTTTGAGGATTACAAGCTAAAATTAAGAAATGCTTTTGTAATTCTAGATAATAGGGAACGCTCTGAAATAATATTAAATGATGCGAAAAACTTAGCTTTTGCAAATGGATTAGATTTCATCAACGACGATGCTTTATTAGAAGAAGTGTCAGGTTTGGTAGAATGGCCCGTTACACTGCTGGGGAAGGTTGATAACGAATTCCTTGACCTGCCCTCAGAAGTTCTCAGAGCATCTATGAAAGAACATCAGAAGTTTTTTTCATTAAAAAATCCAAAAACTAAAAAAATTGAAAGTTTTATCACAGTTGCTAATATTGAGTCTGCTGATAATGGAGCAACAATATTAGAGGGTAATCAAAAGGTACTCTATGCTAGGTTATCAGATGCAAAGTTTTTTTGGGAAAATGACTTACGTTTAATCCAAAAGGACGGTCTTGATACTTGGTTACAAAAGTTAAAGAATGTCACGTTTCATAATAAGCTTGGTAGCCAGGCTGATAAAATATTACGGATTTCTGCTCTAACCAAAAAGCTAGTAGGTCCACTCGCGTGCGACGGCGAAGCTGCTGTAAATGGTGCAAATATATGCAAGAGTGACTTAATTTCTGACATGGTTTACGAATTTCCGGAGCTTCAAGGTGTTATGGGCAGATATTACGCTATCAGCTCTGGATATTCTGACAGTGTTGCGAAAGTATGCGAAGAGCACTATGGACCCAAGGGACCAAATGATCCTGTGCCAACAGCTTTGACATCTGTAGCGGTAGCGCTTGCTGATAAATTAGATACATTGCTGGGCTTTTGGATTATTGATGAAAAACCAACTAGTTCAAAAGATCCATTTGCTCTTCGACGAGCCGCCCTTGGTGTAATAAGGATAATTCTTGAAAATGATCTGGAACTAGATCTAGTCGAACTGCTTAATGATCATTTGGAAGATTTGTCTGAGTATGGCAATAAACCAGATGCGGTATCGGAATTGATGGTATTTATTCGAGACAGATTTAGGATTTATCTTCGAGATAAAAATATCCGATATGATGTGGTAGAAGCATGTCTTGAAGTTGGAAACGCCGGAAATCTCAATCTGATCGCTAAGCGAATTGACGCACTAATAAATCTTCTAAAAAGTGATGAAGCTGAAGATTTTTTACAAGGGTTTAAAAGAGCAAATAACATCTTGGCAAAAGCAGAGCAAAAAGATGGTGTGGAATATTCCTATGGCGCTAATGGAAAATATATGGAGGTTGATCCGGAAAAGGAATTATTTAAGGCCTTAACTAAACAGCATTCTATTGTTGAGGAGGCGGTTTCTAATGAAGATTTTCCAAAGGCTATTTTAGCAATATCGAAGCTTAGGAAGCCGATAGACAATTTTTTTGAGTTTGTTCAGGTGAACTCTGATAATGATATTGTTAAACGTAACAGATTAAATTTACTGGGCCAAATTCGAACTACTTGTAATTTGGTAGCTGATTTAAGTAAAATTGAAGGCCAATCAAGTTAGAAGAATATTATTTTTAATTGACGATTATTAGTGCAATATGTGCATAATGATAATTACTTGATTTAACTTTAGACGGGTCAGAAATGCAGGAAATGGAACGGATTGAGTTAGATTTTGAGTTAATTACACCATCAGCTAGGATCGCGACCGCAACCCATGGAGGTAGGGCAAAGTGTCTTCAGCGACTACTAAGATTAGAGCTTCCGGTACCTAAGACAGTAGCAATTTCATTTTCTGGTGTCCATTCAATTGCTGCCGGTCATTTTGAGAATATTAAAGATATTTTAAATAATTTTGGAACAAATGATTTGCTATGTGTGCGTCCTTCATCAGAAAGCTCTGATTGGGGTGGTCCGAGTGCCATTATGAATATTGGTATGAATAATCTACGTTATGAGGAACTTAAACAGAAAGTGGGCCCAGATGTGGCCTCATCAACATATATCAACTTCATACAAGCCTATTCGCTGCACGTAGCTAGATTAGACCCAGATATTTTTAATCAAGTTGACAACGAAAATAGTGAAACTTTGGCAAAAGTATTAGAGATTTATGAAAATGAAACGGAGCAAGGCTTCCCTCAGGATACACTGGTACAACTCTCTGAAATTCTCAGGTCTATGGCACGTACTTGGGAGAGTACCACTGCAAGATTGCTAAGACAGGCAAAAGGGGCACCAATAGATGCCGGTTTGGGTTTAGTTATCCAAGTTATGGCATTTGGTCTGGGAGAGGGCGAATGCGGTACAGGGATCTTACAGCTTATTGATGAAAATGATGGAAAGCCAAAAATTAAAGGACGCTATAAGGAACAATCGCAAATTCGGCCAGAAAAATCAAGCGAAGGTACTCTATATTTAACAAAGGATAAAAGAGGCTGGTCGTTAGAAGATACCAATGAAGAAATTTTTGAACAATTAGTTGAATTCGCTTCTCTTATGCGCATTAAATTACGAGAAGAAATGCAAATTGAGTTTAGCATTCAAAATGGAGTTTTACACATTTTAGACGGTATTAGAACTCCTAGGCGTTCTCAGGCTGCTGTTAGAGTGGCCGTAAGACTTGCCGAAGATGGGATTATTTCGCGCTCTGAAGCTTTAATGAGGGTTGAGCCAAGAGCAATAAGCGAACTACTTCACAGGCAAATTGATCCTGAGGCGCATCGGCAAATATTGGGTAGTGGGGTTGCAGCAAGTCCAGGTGCTGCAACTGGTAGAATTGTGTTTTCGGCAGAAGCTGCTCAGTCGCATGCATCGAGGGGGATCGATTGTATTTTGGTGCGTAGAGAAACCTCTCCTGAGGATGTAAGGGGAATGCATGCAGCTGTGGGTGTTTTAACTGAAAGAGGCGGTATAACTAGTCACGCCGCGGTAATTGGAAGGGGTATAGGATTGCCTTGCGTAGTAGGAGTAAAGGATATTCGATTTCAGACAAGGAGAAAAACTTTAATTTGTAAAGATGGCCGTCAATTAACAGAAGGAGACGAAATCACTATTGATGGAACCAGCGGTGATATTTTGTTTGGTGCTCCTAAAATGGTGGAGGCGGCATTAGATGACGCGTTTCAGACCCTTCTAGAGTGGACGGATGAAGTTTCAGAAATGAAAGTCCGTGCTAATGCTGATACGCCTCAGGATGCTTTAACCGCTAAGAAGTTTAATGCCCAGGGAATTGGCCTTTGCAGAACAGAACATATGTTTTTTGAGAGCGATCGACTTACGGTGATGCGTGAAATGATATTTTCGAAATCTGCCGAGGATCGACGTTTGGTTTTGGAAAGATTATTACCAATGCAACGTAAAGATTTTATTGAATTATTTGAAATCATGAAGGATTTACCTGTATGCATAAGGCTTTTTGATCCGCCGCTTCACGAATTTCTTCCTTCCGATAGAGATGGTATGCATGACTTGGCCGAGGCTTTGGGTTTGCCTCTGTCAGACGTGATTAGAAGAGTGGAGACGATGGGTGAATACAATCCAATGTTAGGTATGCGTGGAGTACGGTTGGGCGTAACTGTGCCAGAAATCTATGAAATGCAAGCGCGAGCAATTTTTGAAGCGATAGTTCATGTGTCTGATGAAGGTATTTCAGTGACACCAGAAATAATGATACCTTTGGTGAGTGCTAAACGTGAAGTAGAACTTGTTAAAAAACGGGTCGCCGCTGTGGCGTCTCAAGTTAGTTTAGAAACATCCAAAGAGGTTAATTATAAATTGGGTGTTATGGTAGAAACACCACGTGCAGCGCTAAGAGCAAGCGATATTGCCATGAATTCTGAGTTCTTAAGCTTTGGAACAAACGATTTAACTCAAATGGCTTATGGATTGTCGAGGGATGATGCAGGACGGTTCATGTCTCAATATGTGCAGCAGGGTGTTTTCCAAGAGGATCCTTTCCATATTTTAGATGCGGAAGGTGTTGGCGAACTTGTAAAGTTGGGTGCCGATAGAGCAAGGTCAATAAAATCTGATATTACACTTTCAATCTGTGGTGAGCACGGTGGTAACCCGGAATCAATAGCTTTCTGTCATCAGTTAGGCTTCCACTATGTTTCTTGTTCTCCATACCGCGTGCCGGTAGCAAAACTTGCAGCTGCCCAAGTTGCCATTTCGACTGTAATCAGTTAGAGCCGTTGCTGTTGATAAATAGTTAAAGTTGGTTTTTTTTGATGGTATTTAAATATTACAAAAAAATCATACCAATAGTAGTGACTTTAATTTCAATTTCGTGTTTTTCCGTGGCAAACGGAAATAATCTTAATAGGCTTATTGAAATTCAAAAAAAGCATCACGAAAGTCTGCCGGTATTCGTAATGGATATGTTAGTCGATCCTTCTATGAGGCGTGTTGAAAAGATTGTAGATCAAAACTATATCGACGGATTACCAAGCTTTCAAGGTGGGAAAGAATGGAAGTGTCTAACGGATGCACTTTACTTTGAAGCGAGAGGGGAGTCGGTCATGGGTCAGTTTGCGGTTGCGGAAGTAATTGTTAACAGAGCTAGCAGCAGTAGATTTCCAGATACTGTTTGTGGAGTAGTCAACCAAGGTTCAAATAAAAGCCGTTACAAGTGCCAGTTTACTTACATGTGTGATGGTCTGCTAGAGAGTATTAATGATAAATCTAGTTATTCAAGAGCGGGTAAGATAGCCAGAATGGTGTTATGGGACGTGAATGTTAATCTTACGAATGGTGCACTTTATTATCATGCAAAATCTGTAAATCCAAGTTGGGCGAAAAAGCTAGCAAGAACAGGAACAATTGGCGACCATAAATTTTATTCTGATAAATTTCCAGCTAATTAATTTAATAAAGTAAAAATTAAATAATAGTTAGTCGTTCTGATAAACTATTCATGGTCTGTAGGTTACATTTATGCAAAGCTCCAATAGCTTAAAGGATTAATAAATGACGAACGAAATCAAGCTGGCTTTCAGTCATCCCGTTGAAAGGTCTAGAACTAACCTTTCTGACATCAAACTAGATAGAATTTCACTGCGCGATCACATACTTGAAGTAGAGATTGGGGCATTCCAATCAGAACGTGGCATGACACAGAGAATTTGTTTCAACGTTGTTGTCGAGGTAAAGCCAGTCCATAAAGTAATAGATGATGATGTAGATAAGATATTATCTTATGATAAGGTCACAGAAGCTATTTCGGATGAAGTTTACTCCGAGCGAGTAAATTTGCTTGAAACTTTAGCAGAACGTATAGCAGATAGAATACTATTCGAACCTCAAGCTCATAGGGCATTTGTTAGAATTGAAAAACTTGATAGAGGCCCAGGGGCTCTAGGGGTAGAAATTGTTCGTACTGAGAAAAACCACAATTCTGCCATTTTATCGTCTCTAGGCAGCGATGAATTTTCCCTTAGACCTCACGTAGTATATCTAAGTAATGCAGCTGTTGCTTCTATTTACTTAGAGTCATGGATTGATCAACTTTGTGCTTCGCAACAACCAGTCATTTTATGTGTTGATATTCCTACAAACCCCGTAGGTGCAAAGAATGAAAAATCTTCAATACAGCGAAGACTGGATTTACTATCTATAGAGCAGAGCGCGTGGATATTAGCAGGCAAAAATTCGAAATGTGTGGTAGTTTCAACTAAAACAGAATTAGATTATGCAATAAAGCACGGTCAGATTTCAGTTTGGGCTCCATCAAAAATAATTTTGGATGCGAACAAACCTCCCGATGTGGATGCTGACAATACTTACAAATTAGCGTATTGGCTTATGAACGAACTTAATGGAGCGAAGCTAAGTGTTATCGGTATGGTGCCTGAGGCGCATAATGATGATAACATGGTTGCTATACTTCCATTGGAAGAAGATATTTTCTAAACTACCAAGATAGCCATTTAAAGAATAATGAGTGAATATTTCCGCCCGATAATAAATTCTGATCCCATCATCCCAAGTAATGCGAGCGTTTTGCAAGGTACTCCGTTTTGGTTTACCCATGCTGAAAAGCTTACGCGAAATTCTGAACCAGAGATCGTTTTGGCTAAAAATATTCCTGAGGAAATATTTCACAATATTACTAACAAGAGATCCAAAATTTGTGGTCTTTCTTTTGATATTCCCAGAGTCATGGGTATATTAAATGTAACTCCTGATAGCTTTTTTGACGGTGGAAGGTATTCAACTTTAGAGACTGCTACAAAGCACTGCATATCGATGGTTTCTGCTGGTGCGGATATAATTGATATCGGTGGGGAAAGTACTCGACCTGGTGCGCTAGAAGTGGAAACTTCAGAAGAAATAGCGAGAGTAGTGCCTGTTATCGAAAAAATATCAAACAAAATTTCAGTGCCAATTTCTGCAGATACTAGAAAGTCTGAAGTTGCAAAAATGGCAATTTCCTCAGGTGCCGCTATGGTAAACGATATCTCTGGATTAAAATTTGATAGTAAAATGGGTGACTTTTGCATCAGGTACAACGTACCGGTATGCATTATGCATTCACAAGGCATTCCTGAAACAATGCAAAATGAGCCAAAATATAAAGATGTATGCCTGGATATCTATGATTTTCTAAGTCAGCAAATAGACAATCTGGTAAATTCTGGCATGCAAAGAACAGCTATAATAGTTGACCCAGGAATTGGATTTGGAAAATCTCTCACGCACAACCTAAGTTTATTGCGAAAGATAAGTCTTTTCCACGGATTAGGAGTGCCAATACTTATTGGTGTGTCTAGAAAAAAATTTGTAAAAACGCTTGCGGGGCTAAAAGAAAATGAAGACAGAATGTCAGGATCTATTTCTATTGCATTGTACGCTCGTTCGCAGGGAATACAAATTTTCAGGGTACATGACGTAAAAGAAACTGTTCAGGCTATGAAACTATGGCATAGTGTACATCTAAATAAAGTAGGAGATTCCGATGTCTCGTAGATTTTTTGGTACAGATGGAATCCGTGGTAGGGCGAACTCTTATCCGATGACGTCAGATTTTTGTCTGAAACTTGGCGCAGCAGCAGGGTCTTACTTTCGGCAAGCTAGTAAAAAATCGCACCGTGTTGTTATAGGGAAGGATACACGTTTATCGGGCTATATGTTTGAAAATGCGTTGACAGCCGGGCTGACCTCAGCAGGCATGAACGTGTTACTACTTGGACCAGTCCCAACACCTGCAGTAGGGCTTTTAACAAATTCCATGAGAGCTGATTTAGGTATTATGATATCAGCTAGTCATAATGAACATAATGATAACGGTATAAAGTTTTTTGGCCCTGATGGTTATAAATTATCAGACAGTGTGGAAGTAGAGATAGAAGCTTTAGTCTCTAAAGGAGTAGATTTCGTATCCCCAGAAAATATTGGCAGAGCGAAGCGAATTGATGACGGTAGATATCGCTATATAGAAAGAGTAAAATCTAGTTTCCCAAATCAGATGAGGTTAGATGGCCTCAAAGTTGTGATAGATTGCGCTAATGGAGCGGGTTATCGCGCGGCACCAGAAGTCTTGTGGGAGCTTGGAGCAGAAGTCGTACCTGTTGGCGTTTCACCTGACGGAAGGAACATTAATCTAGAGTGTGGTTCTACCAGTCCAAGAATCGCAGCGGAAACGGTGGTAGCGCATGGAGCTGATGTGGCAATTTGTTTGGATGGAGATGCAGATCGAGTATTAGTAATTGATGAGCAGGGCTGTCCCATTGATGGGGATCACTTCCTTGGAATGATCGGATCACGGTGGCTAAAGGAAGATATATTAGCAGAAAACACACTGGTAGCAACGGTTATGTCAAATATGTATCTAGAGACGTTTCTGAATCGAGAGGGAATAAAACTAGTCAGAACTACGGTCGGCGATCGTTACGTCGTAGAGCAAATGAGATTGAATGGTTTTAATTTGGGAGGAGAGAAATCAGGGCATGTCGTGATGACGGACTATTCTACAACTGGTGATGGGTTAATGGCAGGCTTGCAATTTTTAGCAGAAATGGTTCGTAGAGGCGAGCCGGCTAGTGTGGTTGGGCGTCCATTTGATCTCGCGCCCCAGAAAACAGAAAATATAATTTACGCGAGCGAAAAGAATCCTTTGGATAACCCATCAGTTAAAAGAATGATTTTAGAATCAGAAAAAAAGATTTCAGGGCTTGGACGTTTGTTAGTCAGAAAATCTGGAACGGAAAGACTTATAAGAATTATGGTTGAAGCTGAAGATATCGCAATTATTGATGCCACAATATCCTCCATCAGTAACGCTATTAAGGAACTATAAATTGTCTAGGTAATCTTTGTTTTTAAAATCTTTTTTATTTCTGAGTGTTGGTTTATCGCAAGACCGCTCAAAATCACTGCTAACGCAATAAGCATTGAAATTTCAAACGGTTCATTAAGTATTAAAATACTAAAAAAAACAGACCAAAGTGGCACCTGAAAGTTTGTAAGTGTCATGAATATAGGGCCGGCAGTTCGAATTATAATTATTCTTAAAAAAGTTGCTGCTGCTGTTGGAAAGACACCCAAAATAGCTAAATAAAATAATGTTTTATTTGATACCTGAGGTGGCACTCCTTCAAATAACCACGCAGCTGGTATGACAAAAATTGCGCCACAAGATAGAGAGACAGCAGCTAGGCCTATTGGATCTATTGGTGGCAAACGTTTAGTAAGCACTGCACTAATTGCATAACAAAAAGTTGCAAACAAACAGGCTAGCCTGCCGTAAGCCTCTTTTGTTTCATTTGAGGTCACAAAAACTTCAGGTCCCAAGAGTATAAAAACACCACAAAACCCGCAAAATATTCCTAATATTGTGGAAGCAGTAATTTTTTCACTTGACACAAAAAAATATGAGAGTGGTAGAATTAATAAAGCGACTGAAGCCATTGAAATACCTGCAAAAGCAGATGTTACATACTGCTGGCCCCAACTTAGTGCAATAAATGGAGCTGCAGTTGCAAGCACGCCAGAAAATACAAGGGTCGGCCAAGCAGTTAACTCTGTTTGAAACAGTTTTCGAGAGGACGAAATCCAAATAATGTTTGTTATTAAAGCAGCTATCGAAATTCGAGTGGCCGCGAGCCAAAAAGGTGAAATTCCATCTAACGCTAGTTCTATAATCATAAAGGTGCTGCCCCAAATTAACCCCAGAAGGGTCAATAAGAGCCAACTTTGTTTAGTTACTCTATTCTCCATTTATGTTTATCTAACTATAGAAATGATATTTTTAGCGATTTAATCGAAAAATTATAAAAAGGCAGCTGCTGTTTGTAGCTGCCTTTGAGCAAACGATTCTAATTTCGATCTTTATCTACCATTTTTCCTGCTGAGATCCATGGCATCATACCCCTTAATTTTTCCCCAATTTTTTCAATTTCATGCTCATCGTTCATACGGCGTGTGCCCTTAAAGTAAGGCTGACCTACTGCATTTTCTTGCATGAAATCTCTTACAAATTTTCCTGTTTGTATATCCTTCAGCACGGCTTTCATTTTAGCCTTTGTCTCATCATACGGAAGTATTCTTGGTCCAGAGACATACTCACCATATTCGGCTGTGTTTGATATTGAGTAATTCATGTTTGCTATCCCGCCTTCATAAATCAGATCAACAATCAACTTTACTTCATGAAGACATTCAAAGTAGGCCATCTCAGGTGCATAACCGGCCTCCACCAGAGTTTCAAAACCCATTCTAATTAATTCAACTAAGCCACCACATAAAACAGCTTGTTCTCCAAAGAGGTCTGTTTCGCATTCTTCGCGAAAGTTAGTCTCGATTATACCTGATCTGCCGCCTCCAATCGCAGAACAATAGGATAAACCAATTTCTAAGGCCTTGCCACTTGCATCATTATCCACGGCCACGAGGCATGGCACGCCTCCGCCTTTGGTATATTCTCCTCTAACAGTATGCCCTGGCCCTTTGGGTGCCATCATAATTACGTCTACGCCCTCTTTGGGTTCAATGAGTCCAAAATGGACATTTAGGCCATGAGCAAAAGCTATGGCCGCGCCTTTTTTAATGTTGTCATGCACGAAAAGTTTGTAGGTTTGAGCTTGCAGCTCATCTGGCATGGTAAACATAAGAACATCGCACCAGGCAGCAGCTTCCGCTATTCCCATTACTTCCAAGCCCTCACCTGCCGCTTTTTTCGCAGATGGAGATCCTTCACGCAACGCTACTACTAAATTTTTTGCTCCACTATCTCTTAAATTGAGCGCGTGGGCATGGCCTTGAGATCCATATCCCAAAATCGCTACTTTCTTTTCCTTGATTAAATTAACGTCACAATCTCTATCGTAATAAACTCGCATAATTCCCTCTCAAAATTATAATAAATTATAATTTATACTAAAAAATTTGTATATTGTTTTCCAATTTTCAATTTGTTATGGAAATTTAATGTTTATAATAAGCAATTATTGCAAAAAAAATAAAAGTTATGCTCACTGAATTAGACTCAAGAATTTTACGAATTTATCAATCTGAGCCTGATATTCAAATGGCTAATCTTGCGTCAAAAGCTGGCACAACACCAGCGGTGCTGTCCAGAAGATTGGGTCGGTTAAGACAAAATGGTCAAATTGTTGCGATAGAGGCAGTAATAAATTGGCAGATTTTAGGTTATAAAGTCGAAGTATCCCTGCGCGTGACCTTAGATAAAACGCACCATATGGCATTCGATAATTTTATGAGTGAGGCTCGAAAAATTGTTGAGGTGATTGAAATTCAAACATTTTTGGGAAAAGTAGATGTCAGATTACTTGTAATTTCAAAAGATATGGATGATTACCAGAGAGTTTATAGACAGAGAATACTTCATTTACCCCATATTTTAGAAATTGAGCCACTAATGCACATTGCTCGTGTTCGAAATAGTGAGGTATTGCCTGTATGATGGAACTTGATGAAATAGATTTGCATTTACTCAAGGAACTACAGCGGGACTGCAGTAGATCAGCTGGTTCTTTTGTGGAGCAATTAGGTTTATCACAACCAGCAATCTGGCGCCGTATTAAACGCTTTTATGAAGAGGGTATAATTTCTGGCAAGCGATTAGTTTTGGATACTGAAAAAGTAGGTTTTAGTGTTACCGTTTTTTTAGGCATTAAGTTAGCCAGAAAGGGTCAAGTTCGCTTAGAAGATTTTGAACGAGCAGTTACAGCTATACCAGAGGTGCAAACTGTGGAACATGTTTTGGGAGTTTATGATTACAGGATAAGAATCGTCGCGCGAGATATTCCTGACTTTGAGAGAATTTTAAGACGCAGAATAATGACCCTTCCTGGTGCTGGCGAAATTGAAGCTAATGTTTTATTAAGTGAAGAGAAGAGACAGGGTCCAGTATAATCGTTTTTATCTTAAAATCATATAGTTACTAAATTATTTAATGAAGTGATTGATTTTAAATTGAGTTGTTTTATTATCCAAATTGGCACTGTAGTAGGGGACAAAAATGAATGCTTTGCTTGATAACATTGATCCAAATGGTTTGGAAGAATTTTCCGTAGTTTTCACTGACCGATCTCTCAACCACATGTCTTCTTCTTTTCAGCTAGTTATGAATGATATCTCCGCTATGCTAAAAGAAGTTTATAGCGCTGATGCTGTTGTGATTGTGCCGGGAGGTGGAACTTTTGGTATGGAGGCAGTCGCTCGACAGTTTGGCCGCGACG
>CACOXV010000020.1 GCA_902631295.1 Paracoccaceae bacterium | reverse complement strand
AAAATTGAAGGATGAAAAGCGCACTATTCTCTTGGTTGAGCAAAACGCCACGCAAGCGCTGCGTCTCTCAGATTACGCCTATTTATTGAATAATGGCCATATTGTTGCTGAGGGTAATCCGGAGGCTTTGGGTGGACGTGAAGACTTAATGGCAGAACTCACAGGGATCGTATAATATGGAGTATATTGTTCAGCAAATCATGAACGCTTTTGCCTTTGGAGCAGAATACGCACTGCTTGCGCTCGGATTAGCAATTGTTTTTTCAATTATGGGACTTGTGAATTTTGCACACGGAGAAATGATAGCTGTTGGAGGCTACACAATGGTCGCCGCGGCTGCAATAGCTGTGCAAAATCCGCTAATAATTATTGGAGCTGCTATTGTAGTTGCGATGGTGGCTTCCGTCACTTTGGAGCGTGTAGCCTTTCGACCGGTACGCTATGCAGATCCAACAACTGGTCTGCTCACGGCCTTTGGGGTCTCGATAATATTGCAAAACATCTTTTTACTGGTTGTCTCACCTCGTCCAATTGCTGTTACATCTCTCTATTTTTTGGAATGGTCGTTGGATATTGGTGGTATCAGCGTATCATCTCTGCAGCTTTTTCAAACTATTACTACTTTAGTAGTGATTGTGCTGCTTATTTTCTTTTTGAAGCGTACATTACTAGGCCTAGCAATGCGAGCTGCATCTCTAGATTTTGAAATGGTTCGCCTTTCGGGAGTAAGGGCAAACAGGGTTTTTGCTATAGCATTTATGATCTCAGGGCTACTTGCGGGCATTGCTTGTGTTTTTATAATGGCGAGGCGAGGAGCAGTAGATCCCCATCTTGGATTTGATCCCGTGCTCAAAGCTTTTGTGGCCTGCGTGGTTGGCGGTTTCGGTAGTCTACAGGGTGCTGTGCTTGGTGGATTTCTTTTAGGTGCAGTCGAGGTTGCTATGCTGGTTATGCTACCGCAGAGCTTGGGCGGTATGACTGATGCATTCGTATTTGGCATAATTGCACTTTTGTTAGTATGGCGACCGGACGGAATTCTATCACCACGCACTGAAAAAGGTGATAAACATTGAAGTTGTCTCGAGCTATGAAAAGGGGATTTATTGGAGCTGCGCTCTTAAGTTTTCTTTTGATCACTATAGGTTTAATCACCTCCTACTTTGGGTCGCGCTACCAGGTAAGGCTCGTATACAGCACGTACGTCAATTTACTTGTGGTATTGGGTTTGCAGGTTTTTATGGGTAATGCACGGATCACTAATCTTAGCCATTCTGCTTTTATGGGTATTGGCGCATACGCCGCAGCAATTTGTGTGACACCCCAGAATATTAAAGCACTTTCATTGCCAAGTGCACCCTGGGGTCTAAATGCGTTTTCAATTGACCCAATTAGTTCAGCGCTTATCGCAATTGCAATAACGGGGACGGTAGCACTTTTAGTTGGGTTACTAATCGTGCGCCTTTCAGGTATCGGGGCAACCATTGTATCGCTTGCGTTTCTGGTAATAATCCACACACTCTTCCTTTATCGAACAGATATTTTTAAGGGTAATCAGGCTTTTTTTGGTATTCCGCAGGTCTTTAATCTGACCTCTGTTGTGATATTAGCTGCGATTATTGTCTTCGCTGTTCGCATTTTTCGCGAAAGTAAAGTGGGAGTTGCACTTCGAGCAACCGCAGATGATGAAATAGGTGCCCTATCAATGGGAGTAGATATGTACAGATTACGCTTAATTGCGTGGGTTTTCTCTGGGATGCTACTTGCCGTTGCCGGCATTGCTTACGCTTATTTTCTTGGCACAATTTCTGCACGACCTTTTTACTTTAACCATGTATTTCTCACACTTGCCATGCTCATATTTGGTGGCATGAGTACTATTACTGGTGCAGTGTTGGGCACCTTTTTGATTTCTCTTGGACTAGAAATGGTTCGATGGCTGGAAACTGGTCCTATCGTCCTTGGTATTGATCTTCCGGAAGTCTTGGGTCTATCTGGAATTGCGCTGGGAGCCGTAATTGTCTTTACAATGGCTCTGCGTCCAAGCGGGATTATGGGGGAAACCGAAATTGAAGATTTGATTTTAAAAAAATAGGGGAGAAAGAGCATGTCGTGCAATCATACGATTCACAAACATCAACATCATTTTGGGTGGGACAATTCGATAGACCCAATCTTGAGCGTGGCGCCTGGTGAAACTGTTGAAATTGAAACAATTGATAGTTCTGGTGGCCAGCTTTCGGTTCACTCCTCGTTAGAGGATCTTTTACAACTATCCTTTGATAAGGTTAATCCGGTGACTGGTCCAATTTTTATTGAAGGGGCGCAAGTCGGAGATGCTGTGGCGGTAACATTCTGTGACTTTCAGCCCTCAGGTTGGGGTTGGACCGCCAATATACCTGGCTTTGGACTACTTGCTGACCAGTTCACAGAGCCAGCGCTGCACATTTGGGAATATGATAACCAGTCCATGGCGCCTGCAATGTATGGTCCAGGTGGAAAAGTTCCACTAAAACCTTTTGTTGGAACAATTGGTTTAGCCCTTAATGAAACTGGTAATCATTCTGTTGTACCTCCAAGACGGGTTGGAGGTAACCTGGATATACGTGATAATTCGGTTGGCACAACGCTATATTTGCCAGTAGAAGTGGCGGGGGGGCTTTTGTCATTGGGCGACACTCACGCTGCGCAGGGAGATGGTGAAATTTGTGGCACCGCGATCGAAAGTCCAATGATCGTGTCAGTCAAAATCGACCTTGTAAAAGATGCAAATCTTCGATTTCCGCGATTTGAAACAGATGGACCAGTCACACGCCATTTAGACACAAAGGGGTACAAAGCGACAACAGGTATCGGCGATGATTTGATGCAAGCTGCTCGGGATGCAGTGTCTGGGATGATAGATTGGGTGTCGCATACAACAGGGATGAGTGCATTGGAAGCTTACATGCTTTGCTCAGTTTGTGGCGACCTGAGGATAAGTGAAATTGTCGATATCCCAAATTGGACCGTTTCCTTCTATCTACCTAAATCGGTCTTGGAGTGAGTTTATTGAATCATGAGACCACCAATGACTATAAGTGATCGTCAATTTGATTTTGATTGGGTAGACGCCTTTAGTCAAAGTCCATTTTGTGGAAACGGTTGTGCGGTAGTTTACGATAATGGTGTCTTGTCGGAGCAATCTTGCTTAAATATAGTCAGAGAGACGTCTCTAGTAGAGTGCACTTTTCTTTCTTCCTCGGATATTGCTGATTTTCGCGTTCGCTATTTTTTATCTGATCGGGAAATCCCGTTTGCGGGGCACCCAACGGTTGCAACAGCGATGTCGCTTGTTTCTAGGGGTAAACATAATAAAAATAAGCTGGTTTTTGAAACATTGGCTGGCCTTATAAATGTTGAAGTTAGTTGGTCTGGTGATCAAATAAAAATATCTATGACTCAACCTAAACCTAAATTTGGTATAAAAGTTGAGAAGAAAGTTTTGTCTCAAATCGGAGGCATTCCTGAGAATTGCATTCTTTGCAAACCACAAGTGGTTTCTACAGGCCTTCCCTTCCCAATAGTGGTGGTTGACAGTTTGGAAACGCTTCAAAAAGTAACAATTGATTATAGAGCCTTTGATAAGTTTCGGGCAACAATCTCTGAAAGTGACTTGATGGAACCTTTCTGGGTGTGTTTAAATCCAATCCGTAAGAATGGAACAACCTTTTCAAGACTACTATTGCAATCCAGTATCCGAGGTGAAGACCCCTTTACAGGTTCGGCAACTGGTGCAATGGCAGCATATCTTTGGGATAATGGCTTAATACAAAACCCGACTTTTACAGCCCATCAGGGTGACTTTTTAGGCCGGCCTGGTGAAGCTGAGGTAGAGGTTTTAGGCCCCGCTGGAAATATATCCGGCGTAAAAGTTACTGGTTCAGCATATATTTTAATGACTGGAAAGTTAAAGGTTTAGTGCTGAGGTTTTATCCTTTTTCAGCAAGAAATTTCTCCGCATCTAGGGCAGCCATACAACCCATGCCCGCACTGGTAATTGCTTGACGATAGATATGGTCGGTGAGATCTCCTGCTGCAAAAACACCATCAATAGAAGTCCGAGTGCTACCAGCTTGAACTTGCACATACCCGCCGTTATGGGTTTCCAATTGCTCAATTACTAACTCTGAAGCTGGCGAGTGACCGATCGCGATAAATACACCTTTGCATGGGATCTCTTTGATTTGACTAGTATGGACATTTTCTAAGCGAACAGCCTCAACTCCTTTTGGATCATTTGTTCCGATAACTTCTTTAAGTTCGTGGAACCAAAGTGTTTCAATTTTAGGATGATTGAATAGGCGCTCTTGAAGAATTTTTTCAGCTCTAAGTTCATTTCGTCTGTGTATCAGGGTAACTTTTGAGGCAAAATTTGTCAAAAACAGTGCCTCCTCGACAGCGGTATTTCCCCCACCTACAACAACAATCTCTTGCTCGCGATAGAAAAAACCATCACAGGTCGCACAGGCTGAAACACCAAAACCCTTAAAGTATTCTTCCGACTTTAATCCTAACCATTTTGCCCTCGCTCCAGTTGCAAGTATTACAGCATCGGCCTCGTAAGAGGTGCCACTGTCACAGGTTGCATTGAAAGGCCTATTGCCAAGTTCTAACTTGGTAACCATATCATGAATAATTTGACATCCCATAGCTTTGGCATGTGTTTCCATCCGCAACATCAGATCGGGCCCTTGTACCTCAGTATCTCCCGGCCAATTTTCTACCTCAGTGGTTGTTGTAAGTTGGCCTCCTGGCTCAATACCCTGTATCAGAATTGGCTCTAACATAGCCCGACTAGCATAAACACCCGCTGAGTATCCAGCAGGTCCTGAGCCTATTATTAACACTTTTGTTTTTATTACTTCAGCCATTCTAAATTTTCCCAAGAAGCCCTGTAGGTTTATACTCATCCTTTCATAAGGATGAAAGTCTGTAATTCTAAATTTTACCTTTTTAGCCGTATAAGATTATTACTTAGTATTGAAATATTATTGCGCAGCACCAACTGAATGCTGTATAAAAAAACCAAATAAGGTTTTAATATATGCCATTAACCAGATTAGATCCTATCGATCGCCTAATCTTGTCAGAATTGCAAGCCAATGGCAGAATAACGAATGTCGAATTGGCGAAACGTGTTGGGATATCTGCGCCACCGTGTTTGCGCAGGGTTAGGGCATTGGAAAAGCAGGGTTTTATAAATGGATATCACGCTCAGGTAGATGAAAGATCATTAGGTTTTGAAGTTAAAGTTTTTGCAATGGTTGGGCTGCAAAGTCAAGCAGAGGCTGATTTAAGTTCTTTTGAGGAACTTTGTAAGACTTGGCCTTTAGTCCGAGAATGCCATATGCTTAACGGTGAAGTCGATTTTATGCTCAAGTGCGTGGCCCCTGATTTAAGTAGTTTTCAATCATTTCTTACAGGCGAATTATTAACTGCTCAAAATGTTGGTTCTGTTAAGACTTCACTGGTAATTCGTGGAGCAAAAGATGATCCAGGAGTTCCATTTGATATTTTAGAAGAGCGTTTAGCACAGAAGGCATAATTTAAATCTAAGGTTTAGATTTTTATTGTTGATATCTGCCTGCCATAATCCAACTCGCCCAAATGCTGAGAGCGACGATAGGAATAAAATTTATCAGACTCGTGATAAGTGCAATTTCCAATCCATTCAGCGTCTGAAATTTTGAGATGATATAGTCGATCCAATGCAAATTTCGGCAAGTTGAAAAAGTATTTTTTTTTGTGAACCCCTTTAGAAAAATAATTTTGAAAAGATGTACTTCTTTTTATAAATGTATCAAAAAAATCTTGACCGACTTCGTAGATGCTGGGGGAAATGCAAGGCCCGATTACTGCTTTAATACTTTTAATATCTGCACCAAGTTCAATCATTGAATGAACTGTATTTTCTAAAATCCCATTGAGTGCGCCTTTCCATCCAGCGTGAGCTACTCCTATTACATGGTTTTTTTTATCGGCGAAGAGAACCGGAAGGCAATCAGCTGTCAGTACACCGATCGACAAATTGGGTGTATTAGTGACTATGGCGTCTGCTTTCGTTAAAACCTCTAACGGACTATCAACGACTACAACCCGCGCAGAATGTTCCTGATGAACTGTTATTAGCTCTTGTGGATTTACGTTCATTTCAGCTGCAACTAAGTCACGATTAAATTGTACGTTTTTATGATCGTCTTTTGATCCAGTTCCACAATTAAGCCCTTCAAAAATGCCAATCGAAATGCCGCCTAAGCGCGTAAAAAACCCATGTTCAAAACTATCAAGTTTTCTACTTTGGAATCGATGAATACTCACCTTACTAAACCAGCAGGACTATTTTGGTCTTTTTGAAATAGACCTAAAACTTTAAAAAGAGTTCCCATCTCATCCGGGTGTGTTAAGCGTCTGTGAGCCGAGATAATGGAGTTCTTATACTCAGGCTTGGAGTTTTTAAGTAGTAGATTGGCACGATCTGAAATTCCTAACCTTTCCAAAAAAACCCCCTGTGTTGTTAATTTAGAGTATGCGCATCCTGAACTTCTTGCAAGTGCCTCAAAGTCTACGTGGCAGGTTAAATCGACCTCCCCAGGTCGATCAAAAATTTTTGCAACTTTATGTGATTTGACTGCTTGCAAAGTAGATCCGAGAGAATGCCAATCCCCATAATCAATAATTAAAGCACAGCCGCCCTCATTATTTATAATTTGGCCAATTGAATTAGAAATTCTTAATGCATCATCAGAAATCTCAACAATATCTCCGGTCACGCAGTCTTTAAAACGTGTTTCTAATTCAGGGTGATTTGAAGGCACTTGCGACATGCCAAGACTAAGCTGTACATTCTTTAAACCAACCTGAATTTCATACCATAGGTCATTTTTTCTTTGGTATTGTTTAACAGGTAAAGCATCAAAGAATTCATTAGCGATGAAAAAAGTAGGAACTTTGGGGAGCAATAAATCATCATTGATCCAGTTTACATTGAATTGTGATAGTTTTTTTTGTTGCTGTCTTTTTAACTTTGAAGATGCTTCTACCAAGTAAATTTTACATGCATCTATAAAACCGTTTACTGAAGAACCAGCTCTTAAAATATCAAGCATTAATGTACCGTTGCCTGGTCCTAGCTCCACCAAAGCAAAACGAGCAGGTCGATTTAAATCAATCCAGTATTGAGCTAAACACAACCCTAAGATTTCACCGAACATCTGACTTATCTCGGGTGATGTTATGAAATCCCCATTTGAACCTAACGCATTTCTCTGAGTATAAAACCCATGCTCTGGGTGAAGCAGGCACTCTCGCATGAAAGTGGAAATGCTTATTGGTCCAGTTTCTTGAATGCGTTTAATGATCAATTTTTCAAGTTTTGTCATATAAAATTTATCATAATAATTAGAGAGCATATGTATATATTAGCGGAACTTAGTAGGATAGTTAGCTAAATTAAAAATAGAATTAAAGGCTGTTTAAAAATTGTTTATTGAAGTAGAATTTAAATATAACAAAGTTGAAAAGTTAGCGTTATAATCTTTTATTGTTGAATAGGCATAAATTTGCTCTAATTTTCAACCGGGACAGAGGAACTAAAATTAAATATTTTTAACCATTGTAATTGAGTGTGAAAATGCAGACGCGTAATAAAATGTTAGATGATTTTTCTCAGCTTATGACAAATGCTATGGGGGTTGCACAGGGGGCAAAGGAAGAGGCAGAAAATGCCTTTGCCTCGATGGTTGATAGATGGTTAGCTGAACGTGATTTTGTAACTCGTGAAGAATTCGATGCGGTTAAAGCAATGGCTCAAAAGGCGAGAGAAGAGAATAAAGATCTCAAAGCCAGGATTGAAGCACTTGAAAGCAAATAGTCGCCCGTAAAACAGCTTGCTGCTGTTAATATCTCTACCACTTTTAAATCTATCCACAACTTATTCGCTTAACAGTGAATATTTCTCTTTACACGACCACAAAATAACACCACCATATGTAGTAAGGATTTTCTTAATATGTCTATCCTTAGAGCAGGCACCAAGACCTAGGGTATGCGGCCAAATCCTTAGGTATAAAAAGAAAGAGGTGGGGCGATGGCACTTACAGAGCAATTACTGGATGACGACATACACCCAATTGACTTGGTCGAGTCGGTGGCTGAATATAATGAATGGGATTTCGATCGAATTGCTGACGATCAAATCGCGATGGCGGTTGAAGGGCAGTGGAGAACATATTCTATAACGCTTGCGTGGTCATCATTCGATGAAACTCTGCGACTGATATGCTCTTTTGAAATGGAGCCCCCTTTAGAAAAACAGGCTGTATTATTCGAACTACTAAATGATGTTAATGAAAAATGCTGGGCGGGTTCGTTTTCGTTTTGGACAGAGCAAAAAATGATGGTTTATAAGTACGGTTTGGTGCTTACTGGTGGACAGATAGCCAGTGCAGAGCAAGTAGACTGTCTGATTTCAACAGCTGTTTTGAGCTCTGAAAAGTTTTATCCAGCTTTTCAATTAGCTGTGTATGGTGACAAAACGCCCAAAGAAGCAATACAAGTAGCCATTGCAGAGGCATTCGGCCGGGCTTAAGACTATCCTTATGAAAAAGTAAGGATGTTCTATGACTCAAGAAAATTCTGAGAGAAATACACTCATCTTATTAGGTTGCGGTAAGATGGGCTCTGCAATGCTTAAGGGCTGGATAGCAAAGGGATTTGAACCAAAGAATATTTGGGTAGAGGACCCATATCCCAGCGATTGGTTAATTGATATAGGGGTAAACGTAAATTCCAAATTACCGTCCAATCCCACATTTATTTGTATTGCGGTCAAGCCGCAAATGATACCACAGATTTTACCAAAGTTTTCTCATTATGGTAATAGGCAAGTTGTCTTCTTATCAATTGCTGCGGGTATAACAATATCAAGTTTTGAAAGTCTTTTAGGACAAAAAACACCGATTATTCGCGCAATGCCAAATACGCCTGCTGAAATTGGTTTGGGTATTACTGCTATTATAGCGAATAAGAATGTTTCTATGGATGCGTTCGAGGTTGCTGGAAATTTGTTGTCAGCAATTGGAGAAGTTGTGCGCCTAAATTCGGAAGATCAAATGGATGCTGTTACTGGTCTTTCAGGTTCTGGTCCAGCCTACGTTTTCTATTTAATAGACGTGCTTGCTGCTGCTGGTCATAAACAGGGTCTAGATAAAGAACTTGCTATGAAACTGGCAAAAATGACAGTTCTTGGAGGAGGACAATTAGCTGCTGGTTCAACCGCTGTTCCTGAGAAATTGAGGGTAAATGTTACTAGTCCGAATGGTACAACAGAAGCAGGATTAAATATCCTTATGAATAGTGAGAATGGATTGGGACCTCTTATCGAAAAAACGGTTGCTGCTGCTACGGCAAGATCGAAGGAATTGGCAAATGGATGAAATAACTTTTAACGAGTTTTTGAAAGTCGATATTCGTGTGGGTAGTATACTGAAAGCAGAGACCTTCCCAGAGGCTAGGAAGCCGGCATATAAACTTTGGATTGATTTTGGCCCGTCGATTGGAACAAAGAAAACGTCAGCCCAAATTACCGATAATTATACACTGACCGAACTTATAGGGCGGCAAGTATTGGCAGTTGTTAATTTTCCACCCCGACAAATTGGGCCATTTATGTCGGAGGTTTTGACTTTAGGAGTAACTGATAATAAAGGGGCGGTTACATTATTAGGTCCAGATAAAGAAATTCCAAATGGGGAACGAATGCATTGACTAAAAAAATATTTATTACTCGACCACTACCGAAAGAAGTTCTAAGTGCAGCAGGTCTGCTAGGCGAACTTACAGTGCGCGAAAATACCTCCGCCATGAATGAAACTGAGATGATAGATAGCCTCGTTAATTATGACGTTGTTTTACCTACGCTTGGTGATATTTATTCAGAAAAAATATTTTCATCTTGTAATAAAATAAACGCAAAATTACTTGCAAATTTTGGGGTAGGCTTTAATCATATTGATGTAAAAGTGGCAAATGAACACGGCGTTAAAGTTTCTAATACCCCTGGTGCGGTTACAGATGCAACAGCTGATATAGCCATGGCGCTTATGCTGATGTGCTGTAGGAGAACCTCAGAGGGTGAAAGAATTGTGAGAGCCAACAAGTGGGAAGGTTGGCATCCAACTCAGATGCTCGGGTTCCATATATCTAATAAGAGAGTCGGTATTGTTGGGATGGGGAATATTGGACAGGCTATCGCAAAGCGATGCCACTTCGGTTTTGGAATGCAGGTGGGGTATTTCTCTAGGTCCGCAAAAACTTTAAGTTTCTCTGTAAAACGATATGATTCACTGACGGAATTAGCGGCAAGTAGTGATATACTTGTTGTTTCAGTGCCGGGTGGATCTGCAACGCATCATTTAATAAATAAAGATATATTTTCTTCAATGCAGCAGCATGCTTATTTTGTAAATATTGCCCGTGGCGATGTAGTAAATGAAAGGGACCTAATCGATGCGCTCAAATTGAACCAGATCGCTGGAGCTGGGTTGGACGTTTATGAACATGAGCCCAAAGTGCCTGAGGATCTAATCGCAATGGAGAATGTAGTGCTTCTACCTCATCTTGGAACAGCTTCTTTGGAGGTTAGAACTGGTATGGGGTTAATGGCGGTGCAAAATATTAAATCCTTTATTGAAGGTAATGAACCGCCCAACCTGGTTTAATTTTCAAAAGCCTCGCGCCAATGTCTACGGCATAATGATACATATGTTTCGTTGCCTCCGATCTGTATTTGATCACCGCCTTTAACTATATTACCGTCTTCATCTTGGCGCACAACCATAGTTGCTTTTTTTCCACAATGACAAATTGTTCTAATCTCTCGCATCTCGTCAGCAAGTGCCAATAAAGATGCTGAACCTGGAAAAAGATTGCCTAAGAAGTCAACTCTCAAACCATAACACATAATAGGAACTGCAAGGTCATCTACGGCTTTAGCAAGTTGCCATACCTGTTGAGATGTAAGGAATTGTGCCTCATCTATTAAGACACAAGAAATTTTTTCCAGACTCAATTTTGCCTGAATTTTGGCAAACAAATCATCATCACCTTTAAATGTATCAGCTCCTGCTTCAATGCCTATTCTTGAGCCAATTTTTCCCTCTCCGGCTCTGTTATCAAGTTGAGCTGTTATAAGGTATGTATTCATACCTCTCTCTTGATAGTTATGAGATGCTTGAAGCAGTAGAGTTGATTTGCCCGCATTCATTGTTGAATAGTGAAAATAGAGCTTTGCCATCGAAGTTATTTGCCATCAAATGAACACAGAAAATTTGTAGATATGCCTAAGTTTGCAAGTTTTTCGCCGCCACCTAGATCTGGTAAATTCACTATAAAATTACAGGATATTATATTGCCACCCAGTTGCTCTATTAATTTAACACCCGCTTCAGCTGTCCCTCCGGTTGCCAATAGGTCATCAACAAGCAAAACTCTTTCCCCCGGTTCAATACTATCTAAGTGGACTTCTAGGGTGTCAGTTCCATATTCAAGTTGGTAATCTTGGCTGATTGTGGCCCCTGGTAATTTTCCAGATTTTCGAATAGGGACGAAGCCACATCCCAACCTGTTTGCCAAAGCACCACCCATTATAAAGCCACGTGCTTCAATTCCTACTACTTTATCTATCCCACTACTTTTAATAGAGGATAATATTTCACTTATAGTAAGGTCGAAACCAGTTGGGTCAGAGAATAAAGTAGTAACATCCCTAAACATGACTCCTTCGTGCGGGAAATCTTTAATCGTTCGGATGTATTTTTTTATTCCTATTTTATCCATCTTCTACATTTCACTTGTGATATCAGACTCAACTTAAATTGAAACTTGAAATCATACCTTTGCTTCACCAATTTGCACATAACTTATATCGAGAGTTTATTTTTGGTAGGAATGAATATAAAATAGCAAATAATCAAGGCTCTGCATCAAATAAATATAATGGTCTGGGGTTTCTTTTTGGGAATCTATAGTTTATGTCGCCAGAAAAGGTTTTCCCTGCATGGAATGAATTATGAGACGCGCCCTTTTTGGAGCATTCGCAAATTTGTTTAAGCCTGATTTGGGTTCAATAGGTTCGGACGGAATCAGCCTTACTCGATTGAAAATAGAGTTGCTTTCTGGTCTCACAGTGGCACTTGCACTTGTGCCTGAGGCCGTGGCTTTTGCATTCGTTGCAGGAGTTCACCCACTCGTAGGTTTGTATGCAGCATTCATAGTTGGGTTGATAACGGCAGTTTTTGGTGGGCGTCCAGGTATGATTTCGGGAGCCACGGGTGCTTTAGCGGTTGTGATGGTCGCCTTAGTTGCAGAACACGGGGTTGAGTATCTTTTCGCAACTGTTGTTCTGATGGGGATCTTGCAGCTGGTAGCTGGCATTATGCAGTGGGGTAGATTTATACGTCTTGTCCCCCATCCCGTCATGTTAGGTTTTGTAAATGGTTTGGCTATCGTGATTTTTTTAGCTCAACTAACCCAGTTCAAAGTCCCGGGCTCAGTCGAAGTCTCTGGTCATGGAATGTCTGGTGGCGAGTGGTTAACCGGTACCCCCTTGGTTACCATGTTAGTACTAGTCGGCGTAACGATGGCTATCATTTATTTTCTACCAAAGATCTCAAAGATTATTCCGGCACCGCTCGCTGGTATTGGGGTCGTTGCGCTTATCGTCATATTTTTCGGGTTAGATGTGCCAAGAGTTGGTGATATGGCGTCAATTAAAGGAGGTTTTCCAAGTTTTCACGTGCCGATGGTTGATTTAAGCTGGGAAACTTTTGAAATAATTTTCCCATATGCGGTAATACTAGCTGCCATTGGCCTTATCGAGAGTTTGCTTACACTTAACTTGGTTGGTGAAATGACAAACAAGCGCGGAGGTGCAAGTCAAGAATGCCTTGCCCAGGGTGCAGCCAACGTAGTGACAGGATTTTTCGGGGGTATGGGTGGATGTGCCATGATCGGTCAATCCATGATAAATGTAAAATCAGGAGGGCGTACTCGTATAGCAGGGATATCTGCTGCCATTTTTCTTTTACTTTTCATTCTAGTTGGTAGCTCAATTATTGAGCAAATTCCCTTGGCCGCCTTGGTTGGCGTTATGTTTATGGTTGTAATTGGGACTTTCGCATGGAATTCACTCAAAATTTTACGGGTTGTACCGAAAACTGATGCCTTTGTGACCATTTTAGTAACTGTTGTAACAGTTTGGTTTGATCTCGCTGTAGCAGTAGTTGTTGGCGTTATTGTTTCCGCACTTGCCTATGCTTGGAATAATGCACGAAGAATTCATGCGCATGTTGAGTTAAATGGTGATGAAAAAACTTATAAAATTCAGGGTCCGTTGTTTTTTGGTTCAACAGACGGTTTCGTAGAGCTTTTTGACGTTCAAAATGATCCCAATACCGTCATTTTGGATTTTGAGGCGAGCAGGGTCGTTGATCAATCTGCCTTGCAAGCAATAGAAGTTGTTGCTGCCAAATATGAAAGTGCAGGAAAGCGTCTGCAATTAAAACACCTTAGTAGAGATTGCCATATGCTTTTAATAAAGGCAGGTCACCTTATGGTTGACAGTGATGATGACCCTGACTACGCACTCGCAGTAAATTATTCAGTAAGGACCGGTATTCTGGAAGAGGGCCATTAGTTAGAAACCGCAAGGCGGTTTGTTTATTTTCCCAAGCACCATCGCATTATTGCTTTTTGAATGTGCAGCCTATTTTCTGCTTCATCAAAAATTACTGAGTTTTTTCCATCCATAACATCAGACGTTGCTTCCTCATCTCTATGCGCTGGTAAGCAATGCATAAATAATGCATCGGATTTTGCATGTGCAAGTAATTCTTTATTGACCTGATATGGCCGTAGTTGGTTATGCCTCCGCTCTCTAGCAGATTGAAGGTCATGCATACTTATCCATGTATCAGTTGCAACTAGATCTGCATCTTTTGTTGCGATAGTAGGATCGCGTTCGATTGAAATTTTCACCCCATTTTGCTGAGCTTGCTCAATTACTTCCCTATCTGGTTCAAGAGTTTCCGGACCTGTAAATGTTAAATTGAAATTAAATTTTTCTGCAGCCTGAGCAAAACTATTGAAAACATTATTTCCATCGCCTGACCAAACTATTTTTTTACCCTCGATTGAGCCTCTGTGTTCTTCGTAAGTCATTATATCAGCCATAATCTGACAAGGGTGTGAGAAATTTGTTAGGCCATTAATTACTGGTACCTCTGAGAATTGAGCCATTTCATGAAGTGTCGCCTCCTCATACGTTCGAAGCATAATTAAGTCGACGTAACGGCTTAGAACTCTCGCAGTATCGGCAATAGTTTCACCATGGCCAAGTTGCATATCCGTGCCTGATAAAACTATTGTTTGGCCACCCATTTGACGTACCCCCACATCAAAACTTACTCGAGTGCGGGTTGATGGTTTTTCAAAAATTAAAGCTACAATGTGGCCCTCTAGTGCCCGATCGCTATCACAGGCACCCTTTGTGAGGCCTGACCTAGATTTTTTTAGTTCCAAAGCAGTTTGGATTATCTTTTTAAGGTCATTACTTTCTATATTTCTTATATCTAAAAAATTTGCCATTTATTTCTTCACAAAGCTTCTCTCAGACAGGCTGCAGTCTTTTCTAACCGACTTAGACCCTCATTAACCTCTTCTGCGGTTATATTTAAAGCGGGTAACAGTCTAACGACATTATCACTAGCTGGAACTGTTAAGATGGCGTTTTCATAACCTCCTTTAACAAAATCCGTATTTGGGCATTTGCATTTTACTCCCAACATTAAACCCGTTCCCCTTATTTCTTCAAAAATATCGGGATAAGAGTCAATTAAGCGAAGAAGTCCTTGGCTCATAATTCCTGATTTTGATATCACAGAGTTAAGGAACTTGGGCGTATTTATTAATTCAAGAACTTTTATTCCTACTGAACAGGCTAATGGATTTCCACCGTACGTCGAACCATGTGTTCCCGCAGTCATTCCGCTCGCTGCATGTTCTTTTGCAAGAACTGCTCCTAAAGGGAAACCGCCACCGATGCCTTTTGCAACCATAGCGATATCGGGTTCTATTCCAGACCATTCATACGCAAATAGCTTGCCGGTACGGCCAATTCCACATTGAACTTCATCAACCACTAGCAATATATCATGCTTGTCACACAAAATTCGAAGGCTCTTTAAACATTCATCGGGCAAGCACCGAATACCACCCTCGCCTTGTATAGGTTCTATAAGAATTGCAGCAGTGTCTTCATTAATTGTAGCTTCGATGGCATCATGATTATACCAAGGAAGTTGAACGAACCCGGGGAGCATTGGCCCGAAACCTTTTGTAAGCTTTTCGCCACCTGCGGCAGCGATACCTGCTGAGGAACGGCCATGGAAAGAGCCCTCAAAAGTTATTATTTCAACTTTATTTTCTTTTCCTTTTTCATACCAGTATTTACGAACCATTTTTATGGCTAACTCACAGCTTTCTGTTCCCGAGTTTGTGAAGAAAACATTATCTGCAAAGCTTGCTTCTACAAGCAAGTCCGCCAGCCGTCGTTGTTCAGGGATTTCATAAAGATTGGATACGTGCCAGAGTTTGCTAGCCTGACACGTTAATGCTTCTACAAGTTCTGGGTTTGAATGCCCCAAGGCATTAACTGCGATACCGGCTCCCATATCAAGATAACGGTCACCGTCCTTTGTAAACAGCCAACTACCTTGACCTTTATCAAAGGCCAATGGAGCGCGGTTATAGGTCGGTAGTATGGAAGAACTCATTTAACTCTCTAAAATTGGTTCATTTAACCACTACGATTTTAACTGTCGTAACTATTACACTCTAACAACAATTATACTCAGGAACTAGTCCAGAAAAAACCGGAGGTATCCCACTATTTTAGTTCAATTACAAGTAGGTTGGTTACAGAATTTTGCTAAAGGTTTTATTGAAAATGATAGTGGCTTTTCGAATATATTAATGACTGTATAAGTACAGAGGCAAATATAAAAAGATTTTAGAATTCTGATAAGGTTTGCAGGTGTTCGAGATTCATAACGAGAAAAAAAAAGATTATTGGGATGTTGAGGCTCTATTTGACCTTTGTTTTACTCCCAGTCGCTTTGCATTATCCTCTTACAGACTGAGAGAAGGGTATTCACCTATTAAAGATTTATGCCTCATTGCAAAAAGTGAAGAAGATATTCTAGTAGGCGCAATAAGATATTGGCCAGTAGAAATTAACAATAAAAAGATTCTATTTCTCGGACCAATTGCGGTACATCCCACCTATCAAGGTGAGGGTCTTGGCGCTGCTTTAATAAAAAATAGCATCAAAAGAGCAAAAAAATTGAATTGGAAGCGCGTTTTAATGGTTGGTGATGAAATCTACTATAGAAGGTTTGGTTTTCGAAAGATGGATGGGATCATGTTCCCGCCGCCAACCAATCCAGATCGTATTCTGGGCATGGAGTTAGAACACTTTTCTTGGCAGGGGGTTCTGGGTGAAGTTTGCCCTGTAAGACTCAAAAATTAAACTTGGGTTTTTAGATAGATGTAATTACACTTTACAGAACTAGTTAATTGCGGACTTATTGTAACTTGAGATTACTGTATATTTAATTTAATACGCCTCAGTTGTTGTTAGGTTTAGAGAGCAAGTGATCTTTGTAAATGCCAAGATATGCTTTAAAAGTGGAATACCACGGTGGCCCTTTTGTCGGCTGGCAACGACAAGCGAAACTTCCGTCGGTCCAAGGTAGTATTGAAAGTGCATTGGCTATTCTAGAGCCAGGGGATCACACTGTTGCAGCTGCTGGAAGAACTGATGCGGGCGTCCATGCAGTTGGGCAAGTTGCACATTGTGATTTGACACAGGACTGGGATCCTTTTCGTCTTTCTGAGGCGTTAAATTTTCATTTAAAGCCGAGCCCAATTTCAATTGTTTCATGCGCACAGGTTAATGATAATTGGCATGCTCGATTTTCTGCTGTTGGAAGGCATTATGAGTTTCGAATAGTATGCCGGCGCGCCCCGCTCACCCATGAAAATGGACTAGTTTGGCACTTAAAACATGATTTGGATGTTGATGCTATGCAACTAGCTGCGAACTATTTGCTGGGCAAACATGACTTTACGACTTTTAGGTCGTCAATATGCCAAGCCAGCAGTCCAATCAAAACGCTAGATGAATTAAACGTTAGAAAGATAACTTTGGCTAATGGAATAGAGATACGATTCATTTTAAGAGCACGCAGTTTTTTACATAATCAAGTAAGAAGTTTTGTTGGAACCCTTGAAAGAGTTGGAGCAGGAGCTTGGTCGCCTCAGAATGTCCTCGACGCTTTATCAGCGAAAGATCGGACTGCCTGTGGCCCAGTTAGCCCCCCGGAAGGTTTGTATTTAACTTCGGTTGCATATCCAGAGGAGCCCTTTAGCTAAACTTTAATTATTTGGACTTAACTTTAATAGTTGGTTTTTCGTTTTCAGGCCTTTCTGGCCAAGAGTGTTTTGGATATCTTCCTCGCATTTCTTTCCTAATTTCTAGATAGCTTGTCTTCCAAAAGTTTTGTAGGTCCATCGTTTTTTGAAGTGGCCTTCCTGCCGGTGATAAAAGTGTTAAAAGAAGTGGCTTTTTTTTGATCATTGGGTGTGATTTCTGTCCAAAAAGCTCTTGCATACGTAATTCCACAGAGGGGTGTTGTCCTAGGTAATCTATAGACAATTTTCGACCCAACGGACTGACAAAGTACTTTGGAACAACCTCGTCTAATTTTCTGTGCTGCTTCCAACTAAGTAAATTTCTTAGGGCTGGTAGGCAATCAAATTTTCTCCAATCGTCTGCAGTTTTTATATTTTTTATAAATGGTGTTAGCCATTCTTTTGCTGTTTCCTGTAAATGACTTATCTCCATATTAGGGTAATCTTCACCACCAATTTTAACTCTGGCGATGAATTGCTCTTCCGCTGGGCCAAAATTAAACCCTAAACTTTTAATTCCCTCAAGAATTGCTGACGAGATTTTTTCAGTTGGTGGATTGGTCCAAGTCTCTGACTTAAGTGGAATTTTTCCGAGAACCTCTGTTCTAAGTGCCTTTACACGCTTTTCACGTGTTGACCAATAACAAGTTTCTTGCCGAACGATCATGTCCGCAAACAGTTCTCGTATTTCGTTTTCTGAGATTTCTATGCCTAATCTAATTTTTGAGTCCTTTTGATCACCGTCCATATCCACTGCTACAATGTATTTCTTTCTGCCGAGCGGATCACCTTTATGAACGTATGCCCCCTTTCCGCTGGACAAAATAAATTTTGAATTCGACCCATCTCTTTTCTTGCCTATCCGATCAGGGAATGCCAGAGCCAAACTCTGAGCTGAACTAAAAGCGGTATCGTGCTGCAGCAGTTTTTGAAAAATTTTGAGATCTATCTTTATTTTCGAGTATAAACCCGCATTTATCTCGCCAGAACATAAATACTCATCAAATTTATTTAGCCGTAGTTGAAAGTCAGAATTATGTTTATCAAACATAATATCTCTATTTTGCAACAAGGCAGCGATAATAGCAGATTTTTTTCCTGCTTTGGTAAGCATATGCGCTAACCGCACATGGCAAGGAAATTTTGCGATTTCTCGACCATGTGGCGTTATTTTGTTTTGGCCTGAAATCGCGCCTAGTTTATACAATAATTCGTTTGCTTTTGTTAGACGATTTGGCTTTGGCATTGTTAAAAATTTCATACTCTCTGGTTTTGAACCCCATAGGGAAAGTTCTAGAGCGAAATTACTAAGGTCCGAAATTTCAATTTCACTGGGAGGAAATTCTAACATTCCACCTTCCTCACTTACTGCCCAATTTCGGTAACACCAACCTGCAGCAACACGTCCGGCTCTGCCCATACGTTGATTTGCTTCGGCTTTAGAGATTTTTTGCGTGATTAGCCTAGACATGCCACTATTGGGGTCATAGTGAGCGCGCCTGGTGTAACCACTATCAACGACTACTTTAATTCCTGAAATTGTAAGAGATGTCTCTGCAATAGAAGTTGAGAGAACAACTTTACGGAGTGTTTCGTCTTTCAATGGCTTTAATATTTTGTTCTGCTGTTCAAACGGGAGTGATCCATAAAGAGGCATTATAATTGCTGAGTTGGGCAACATTTCTTTCAAGAGCTTTTCTGTTGCTCTTATTTCTGCCTCTCCTGGTAAAAATGCTAGAATACCTCCTTCTGTCATTTCAAACGCATCAGAAACAAGTTTGGCGAAGTTTTCCCATATTTTATCATTTTTTGATCTTGGGCGGGATAAGTACTCGACGTTGACGGGATAAGCTCGACCGTCTGATATAATTGGAGCTCTCGTGTCCAATAAGTCTGAAACAGGACCAATATCTAAAGTAGCAGACATGACTATTATCCTTAAGTCACTTCTTAAAATTTCTGCAAGTTGTAAGCTCAGTGCGAGGCCTAATTCTGAATTAATTGATCTTTCATGGAATTCATCAAAAATAATACAACCGACTTCAGATAAACTTGGATTGGATTGAATCATTCTGATTAGTATGCCTTCGGTCATAACCACTATACGAGTTTGTTTGCTGACCTTAGTGAGCCCTTTAATCTTAAAGCCGACTGTTTCTCCAATCCTTTCATTGAGTATCGCTGCCATTTGACTAGCTGCGGCGCGTGCTGCGAGTCGTCTGGGCTCTAAAATGATAATTTGTCCTTTAATTTTTGGGTTATCCAGTAATTTTAAAGGAATAATAGTTGTTTTCCCGGCCCCCGGGGGAGCCACAATCACGGCGCGTTTCCCAATTGTAATGGCTTCTTGTACCTGCGTTATAACATCATGTATCGGAAGTAAGTCTTTCAAGATCTATTTACGCACAAATTTGGCACGCCCACGGTTTGTTGTAATTTCGAAAGCGACCACTTTGTAAACGGCACTTTTTATTTTGTAGTTCACATTAAATGGAAAATTCGTTCCATCTTTCAATTCTTTTTGTGAATAACCACCAACGCGAGTGTATACGCCATGGCATCTGAAGTGACCATCAGATGTTTTTTCACCATGTGTAAATTTTATTTTAACCCGCCTTATACCATCAAACATTGCAAAATTTTGCCGGCAGATATTTGCTTCTTTTTGATCCCTTAAAATGTAAACTATTGAGCTCATTGGGTCTAGTGTGTCCAACTGTTTGTCAGGATCCTGCCAATAAGGTTTTGGAATTTTTTTTGTAATCAATTCAATACTATGCTTTAAATATTGCATTGTTTTTTCTTCTTTTCGCCGTCCAGTATCTGATCTCTCAGCATAATAATTTGGTCTAAATGAGTCGCTCTCAACTTTTCCCTTTGACGACGCTTCAAAGGAATATTTGGAAATTGCTGAAAAAATGCCGGTCGAGCGCAAGTTTCCGGCTGCGCTATATAAATCATTTTTAACTTCAATGGCATAATTGAGCCTGCCTAATTTCAGGCCGAGTATGTATACATCAAAAACATGCTGCTGTGTTTGACTATAAGAGTATTCTGATGAATTGAACACTATAAGAAAACAGGCTGTCAGTATAATTCTCAATAATCTTATCCTAAATAGATATTTTTAACTTCTTATTGTTGTGTCTTCATCTAGGCAAAAATTTGATGTAAAGGTCAACAGGTGGCCTTGTAAATCTTTAATGTGTTGGACAGTATGGAAAATATTGCCGAATTAGCTAAAAGCGTTATAAATGCGGATCGCCGCTCATTGTCTCAAGCTATTACGTTGATTGAAAGCTCAAGAGAAGATCATCGCATTCAAGCAATGGAATTGATGGATAAGCTTAGGGTATCCAATAAAAAAGCCATTCGTATCGGGCTTTCAGGAACGCCAGGAGTAGGCAAATCTACTTTTATTGAAAGTTTTGGGACATACCTGACCGGAATAGGATTAAAGGTCGCTGTTCTTGCAGTCGATCCCAGTTCAGTCAGATCAGGCGGCTCTATTTTAGGGGATAAAACCAGGATGGAAAGGTTGGTAAGGGAACCAAATGCCTTTATCAGGCCTTCTCCAAGCCAAACTCATCTGGGTGGCGTAGCAAAAAGATCGAGAGAGGCCGTGACAATTTGTGAAGCAGCTGGATTTGATGTTGTCTTCATCGAAACAGTGGGCGTAGGGCAATCTGAAACTATAGTTTCAGAAATATCTGATGTTTTTTTACTTCTTATTGCGCCGGCTGGTGGTGATGAGCTTCAGGGCGTTAAAAGAGGCATAATGGAAATAGCAGATCTAATTCTCGTCAATAAGGCGGATGGTGATCTTAAAGCCGCGGCCTCAAGAACTTGTTCAGATTATGCGAGCTCATTGATGCTTTTACGAAAACGGCGTCATGACCCGGAGGGTTTTCCTCTTGCAATGACCATATCTGCCTTGGAGGAAGTTGGGTTAGCAGATGTATGGAGCAAGATTGAACAACTTGTAGATTGGAGGAAGTCAGACGGATGGTTTGATCAAAATAGAAAAGCTCAATTGCGATTTTGGTTCAAAGAAGAAATTCGCCAAGGACTTTTATCAATGCTAGATAAGGAAGAAGTTAAGGAAGAAATTTCATTGTTAATGAATATGGTTGATGATGGGAAAATCTATCCCTCAGCGGCTGCTCAAAAGATTTTAAAAAAATGTATAGCTGAGACAGATTGAATTTTAAGATTTCTGATTTGGGTGTTTCTTTATGTAATAATAGGCAAACTGAGTTTGTTATAATATTAAACTGCAGTGTGCTTGACGATCCCTAACTTTAAACTTAGAAGCACATCAAATTAGAGTAAAAAGAATCTGCATTTACAAAAATTAATGTATATTTTAGTAAATCAGTTTGAGGAAACAAGGAATTCGATATGTCGCGCCGCTGTGAACTAACCGGTAAAGGCCCTATGACTGGCAACAATGTAAGTCATGCCAACAACAAAACAAAGCGCAGGTTCTTACCAAACCTGAATGATGTCACTTTACAGTCGGAATCTTTGGGACGTGGATTTAAGATGCGTATTACTGCAGCAGCTCTTCGGAGTGTAGACCATCGAGGGGGACTGGATGCTTTTCTTCTCAAGGCAAAAGACGCTGAATTATCTGACAATGCTCTGAAAATTAAGAAGGAAGTTGTGAAAAGCCAAGCGGCTGAAGCTTAACGAAATCCTATGATCTTAGAATACTGTAAAAGTGTTCGCGACTTTTACAACAAACTAATTTTTTTTGGAGTGGTATTGCTTACTCCTTGGATGGCGAGTGCAGAGACAATATTGATTGAAGACGCATATGTGCGTGCTTCGTCAAAATTGGCAAAATCTGCAGCGGCTTTTATGCAAATTAGGAATACATCATCACGGGGCGACCGCTTGCTCGATGTAAAATCAGATATAGCCAAAAAGGTTGAATTACATACTCACATTAAGAGTGATGATGGCGTGATGAAAATGCGCCGCGTTGAAGAAGGGTTTGTTATTCTGGGCAATGGAGTACTCCAACTTGAAAGAGGTGGTGATCATATAATGTTCATGGGGCTTTCCCAGCCTTTTGTTGATGGGGAGGCAATATCTTTGACGCTTATATTTGAAACTGCTGGATCAATTGAGTTGGAGATCCCGATTCATTTAAAGAAGAGATCAACTTCAAGATCACACTCACATACCCACACACAAAAGAACTCTAAGGCTCATAAGCATAAGCACGCGCACTCAGATTAAAATTAGATGAAGCCTGTTTGTTTTGTTTTTAGTGGAAGCTTTTTGATCTTCAATCGCAGAGAGTTCATTTAAACGCCGATTAGTTAAATATTCTGCATAACGACAGAGTTTTTTACGATTAGCATTCGTTAGGGCTAATTACCCTTTTCTTTTTGGAAATTAGTCCTATTTGCTAAATTATCGAAGTTTGACTTTGATCCAATTGGGAAGTTGGACCGTATATATCCTTAGCCAGGAGTAGTTATGTCGTTAATTATACTATATACAGCTACAGCTTTAGTATTTCTTGCTTTAGACGTAGTGATGTTAAAGCGTGTTTTACATCCATTATTCTCGAAGCACATTGGTCATATGATGCTTGATGCTCCAAAGATGGGAGCAGCGGGGATATTTTATCTGCTCTATGTTGCAGGAATAGTTTTCTTTGTTGCACTACCGGCCGCAAACGGTGGCAGTATGTTGCAAGCCTTCGTAGCAGGCTTGATACTCGGTGCTATGGCATATGGGACGTACGAATTCACGAATTTTGCAACACTTAAAGGTTGGCGTAGAAGAATGGTAGCGATAGACCTTTCATGGGGTGCTCTTTTAACAGCTCTTTCAGCTGTTGGTGGCGTCTGGATTCATTCTATCGTCACATGACGTTTTTCCATATTGCAAAGAAAAAAGAGTTCTACCAGGTCTTGGCAATTCACTAAAACGCAAGTATAGCCAGCGCACGCTTAGCGGAAAGAGTTAAAATGCCGGGTAGTGCAAATCTTAATACAATGATAAAAGCTGCCCGCAGAGCTGGGCGTTCTCTAGTGAAAGATTTCAAAGAAGTAGAAAACTTGCAGGTCTCACGCAAAGGGGCAGGAGATTTTGTATCAAAAGCTGATAAAGCTGCTGAAGGTATTATTCGACAAATCTTGACAGAAGCTCGACCTACTTATGGTTGGTTGGGTGAAGAAACAGGTGGTTCAGACGGAGAAGACCCAACACGTCGTTGGATAGTTGATCCATTAGATGGAACCACTAATTTTCTGCACGGTCTTCCTCACTGGGCGGTATCAATTGCCCTCGAGCATAAGGGTAAAGTAATCTCTGGCGTGATATTTGACCCAGCAAAAGATGAACTCTTTTACGCTGAGAAAGGTGCTGGAGCTTGGATGAATGGTCCAAGTATGAATGACGAAAGACTTCGTGTGTCGTCAAGGGCGCAAGTTTCTGATAGTCTTTATGCGACGGGCATTCCATTTGCTGACACTGTAGTTGATCTTCCTTCCACGACACAGCAGCTGAAAAACCTTATGCCTTTTTGTGCAGGTGTCCGCCGCCTTGGTAGTGCAGCTCTTGATTTAGCATATGTTGCTGCGGGGAGATATGACGGATATTGGGAGCGTGGGTTACAGTCATGGGATATAGCGGCAGGTGTAATAATTGCCCGAGAGGCTGGGGCTCTTGTAGAGTCGCTTGACGATAGCACTGTAGAGCCGCATGAATTGGGTAGTGTAATTTGTTCAAATGATGCTCAATTTAATGAATTTGTAAGAATAATTAAGCAGTAAGTCAGGTCCAGGGTGATTTTTTGCTTAGACGTGACTTTACCTTTGGAATTGCGGACTTAACCATTTCATAATCACCTTCAGGATAGGGTGGGTGGCCACTACTATCTATCCAGAACTTAAAACCACCTAATTTTAAAAAAGTTGGCAAGCAAAGAATACTTCCAACAATAAACCCGCCAATATGCGCCCAATAAGCGACACCGCTTTGACCTGACATTAACATAGTTCCATTTGCCAACTGTAGGAAAAACCACACGCCCAGAACTAGCCACGCTCGCAAAGAAAAAATTTTAAAAAATATTAATATAAAGAAAAGTACATCTACGCGTGCCTTGGGGTATAAAAGAAGATACCCTCCCATCACGCCAGCTATTGCTCCTGACGCCCCGACAAGTGGTATTGGTGAAAGAGGTGCGGTTAGGTAGTAAATAATACTAGCTCCAATCCCACTTAATAAATAAAAAACTAGGAAGCCAAGGTGCCCCATTTGATCTTCGAGGTTATCACCAAAAATATGCAAAAATAACATGTTTCCAGCGAGGTGTAGTATGCCGGCATGTAGAAAAATTGATGTTATTGGAGTGAATAAATCTTCGCCTTGAGTAAGATTATATGGGATTAGAGCCCATGATGAAAAAAATTCGTTTATAATTTGAGGGTCGTCTATATTTCCCCAATAGCTAAAAAAAATAATGCAGTTAATAGAAATTATCGAATAGGTAACGTAGGGTGTCCTCCCGGATGGATTATGATCCCGTATTGGTAACATTGCGAAACGCCTAACCTCTTAAATTTCTCCCTAAAACTTATGGAGTATTTTTCTTGCTAAAAATACTGAAATGGTAAAGTCACGATGTGTCTTTCTAAACCTACTGTAAAGCACCAATAATCGTTCCAGATTAGAGAGGATTAAATTTTACCAACCTTTTCTAATGATCAATCGGTAAATATTAATGATAATTGTTTTCATTTATCATTAACTTCCAAAAAGTTGTAATTAGTTTATAAGAGCGAATTAATATTCGCTCTTAGATGTTTAAGATCAAAAGACCTATCTTATTATCTCTGTAGAACAGTAAACTTTAGTGCCGACCTGCATTTTACGGGAGTATCAAGCTGTAAAACCCGCGGCGTCTGCTTCTTCCCACAAAGCTTTCCAAGCCTTTTTGGCTTTCCCTCTATGTTTTACAGATCTGGCTTCATCAAGATTATCGAGCATCCCATCACCTTCGACGACAATAAGACCAATCATGCCCATATTTGCGTGGGGTTTGCATTGATAACCGTAAAAACCTGGAGTATCAAAAACGACATCAACTTGCTTGTTGATCTTACCCTTCCACTTTTCAGCACCGTCAGGTAACATTCCCTTAATTATTTCGCTATTATGACCTTTGTCAGTTGGTAAAAAGCTTACTTCATCACCTACCTGCACTTTCAATAAACGTGGTGAAAAAATCATCTTGTTTTTAGAGTTGTCGGGATCTTTATTAAGCATTAGAATTTCATATTTGGTAGATCCCATTGCTGTTTTTGACATAAGTAATGAGCCAGTTAATGCCGCAGATGCTGCGATAAATTCTCTTTTTGACATTTTGTTGAACATTTATTTCTCCATTACAAAGTTGTGACCCACCAAGATTATACAAATTCAGGCCATAATATACTCAATAAGTTTACTAAAGGCGCTGGCGTCGATAGATTTTTGCTATTTTGCTAACCTAGAGTCAATTTACAATAAAGCGCCCTTTTAGTGGATTTCAATAGTCTAGGTTGGATATATTTTCGCAATCTAAATTGCAATTGACAAAATTAGTCACAAGCGACATCTTGGTGTGGCTCTTTAATGCCAAGAGTAACATAGCTATAAGACATTGCCAGCCATCTTTTAAGAACGTACTCCACTGTATCCTTATTAGATACATCAGCCAGTCATGTTATAGATATTTGTGTTGGTAAAATTGATGACTTTACTTAATTCAACGGGATAGTTTCTTGTTTCATGTTCGCAATATTATTAGGTCTCTTAAGCCCCAGTGGCTGGTTCCTGGTGCGATGGTTGCATCGATTTTATTTGTACTTGGATTTCAAATTTTCAATTTTGAGCCAGTAAACGTGTCGCCCAATAGCAGTATTATTAGCAGTAAACTTATTTATATTGAACAAAGTGATGATTTGGCGACTAAAATTTTAAATGAAAATGGTGCTATCTTAGTAGAGCATCCACAAGGCGAGCAATCATTTGTTTCCACTGTGTTGACTGTTATAAACAGAGACCGGCTTAAAAAGAACTTAGATAAATCTGGCCCTCTAATATTACAACAAAAAGAGAATGGCCGTTTGAGTATTTTTGACCCATCGTCTGAAAAAGAATTAGATTTGATGGGCTTTGGAGAAGATAATATTTTAGTATTTCGTGACATCTTGGAACGTTAGTGTAAATATAACCTTACACACTGTAAATTTTAATTGACATATTTATTTCTTTTTTTATCCTCAGAGCAGAAGGAATCTACCTGTGATTCACGCGCTTTCATTTGAAAATTCAATGGAAGCTCAAACGAGGATGTTGGTAAGACAGGTATACCTACGGAAGAGAAGGATAATTTATGGCTCTTTTATCTTTTGAAAAAAAATATCGAGTTCGCGGAGGTACCTTAGTAGGAGGCGATCTTTGTGACTTTTGGGTTGGCCCGTTTTATGTGGGCTTCTGGGGGCTCTCGGTTGCCTTTTTCGCTTTACTTGGAACTATTCTAATTTTTTATGGCGCTGCTATTGGTGATACTTGGAACCCATGGCTTATTTCAATTGAACCCCCGGAACTTGAAGTTGGCCTGGGCTTTGCACCCTTGAAAGAAGGTGGGCTTTGGCAATTAATTACAATCTGTGCTCACGGTGCATTCATTTCATGGGCTTTACGTGAAGTTGAAATCTCGAGAAAGCTTGGTATGGGCTTACATGTCCCAGTCGCTTTTGCAGTTGCAATTTTGGCTTACACAACGCTTGTTGTAATTCGCCCTGTCTTAATGGGTGCGTGGGGCCATGGCTTTCCATATGGAATTTGGTCACATCTTGATTGGGTCAATAATGTTGGTTATGCATATGGCAATTTTCACTATAATCCTGCTCATATGATCGCCGTAAGTTTATTTTTCACAACGACACTAGCATTGGCGTTGCACGGCTCGCTTATTCTTTCAGCAGCCAATCCAGAAAAGGGTAACGAAATGCGCTCACCGGATCATGAAGATACGTTTTTTCGTGATTTTATAGGCTACTCCATTGGGCCACTAGGCATCCATCGTCTTGGACTATTGCTCGCGCTCAACGCAGTAATCTGGTCCGCAATATGTATCGTCATCTCTGGTACGGTTTGGTTCGATGCTTGGTCTGAATGGTGGTTTTGGTATGTAGATCTGCCTATGTGGGTAGATATTGAGGGAGGCGTCAATGGTTGAGTATCAGAATATTTTTACGCAGGTGCAGGTTCAAGGACCTCCAGAAATGGGGGTAGAGGAGGGTGTGCCTCTTAATGATAGAACAAATTCAGCTCGATTTTCGAAATTGTTAGGTTGGTTTGGTAATGCTCAACTTGGTCCGATCTATCTTGGTTCATTCGGGGTGGTTGGTCTCGCTACAGGTTTGATTTGGTTTGTAATAGTAGGCGCAAGTTATTGGGCACAGGCTGATTATAATCCAGCGATATTCCTACGCGATCTATTTTACTTCTCCTTGGAGCCACCTGCTGAAGAATACGGTTTGAGTATGCCTCCTATGAAGGAAGGTGGTTTATGGTTAATCGCTAGTTTCTTTTTACTTGTTTCAGTGCTTTCATGGTGGTTGAGATCTTACGAACTAGCAAGGCAGCTTAAAATGGGTAAGCATGTATTTTATGCTTTTGGCGCTGCAATATGGCTTTTTCTAGTTCTTGGTTTAATTCGACCAGTCCTAATGGGCAGTTGGTCGGAGGCTGTTCCATACGGGATTTTTAGTCACCTTGATTGGACAATGAATTTTTCCGTAGTCTACGGTAATCTTTTTTACAATCCATTTCATGCCTTGAGCATTGTGTTCCTTTATGGCTCCGCATTATTGTTTGCCATGCACGGAGCGACTATTTTAGCCGTCTCAAGGTTTGGTGGTGATAGAGAATTAGAGCAAATTGCTGATCGTGGTACAGCATCCGAGCGTGCTGCTTTGTTCTGGCGGTGGACCATGGGCTTCAATGCTTCCATGGAGGGTATACATCGGTGGGCTTGGTGGTTTGCAGTTCTAACCACAATTACCGGAGGAATCGGAATACTTCTTACCGGTACTGTAGTAGATAATTGGTACTATTGGGCGCAGCTGCATGGCTATGCTCCAATGAATTGAGGTGATCAAAATGGATAGTAGAAATACGAAAGGGTCTTGGGACAGGGAAATGTCAATTGCTCAAATTTTTGGACAGATGTTTTCAGGGTCATTAGTCGCCGGGGCTCTAGTTGGAGTACCAGTAGTATTTATAGTTGCGCTCATGTGGCTCGGTGAATTTCTGCCTGCCGAGTCAAAACTTGCAGATGACCCGACCCCGGACTCATTTGTATCGAGTAAAGATTAAAGATATTACGGCCTTTAACTCTTGGTCTATCAAAAAAGTAAAAACTGCAGCTGTTTCAGCTGCAGTTTTTTATTAATATTTTTGTAGTATACATGGTGTATTATGATTTCATCAGAAAATGGACTATAATTTTTGAGGTAATTGTAATTATTTATCTTGGCTTTTAATTCACTTTTTCAATTGAAAGACTCTATTGACGCTTCAGATACATAAAACTAGTTTTGACCACGCAACCGATTGATAAGCGAAGTGACTACCTCCCTGTTATCACAGCGTTTCTAGGCAGCTTTGGGTATTTAAATTTTATAAAAGTGATATAGGAAAATTATGTCTGAACTTCGAGATTTACAAATGTTGGTGTCGTTGTCTAGGACAAGAAATTTCTCAAGGTCCGCAATGGACTGTAATATTTCGCAGCCTGCTTTTTCAACCCGAATTAGAAAATTAGAGGAGCGTTTCAAACTCCCTTTAGTTCGTCGCGGTAATAGCTTTCAGGGTTTTACTAAAGAGGGTGACGTAGTTCTGAAGTGGGCGCGAAAGCTTTTGGCTGATGAGGAAGGTATGAGGCAAGAGATCGCTTCCCTTAAAAACGATCTAAATGGAACATTGTCGCTTGGAGTAATACCCACGGCAATGCCGTTTGCTGCACGTGTTTCAGCAAAACTTCGAGAAAAGCATCCTAATCTATCTATAGAGATTTATTCTGAGTCCACTCACCAAATCGTACTTAAGCTAAATGATTTTTCACTAGATGCCGGAATACTTTACTTCAATAATGGTGACCCAGAGACAACAGTAAAACTTTATGAAGAAAGATATGTTTTCATTGCGCCTAAGTCACTTACGATTTCTAAAGAGAAGCAAATTACTTGGGCAGAAGTTGCGCAAATTCCACTATGTCTGTTGACTCAAAATATGAAAAACCGCCAACTAATAGATCGGCACTTTTTAGATTTAGGAATCTTACCTAGTATCGTCACAGAAGCCAGTGATTTTACCGCTGTTTTGGCTCAAGTTGCCGCGGGCAACGCTGCGACAATTGCACCTGTAAGCGTTGCGCAGACATTTTTGGATTTAAAGTCCACCAAACAATTAGATTTGATCCGACCCGTTTTAACCCACTCAGTTGGTCTTTCCATTAAAGATCAATCCCCAGTTCTACCGATGATTGAAGCTCTTCGAAAAGCTGTTAAGTCCGCGCTATAATCATTTCAAATCGCACCTTTGATTATTTGTATTGGAATTTATCGAAATTATCTGTACTTTTGTTTTGTATACATATGTAGGCCAAATATGGGAAAAATTGATTCAGGGATATGGAAGTCCGCTAAGGGCAAAGGCCGGGCTCATACAAAAGGTAGGCCTTTAGACGACGTCGCTTGGGCTCAGGTAAAAGACCTTCTCGTAGGTAAACGGCTTGAGCGTGATATGCTGATTGAGTACTTGCATCTAATTCAAGATAAATTTCGGTGTATAAGTACAGCGCACATGCGCGCTTTGGCGGAGGAGATGAGAATGTCATCGGCTGAAGTTTATGAAGTAGCATCTTTTTATGCTCATTTTGATATTGTAAGAGATGGTCAATTACCTCCTCCAAAACTAACAATTCGTGTTTGTGATAGCTTATCTTGCATGATAGCTGGTGCCGACACACTGAAAAAAAATTTAGAAGATGGCTTAGATCCATCTGAGGTACGGGTTTTGCGTGCTCCATGTATGGGCCGTTGCGATACTGCTCCTGCACTAGAGATAGGGCATGCTCACATCGACAATGCTACCGTTGAAAAGGTGACAGAGGCAATTGAAAACAACCATGTGCACCCGACTATCCCAGATTATGAAAGATTTTCAGAGTATGTCTCCTCTGGTGGATACGAGACTTTGAAATTACTTCGCAAATCAGGTGACTGGAAAGAAGTGCAGACTAAAATCTTAGGTTCTGGTCTTCGTGGGCTTGGAGGTGCGGGATTTCCTTCAGGAAAGAAATGGGAGTTTGTTAGAGCAAACGAGGGCCCAAGATATCTCGCCGTAAATGGTGATGAGGGAGAGCCGGGGACGTTTAAGGATAGATATTATCTAGAACGTACTCCTCACTTATTTCTTGAAGGGATGTTGATCGCAGCCTGGGCGGTTGAAGCCGAAAAGGCATATATTTATATGCGGGATGAGTATCCATCCGTTCTTAAGATCTTAAAGGATGAAATCATAAAATTAGAGAATGCAGGTATAGTTAAAGAAGGTTACATTGACCTTCGCCGCGGAGCCGGCGCCTATATTTGTGGCGAAGAGAGCGCAATGATCGAAAGTATAGAGGGGAAACGTGGTATTCCGCGGCATCGGCCTCCATTTGTTGCGCAGGTTGGAATATTTGGTAGACCCACGCTTGTGCACAATGTCGAAACGTTACATTGGATAGCGCGAATATGCCGCGAGGGCGGTGAGATATTTTCTGGAACGAAAAAAAATGGAAGAATAGGTTTGCGAAGCTATTCAGTTTCCGGCAGAGTAAAAAATCCCGGTGTGCATCTTTTGCCATCTGGTTCCACTATTTTGGACATTATTGATGCGTGCGGCGGTATGTTAGATGGTCATACCTTCAAAGCGTATCAGCCTGGTGGCCCGTCGTCGGGTCTGTTGCCTGCATCTATTAATGATGTTCCAATGGACTTTGATACCCTTCAGTCACTGGATACATTCATTGGGTCCGCCGCGGTGGTTATTTTATCTCAAGTGGACAAGCCGCGAGATGCCGCATTAAATATGCTCAAGTTTTTTGAAGATGAGAGCTGTGGGCAGTGCACGCCATGTAGAGTAGGGTGTGAGAAAGCGGTCAAACTGCTTGAGCAGCCAAAGTGGGACGCAGAGCTGCTAACAGACATTTGTACTGCAATGGGAGATGCTTCAATTTGTGGGTTAGGCCAAGCTGCTTCAAACCCTATAAAGCTTACATTACGGCATTTCTCCGATGAGGTATGAGCAATGAGTGAAAAGATCGAATTCGTACTTGATGGCGAGACTGTCTATGCAGAAAAAGGACAATCGATTTGGGAAGTTGCGAATGGGA
>CACOXV010000019.1 GCA_902631295.1 Paracoccaceae bacterium | reverse complement strand
ATACCTGTATATTCCATATTATGTATCATCCCATGCGTAAATTGAGCGCCGTTTAATTGTGCTCCCGCCCACTCCATTCCGGTGTTTGCGGCACATTCACAAAAATATACATGGTTCTCTCGTGGAAACCGCTCTAAATCTTCATAAGTAAACACTAAAGGCCGGTCTACTAATCCGTTAATCATTAATCGGTAATCTTCTTTTGGGAGCTCGATAGCGCCTGAATGATTTCTTTCAAAAGCACAGCCCTGTGGAGTAATCGTTCCATCTAGGGCATGAATTGGCGTAAAATTAACTGAACTTATTGTATCTGCTGTAAGCCATTCTACATTTCTTCGGACGACATCTGACTCAAAATCTATTGGCATACCATAGGGTGTTGCATCTACACCATCGCCAGTAAATTGAGCCCACTCTTGCGTTTCAGTTATTAATGGATCGCCTTTGCTGGCTTTTACAGACGTACCCGCGGTCAAAGCCGCGCCACCTATAGCTACTGACCCTTTTAAGAATGCTCGTCTAGTAGTTTTTCTTTTCGCCATAATGAAATCAGTCTCCAGCCAATATCGAAGCGCGTCAAGCACCTATTACGTTAACAGAATTATTGGGATTAATTTTTACACTACCATTTCGGCGAATATAATTTTCTACTAGATCCCAAATCTGAGGTCCCTCTGTACCCTCGTTAACCGAAGCCCATCCAGCAACTATATAATTCTTAGAGGGGTCAATCCTTTCACCAGTTTTGAGAAATGTTAAGTCACTAATCCGCTTACCTTGAGGCTTGTTTATATCTATTCGATATCCCATACCTCCAATCCGAACCATATCGCCACCCTGTTGATAATACGGGTCAGGGTTGAAAAGATTATCTGCAACATCCTCTAAAATTACGTGTATGAATTCACCGGTCATCTCGGTTCGATAAACCTTCCCATAACTCATCGAAGTTACATTCCAAATATCTTCTCTTGTAATGTCTTGCCCCGGTAAAATAGAAGGTCCCCACCTAACTCCTGGCGACATTGATATATCTGCCTCACGCTCTTCGATGATAGCCTGACAAATGAGATCGTCCCAGGTACCATTGAAATTTCCTCTGCGATATAACAAGCTTTGAGACTGCCCAATAACCTCAGACAATTGACTTTTGTATGGAGCCCTTTCTCCTTCAATAAGAGCAGCGATATCAGGATCTGGCGCAATGACATCAGAAAAAATTGGGATTAACTTATGTTTGAACCCCATCATTTTACCATTACGTACATCTAAATCGACTCTACTTACAAACTTACCATTAGACCCAGAAGCGACGATAACTGTCTGGTTGATCAATACTGGCTCTGGAAGTGCATCGTGAGTATGACCTGAGAGGATAATATCAATCCCACTCACAATGCTTGCCATCTTTTTGTCTACGTCGAAACCATTATGAGATAATACCACAACAAGGTCCGCACCCAAACCACGAACCTCATCCACCATTGCCTGCATATTTTCATCTCTTATACCAAAGCTATACTCGGGAAACATCCAACCAGGGTTAGCTATAGGCATGTAAGGAAACGCTTGACCAATTACCGCAATTTTTGAACCTCCTCTTTCAAAAAAAGTATAGGGCTCAAAATAATCAGCGGGTTCATCCCATTCGGCATCAAAGATATTTTGAGCGAGTGCAGGAAATGGGAGCGTATCTATTATCTCATGGACTCGATCTGAGCCTAGAGTAAATTCCCAATGAAATGTCATAGCCTCTGTTTTCAAAGCATTCATGACATTTACCATGTCCTGGCCCTGCGAATGATAACATGTATACGAACCATGCCAAGTGTCGCCACCATCCAAAAGAATAGCGTCTGGCCTATCAGCACGAATTGCTTTGATTACGGTTGCAACTCTATCTAAGCCGCCAACTCGCCCATATTGCTGAGCCAAAGCAGAAAAATCGTTATGTGTTAGGGCATAATGGGAGGGGCTTCCATCATTTATTCCGTACATCTTCCGAAAATTAGCCCCAGTAATGTGTGGGACTTGCCCAAGCGCGCTTCCCACGCCCAGATTAATCTCTGGCTCACGAAAATATATAGGCTTCAATTGCCCATGAATATCAGTTACGTGGATTAACGATACGTTTCCGTAGGTATCAAATTCTAAAAGATCTTCTTGCTTAAGTTTCTGTCGAGCAGCAAGTTTAGAAAAATTACCAAACCCAGATGATCCATATATTGCGGTAGTTGCCATTCCAACTTGTAGAAAATCTCGACGTGATAACATTAACTTTCTCTCTAAAATTTAAATACATATTCGCATATTTGAATTTTTAATCAAGAAAAATCCCAGCAGCATTGGCTGGGATTTTGTTTTACTAGTTTCGAACGGACGGCGTTTCTACTGTGAGACCATTAGAACGAGACGCCACATAGAGCTCTAAAGCTTTAAATTCATCACCTCCTTCTTTGTAAGGGGTAGCACGAATATTTTTCATACAACCCTTAAAACGACCATGAATGGTATTTAACTTTGCATTTTTTAATCTATAAGTCGGAAATCCATTAATTTGACCCATGGATAAATGGTCAGCCCTTATCATGTTACCATAGTTATCTTCATGACAATTCGAGCAAGACATATTTAACTGACCTACTCGAGTATAGTAAAGTTCCTTGCCCTTTTCCCACATACTTGACGCTGGGCCATCAATAGCAACGTCGACCATCATTCCTCTAGACTGAAGACCAATCAAACCGACAATCCCAGCCATACTACCGCTGGACCATTTCCATTTTTCAGCACCCATTCGTTCTGTGCGACAGCCGTTTACCAACTCTGGGATGGTTTCCAATTCTCCTGAACTATTAACCCGTGGCATAGAAGCTCGAAGACCTTTAAATACCTCTGGAGACTCATGGCATGAAACGCAAGCCTTTCCAGCCGTTCCATCTACTTTGTTGAAGGTATCAATTGCCTTGTCAATAAACACAAATGCAGGATTGTCAAAATCATCCATTTGAAGTGCTTGAGTTTCATCGGTTCTAAATACCCATCCAGAAAAGATTTCATCCACATTCTCCATATGTGCTGGAGCGGCTACCCTAGTCACCATTAATTGACCATCAATACTTAACTGTGAATCTTCGCCTGCAATAGAAGCAAATGGGATAGCAATCGTTCCCACCACTGCGGTAATTAGTTTCTTAAGCTTCATAAACTTCCTCCCAAAAATAGAGGCGCAAAATCTGCGCAATCGAGCGTCATTACGCTATTTTAACACTTTTCTTAGTTTCATAAATACTACCGTCGTCATCATACCACGTAAAGTGAAACTCACCCGCCTCAGGAACAACGGCATCAAATGAAAAATAAGGGTTGGTAGAAATTGCAGCAGCCATCTTTACATCGATCACAACATTCCCATTAAATGCACATGTAAATCGATGTATAATCGATTGAGGAATTTTATTTCCATCTTTATCTTTTCGTTGGCCGCTCTCCATCTTGTGGCTGATCAGTGTCTTTAAAGTCACTATTTCTCCAGCAGCTGCAGTTTTAGGGACCTTTACTCTTGGTTTTACGCCTTTTGCCATAACTTTCTCCCTTTTCTAGCCGCCGCAGCCGCCGATTGTAACTTTTACGGTTTGATGAACAGACGCGAACGAACCATCAGCCATTTCAGCAACTGCGATCACGTCTTGAGTTCCAGCCAACCGAATTCGGGTTGTAGCGCTTTGAGAAGCGGAACCAGACCCAAAATTAAATGTAGCTACCCCTGGTAAAGGATTCCCCGCTGCAAGAACTGTTATAGCTACAGCGCCTGGAGCATCCACTGAAATCGGAACAGTATTACCATTCTCAGCAATTTCAGGTGCAGTTAAAGAAATTCCTGTGGATGCTGCATCAGCACCTCCAGTAACACCCATTACTAACTCATCTACAGGTATTGCCGCTGATGAAAGCGACGGCAAAATGGTTGTAAGCGCAGTCGCTCCACCTATCGCCATTGTATCACGTCTTGTAAATTTCATTATAACCTCCTTAAATCCGATAGCCACTTAGTCTTTGAGAGTTGATATATAAGCCAAAACATCTTCTACTTCTTGAGCTTGAAGTATTGTTTTCCCCACAAACTTTTCAAGTGTCCGCTCATAACCTGAATCCCAGTAAAAAGAGGGCATTATAGTACCCTCAAACATCATTTTTGAATTTACCAAAATTCCGCGAAGTTCAGCGGTATTCCAACGAACCGCTACACCATCTAATTCGGGCCCGACCTCTCCATGAAATGACTGCTCACTCATTTCTGAGTTGACATGGCACGCCAAACAGTTTCCTTTTTTCCTGTTCATAAACAGTTTTCTACCATTAGCGGCATCTCCCATAACACCTGTAAGAGATACTGTTACTTCGCCATTTTCTCCAAAAGCCACGTCTGAAGGGGATATTGATCCTGCGAATGAGGCGCTACCGATAAACGCTGCCGCAAAGGCTACCTTTGCAAAAAGTTTCATTTATACTCTCCTAAGCTATCGTAAAGAGACTCTACCTTGCTAACTAATATTCTAAAGCACGAATTAGTAATCGCGCAAGAATAAATTCTAAAATTTGAATAACTAACTTTTTTATATAGCTAATCAGATCTGGCAGCGCGCCTTTCGTTTACCATTCTTGCATGGTATCGCTGAAAATCTTCCCCATTATCAAGTAGATAACGCTCTTCGCGAACCCACGTAAATAGATCTAAGGTTGTACCTGGATGAAAGGCTCCGGGCATCATCGCAACAGCTGCTTGCTGTGCAGAATCATCATTATTAACCTTTTGAGGAAGAAAAATGACTGATGGTGTGAAGAGAATCCCCCACTTTCGAGCCAAATCTTTTTCCGGCAAGACTTCACCATCAAAATCTGTAACTTCTATATCTCCATGCAAATTTAATTGAACTACAAAAAAATTATCTTCGATGTAGTTTGAGATATTCTCTTTTGAGAAAACCTCTTTATGCATTTTAGTGCAATATATGCAGCCAGTTTGTTCAAAAAACAGAACCAGCCGCTTTCCCTCAGTGTTCGCCTCTTCTAAATCCTCACGCAAATCCTTAAAAGTATCTTGCATCCATTTTGTTTTATGGAGCCCATCATCTCCAACCTCTAATGCAATAGTATTTGTTGCCATCAAAGAGAAAAGGACCGTCAATGTAATCACAAAATATTTCTTAAAAATCATATCTAAACTCCAAACAATTCGGGGAAAACAACCAGCATCCAATTTGCTATCCTGCTAATGGACCCAGTAACCAATAGTATAGAAAAAAAGATTAATATGAGCCCCATTAACTTCTCGACATAACTTAAATATGGCCGAAAATTTACGGCAAACTTTAAAAATGGCTTTATAAATAAAGCTGCTAATACAAAAGGTATTGTTAAACCAACCCCGAAAACAAATAGTAAAAAAATTCCTTCGAAAGCAGTGGATTCTAAAGAGGCTGTCATAATGACTGCGGTTAATACACCGCCAACACATGGCGTCCATCCTGCTGCAAATGCCAGACCAACAAGATATGAACCAACTGCATCCATTTTGCTAGTGTCACCAGCATTTACCTGAAATTGACGGTGTAAAAAACCAATTCTCAAAATACCCAAAAAATGCAACCCCATTAGAAAAATAACCGCGCCCGCAACCCATCGAAATTCATCTTGAAAACTCCGAAAGGCTTGAGAAATAGAAAAGGCCGCAGCTCCTAAAAGAACAAATACGGTAATTATACCCAACGAGAAAAAAAGCGAAGAAATTAGGGCTTTACGCCGAATATCCACAGGTATAACACCGTCCTCTTTAAGCCCTGCAAGGCCCGCTCCAGCCATATAGCTTATGTAAAATGGGACGATAGGCAGCACACAGGGCGAGAAAAACACAATTAAACCGCCGATAAACGCTCCCCATATCGAAACATCTAACATGCGGAGGATCCTTGTTTAATTCACATATTCATATTATAGAAGATGTAGTAATTATCGTCAATCACTGCTTAAGCTCATGAAATTAATACTACAAACTCTACTCCTTTTGATGCCATGGCAGTTTGTGTTTGCATCAGAGAAATATAATTTGGTGTATGTCGAACAACAGGGGTGTTTTTATTGTGAAGTATGGGATGAAGAAATTGCGCATATCTACCCTAAAACACGAGAGGGTCAGTTTGCGCCGTTGATCAGATTAGATATATCCAATTATGAAACAAAAATGGACTACGTAGAACCCGTAATATTCACCCCAACATTTATTCTAATTAAAAATTCTAGCGAGATCTCTAGGGTAGAAGGCTATATCGGTGATGATATATTTTGGGGTATGTTAGAAGTTATGTTAAAAAGAGAAACAGACTATAAATAACTAAAGCCAGACAAAATTTAAAAATTTTCACCAGCTGAAATGTTCCAATAATTCATTAAATTCAGAAGGAATGATTAAAAAATGATTCTACCAGTTATTACTGAGAACATGTCAGACGACGAATTAGATGCATTAGTTGATAAGGCTACAAATGCATCTGCATTTTTGAAGGCTATAAGTCATGAGGGACGTCTAATGATCTTATGCCACCTAGTTTCTGGCGAAAAATCTGTTACGGAATTGGAAGATCTTATTTCTGCCCGCCAAGCAGCCGTCTCACAGCAACTTTCAAGACTAAGACTCGAAGGCTTGGTGATACCACGACGCGATGGAAAAACTATTTACTATCGACTAGCAGATGACAAACCAAAACGTGTTCTAGAGGTGGTATACGACCTATTTTGTAATTCAAAAAGTGAGGCGTAAATGACCTCGTTTTTTAATCATATTTATTCTCAATACTCTCGTCGAAGTATGATAAGATACTTCAATGCTTAGCAGTCTAGGTGGAAACGAGCTTTCAGCTTTAGTTGGCTTAATAGGTGGTATCCTCTTAGGATTAGCCGCACGAATGGGTAGATTTTGTACATTAGGTGCAATTGAAGATGCAACGTACGGCGGTTCACAAATAAGGATCCGCATGTGGGCAATTGCACTCGGCCTAAGCATCGTGGCTGTTCAATTGTGTACCCATTATGGGATTTTTAATATTTCAGACAGTCTATATCTTTCCAATGAATGGAACCCATATTCTGCAATATTTGGAGGTCTATTATTTGGATATGGGATGTCGATCTGCGGTAATTGCGGATACGGAGCGTTAGCGCGCCTCGGGGGTGGCGACTTGCGATCGTTTGTAATTGTTTTGGTGATGGGAGTATCTGCCTATGCAACCATTTCTGGGCCACTAGCAAAAGTACGCTTAAACTTATTTCCTGTTATACCATTAGAATCTTCAACACCACCAAGCATATCATACCTTGGATCTCAATTCCTTGGAATAAACTCAGCGGCTGTAGGTTCAATAATAGGAATTATATTTTTAATTTACGGCTTATTTAACTGGAAAAATAAGATAACACTCAACTCTATTTTTTGGTCAATTATTGTGGCTGTAGCTATATTAGGTGGGTGGATAGGCACATCTTGGGTTGCCACCTCTACCTACGAACCTATTAACATTCAGTCTTTCACGTTTGTTGCACCAGTTGGCGAAGCCATTCTCTACGCAATGTATGGCAGTGCAATAAATATTAAATTTGGTATCGGGGCGGTGCTTGGAGTTTTACTTGGTGCATTTTTTGGCTCAATGATAAAAGGTCACTTTCGTTGGGAGGCGTGTGAAGACCCGCGAGAACTAAAAAGACAAATCCTTGGTGCATCAATAATGGGAATTGGTGCTGTTATATCTTTGGGTTGCTCTGTTGGCCAAGGCTTAACAGCATTCAGTACTTTAAGTTATTCTGCCCCACTAACACTTTTAAGCATATATTTCGGGGCAAGGATTGGCCTTTTTCAACTTATACAAGGATTTCAGATAGCCGAATAATTACCGGCTGTATTCACTTCGTTTAATCTCGCTACATATCGGGCTAGTGTATCAATTTCTAAGTTTAAGTGGTCACCAATCTTCGAAAAACCCCAAGTTGTTACTTCCTTGGTATGGGGAATAATATTAACACCAAATTTTGACGAATGAACCTCGTTTACTGTGAGCGAAGTACCATTAAGAGCAACTGATCCCTTTGGCGCAATGAATTTTTGCAAATCTGAAGGAGCAGAAAACACAAACCTAGTGCTATCACCCTCCTCCTTCATATCAATTATCTCAACAACACCATCCACATGGCCAGATACAAGGTGTCCTCCCAGCTCATCCCCCACTTTGAGAGCTCTCTCCAAGTTAAGGCTGGCGCCTATTATCCATGTGTCGAATTTTATATGGGTCTTTTCAACACTTTCTGCACTAATCTCGACGTCGAAGTAATTAGAGCCAGTTTTTATGACCGTTAAACAAATTCCATCACAAGCGATAGAAGCACCTATCGCCACCGTACTCATGTCGTAATTCGTCTCTATACGCGCCCTTAAATCACCACGCTTTTCCAACTCAACAATTTTACCAATGTCGGTTACTATTCCAGTGAACATGATACTATCCTTCAACCCTATTTTCTCGAAACAACTAGAATGCCAATCATTACCTAGCTAAATTACCTGGAACTTACTTGTTTAAAAACAATAACAGAAGTCCTAGTTTAGTTGCCATGCCTGATATAGCATTTTAAAAGTAAAACTTTTATTTTAAAGACCATCTGGTCATAATATCACCATCTAACGCCACAGATTCTAAAAGATTTAAACGTTTGGCGTCTTTAAGTTCATTGACACCAAGTGATGCAATGGTTGGTAAACCATCATCCCCTATTAAAACGCCCGCCGTAAAAATTACTAACTCATCAACTAGATTGTTTGAAAGTAAGCAGGCCGCTAACTGACTACCGCCTTCACAATAAACCGACGTAAGCCCTTCAGATGCCAAATTCTTTAGGGCACTTTTGATTGAAATAATACCACTAATACTCGTTGTTTCTAGCAACTTTGCACCTGCACCAGCCCAAACTTGCCTTGTTTCTTTTTCAGCATCTGCTCCATGAACAATCCAGGTTGGATGTGCTTTCATAGACGCGAATAATCTGCTCTCTAAAGGTAAGTTTATTTTATCCGAAATTAGCACACGAACTGGATTAGATGAACGCGCAATATTCCTAACAGTGAGTCTTGGATTATCTTTACGCACAGTTCCTGCACCAACCATTATTGCGTCGTGAGATGCTCGCTGAAGGTGAACTACTCCTCTAGATCTCTCATTCGTAATCCATTGACTATCACCGCTACGGGTCGCAATCCGACCGTCTAGACTAACTGCCAATTTTAAAGTAACTTTCGGTCTATTTTCATTCGTTTTTAGTATGAAGCCAGAATGATCATACGTTGCTTGTTCAGAAAGAACACCGGTTGTAACTTTAATTCCTGCTGATCTCAACATTTGCAACCCTGACCCGTTTACGCGTGGATCATCATCTTTAATAGCCACAACGACATGACCAACACCTGCTTCTATTAGAGCATTTGCACAAGAACCCGTTTGACCCTGATGAGAGCATGGTTCTAAAGTGACGAAGACGGTTGCACCTTTCGCAAGATCACCAGCTTGTTTCAATGCTTGTGTCTCAGCGTGAGGACGGCCACCATTTCCCGTAAGTCCTCTGCCAACAACGAAATCACCGCTCACAATAACGCAGCCAACTGAAGGATTTGGCCAGGTTTTACCGAGCCCACGGCGACCAAGTGACAAAGCAACCGACATATAATGCTCGTAAGTCAAGGAATGACTAACCATGCTGTAGGCTATTCCTCGACTTGTTTTGGGCGTAACTCACTAACAAATTTGTCAAAATCGTCTGGATTTTGAAAGTTCTTATAAACACTAGCAAAACGAACATAGGCAACAGTATCGATTCGGGCCAAAGACTCCATAACAATTTCACCAATTTGATTGGAGGGAATATCGGTTTCGCCTGAGCTTTCCAATCTTCGGACGATTCCAGAGATCATTTGATCCATACGTTCATGTTCAACTGGTCGTTTTTGTAGTGCAATTCGAATAGATCTTTCAAGCTTTGCTCTGTCAAATTCTTCGCGGCGGCCATTAGACTTTATTACCACAAGGTCTCGCAATTGTACCCGTTCATATGTTGTGAATCGGCCTCCACAGGCAGAACAAAATCTTCTTCTGCGAATTGAAACATGATCTTCAGCAGGCCTAGAGTCCTTGACTTGCGTATCAATATTACCACAAAAAGGGCATCGCATTGATCTTCCTTTCAATCATTTGCAAACAGCGTGAGGTGTTACTCCTTGCTTTGTATCAACAACATATTGTGTCAGTTTACTATTTGATACACTTTTTTTACTTATGTTAAAATTATCTGTCGCCTTGCAGCTTTGCTACAACTTCTCTATTTTTTTGAGCTTTGCGATGCTCAAACAAATACACGCCTTGCCATGAGCCCAAGGCCAACTCCCCGTTTATTACAGGTATGGCCAGTGAAACCTGACCCAAAGACGCTTTTATATGTGCTGGCATATCATCTTCACCCTCATAACGATGTGTAAGATAACTCATACTTGGATCTGAAGCGACCGGAACTAACCGCTTAAAAAAATTGTTCAGATCAGTTTTTACTTCTGGATCAAAATTTTCTTGGATAAGCAGACTTGCAGAAGTGTGTTTTAGAAATAGATGCAAAATTCCTTCACCAGAAACCCAAGTCCTCAAATCGTCCGTAAATTCGTATAGTCCTGACCCGTTCGTCTTTATCAGGATTTTTTTTGTTTTGGTCAAAGTTCAAGTAACCAATCTTATTTAAGACCTATTGATCAAGGAAACTTCTTAACTTGCGAGATCGACTCGGATGTTTGAGTTTCCTAAGCGCTTTGGCTTCAATCTGCCTAATCCGTTCTCTAGTGACACTGAATTGTTGGCCTACTTCCTCCAAAGTATGGTCGGTATTCATTCCGATGCCAAAGCGCATCCTCAAAACACGCTCTTCTCTTGGCGTCAATGATGACAATACTCTTGTAGTGGTTTCTTTTAGATTTTCTTGTATAGCACTATCAAGCGGCAGAACGGCATTCTTATCTTCGATAAAATCTCCAAGCTGACTATCTTCCTCATCGCCAATGGGAGTTTCGAGAGAAATTGGCTCCTTGGCAATTTTCATCACCTTGCGAACTTTTTCAAGCGGCATTTGAAGTTTTTCGGCGAGCTCTTCTGGCGTAGGCTCTCGACCTATCTCATGCAACATTTGGCGACCAGTTCTAACTAATTTGTTTATGGTCTCGATCATATGAACAGGAATTCGGATAGTTCGAGCTTGGTCAGCTATAGAACGGGTGATAGCCTGCCTTATCCACCAAGTTGCATACGTTGAAAATTTGTACCCACGCCGATATTCAAATTTATCGACAGCCTTCATTAATCCAATATTGCCCTCTTGGATCAAATCAAGAAATTGTAACCCACGATTTGTGTATTTTTTTGCAATCGAGATTACCAATCTAAGGTTTGCTTCAACCATTTCTTTTTTCGCTTGGCGAGCCTCTTTCTCACCTTTTTGTACTTGCGCTACGATTCTTCGAAATTCTGCTATATCGAGACCAATATACTGGCCGACCTGTGCCATTTCAGCTCTTAGCTCTTCAGCCTTTTCACGAGACTTTTCAATAAACATTTGCCAGCCACGTCCAGTTTTGTCAGCCATTCTGTCTAACCAACCGGGATCTAACTCATGACCTCGGTACTGCTCTATGAAATCCCTCCGGTTTATACGCGCCTGATCAGCCAACTTTACCATCGCACCATCGATTTGCATAATCCTACGGTTGATACCATAGAGTTGATCAATAAGTGCTTCAATCCGATTGTTGTGTAGATGTAGTTCGTTTACCAACTGTACAATCTCAGATCTAAATGATTGATACGTTTCCTCTTCATCGCTTGTGAATTTTTTGCCCTTTTTTAGAGTGGCAGAAATACGAACATCTTGCATTGTTGAGAGACGCTCATAATCATCCGCAATTCGATCTAACGTTTCTAAGGCTTGAGGTTTAAGAGCTGCCTCCATAGCGGCTAATGACATGTTGGAAAGCTCATCATCCTCGTCGTCGTCATCATCATGAATGATAGGATTTCCGTCGGCATCTAATTCTGGCTCATCATTCTTAGCTGCTGCTTTTTCAGCAGTCACATTTGCCGTATCTATTACTGGCTCATCATCTTCGCCAAGCTGGTTTCCAAAAGTTGCCTCAAGATCTATGACATCTCGTAATAGAATATCTTCATTAAGTAGTTCATCACGCCATATCGTTATCGCCTGAAAGGTTAGAGGGCTCTCGCATAGGCCAGATATCATTGTATTTCGGCCAGCCTCTATGCGTTTGGCAATAGCAATCTCACCCTCTCTACTCAATAATTCAACAGACCCCATTTCACGCAAGTACATGCGTACAGGGTCATCTGTTCTATCTAATTTCTCAGTATCACCCGATGACAGGGCAACATCCTTAGTGCCCGTGGTTGTAACTAATTCCGTATTTCTGTTATCTTCATCTTCAGCTTCGTCATCTTCAATAATATTTATGCCCATCTCCGATAACATGGACATAACATCCTCGATTTGTTCTGAAGATACTTGATCTGGTGGCAATACATTATTTAACTGATCATAAGTTATGTAGCCGCGCTCTCGAGCCTCAGCAATCATCTTCTTTACTGCGGCTTGACTCATATCTAGGGAGAGATCTGCATCTTGTTCGTCAGATTTTTTATCTTCGGTATCTTTGGCGGCCATTCACAACTCCCAATATCGCTGCGTGATTCGTTTTTGAAGAATCAATATACAAATTGACTGATTCGGCCACCCAAATAGACGATAAAAAATGATTTTTTATCGTCAGAATTAATTTTTTTTCTTATTGAAGCTGATACTGCTCCTGATTTCATCGAGTTTCAGACGTTCTTCTCGATTAATATTTAAACCATTCTGAGCCTGCTCATAGTTAATTGTATCTTCTTGAACAGAGCTAACTGTTCGCTGTTTTGCGTTGTTTGCCATTCCTAATCTAGAAAAGTCTCGCTCATGCCATTCCTCAGGAGGAATATTATTAATTTCATCAACTTCTATTGATAGACCTCGCTCGCTATTGAGCTTTGCCAATTCTTCTTTAAGGGTCTGTTGACCCATTTCTCTGGTGCCTTTCAGACGAAGGCAGGGTAAAATTTTTAGGTGTGATAAGCCCAGCAGCTTATCAACTTTATCACTACTAATTTTCTGGTTTACTTGATCCTTAATTTTTACGGTGGAGTTAGGGTCTAACTTAATTAATTCTTTAAGTACCAGATCACAGTCAGGAGTTACTAAATCGATCATTATTAATTGATCATAGAATATCTCAATAAGCTCTGGAAATCTTATTAACACCGCTACTATGGTAGACTCCCGGATCTGGGCAGACGCTGTTTTTTCATCTACGGAAACTAAAAAAGACGCCTTGGTATCAATTTGTGGCATAACAGTTGAAGTATTTTTAAATCCAGTTTTACCAATGAATTGTTTCCCAAAAAATTGCCTACGGGCTTGGAACAGTGCGTCTTTATAATGGTTTCTAAGATTATTTTCCTTTATTAAGGCAATTACATCGTTAATAGATTTATCCAATAAAGCGCGCCTTTCAGGGCTATCAAAGCTTTTACCATCCGTTTCTCGTTTCCATATTAAATCCACCATAGGTATGGCTTCTTCAATTAGGTTTTTAAAAAAAGACGACCCCTTATTTCGTATCAAATCATCTGGATCTTTGCCCTCTGGCATCAACGAAAATCTCAATGCCTGGCCAGTTTTGAGAAGTGGGAGAGAAAGGTCAATCAATCTGTACGCCGCCCGCAATCCAGCTTTATCACCATCCAAAGCAATTATTGGCTCTGGAGATATACGCCACATCGATTGAAGCTGGTGTTCAGTAATAGCGGTACCAAGAGGTGCTATCGCTCCACTAAAATTTCCTGAATGCAGAGCAATTACATCCATATAGCCTTCTGTAACAATTAAAGGCTCAGCCCTTCCAACGGCAGATCGTGCACCAGCTAAGTTATAAAGAGTTCTGCCTTTATCAAACAAAGGTGTTTCCGGAGAGTTCAGATACTTTGCCCTAGCAGCAGGATCTAATGATCTACCACCAAACGCAATACACCGCCCTCTACCATCACGAATTGGGAACATTACGCGTCCTCGGAACCGATCATAATAACGATTCCCATCATCTGATCTTGCCGACATTCCACTTTCAATAATTGAATCAATTTCATAACCTTTATCTATCAATTTTTGGGTTAAAATAGTTTGGTCTGGTGGCGCAAAACCTATTTCAAAATGCTTAATGACAGCTGAATTTAATCCACGTTTATGCAGATAATCGAGCGCATGCTTTCCCTGCTTTGAATTGAGTGTAAGTCTAAAGAAATTCGCAGATTGCTCCATAATTTCGATCAAAATTTTATTTCGAGCAGATTTTTCTTTAGATTTCGGATCGAATTCAGGCATCGGCAATCCGACTTCTGCTGCTAAAATTTCCACAGCTTCTATGAAATTGACATTCTCTGTTTCTCTTACAAAGCCGATTGCATCTCCTTTGGCCTGGCAACCAAAACAAAAATAAAAACCTTTATTTTCATCTACGTGAAAACTGGCTGTTTTTTCTTGATGAAAAGGACACGGCGCCCACATATCGCCTTTAGCCTGGTTGGATTTGCGCAAATCCCACTGGACTTTACGCCCAACAACATCGGAAAGGCTAATTCTCGACCTAAGTTCATCTAAGAATCCATGCGGCAAACTCATAGATTTATAATCAGTCTTTATTTTATGGTTGTCCAGTCAAACGCCAATCAAAAGGTTACAAAATATCATTTTTGTAAAAATAAATACGTCGTCTTTTTTATTGATTCTGTTATTTCGACAACTAATGTCCGCGACATTGATCTAAAGCCATAAATATCAAATTGATTTTTACCACTTCTATGAAGTGTTACCGGCATTAACCCCAACATTGTACTGGCAACGCATCCCGTTTTAAATACACTTAAGCGAACATCAATTGGACAAAGACGCTGCATAACTTCCTCAGCATGTGTGCCTGTAAGTCGTAATGAACACCAAGCATCACTCATATCAACTACAGCAGCCACATCACTCAGTGCAATGTTAGGTTCTTCGCCAATAAACAATGTAAAATTGCCAAACCATATCGCCTTCTTGTGAGAGCTTCCTGTCGCTCTACAAACATTTGGCATGTGTATCCCATGGTTTTTTTTGAGAATCGCAGAGCATTTTTTTTCATTTTTAGGATATGGACTTATAGAGGAAAGGTAAGGGAAGCTTAACTCGACAAGCTTTAATCCACCAAACTCAACTGGGCATAAGTCTGCCGCTGGACTTGTGGCTAATAACTTACGCACGAAATTTTTCCCCATCTGGGTCATAGAAAATGGGTGGACAAATCTCGCAATTCGAATCTGTACTAGTTAGTAAATTTACAGCCTTTATTTTTTCTCCCCATCTTTCTGGCCCTCTCTTCACGAAGGCAAGGCCGATGTAGCAATTTTCAATTGGCGAAAAAGCGACTGAAGATATGTGGCCTTGGCTATTATCAGCCAACAGTTCATCATCAGTATTATAAAGAAGAGATCCAGCTGTAAGGGTACTTTGCGGTCCGTTTGTTTTTAACCCGACTAGTCTTTCTCTATTACGGTCTAAAAGACCTGGTCTTTGTGCCATTTTATTTCCAATAAAATCCTTTTTCTCACTTACCATTTTTTGCATACCAACGTCATATGCGGTGGCGCGTCCATCTATTTCAGCATGCGTTATAAAGCCTTTCTCCAAACGAAGAACATTCATTGCCTCCATACCATAAACTCCACCTCCTCGCTGCTCAGCTTCCAACCTGAGAAGATCAAAGAGGCTTCCGCCAAAACGTGAGGGAATAGCAAGTTCGTAACCTAATTCACCAGAAAATGAAATTCTAAAAAGGCGTGCTTTTATTCCCATGACCTTTACTTCCCCACAGGACATAAACGGCCAATCCTTTTCATTAAACGGTTCATCCACAACTGACGAAATAATGTCTAAAGACTTCGGACCAGAAACTGAGAATTGGGCCCATTGCTCGGTCACGGATACAAATCTGACATGTAACTTTGGACAATACGCTTGGTGGATAAAGTCTAAATGTCTCATAACAGTGCCTGCTGCAGCGGTAGTAGTTGTCATAAGATATGAGTTTTCTGAAATCCTAGCCGATGTACCATCATCCATGATGAAGCCATCTTCTCTTAGCATCAACCCATATTTGACTCTTCCAACCGCCAACGAGCCGAAAGAATTGGTATAAACAAAATCAAGAAATTTTGCTGCATCCTTTCCATGAAATTCGATTTTGCCAAGCGTAGAAACATCGCATATTCCAACACTTTGTCGAACGTATAAAACTTCGCGATTACAGGCCTGAAGCCAATTATTCTCTCCAATTTGGGGATAGTAGCTTGGACGATACCACAAGCCAGCCTCGATCATAGGGGCAGCCAGTTTAATTGAGGCAGCATGCGTAGTAGACAACCGCTCCGGGGCAAATCCTTTATCCCTTCCAGAAGACCCAATTGCTGCAATAGGAATTGGTGTGTAGGGTGGTCTAAATGTTGTAGTCCCGGTTCTTTCGATAGTCTCGCCACTGGCGTCAGCGAGCAAAGCAATAGCAATAACATTCGACCCTTTGCCCTGGTCAGTTGCCATCCCTTGTGTGGTATAGCGTTTCATGTGCTCAACACTACGAAAATTTTCATCCACGGATTGCTTAATATCCTTTGTGATTACATCGTTTTGAAAATCTAGCCATGCCCTTTTATTACCTTCAACCGCCCATAGTGGACTGATATTGTATTCTAAATCTGATGCTAGGGGATACGATTTACGCCTTACCTTCTTACCTTTTGATTTCAATAGCTCATTTACTGCCTCGCACGCCGATTGGAAACAATCCGATGTTGTGAAATGACCGTTTGCGGATCCAACAACTATCAGACCGGAAATACTTTGTCTTTTAGGAGTAAATGCAGCAATATCATTTCTCCATTCCGGTTTTGCATTAGTGTGACAACTCAAATGAATACTCGGGTTCCAACCACCCGACACCCCGAGACAATCGGTTTGTATTTTACGCTCACCTTTATCATCCCGGATGCAAATATGCTCAAGTCCTAATCTTCCACCTGTATCATATACTTCAGCACCACGAAAAATTGGAAAATCACCTTGGATATCCGCATCACGCCGACTATCGATGTAAGCAGCTATTTCAACGCCAGCCGAATTTAAATCATAAGCTGTGTTGAACGCATCATCATTGTTTCCAAAAATTGAAATAGATGTTCCAGCCGCTACACCATAATGATTTAAATAGCCGCGAAGTGCACTGGCCATCATAATTCCAGGTCTATCATTATTTCCAAATGCAATATGACGCTCTATGGCTCCAGATGCCAGTATACTACTGGAAGCAACAATGCGCCAAAAGCAATCTAAAACGGTATCGCTATCAGAGTCCGGGATGTGCCTAGAAATTCGTTCCAAAACTCCAAAAGTCCCCTGATCATAAATACCGAAAACTGTCGCTCGCGAAAGCAGTCGGACATTTTCGAGCGATTTCAACTCGCCAAGGCAATTTTGGATCCAATCTGAGCAATGGTTTCCGTCAATAATTGTATTTTCAAAAAGAAGTCGGCCACCCAATTTTGGGTTTTCATCAACTAGTATTACGTCCAGGCCTGCTCGCCCCGCAAGTAATGCAGAAAATAACCCAGAAGGGCCACCTCCGATAATCAAAAGATCACAAAAGGCAAAATTTTGGTCATAATTATCTACATCGGGTTTAGCTTCTAGCTTTCCTAGTCCTGCTGCGCGCCGAATTATTGGTTCATAAAGAGCCTCCCAAAACCTTGGTGGCCACATGAATGTTTTATAGTAGAATCCGGCACTGAAAAACGGAGCAAGAATATCATTTATTGCAAGCGCATCAAATTTTAGACTTGGCCAAGAATTTTGACTGGTTGCAATTAATCCTTCATATATTTCCTGCGTGGTAGCTCGAATATTAGGTTCTATCTTTCCACCTTTATGAACCGAAATAAGAGCGTTAGGTTCTTCAGAGCCGATGCCCAAAATACCCCTCGGCCGATGGTATTTAAAAGAGCGACCAACTAAATTTACATCATTTGCAAGAAGTGCGGAAGCAACAGTATCGCCTACAAATCCTTTGTAGGGCTTTGAATCAAATAGGAAGGTGACTTCCTGGTCTCTGTTCACAAATCCCTTTGACGTTATTCTCATGCCAGACCTTCGTCCTCAGAGTTTACCAGTTCTGTGCTTATAACGTCGTGCGTAATTGTGTTTCTTGTAACTATTAACCAGCTATTACATCCCTTCTCATGATACCATAAATCACGAATTTCTCCAGCTGCATTATCTCTTAAATGTAAAAAGGCATGCCAATTTAAAAGACTATCCTCAAGCTTTGGCCTATCTAAATCATTTTCAGATCCCCGGTAATAAAATTCCCGAATGTCTCGCTCACCACAGTTTGGGCAGATTATTCTCATTTTAGTAGGCTCACTATTTATAAAATATTACAAATTTCATTAAGCATTAATGCAGGTTATGTTGAGAACCTGTACCCTCCTCATCCATTAAATTATATCCAGATTGAAATCGTTCAAATCGATAATTCGACGCTGTATGAAAATAGTTCTCAGTTGCTATTAAGTGGGCATAAGCGTATCCGGAAGCCGGAACTGCTTTAAAACCACCATAACACCATCCACAATTTATAAATAAACCATCAATTGAAGTCTTATCTATAATTGGGCTTCCGTCTGGTGTCATATCCATTATTCCACCCCAAGACCTTAAAACTTTTGCTTTACCGATCATTGGCATAAGTGCCATACCAGCCTCAAAAACATGCTCCATTAATGGTAAATTACCTCTTTGCGCATAAGATGCATATCCATCTAAGTCACCACCAAATACAAGGCCTCCTTTGTCAGACTGGCTGATATAAAAATGACCCATTCCAAAGCTGATTACATTATTGATAACGGGCTTTAGTCCTTCTGTTACAAAAGCCTGTAAAATATGGCTTTCTATTGGCAATCTAATACCAGCCATTTGAGCAACCTGACTAGAACGGCCAGCAACAACGATTGCGACTTTATTTGCCTCAATTTCACCCCTAGATGTCTCTACACCAGTTACTCTGCCATGATTTATGTTGAAGCCAGTCACCTCACAGTTCTGTATTAAATCAACGCCCCTTTCATCAGCAGCCCGTGCATAACCCCATGCCACTGCGTCATGCCTGGCTGTACCAGCCCTTTTTTGAAAAAGACCGCCATAAATTGGGAACCGAGCATTGTCATAGTTTAGATATGGCAACAATTTACGTAAATCATCTACAGACAGCATCTGAGCGTCATCCCCTCGACTTCTCATTGCATTAGCTCGCCGCACGAATGCGTCACGCTGTCCATCTGAATGGCATAACATTATGAGACCACGCTGAGACATCATTACATTATAATTGAGATCCGTCTCCAATCCCTCCCAAAGCTTGAGAGAATGGCTATAAAATTCGGAATTTCCAGGCAATAAATAATTAGCTCTAACTATAGTAGTATTTCTTCCAATATTACCACTTCCTATATGGCCCTTTTCAAGCACTGCAACATTTCTTATTCCATGATTTTGTGCCAAATAATATGCAGTGGACAATCCATGTCCACCACCCCCAATGATAATTACGTCATAGGCAGACTTTGGACTAGGATTTCGCCAATGCGGGGTCCAATTCTTGTTGCTCGATAGACTTTCCTTCAGTATGCGCAATGCTGAGAAGCGCATTCGATCCTCCATGTTGTCAGGCTATAAAATTTACCTGTTACGACTCTTTGATACAATACATTTACTTTTAATTTGCCTAAAATTTATTGACCTGCACTTCATAACCTGGCTCTTCCGGTTCGTAGTCGACCATTTCTGCAGGAAACCCTGGGGCAGTGATGCTCAGACCTGTTACCTCTTCTAGTCTTTTTATGATATTGGGCGAAAGCTCTCTCGGGCCAAATTTATTTATTCCATCTTGAAAGATTTCAATTAACAAGGGGCTTAAATCAAGTGGCACATTTTCTCTATCTGCAACCGCTTGAAATAATCCAATATCTTTGGCTACGAGATCCATTGTAAATGAGATATCACGACTTCCATTTAATATAACTTGGCTCTCCGTTTCATGAACAAAAGAATTACCAGATGAAATTCTAATTGCCTCATAAGCATTTCCCAATTCCAAACCTGCCGCTTTTGCTACCGTGAGGGCCTCCGCACAAGAAACCAAATTTGCTGTAGCTAGAAAATTAGTAATAACCTTTAGCACACTCGCACTACCCAGCTCTCCTGTGTGAAGAACCCTACGACCCATAGTGGTTAACAAAGGTAGGATAATTTCAAACGTGCCTCTGTCACAGCCAGCGAATATGCTTATATTTCCAGTATCTGCCCGGTGACAACCACCAGATACTGGACAATCAACGGCTTTCCCACCGCGACTTATGACCTCCGTCCCCAAACGCTTGACTTCAGCACCGTCTGTCGTGGACATTTCCAACCAAGTTTTTCCTTCTTTTACAAATGGAAGCATTTTCTGCATGACCATGTTGGAAGCGGGCGGACTCGGTAAACACGTTATTATAGTATCACAAACATTCATCAAGTGTTCCGGATTTTCCCCAATCTTTGCTCCTTTTTTTGCAAAGTCTACCATTAATTGCCTGCTTAAATCATACACGGATACATCAAAACCGTTCCTCAGTAAGCTCCCTGACAGCTTACTGCCGACATTACCTAGTCCGATAAAACCAATTTTCATTTTTTTCTCCATACCTCTAATATGTCCTAGGTATATTTTTGGGCTTTTCTAAAAGCGACAGAAAATAGATTTAAAACCTAAAACTACTTTTAAAGTTTAAATATTAATTTAATTTTTTTCTAATTTTCATGACCAAAATATCTGACGTCCTAAAGCTTATTAAGTATGGGTGTGCTGTTGCTTAATACCGGCTTTTTGGTTAAATCGCATTTGTAACGTACAACTCACAAAAGGAACACATCATGACTAATCCGATAAAACTTGGTATTGCCGGATTGGGAACAGTGGGCATTGGTGTTGTAAAGATAATCCAGCAGAAAGCAGAAACTCTGCAGGCCCGAGCAGGCAGAAATATCGAAATCGTTGCAGTTTCCGCAAAATCAAAAAATAAAGATCGTGGGATAGATTTGAGTATGTACGATTGGGAGAGTGATCCTGTTACTCTAGCTAATCGAAAAGATATTGATATCTTCGTGGAACTAATCGGGGGTCATGTTGGCGCGGCAAAAAATTCCATTTTTGCGGCTATTGATAATGAAAAACACATAGTAACAGCCAATAAAGCATTATTAGCACATCACGGACAACAACTGGCTGAAAAAACTGAAGATAAAAATAAATTGCTTCGTTTCGAAGCAGCAGTGGCTGGGGGCATTCCGGTGATAAAAGCATTAACTGAAGGGCTCGCGGGCAATAGCCTAGCGCGTGTAGTTGGTGTAATGAATGGAACATGCAATTATATTCTTACAAGGATGCAGTCATCTGGATTAAGTTATGATGAAATATTTAAAGAAGCTGAAGCCTTAGGATATTTAGAAGCTGATCCCAATCTTGACGTTGGCGGAATTGACGCCGGCCATAAACTTGCTTTGCTAGCTTCAATTGGTTTCGGGACAAAGGTAAATTTTGAGGCGGTACAATTAGAGGGTATTGGTCAGATCTCAATCGACGATATAAATCATGCAGCAGATATGGGATTTCGAATAAAATTACTTGGTGTTGCGCAACTCAACGGAGACGGTCTTGAGCAGCGCATGTCGCCGTGCTTAGTTCCAGCGGCTTCACCACTTGGCCAGTTAGAGGGAGGTACAAATATGGTCATGCTCGAAGGAGACCATGTGGGACAGATCATCCTGAGCGGACCTGGAGCCGGCGAAGGTCCTACAGCTAGCGCTGTGATGGCAGATGTTATAGACATTGCTCGAGGGGTACGAATACCAACTTTTGGACAACAGGCAAATACACTCAGAACTGTCCAATCTGTGAAGTCAAATACAAGAGCACCATACTATTTACGCTTATCTCTGTCAGATAAGCCTGGTGCTTTGGCAAAAGTGGCATCATTACTGGGTGACTTTGGGATATCAATCGACCGGATGCGCCAGTACGCCCATGCTGATGAAAATGCACCAGTTCTTATTGTTACACACACTACTGACCCACAGTCTATTGAGAAGGCTTTAGCCAATGTTCCTAAAACTGGTGTAGTACATGATAAACCTGTCGCTTTACGCATCGAACCACTTTAGAGCAAGAAAGCTTTGCCATGACTAACCCAAAGATTGAATTTAATGACCGTATGCTTTCACTTGGATTGGCAAGAGTTTCGGAAGCCGCAGCTATAGCATCAGTATCACTGATTGGACGAGGTAACGAAAAAGCAGCAGACGAGGCTGCCGTAAATGCAATGAGAGAACAATTAAATTTACTGGATATAGCAGGAACTGTTGTAATCGGCGAAGGTGAACGTGACGAAGCGCCAATGCTTTACATTGGAGAAAAAGTTGGAACTGGGAATGGGCCTGGTGTAGACATCGCGTTAGACCCACTAGAAGGAACAACACTGACTGCTAAGGATATGCCAAATGCATTAACAGTTATTGCTCTGGGGCCAAAGGGATCTATGCTACACGCGCCAGATGTTTACATGGAAAAGCTGGCAGTTGGCCCCGGATTTTCACCTAATCTACTGTCTCTTGATATGTCGCCTTTTGAAAGGGTTGAGATATTGGCTGAGGCAAAAAATTGTGACCCGAACGATATCACAGTGTGTATTTTAGAACGTCCAAGACATCAGGATATGATAGAGCAAGTGAGGTCTACTGGGGCAGCAATTCGCTTAATTTCAGATGGTGACGTAGCTGGAGTTATGCACTGTGCCGAATCTGAAATTACGGGTATCGATATGTATATGGGAATTGGCGGGGCCCCCGAAGGTGTTCTTGCCGCTGCCGCACTTAAATGTATGGGTGGGCAAATCCACGGCAGATTAATATTTCGAAATGATGATGAAAAGCTTCGTGCAGAAAAAGCTGGAATAAGTGACTTATCTCGAATCTATTCCAGAGATGATATGGTTACACAGGATGTCATTTTCGCTGCGACAGGGGTTACTAGTGGCTCACTCTTGGAAGGTATAAAACGCGAAATAACTCATATTACTGCCGAGACAATTTTGATGCGATCAAAAACCGGCTCAGTGCGGCGCATGATCTATCGCGTCCCGAAGAAATAATGTTTTCTTTATGGCAGTTTTAGGTGTTCAAAAATCTATTACGGGTAGAAGATGGATTGGGCTTAGTGATGACCAGCACCGGCGAGCGGAAGCTATATCACAAATTACTGGACAAAAACCTCCAGTAGCCAGTGTTTTAGGAAGGCTTTCAGTCCCTCCCGAAGAGGTAGAAGCATATTTGAACCCACTCCTTAGAAACTTATTACCAGATCCTAGGGAGTTACTAGATGTTTCTAAGGCTGCTCAGAGAATGATAGCTGCCACAAACCGTAAGGAAAGGATTGTCATTTACGCAGATTATGATGTTGATGGTGCGACTTCTGGAGCAATGCTCGTATCTTGGTTTCGATTTTTTAACATAGAACCAAGTATTTATGTGCCAGATCGGATCAGGGAGGGATATGGCCCAAACAAAACGGCTATGACCAGACTTTCTTCGAATAATGAGCTTATTATTTGTGTTGATTGTGGAACACTGGGTCATGAGGCACTGGAAATAGTCCGCGAGGATTGTGACGTGATCATTTTAGATCATCATTTGGGATCTGAGGAAGATCCCAAATGTCACTCTATAGTTAATCCTAACAGGCAAATTGAGACTGGTATTTTATCATATTTATGTGCTGCCGGCGTGGTATTCTTAACTTTGGTTGAATGCGGTCGTCAACTTAAGGATAGTAATACAACATCACCCAATCTAATGGACTACTTAGATTTAGTTGCTCTTGGAACTGTAGCAGATGTCGCCCCTTTAACTGGCGTGAACCGGGCTTTTGTTCGTCAGGGTTTAAAAATTTTATCCAATAGAAAGAGATTAGGTTTAAAGTTCCTGATTGATAAATCTGGTATAAACTCGAGTCCTACTTCATATCATTTAGGATATATCCTGGGTCCAAAATTAAATGCACCAGGTCGAATAGGCCCTGCCGATCTAGCCTTGAGGCTCCTCTGTTCAATTTCAACTTCAGAGGCGAACGATTTGTGTGAGCAAATAGAAGAATTGAATAGACAGCGAAGGGAGATAGAAAATATAGCAAGAGAACAAGCACTTGCTCAAATAGATAAAAACCAGTCCGAAAATTCAATTATTTGGGCAGCATCAGAGGGGTGGCATCCAGGAGTAGTTGGAATCGTCGCATCTAGGCTCAAAGATAAATTTAATAAGCCGTCAATTGTCATTGGTTTTGATGGAATAGATGGTAAAGGGTCGGGTCGATCCGTAGATGGTTACGATTTAGGGCATGCAATCCAGCGGCTACAGCGAGAGGGTCTTATACAAAAGGGTGGTGGGCACAAAATGGCGGCAGGCTTAAGCCTTACAATGGACCAACTAAAGCCAGCGATGGATCGATTATGTGAATTGGCGGAAAAAGCTAAAATTGTGAACGCAAAAACTCAGGAACTTTTGGTAGATGGAATTCTTTTTATCCAGGCAGCAAAGATTGATCTCATTAAGGAATTAGAAAATTGTGGTCCATTCGGTTCAGCAATTCGAGAACCAAGGTTTGCATTTTGTGATGTAAGTTTGAGTTATACAAAGAGGGTTGGTGATAACCACTTAAAAGTTCGGTTTTCAGATGATAATGGCAAATCAATGGACGCTATCTGTTTTAGAGCTTTTGAGGGAAATTTAGGGCAAGAATTATCTGAACACGATGGTAAAAAAGTACATTTAGTTGGGAAATTAGATATTAATTATTGGCAAGGTAAAAAATCTCCTCAATTAATCTTAGAGGATGCAGCCTGGCCAGAAGAGTTTTAGATATAATAGTAAAAATTCAAAAAAATATATTTTGATGCATTTTTCTACTTGCACAGCCTTAAGGGTTTACATAATAACGGCAAACACAGGCAGAGCGGCCCGTTCGTCTATCGGTTAGGACGCCAGGTTTTCAACCTGGAAAGACGAGTTCGATTCTCGTACGGGCTGCCATTAAAAAAGACACTGTTTGTTTCTTAAATATTTTATATATTATATTCCGCAAACGGCATCATTATTCAAACGCATTCCGAATTGCTGATATATTTTCCCCATAGACAGATGGGTTATCACTCGAACCACCTTTAAATACCGCTGATCCCGCAACTAAAACATTTGCTCCTTGAGCTACAACCAAGGGTGCAGTTTTACTGTCGATACCACCATCAATTTCCAAGAAAATTTGCCGCGAACCGATCATTGATTTTAATTTTTCAATTTTTTCTAGTTGAGAGCTAATAAAACTTTGACCACCAAACCCTGGATTTACTGTCATGACGCAAATCAGATCAATAGAATCCAGCAAATATTCCACACTTTCTGCAGGAGTGGCGGGATTTAATGCAATACCAGCTTTACAACCAGAAGCACGAATAGCTTGCATTGTACGGTGCGGATGGTCTGTAGCCTCATAATGAGCAGTAATTATATCCGCTCCTGCTTCCGCATATTCTTCAATATAATGCTCAACCGGACTAATCATGAGATGTACGTCCATCACGGATTTTATATACGGACGGATTGCTTTGCACAAAGCCGGTCCAAATGTTAAATTCGGGACAAAATGTCCATCCATTACGTCAACATGGATCCAATCAGCACCCTGAGCCTCAACTGCCCGAATTTCCTTTCCAAAATTTGCGAAGTCCGCTGCAAGTATAGACGGAGCTATTTTTACTTCTCTTCCCATAATTCTGAGGTCCATTTTCATTATATTGGGAGCTAACTAGACAGTTTCTAGCTTAAACACCAGAAAAAGAATTCTAAAATTCAAAAAATACGAACAAACATCAGTAATCGGTTGGTGCACCACCCTCAGTTTTTCGTCGAGCCACGAAGTCCTTTAATTCTTCATCAATTCCTTGGTCTATCGATGGTTCTGAAAACTCATGAAGAATTTGTTCATATATTTTGTAAGCACGTTGAGGCGTCCACACTGCACCAGCTGCCTCCCATGCCTCATAGTTTTTCCAATCGGATAAAAACGGTTGATAAAAAGCATTTTCATAACGACTTTGTGTATGTTCAACACCAAAAAAATGTCCAGTACTACCAACTTCTTTAATTGCCGATATCGCTATGCTGTCAGGATTTGTGGAGTGTATTTCTGGATCCATGTACCGTTGAATCTGCTGTATAATCTCACAGTCCATTATAAATTTTTCTGGACTAGCGATAAGGCCTCCCTCTAACCACCCGGCAGCATGATAAATGATATTTGATCCTGATTGTACGGCTGCCCATAGGCTATTTGACGTCTCCCAAATTGATTGTCCATCAGGAACGTTTGCGGCGCATGCTCCCGATGACCTTAATGGAAGGCCATAGTGACGAGCTAGTTGACCCGTCATCTGGGTTGCGCGGATATACTCGGGTGTCCCAAATGCAGGAGCTCCAGATTTCATATCAACATTTGAAGTGAATGTGCCGATAGCACATCCAACGCCTGGCTTGATATACTGCGCAAGCGCTATTGCACTTAAACCCTCAGCTATTGACTGTGCCACTGCGCCCGCCATAGTTACTGGAGCCATAGCACCGGCAAGCGTAAATGGCGTAACTATCAAACCTTGATTTCGTCTAGCTAATCTCATCCATCCATCAAGCATCGGCTGATCGTGCTTTAAAGGAGAAGTCGAATTAATATTTGTATACATTTTTGGACCACTATCGAACTCTTCTTCCGTCCAACCACCAGCAATACGAACCATTTCAATAACATCGGCAACCCGCTCTTTTCCTAAACTATAGGCGTGTGCGACTTTGTCGGTAACAGTAAGTTTGTCATAAAGCACATCAAGATGACGCGTGCTCGGATGCAGATCGACCGGCTCTACTGGATATCCTCCAACAAAGTGAATACAATTAAAATATTGGCTAAGCTTTAGTAAATTTTTGCAAGTCTCTCTCGTACCTGGCACTTTTCGACATATTTTTGTATCCCAGTAGCTTGGTGGTGAAGAAACATTTCCAAACAATATTTTTTTTCCACCCACAGTAATTTTTTTCTTTGGGTTTCTTGGTATAATATCAAATTGAGAAGGCGCTTTATTTATCATCTCCATAATAAACTCACGATCAAATTTAACATTTTCACCAACAATAATACAGCCAGCTTTTGATAGGATGTTTCTAGCTTCAAGGTTAAGAATTTCTAGCCCAATATCTTCCAAGATTTCCATTGCACCAAGATGGATAGCGTTCACACCCTCCTCGCTCAAAGGTTCAGTAGGCTTATCTATATTTGCGGTGAGCTCCCATGGCATCTGAAGAATAGATGAGCTGCCACGTCTACCAGCATTGCCAGCTCGTCCCCCGGCCCTTTTTCGTCTAGATTGAATGGAACTCATACGCTTGCTCTAAAGTTTTGTCTCTAAATCATAGAGTTAAACCCAACGTGTCCTGTTCTTTTGCGACAATCTAGGTCGTATTAACAATAATTAGTTTAGGAGCCCCTCGATTTTACTTATGTTATCAAAGACCACATCAGAATATGGAGCGAGGTCAGAATATGAAGCTAAGCCGGTAAGTACGCCGATTTTATACATTCCCGCTTTTTCTGCAGCAAACATATCATGAGTACTGTCTCCAACCATTGCGACTCGGTGCGGTAAGATCGAAAACTGCTCTGCAAATGCCATAAGCGGCTTGGGGTCCGGCTTAATTCCAAAACCGCTGTCAAATCCAACAATAAAATCAAAATATTTGTGAATCCCCGATGCTTTCAAATGTGCATGTGCAACAGCCTCGAAATCATTTGTCACAAGACCAATTTTTAAACCTTTAGAATATAAATTCTTTAGAAACCGCTCAAGTGGAATAACCTCAATCAGTTTAACTCTTTTAGCTGAACTCAATAAATATTCCTCGATTTCATATTTACTGATATTATCGAGAAAAGGCACAATATTATCTGCAGCCTGTTCAGCAGTACCTGCAATTAGCAGACTTGATTTTAAAAAAGTCTGATTCTTCGGATCGTATCCAAGTGCTTCTGCAATTAATTCTTTTTTTGATAAATTGTTTCGGCAAAGATAATCAATTGCATCAGATGTCCACGAACTCCATGTCCTATGAAAATCAAAAAGAGTTCCATCTTTGTCGAATAAAATACCATCAACATCCATACCGATCACGTCCAATTTACCCTTTCACCACCTGGCAACAGTAGTCTAGCAGTGTGCATTGTGTCAGGCTCTAGCTGCATGGCATGGCAAGCGGCAATAACCCAGTTATCATCAAGTAACAAAAAATCTAAGATAGCTGCCAAAAATACTCCTTCATGAAAATCACTTTTAATAGTCGCTTCAGATACGCCAGTTGAACTCATAAAAACGTCAAGGAGATCTTGATTTGAAATAAGCCAATTTGTGACTTTAAGTGCATAAATTTCTGCTTCTTGCGAGGTCATAATTTACTTTTAAATGATGCTTCCAACTGTCTTTAATAGAAAGACACTGAATACCTTAATATCTATAATCTAATGATATACAACAAGTAATTCAAAATCTTTACTGCGCATCTTGCCATGATCAAAATTTTAAGCATTATTCAGAAAAGTTAGGTTCCATTGAAAGGGAGCTTCATGGGCTATAAAGAAATATATAATGGTTGGAAAAACGATCCAGAATCGTTTTGGATGACTGCTGCAGATGCGATTGATTGGGTAAAGAAACCTTCAAAAGCACTGTTCTCAGACAAGGCGCCTTTTTACGAATGGTTCTGTGATAGTGAGGTAAATACTTGTTATAACGCTATTGACAGACACGTTCTAAATGGAAGAGCCAATCAGAAAGCCATCATATACGATAGTCCTGTTACTGATACAAAATATTCTATTACATATTCTGAATTGCACGAAAAGGTTGCAACTTTGGCAGGTGCTTTGTTAGCAAAAGGTATCTCAAAAGGTGACCGTGTTATAATATATATGCCAATGGTACCCGAAGGCTTGATCTCTATGCTGGCATGCGCTCGAATTGGTGCGATTCATTCAGTTGTATTTGGGGGTTTTGCTTCAAATGAGTTAGCAGTTAGAATAAATGATGCTAAACCTAAAGCTATTTTAGCAGCCTCATGTGGTATCGAACCAAATCGAATTGTTGAATATAAACCATTAATTGATGCTGCAATAAAATTGGCAGATCATGAACCCCAAACAGTAGTTATTTTACAAAGAACGCAGTGTACGGCTGACCTGATTGACGGGCGAGACTACGACTGGGTGGAATTTCAAAAAACTGCTGAACAAGCAGAGTGTGTACCAGTCGAAGGCAATCATCCTGCATATTTATTATATACTTCTGGAACAACAGGCGCACCAAAGGGTGTGTTACGGCCTACCGCAGGACACCTTGTAGCTTTAAATTGGACAATGAAACATTTTTATAATGTAAACCCAGGAGAAGTTTTCTGGGCGGCTTCAGATATAGGTTGGATAGTTGGACATAGCTACATCTGCTATGCACCATTGATCCATGGAAACACTACTGTAGTATTTGAAGGCAAACCCGTAGGAACACCAGACGCCGGAACCTTCTGGCGTATCATAAGCGAGCACGACGTGAGTGTACTATTTACGGCGCCAACCGCTTTTCGAGCAATTAAGAGATTAGACCCTGGAGGAGAATTTACCAAAAAATTCAATTTGAGCTGCTTAAAAGCGATGTTTCTAGCGGGAGAGCGTGCTGATCCAGACACAATTAACTGGGCCCAAAACTTGTTAGGTATACCCATTATTGATCATTGGTGGCAAACAGAAACCGGATTTGTAATCGCGGGTAATCCACTTGGCATTGATAAACTTCCAATAAAAGTAGGAAGTCCCACTGTACCTATTCCAGGTTACGAGGTTAAAGTGTTGGACGAGGATGGCAACGAACTATCAAGTAATGAGTTAGGAGCACTCGCGATTAAGTTACCGTTGCCACCAGGCACTCTACCAACTTTGTGGAATGCACCAGATAGGTTCAAGTCCTCATACTTAGATAAATTTCCAGGTTATTATGAAACTGGCGATGCAGGAATGATCGATTCCGATGGATACCTCTATATTATGGCACGCACAGACGATGTAATCAATGTTGCCGGACACCGTTTGTCGACTGGAGCAATTGAAGAGGCCCTAGCTAACCATCCTGATGTTGCAGAGTGTGCTGTTGTCGGTGTATCAGATAACTTAAAGGGGCAATTGCCTATAGGTTTTTTATGTTTATCTGCAAATGTAGATAGAGATATCCACCAAATAGTTGATGAATGCGTAAAGTTGGTAAGAGATCAAATAGGCCCAGTGGCCGCTTTCAAGAAAGCTGTGGTTGTGGACCGCCTGCCAAAAACAAGATCTGGAAAAATTTTACGGGGAATTATGGTTAAAATTGCCGATAATCAGGACTACAAAATGCCTGCTACTATCGATGACCCGGCAATTCTTGATGAAATAAAGCAAGCCTTTAGGTCGATTGGTTATGCGAAAGAGTGACTAAAGATAAACGTTAAGATAAAATGTAATTCATCTTCAATCGGTATTATTTACGCTTTACCTGAACTATGGTGTGAAACATGTCGGAAAAACCTATTTGGGCTCTTTCTGCTACTGAGCTTGTAAAAAAAACAATAAATAACGAGTTAAGTGCAACGGAAGTAACATCAGCATATCTTGAACATATAAAAAAAGTAAATCCTGAACTTAATGCCATCGTCGATGATATGTCCGACAAAGCGACCAAACGTGCTGAGACCCTTGACCGCGCGACACTAGCAGGAGAACCGAAGGGTAGACTATTTGGTGTTCCGGTCACAATTAAAATAAATGTTGATCAGAAAGGATACGCAACAAGCAACGGTGTAACCGCACTCAAAAATTTAATAGCTGATAGTAATGCCCCAATCGTTGATCATCTTACGAACGCCGGAGCAATATTTGTTGGCAGAACCAATACTCCTGAGTTTTCTTTCAGAGCTGATACAGAAAATCCCTTACATGGACGAACAAATAATCCGTGGGGCAAGCACTTGTCTCCAGGCGGTTCTTCAGGCGGTGCTAGTTCTGCGGTAATGGCTGGAATGTGTGCATTGGCTCATGGTAATGACATCGGAGGTTCACTTCGCTTTCCATCTTTAGCAACTGGTGCGGTAACACTTAAACCGGGCTTAGGAAGAGTTCCTGCCTGGAACTCAAGTCAAACTAGTGAGCGTGGTATTCTTGCTCAATCAATGTCAGTGCAAGGATTAATTACAAGAAGTGCAAGTGATCTTCAGTTAGCCATGCCAGAAATAATACAAGCCGACCTTAGGGACCCATTTCATGTTCCTATGCCGTGGGATACTTCTCAATTATCAAAAAACTCTCGAAAGGTAGCTCTCTGCTTTGAAACACCAGGCTTCAAAACTAATCCAGAAGTTACAAAGGGTTTGAGAATTGCCGCTGATGCTTTGAGCAATGTTGGGTTCGATGTGAAAGAAGTAACTCCGCCACTCTTAGAGGAAACTGCAAAAACAGGTTACAGTGCACTGTTAGGAGAAGTGCAAGCTCTCTTGGGGGAAGATATAAAAAAGAATGGTTCAGAAAAGATACAAATGATTTTTGATGAATATTTCCGTCAGTTTAAACCTTACGATGGGAAAGAACTTTTGAGAGCAATGGCTGCAAGAACTTATTATGCTCGAGAGTGGGCACTTTTTATGGATGAATATCCTCTAGTTATTTCAAATCTTATGCCCACCAGTTTCTTCTATCCAGATCGAGATGCTGAGGGTAAAGCAGGCGTAACTGAAGTACTAGGCGCCGCGCTATGGTCATATTCTATGAATTTTATTGGGCATCCAGCTGGGCTTGTACCAACACATATTGCAAATGAAACCATGGGCGCTGTTCCAATTGGAATTCAGATCATTGGGCAAAGGTGGCGCGAAGATATGGTCGTGGCGGCATTAATAGCCATTGAGGAACACTGTGGTACTTTTTACGAAAAACTATGGAAGCAGCTAGGTTGGCTGAATTAAACAAATTGTTCTTGAATTAACCTTTCATCAAGTCCATGGCCTTGGTTAAAAAGAATTCGGTGCTGGACAGTGGTATCCGAGCTTATTTCAACTTTTTTTACATTTTTAAAAGATATACTGTCTGCATCCGCCATCACTGGTCTTTTATCATTTTCAATTACATCTATCCGAACAACAGCAGTTTTTGGCAACAAGGCTCCACGCCATCGGCGCGGCCGGTATGCGTTTAAAGCGGTCATCGCGAGCACATCAGCACCTATGGGGAGTATGGGTCCATGAGCTGAATAATTGTAGGCGGTTGATCCTGCTGGAGTGGCAACTAAAACACCGTCACACACTAACTCGTCCATACGCTGTCGATCATCAACCCATATTTGTAGCTTTGCAGCTTGCGGGCCAGCCCGTAAAAGAGAAACTTCGTTTATCGCTAGCGCTGTTTCAATTTTGCCATCAACAAGTGTAGCTTTCATTGTCAAAGGATTAATTATTTGCTCCTCTGCATTAGCAAGCCGCGATGGCAAGGCCTCTGTTTCATACGCATTCATCATAAAACCAATGGTTCCACGATTCATTCCATATACTGGGGTCCGAAAATTTTGACAAAGATGTAAAGTTTGCAACATGAACCCATCACCACCCAGCGCCACGATGTAATCCGCAGTTTTGAAATCACATTGCCCATATAATTCTGTCAGTTCATGCAATGCATTCTGCGCACTCTCCATATCGGAAGCTAAAAATGCAATTTTCGCTGACATATTGATGTCCTTAATCGATTTGATTACGGTCTACTATTTCGATTAGTAAGATTCAGCATAAACGAGGTAAAAACACAAGTTAAACAAGAGATAGCCTAACTTTTTGCTCGTTCCCATTCATGAGCCTTGACCAAATAATTATATTTAGGCATCACAGTATTTATGCTGATATATAAAATTTTCTTACCAGATCAATGGAAAGATTTTACAGATGATGGGCGTACAAAGGGAGCCCCCGTTGATATCGCCGACGGCTATATACATTTTTCAACGGCAACCCAGGTCAAGGAAACGATAGCTAAGCATTTTTCGGGTTATAAGGACGTTGTTTTAGCTGCCTGTGAAACAGATAAATTGTCAACAGATCTAAAATGGGAACCCTCTCGTGGGGGGCAAGACTTTCCACATTTATACAGAGAACTGCTCATAAGGGACATAGAATGGTATCGTCCTGTAAAACGGAAAAATGGAGATAATCCATTACCAGAGGATATAAATGAACTTATCTGAAAAAGTTGCCCTTCGATTACTATCAAACCTTGATCCCGAAAAAGCTCACAACTTAGCTATGAGAGCTCTCAAATTTGGCTTAATACCCAAAACTCAAGGTTTTCAGGCAAAAAGTCTAGAGCTTAGTATCGCGGGGTTAAAATTCAAAAATCCACTGGGTTTAGCTGCAGGTTTCGATAAAAATGCTGAAGCTATTAAACCGTTACTTGAGTTTGGTTTTGGCTTTATAGAAGTAGGCGCCGTTACTCCACTGGCTCAAACCGGAAATCCTAAACCACGCCTATTCAGGCTTAAAGAAGATAACGCCATTATAAATCGATTTGGATTTAACAATGATGGTATGCACGAGGTCTCCAAAAGACTGTCTAAGCGGCCCTCAAACGGAATAGTTGGCCTAAACCTGGGCGCTAATAAAAATAGTGCTGATCGCATCATTGATTTTGCGACTGTGTTTAAAGCATGTAGCGAGTTTATAGATTTTGCCACTGTTAATGTTTCGTCGCCAAATACCGAGAATTTACGGGAACTCCAGTCAGATAAAGAATTACGTAAATTGTTAAATGGAGTTATCGCTGCTCAAGATAGTTTAAAAACCAAAGTACCAGTCTTTTTAAAAATCGCACCAGACCTTGAACAGGAGGAATTAAAAAACATTGCTTTGGTAGCAATAGATACGAGAATTGATGGAATTATTGCAGCGAATACGACAATCAGCCGCAATAATCTAAAAAGTAATTATCAGCATGAAAAAGGCGGTCTTTCGGGTGCGCCAATATTTGAAATGTCAACGCGTGTGCTTGCGCAGCTTTATTCTATTACAGAAGGTAAAATACCATTAATTGGTGTCGGGGGCGTATTTACGGGTGAACAATTATTTCAAAAGATTCAGGCAGGAGCGTCACTAGTACAAATATACTCTGCCTTAATTTATTCGGGATTTTCTGTTACTAACAAAATTTTAAAAGAATTAGATATTTCTTTGAGAGAAAATGGTTTTAACAATGTGGAAGATGCAGTCGGAACTGGTGTAGATAAATGGCTTTGAATACTATCTGGCATAACCCAAGATGTGCAAAATCAAGGACTGCTCTAAAGTTACTTAACGATAGGTCAATTGATGTAAAGGTATTTTACTACCTAAATGAAATTATTAATCATGAAGATTTGATTTCGATAGTCAAAAAATTGTCGATACCGACGATAGAATTGGTCCGTACAAATGAAAAAATATTTCGCACCTTAAGATTGAGCCGCTGCAGTAAAGATGAAGTACTTATTCAGGCAATGTTGCAAAATCCAATTCTGATTGAGCGGCCTCTAGTCATATCTCGTGAAAGAGCGATCATCGGGCGTCCCCCTGAGCGTGTTTTAGAATTGTTTAACTGATTGATTTTTCAAGTTTTGGATATCTCATAACTAGCGATATACCCCTAGCCGCATATGAAACCAAAAGCGCTAGCCATAGACCGTAAAATCCATACAAATCAATCAATACATAGGCAGACACAACATAAATTATTAGCGATAAAAACATCATATTGCGCATATCAATTGACCTTGTAGCACCAACAAATATTCCATCCATTAGGAAAGGCAGCGCCCCAAAGATAGGACCAAGAACAATAAATATTAAAAAGGCTTCAGACGCAAAATTAACGTCATTCTCGCACATTCTCGTGCACCATAAAAACGAGAACGGCCGATCCTTTCTGGACTTAATAGCTCAATATATTCGTAATACCGCAAAGTACGCGGTGTCACCTCAAATTTTGCGCACATTTCCTTGAAAGAAAGTTTGCTTTCACCCATAAAGCCCCCAAAGTCTTGCGTTGAGTGTAGTGCTGTCGTACTAATCCATCAAGGTCGATAAAAATAAAATTATTGCATCTTAGTATTCGATTTTAAACCATCAATGTGAATAGCCCGCCTACGGTTTAACTAACTTGCCAGCTACAAGGATCATATTTGTATTCGTCGAAGGAAATAAGCCACCGCCGTGTAATGTCCATAGCATTTCCTATAGTGCTCTCTAATATTTCGATACCAATTTTAGGTGCTATTGATACCGGTGTTATAGGGCAGCTTGGAAATCCAATTGCAATTGGTGCGGTTGGAATCGGCGCAATAATTCTCAGTGCGGTTTATTGGCTATTTGGTTT
>CACOXV010000018.1 GCA_902631295.1 Paracoccaceae bacterium | reverse complement strand
TACCTACGCCGAATGTATCTGCCGTTGATCTTACCTTTGAGGCACTGCAGGAGACTTCCAGTCTTGAAATTAATGAAGAAATTCACAAAGCTGCAAGTACAAATCTGAGAGGCATCCTAGGGTATACGGATAAAAAACTTGTCTCTTCTGACTTTAATCATGACAGTAGATCATCAATTTTTGCTGCAGATCAGACTAGGGTAATGGATAAGAATTTGGTACGAGTTCTGAGCTGGTATGATAATGAATGGGGATTTTCCAATAGGATGGCTGACACAGCAATGGAAATGGCAAAGCATATTTAATACTAATAATATGAGATAATTAATTCAAAATTTTGCCATAAGCTGGTCATTTACCGTTGGTGTAACAAATTTAGAAACATCGCCACCCAATCGTGCAATCTCCTTAACTAACTTAGACGCAATCGCCTGATGTTTTGCCTCAGCCATTAAAAAGACTGTTTCAATGCTATCATCTAGCACCCGGTTCATACCAACCATTTGAAACTCATACTCGAAATCAGCCACGGCGCGAAGACCTCTAAAAATAACCGAAGCGTTTACATCTTTTGCACAATCTACAAGAAGGTTCTCAAAGGGATGAGCGATGATTTCCGTCCCTGTTCTTGAGCTTAGGCCTGAACATTCAGCTTCAATCAACTGCACTCTCTCATCTAAATTAAACAATGGAGATTTGTCTCGATTAATAGCCACACCTATCACCAGTCTATCAACCAACAAAGATGCTCTTTTTATAATATCAATGTGGCCCAAAGTTATTGGATCAAATGTACCCGGATATAGACCAATTCGCACTTTATTTTCCTTAGTCAACGCTCTGAAAACGGAATCCCACTTTTATGAAAGAATTTCAAGAAAAAACTCAGAAGGCCAATTTTTTGACAAAAAGAGAATATTTAAAACTTACTCAATAATTCATAGATGCTAGTCAATCAGATTTATGTGCTTCCACTCAATTACAGCTATTTTTTAGCGATCATATTGACTTTTTATTGGAATAATTAGCTCACAAATTCATTAGATTTCAGAGATATGTTAAAACCGTAAATGACAAGCTCAATTTATATAACTTTTTTAATAAATAGCTCTGGATTTAAACTGTTGGGATAAGCATACTACGAGTAACTATTAGGAGAAAAAGATGACAGAGCTTACACATTACATAAATGGTCAACGTGTTTCTGGGAATTCGGGCAGATTTGGCGATGTATTCAATCCCGCAACCGGTGAAATTCAGGCACGCGTACCGCTTGCATCAAAGGAAGAGTTCGACACAGCTGTTAAAATTGCAGCTGAAGCGCAACCGGCATGGGGAGCAGTAAATCCGCAACGACGAGCTCGAGTTATGATGAAATTTGTAGACTTACTTCATCGAGATATGGACAAACTTGCAGAAGTTTTGAGTAGTGAACATGGCAAAACATTTCCAGATGCGAAAGGTGATGTACAAAGAGGATTGGAGGTAGCTGAATACTGTATCGGCGCTCCACAAATGCTTAAGGGTGAATTTACAGATAGTGCAGGCCCAGGTATTGATATGTATTCGATGAAACAGCCACTTGGCGTTTGTGGGGGAATAACTCCATTTAACTTCCCAGCGATGATACCAATGTGGATGTTTACCCCGGCCATAGTGTGCGGAAATGCTTTCATATTGAAACCATCAGAGAGAGATCCCTCCGTTCCAATTTTACTGGCTGAACTTATGGAAGAAGCTGGGTTACCAAAAGGGATATTACAGGTCGTCAATGGAGACAAGGTTAGTGTTGATGCAATGCTCACTAATCCCACAATCCAGTCAGTTGGATTTGTTGGATCTACACCAATTGCTGAATACATATATGGGACGGGATGCGCTAACGGAAAAAGAGTTCAGTGTTTCGGTGGTGCTAAAAACCACATGATAGTTATGCCAGATGCAGATATGGATTTAGCAGCAGATGCGTTAGTTGGATCTGGTTATGGTGCTGCTGGTGAGCGATGTATGGCTATCTCAGTCGCTGTACCTGTAGGAGAAGACACAGCCGATCGCCTAATTGAAAAATTGGTGCCGCGTGTGGAAAAGCTCAAAGTTGGTCCTTATACAGCAGGAGATGATATTGATTTTGGGCCAGTAGTTACCAGTGCAGCAAAACAAAATATTTTAAGTCTTGTTCAGAGTGGAATAGATCAAGGAGCTGAATTGGTTGTTGATGGTCGAGATTTTAGTCTGCAAGGTTATGAAGATGGTTTTTTTGTTGGGGCGCATTTGTTTGACCGCGTTACACCAGAAATGGACATCTACAAAAAAGAGATATTTGGGCCAGTTTTATCGACCGTTAGGGCGGGTTCATACGAAGAAGCAATTGGCTTAGCAATGAACCATGAATATGGTAACGGAACTGCTATTTTTACTCGAGACGGCGATACAGCTAGAGATTTTGCAAACAGAATTAATATAGGAATGGTTGGAGTAAATGTTCCAATTCCAGTACCGCTTGCGTATCATACGTTTGGCGGATGGAAGAAATCCGTATTCGGAGATTTAAATCAACACGGTCCGGATGCATTTAAATTTTATACTAGAACAAAAACCGTTACCAGTAGATGGCCATCAGGAATAAAAGAAGGTGGAGAATTTAACTTTAAAGCGATGGACTAATATTTATCTCATTCACTAAGGTAATAAAAGTCAGTTGTAAATTCCATCTAAAGATATGGAGATAAATTTGAAAGTTGGTTTCATAGGGCTTGGCAATATGGGAGCACCGATGGCGTTAAATTTAGCCAAAGGCGGTAATGAGGTTTTTGGTTTTGACACGGATAGCTCCATAAAACTACCTGAGTTAAGTATGACTTCATGTATACCATCACTACTTAAAGAAGTAGATGTGGTGTTTACAATGCTTCCATCTGGATTGATCGTGAAAGACATTATTAATGAATTTATTGGTGACTTTAGTTCCAAAAATACATTGATTGATTGTTCTACTATAGATGTCAAAACCACCGAAGAGGTATGTGAGATTCTTCATAAAAAAGATATTTTTATGTTGGATGCGCCAGTGTCAGGCGGTGTAAAGGGGGCCAAGTCCGGCAACCTTACCTTTATGGTTGGTGGAAACAACGGAGTATATGAAAAATTTAAGTACTTGTTCGAATATATGGGTAACAGAGTAGTTTATTGTGGCAAAACTGGAAGTGGACAAGCTGCAAAAATATGCAACAACATGATACTTGGTGCCACTATGATAGCAACTTGTGAAGCCTTTGCCTTAGCAGACAAACTTGGACTCGACCGTGAGGCTATGTTTGAAGTTGTATCCACTTCGTCCGGTTATAGCTGGTCAATGAATGCATATTGCCCAGCTCCTGGAATTGGACCAACAGCTCCATCTGATAATGATTACATCCCAGGTTTTTCATCAGATTTAATGCTAAAAGATCTTATATTGTCTCAAAATGCAGCATTCGAAACAAAGGCAATTACGCCCATGGGAAATCTGGCAATGAAACTTTACAAAGATTTTGTAGAAACCAAGAACGGATCTGGCTTAGATTTTTCTGCTATACTAAAAACTTTTGAGACATGAATAATAATAGTTTTTATAAATACTATATTTAATTGACCCACTAATGCTTGAAGAATACGATCTTGTGATTATTTATGATAAGGTAATTTAAAACCCGATATTTTAAGGTACCCTAATATTGAAAGAAACCCGCGCAAGCCTCTCACAAAAAGACAACTCGGTCCTGACTCCAATTGTATTTTGCATATTACTTTCTATTTTCTGCATATCAAGTCTTAAGGCTGAAGAAGCTGACAGCCTTTCTATCGACGACACAATGATGTCAGAAGCTCAAAAAAAGGAACCATACATTAAAGAAAGATTCGAGAATTGGACACTTAAGTGCATAACATCCGTGAATTCAATAGAACGCTGTGAAGCAAATCAGATAATATTTAACCAAAAACAACAACCAGTAGCAGAAATCTCAATAATTAAGCTGCCAAAAGGTCAGGTTGCTGCAGCGGCGGCAACTATAATCGTACCATTGGAAACTATCCTCTCGGAAGGCTTGATTTTGGCAATACAAGAGTTAGAGCCAAAAAAATATCAATTTAAATTTTGCAATAGTCTTGGTTGCTACTCGCAAATTGGACTAACTAACGACGAAGTTGAAGCACTAAAAAGGGTAAAAAAGGCATCGATCTTCCTCAAACATATATCTTCTGGTGATCAGCAAATAGTGCTTCCCATGTCTCTTGATGGGTTCACAAGAACATTTTCTAACGTCATGCAACCATAGAACTCTAAGTTTTACGCGTCTCCAAAAAGTTTAAGACAGAGTTAGCAGCAGCAATCCCTGAACTTGTTCCACTAACTTTTAAAAGCTCCAAAGATTTCCGCATTACTGATTTTTGAACCGTTGGATTATCTAATTCACTTAATAGGGCATGGACGATCTTATCAGGCTTACAATTGTTACCAATAAATTCTGGGATTATACGCTGATTAGAAATCAAATTTACAAGGTTAACACTATTAACTCGTATCAAAAAACGAAAAACCATTCTTGATAAAAAGCCCATATCATAGGCAATTACCATTGGGGTTTCAGTTGCAGCCAATTCTAAAGAAACTGTACCGGAAGCTGCTAGTGCTAGATCGCAAGAAGCAAAAACTATTCGCTTTAGTTTCTGGAAATCATTATTGGAAAGATCATCATTAGTGATTACTATCACTCCGGCTTCCCACTCCCGCAAACTTTCCAGTAAGATATTTTTGACAGCAGGCGCTGCAACGATGACAATTCTTATATTTAACCGTTGAGAAATCAGATTTGATGATACGCTTTTAAAAACCGGCATTAAACGATCAATTTCAGACCGCCTTGAGCCGGGCAGAAATGCTATAAGTTTATCATTTTCGCTTAGTTCATGTTCTTGACGAAATTTATTTACTAAGCGTCGATCTGGTAACTTTTCTTCTGCCACTGGATGTCCGACAAAATCACAACTTATGCCCGCACTTTTCATGTAGGATGGTTCGAAAGGATAGAGAGCTAAAATGTGATCTACATAGCCAGACATTCTCTTTGCCCTCTTCGGCCGCCAGGCCCAAACAGTAGGTGCTACGTAGTGGATCGTATTTACGAATAATTTTTGACGAACCATCCTGGCCACCCGCAGGGAAAATTCCGGAGCATCGATAGTAATTAAAACATCAGGTTTCAGCCTACGTATGTCATCCACTGTATTTTTAATGCGTTTTTTCAAAAAACTGTATTTTGCTAAAATTTCACCAATACCCATTACCGCTATATCATTGATTGGGAACAAACTACTTAGCCCTTGTTCTTCCATTAAAGGACCACCTACTCCAAAAAACTCTAATTCGTAAGGAGCACAGCTAATTAAGCCAGCCATTAATTCAGCGCCAAGCTTATCACCAGAAGGCTCACCTGCTATCAAATAAACTTTCATTTATCTCGCTCTCTGACGATAAATGACAACGAAAATTTCTTGCATAGTTGAAAACATTCATCCTGCTTAATTACGATAACTGTATTGGGACTTATAATAACCGCATCCAATCTAGCTTCATGTACCTGACGAATTGTTTCTGGCCCAATAGTAGGCATGTCCACTCGCAGATCTTGGTTTATCTTTTCTCTTTTGACTAAAACTCCTCCCCCGACTCGCCGTAGAAGTGACGAGGTATCACGAACGTACTCAAGCATTTGTTTGGTACCTTGAGCCGTTTCAATTCCTAAAACCTGTCCAGCTTCGACTACTACCGATTGACCAATGTCGAGACAACTTGTTTTTTCCAAAATTTGGTCGGCGCGCTTAACATCATTTAGATTTACGCTGTCTTGATCTCCAACATAAAAGCCTGGTTTCAATGTCAAATTGCGTACCACTTCATTAGCGCCAATAGGAGTAATATTATTTTCAATAAACAATGAGATAATATGTTTTAAAAGAGCATCATCTCCTTGTTGCAGAGCTTTAAAAAATGAATCAGATCTAACCTTTAAATACTCATCAAATTTTGTTTCGTCCAATAAGGGTCTTTTCATGCCTCCCACCATCACGACGCTACGAATTCCACGGTTATTTAAGTCTTCAAAAAATTTACCAAGCTGGTTAAAATTATGGAAAACAGCGTGTTTACTCAAAGAACACTCCATTCCCTCAAAGCCAACAACGTAAGGATTGGAGAGTTGTTCGTAAACTAGTCCTGGTAAATTTCCTGATCCAGCTATGATTGCAAAATTCTTAAAATTTTTCATCGATTTTAATTATCTAGGAGTAAGGAATGATCTATCACTGTGGCCTAAAACAAAACTTACTATTTTTTCTACATATTTGCTGTCACTATCATCTGTCAGTTTCTGAGCTCTGTCTTGGAAAGTACCATCACCCTGCGAAAGAGTTTGAAAAGCTGCTCTCAAGGCCATTATATCAACTCTGGGAACGCCTTTACGCTTCAGACCTACAAGATTTAACCCATCCAATTCACCTCTAGGAGCTTGAACCAATCCATACGGGATTACATCATTAGTTACCATTGTGACCGCGCCTATTATAGCCCCCTCACCAATTCTAACAAATTGATGCACCCCACTTAATCCCCCCACAATAACACTGTCTTCAATAACACAATGACCTGCCAAAGAAGCGTTATTAACTAGAATAACATTATTTCCAACCTTTGCATCGTGTGCGATATGGCAACCAGCCATAAACAAACCATCATTGCCAACTTCGGTAACGCCACCTCCGCCTTTCGTACCCAGGTTTATCGTAACGTGCTCCCGGATTTGATTTCGATTGCCTATTTTTAAGCTAGTAGGCTCACCATTGAATTTTTTATCTTGCGGTATCTCCCCTAAAACAGAGAAGGGAAAAACCGTACTATCATCTCCTAAGAAAGTATCACCCTTGATAACGACGTGGCTTTTTAGGTTGACATTTTTTCCTAATCTTACCTTGCTTCCAACAAAGCAAAACGGTCCGATAGAACTTCCATCACCAATTTGTGCCCCCTTTTCAATTATAGAGCTATGATGAATATTAACATTGTCCAACATTATTCCCCGGTACTATTCAAATCCATCATTGCAGAAAATTCCGCTTCAGCTGCCATTTCACCATGTACAGTCGCCTCTCCGTAAAACTTCCATACCTTACTCCCGGGCTGTCCCCTCAGGGTTTTCAGTTTCATTATTAATTGATCGCCGGGAATTACTTTTCTTCGAAACTTACACTTGTCAATTGCCATAAAATATATGAGCATCTCTTTGTCTATAAAATTCAAGCCAACCCCGACCATAACCGCAGCCGTCTGTGCCATTGCCTCCACTATCATAATCCCCGGCATGATAGGAGTATTTGGAAAATGTCCCTGGAATTGCGGTTCATTGAAAGTAATATTTTTTAGACCTGTGGCGTTATTAAACCCATTTATATCAACTACTTTATCAACCAATAGAAACGGATACCGATGCGGCAGAATGCGCTTAATTAAAGCGATATCTGCATTTCTGTTATCATCATTCATTAATCTTCCTACTCATTGAGACGTTATTAGGTGTTTTATTCAAATCAAAGCGACCTTTTAACGAAAGTCTCATTAATCAGAATTTTCGGTCCCGTCTCCCAAATTATCGTTTATCAAGTCTATTGCTTGTTCTGTAATATCTACCATCGGATTAGACAGAACAACGTTGCGTCTATCTACTATTACGGTTGCTTTATAGCTAAGCATGATTTCTTGCAAGAACGGGACAGAAAGTTTCAATAGTTCGCTTATGTTCTCATCGCGCTTTTCAAAAAGTTTATTTTCTAACTCCGCACGTTCTTTTCTAATTGAATTCGCTCTTTCGTCAAAGTCTACCGCGAGCTTCATAAATTCATCCGCGGCAAGAGTTTTACGCAGTTCTACCAGACTTTGCTCCTCAGCTTCCAGATTATTCTGTATAATTGTATTGTTCTCAATAAGTTCATTCTGTGCATTTTCAAATTCATTAAATACGCGCCGACCATATTGGGTTTCTCTTGCAATTCTCGAGATGTCAATCGTCAAAACACTAGAAACTCTCGCTTCATCAAGACTAGTCTCCTGCGCAATAGTAATTAATGGAGTAGAAATAGATAGCCATAAAAGAATATAAAATAGGCGCATTTCTAAAACTGAGTCCTGATAGTAAGATCAAAATTTTGCTCTCTATCAAATTTTTCCTTTTTTAATGGGCGAGAAAAATTAAATCTGAGTGGCCCTATTGGTGTCTTCCAAAATAAAGATGCCCCAAGAACACTGCGCCACGAACCATCATCATAAATAACATCCTCAGTTATATTATCCAAAGACCATAAGTTTCCTACATCAAAAAATATACCACCATCGATTCCATATTCTTCAGGGAGACCCAAAGAAAATTCAGCCTCTAGCCTCAATACGGCAAAAGTATTCCCTCCTAGGGCATCATTTATTACTTCGCCTTCGTTAACAATTTCTCTCGGCCCGATACCACCAGGCTCAAACCCTCGCATTAATGCCGAGCCAAGAAAAAAACGGTCTGTTACTCGACTATTGCCATAATCCAACACGCCTCCCTCTAACGTTCCTTTGACTAAAACTTCTTCGTTTAAAATTTTTCTCTGCAGCCTAGCCAATGCACTTGTTTTTGAACTCTCTCCATCCCCAGTAAATCCAGAAACTTCTTGTGATAATTTTAAAAGTACCCCAAAGTTTGGATCCAACCCGTCACGCAATGTATTATAAGTATATGCAATTCTTGAGTAAGCCCTTTCGTCTTGCCCCAGATCTACTTCGTTTTGAATAATACTTCCAACATTCACAGCGTTTCTAAGTTCAGTTTCATTATACCCAATGCTGACAGATAACTTACTATAATCACTAATGGGAAATGAAACCTTTGGTGACACATCCAAGATCGTTGTATCGTAGTTCGAGTTTTCTTTTTCAGTTTCTATGAATTTACTCGATAAACCAAGACTCAAGCCTGGAGACAAAAACTCTGGTTCAATAAAGCCAAGTGAATAAGTGCGACTTCCTACACCAGAATTATATTTTAAGCGAAAATCTTGCCCTCTACCCAAAAAATTTCGTTCAGCGTATTCAAGAAGGAGACCGAAGCCAGAACTCGTGGAGTATGATCCACCCAAACTTACAGAACCAGTCGGCTTCTCCTTTACTAAAACGTCCACGATCACAGAATCCCTTCGTTTTCCCTCTCGCGCCGAAACATCCACTGTTTCAAAAAAACCAAGAGAGCGTATGCGATCAGTGGCTTGTCTAATACGTCTGGCAGAAAAAGGATCCCCCTCAGCAGCTCGGAATTGTCTCCGAATGACTTTGTCCAACGTAGCGGTATTTCCGGCTATATTAATTCTCTCAAGAATTACTCGCGGTCCGCGCTCAATTGAATACGTCACATTAACCGCTAAAGAAGAACCATCCTTGGCTATCTGAGGCCTAACCCTAATAAAATCGAGACCATTTTTCAAAGCAAGACGCTCTATTTTTTCAACATCAAGCTCAGTAACTTTAGCAGAGTACACCGACCCTGCTTTTAACTTTAAAATTTTGTAATATTCTGCTGTGTCTAATTCTTTTAGACTGGTTTCGACAGACACATTTCCGACAGAAAATTGTTGGCCCTCGGTAATATTGAAGACTACAAAGTACCCATCCCTCTCTTCTGTAAGTTCAGCGTTGACCGAATTAACTCGAAAATCAACAAAACCTCTTGAAATATAAAATTCTTCTAAGGCCTTTTTATCAAATTCTATTCTCTCTTCAACAAAAGTGTCAGATCTTACAAAGGCTCTAAAAGGACCAGCTTGTTTGGTGGAAAGAACACGACGCAGTCGTCGATCTGAAAAAGCCTTATTACCAACAATTCCAATTTTTTGGATCTCAATTACGCCACCTTCAAAAATCTCAAAAACTAGATCTACTCTATTTTCAGATTTTTTAATTACTTTTGGATTAATTCTTGCCGCTAAGCGCCCTCTCACAGCATAGGTCTCAGCAATACTTTTTCGATCCTGTTCAACTGTTTGTGCATCAAGCACGTACTTTTCTTTTGATTTCAAAACTTTTTCTAAGACTGTATCCTCAATCCGCACATTACCTTCAAAGTAAATACGATTGATAGTAGGATACTCGACGACAGTTACTTTTAAGACACCATCAGTTTCATCAAACTTTACACTTTCAAACAAGCCACTTTTAAGCACTCGCTGATAAGCCGAGTTAATTTCGTCAGCCTCAAAATTTTGGCCTTTTGATAAAGAAATGTAAGACTCTATCGTTTCAGTCTCAATTCTTTGATTTCCATCTATCTCTATTTCAGAAATTGTAAATGTTTGAGCAATTAAAAAATTTGGCGTCAATACAAACAAACATGCCGATGCAACAAAAAATACAAAAAATAGTTTTTTTCTTAATTTCATAGGATTCCCTAGGTACTGGTACTTCGACCCCTCTACTTGACTACCTACAAAAATTTATCATGTCAAAGGCATTCAAATCCGATAAAAAAGCAATGAAAATAATTTCAGCGGATTTAGCAAAAATAATCGTTAAAAATGGCAAACATCATAAAAAATAATACAAAAGCAAAACCAATCGTCATCATAGCACTGAAAGCCTTTTGGTTTGGTGGTTTTTTAAAAATTGCTTCATATGCAAAAAATACTAAGTGGCCCCCATCTAATACTGGAACAGGCAAAAGATTCATGAAACCTATTGCAGCCGAAAATAAGGCTAGGGTTTGAATAAAACTTTGCAGGCCTTCTTTAGCCATGTGAGAGGATATTTCTGCTATCTCAAGTGGCCCAGATAAATTGCACGTACTAATGTTGCCTGCAATAATGTGGTATAGCCCATTAATAGATGACGTTATTATTGCATATGTTTGAAAAAATGAGAGCTGAATTGCTTGAAGAACCGGAATTGACTCTTTAAGCAATTCAAATGGATAAACTGAGCCGATTATTCCAATTCTCCACTTTGTTATGAAACCACCTTCGGGTTGCGGTATGTCTTCTCTTTTCGGCATAATTGTGGTTTGAAATATTTTTTCTTCCCGCCAAACTCTTAGATTAATCGGTGATCCAGCAGATTTCTCAACAGCCTCTTTTAGTTGATTAAATTTGCTTATTGGTTCACCGTCTATTTCTAAAATAACGTCACCTGCATTTAAACTTGCCTCAACCGCTGCAGAGAGAGGTACCAAGCCTGAAATTCTTGGAAGATCTAAAGGCGGGCCCAATAAATTAAGTACTTCACCAGCTCTTTTAACTTCGTAATCAATTGATTTTTGATCAATATTCTCAATGTATTCCAGCATATTTTTTATACCGCTGGCTGAGCTAAGTTGATATCCCGAAATACTTATTATTTCATCACCTTCTTTAAGTTGATTAATAAATGGTAAAGGATTTATTTTACTTATCGTTAACGGCTCTCGCACCTGCCCAACCGAAACAAATAACGAGAAAAAAATTATAATAGAAAATACAAAATTAAAGACAGGCCCTGCTGCGACCGTCGCAGTTCGCGCCCAGAGTGGTGCTCCATGCAAAGTCGCTCGCAAGTCACTTTTGTTATAGGCTGAAGTTTTGGGGTCCGCCTGACTACTTGATATGTTTGCATCACCTTTGAATTTCACAAACCCACCAAAGGGAATAGCCGCTAACTGCCAAGTTGTCCCATTTTTGTCTACTCGAGACATAACAACAGGACCCATCCCGACCGAAAAAACATCAGCCTTTATCCCGGTCCATTTTCCTACAATATAATGTCCATACTCATGAACAAAAACAATTATAGATAAACTTACAATAAACGATATTACAGGGTGCAAAAACCCACTAAAAAGAGGGAAGTTTTCCAAACTTTTTTCTAGCTCCTATACGTTCGAATTAGTTCAGCTGCTACACTTCTCGCCATTTCATCAATATCAAGAATATTAATTAAACTCGCTTCTAATTTGTGAGAGTTTTCTTTATGACAAAGTTTTACAATCGTTTTCTCAACAATAGGGCACATTTCCAAAAAACCAATTTGTTTTGAAAGGAAACCATCGAGCGCGGTTTCTTTTGCCGCATTAAATACTGCACCAGAGATGCCGCCTAGAGACATTACTTCATAAGCCAAGCCTATTGCGGGAAAACGTTCCTTATCTGGTTCCATGAATGTTAGAGATCCTATTTTAGCAAAATCCAATTTCTCCAGCGGAAGTGTTCTACGATTTGGATAGCTCAGAGCATACCCTATTGCATGGCGCATATCAGGTGGACCAATATGGGCCATCATTCCACCATCACAAAAACCAACTATTGCGTGCACATAGGACTGTGGATGTACAAGAACTTCAATTTGTTCAGTACTCAGCGAAAAAAGCTCTTTTGCCTCGATTACTTCAAGGGCTTTATTAAACATTGATGCGCTATCGATAGTAATTCTCTGACCCATATTCCAGTTGGGATGTGTCGACGCCTGCTCAGGGGTAGCTTGAGCTATTTCATCTAGTGTCCAATCACGAAAGGCACCACCCGACGCTGTTAAAATTACTCTCTCGATTGTATTTACATTTTCTCCTTTTAACGCCTGAAAAATTGCTGAGTGTTCGCTATCTACAGGAATTAGACTACTATTATTTTCTATGGCTTTCCTTTTAACCAATGTGCCTGCCGCAACCATGCTTTCCTTGTTTGCTAAAGCTAGATCAGCTCCATTCTCTAATGCAATCAGACCCGGCTCAAGACCTGCCGCCCCCACAATAGCAGAAAAAGCCAGATCACACTTTCTAGAAGCACTTTCAAGAAGTGCCTTTCTACCCGTACTAACTTCAATTTGGGTATCACTCAACGCAGTTTTTAATTCCTGAAACTGATCATTTGTTGCAGCTACTACAGCTTGCGGCTCGAACTCTAAGGCTGCTTTGACTAGAAGATCTATATTTGAGCCTGCAGTTAAAACCACAACCTCATAAGACTGCCGATCACGAGCGATCAAATCAAGGGTATTCTGGCCGATTGAACCAGTAGCACCAAAAATAGAAATTCTTTTTTTATTCATAAAACTATGGGTCCCAAAATACCACAAATCAATGTTGCAACAATAATACCATCAAATCTGTCCATAAACCCGCCGTGTCCAGGTATGATATTTGAACTATCTTTTACTTTACATTTTCGCTTTATAAAGCTTTCAAATAAATCTCCGACTTGGGAGCAAAAAGAGAGTAAGATGGCAAACAAAAATAGTGTCTGTAAATTGTATGAAAATTCTGAAAAGAAACTTAATTCTATAAAGAAGTGAGTACAAATTAAAGCACCTAGCCAGCCCGATACTATGCCCGCCCAGGTTTTGCTTGGTGAAACACTAACCAAAAATTTTGGCCCACCAATTAATCGTCCTCCAAAATAGCCAAAAGTATCTGTGAGGACCACGATACAAACAACCCATGCCACAAATAAATTTCCAAAATGACTTCTGAGTTCTATAAAATAAAAACCTCCCAGAATAATAATCATCGAATAGAAAACCCCAGCTAATTTTTGGGTGCGCATAAGAAAGTATTGGCAGGCCAACGAAATGGCTAAAACAAGTAAAAATATAATCCAGGTATCTGAATAGGATAAGAATACAATGGTTATAAGAGCTACAATTGAGGAATATTCTGGAGCTCCCGTCAATTGAGGGCTCTGCATTTTGGCTAATTCGTAGTGCATGATAAAAACTAGAAATGCCACAGCAAGTTGTAAAAACATTCCACCAAAAAATATTGCTAAAAAACCAACAAAACCCAGAATAACACCAGAATATAGACGAGATGGCAAATCACTCCACCGCGCTGCTTTCATGACGCTAGCAAACCGCCAAAACGACGCTCTCGGGCCCCGAAAGTAGCAATAATTTCTTCAAAATCTGTTACTGTAAAATCTGGCCAGAGAGTTTTTACGAATTCATATTCAGAATACGCTGATTGCCATAACAGAAAATTAGAGATCCTGGCTTCACCTGAAGTTCGGATAACCAGATCAGGATCTGGCAACACATAGGTGTCAAGATATCTGGCCAAAGTTTGTTCATTAACTGAATCTGGGTTGAGAGTGCCTCTTGCAACATCTTTAGCCATTCGCCTGCTGGCTCTGGCCACCTCATCTCTTCCCCCGTAATTAATTGCGATGGTTAAATTTACAAGGGAATTTTCCGAAGTCATTTCCTCCAGTTCGTCCATTAATTGAACCAACCTGGGCTCAAGCCGCAAACGATCTCCTATAAACCTAACACAAACACCGGCCTCCACTAATTTCTTTGCTTCGCTTAAAATATATTTCTTAAATAATTTCATCAAGCCGGCTACTTCTGTCTGTGTGCGCCTCCAATTTTCCGTAGAGAAAGCGAAAACAGTAAGGTATCTAACACCAAGCTGAGGACAGGCTTCTACAATTTCCCTCACTCGCTTTGCGCCAGCCTGATGCCCATAAAGACGTGGCTTTGCTCTAGCTTTTGCCCATCTGCCGTTTCCGTCCATTATTATGGCGACGTGCTCAGCTTTACCTAGTGGTCCTTGTGCTTCTGGCATTTCGGTATCAGTCAAACCTGCATAATCTCATCTTGTTTGGTATGCAGAAAGCTATCTATTCGCTTAACATAATCATCAGTCATTTCCTGAACCTCACCTTCCCAAAATTTTTGATCATCTTCGGACATGCCATCTGATTTATATTTCTTTACTTGGTCCATTCCATCTTTTCTAATGTTGCGAATGGATATTCTTGCTTGCTCAGCATATTGCGCTGCAACTTTGCTAAGCTCTCGCCTGCGCTCCTCATTCAGTTCAGGAATTGGAAGCATAATCAAAGTCCCATTCATTTGGGGATTAATACCCAAACCACTCTCCCGAATTGCTTTATCCACTAATTCTACCAAAGATTTATCCCAAACATTAATTGTTACCATCCTAGGCTCTGGGACATTTACGGTGCCGACTTGATTAATCGGCGTCTTCTGACCATAAGCCTCAACCATTACCGGATCTAACATTGAGGAAGAAGCTCTACCTGTGCGAAGGGAAGCGAATTCAGACTTCAAGGCAGACATAGCTCCATCCATCCTTCGCGTTAAGTCATCAACATCCAGCTCAAATTCTTCTGACATCTCTCTACTCTTTCGGTAAATTATTTTACAAGGAATAAAATCATCCTAGCAATTCTCTTGTACTTTTGTGTAGGTACCATTTCCAGCTAAAATCGTCTTGAAGCCGCCAGGCTCCGACAATGAAAAAACGATAATTGGCAGCTTATTGTCGCGAGCGAGGGCAATTGCCGAGGCATCCATCACTTTTAAATGCTGAGATAGCACCTGATCATAGGAAATTTGACCAAACCGCTTTGCATCAACGTGTTCAACTGGATCTTTATCGTAAACTCCATTTACTTTAGTGCCTTTAAAAATAGCATCGCAAGCCATCTCACTGGCTCGTAACGTTGCAGCCGTATCTGTTGTAAAATACGGGTTTCCCGTTCCAGCAGCAAAGATACAAACGCGTTTTTTTTCCAAATGCCTTACCGCTCTACGACGAATATAAGGCTCACTAATTTGGTCCATCGGTATAGCACTTAACACCCGCGTATATACACCAACACTTTCTAGGGCGCTCTGCATGGCTAAAGCATTCATAACAGTTGCCAGCATACCCATATAATCGGCGGTAGTCCGCTCCATCCCTTGTGCACTACCTTGCAAACCTCTAAATATGTTACCGCCGCCAATAACCATACAGATTTCAACGCCCAACTCATGAACAGATTTAACTTCTCGCGCTATTCTCTCAACAGTCGGCGGATTCAGTCCGAAACCCTTATCCCCCATCAATGCTTCCCCAGAAATTTTCAGCATTACCCTTTTAAATTGAGGAACTATGCTGTCTGGTGAGGCCATTTTAAACTCCGTACTTATTAGATGAATGATTAGGACAAAACGGGCGTGATAGCTAACATTATTTTTATCATTTAAAATATTTCTTGGTTTATCTTAGAATAATTTATAAAGCACAACATGATGACGCTCATGATATCTGATAGATTTTTAAAGAATATTGGAGAAAAGCCAATATTATTGGTTGGCCCCACTGCGTCTGGAAAATCCAAAATTGCCATGTCTTTGGCTATTAAACTAGGTCGGCACATTGTAAATGCTGACTCACTCCAAGTTTACAGCAATTGGCGTATTTTAACTGCTCGTCCAACAATTAAAGATGAAGAAATAATTCCTCATCATCTATACGGACACAAAGCACCCGATGAAGAGTACTCAGTTGGACATTGGTTGCGAGACTTATCAGATATCTTATCAACAAACAAAAAAGTAATAATAGTTGGTGGCACTGGGTTGTATTTTAGTGCTCTTACTGAGGGTCTCGCTAATATACCGAAAATTTCCAATAAGGTAAAAAATATGAGCAAGAAAAAGCTCAATGAAAATGGTATCGCTGGCCTTCTACATGATCTTGACAAAGACACCTTTGAAAACCTTGATATCAAGAATCCAATGCGGGTTGTACGAGCATGGGAAGTTTTCCATGAGACTGGTAAATCCTTAAAAAGATGGCAAAGTGAGACTGAGCCTGCAATTTTACCTATCAGTGAATGTCATCCGTTAGTAATTAACCCAGACAAGGCTGATTTAGATAAAAAAATACGACTTCGCTTTGAACAAATGATAAAAATGGGGGCTTTAGATGAGACGAAAAAAAATCTTGTTAGTTGGAATGAAAGTTCACTTGCTAGCAAAGCAATTGGCGCCTCAGAATTGATCGCATATTTAAAAGGTGAATTATCGATTAACCAGGCAATAGAAAACGCGTCAATAGCTACAAGGCAATATGCTAAAAGGCAAAAAACCTGGATTAAAACGAGAATGACTGACTGGGATGACATAACCGATCTAACTTTGTAAAGGTATATCATTTATCAATCATATGGCTGTCGTATTTTGACAAGGAAATGCCGATAACTCCTGTTGACCTTCACTAGCTTTTGATGCCTCATATTGGGTATGGTTGAAGTATCAGGCATTATTTTGTATGCTTTTGCTTCTAGATTTAGATCAGGTGTCATAACAGGGAGACAAAAATGACGCATAAAAATGGACAAGGAGAAATCCATCCAGTTGCTCAGATGTATGCTAAAGAACATCTCGATGGCGAAATGGATAGAAGAGAATTTATGGCTCGAGCCACAGCCTTGGGAGTCACTGCTGCTGGTGCATACGGACTTATTGGCGCTTCATCGCCGGCAGTAGCAGGCGGACACTTGCAGCAAGGTGGCACAATGCGCATGGCAATGGAATGTATTGCACTCAAAGATCCAAGAACTTTTGATTGGACACAACTTGCGCATTTTACAGCTGGAACACTGGAATATTTGGTTGAGTATAATAACGATGGTTCAATCACGCCAAACCTATTAGAAGGTTGGACTGCTAACTCAGACGCCACAGTGTATACTCTGAACGTTCGTAAGGGTGTAAAGTGGAACAATGGAGACGATTTCACTGCTAATGATGTTGCGCGGGTTATTGAAGGCTGGTGCGATAAATCGGTTGAAGGGAATTCCATGGCCGGACGTATGGCTTCATTGATCGATGCGGATACTGGCAAGGCAGCGGCTGGTGCAATTAAGGTTGTAGATAGCCACACAGTTGAAATAACATGTGTTGCTTCTGACATCACAGTAATCGCTGGCATGGCAGACTATCCAGCTGCCGTTGTTCATTCTAGTTTCAACGCAGACACAATGGGAACATCTGCTTTAGTAGGAACTGGGCCGTTTATACCAGAAAGTTATGAAACAGGCGTCAAAGCAGTGACCGTAAAAAATGAAGGGCACGATTGGTGGGGTTACTCAATTGGTCGAACAGTGCCATTGGATCGGATTGAATTCATTGATTACGGAACTGATCAATCCGCATACATTGCAGCTGCTGAGGGCGATGAAGTAGACGTTTTCTACGAAACTGTTGGTGAATTTGTTGATATTGTACCGTCAATTGGATGGGAAAACTCTACAATTTCTACGGGCTCAACAATCGTAATTCGGCCAAACCAACTAGCAGACGCGTATAAAGATAAGCGGGTTAGACAGGCCCTTGCAATGGCTGTTGATAACTCAGTTTGCCTGGAATTAGGCTATGCGGGAAAAGGATCCCTAGCTAATAACTTCCACTCTGGGCCGATGCACCCTGAGCACGATGATAGCGTAACCCGGCTACCATTCGATCCTGCCAAAGCGATGGCTTTGATGAAGGAAGCTGGTATGGAAGACTATGAACATGAATTGCATTCTATCGATGACGATTGGCGCAAAAACACCACAGACTCTGTTGCAGCGCAGCTTCGAGACGCTGGTTTTAAAGTTAAGAGAACTATTCTACCTGGCTCAACATTCTGGAATGACTGGACAAAGTATCCGTTCAGCTCGACAAACTGGAACCACAGACCATTTGCAACCCAAGTTTGGGGTTTAGCTTATCGGTCAGGTGAGGCTTGGAATGAGTTCGCGTGGGATAATAAAGAATTTGATGCTCTATTAGCAGAAGCAAACTCTATTGCTGATGCTGACGAAAGACGTAAAGTCGCTGGCAAGTGTCAAGCTCTAATCAGAGATGAAGGTGTTACAATTCAACCTTACTGGAGAAATCTCTACAGAAGCCACAGGCCTGATCTGCAGTGTGAGCAGCACATTGCGTACCACCCACATGTTTATAAGTGGGGCTTCAAAGCTTAATATTAAATAAACTAGGGCCGCGCCAAATTTAGGCGCGGCTTTTATAGTTAACCTTTTTAATCTCTAAAGTTTACGGGTAATAAATGGCACTATTCATACTTCGACGAATAGCAATAATGCTGTTTACGTCCCTATGCCTGACATTCGTAGTATTCTTTCTCACAAATCTTTATCCAAATTTAGAAAAAATGGCGAAAACCCAGGGCAATTTTCGTATGAACGATGAAGCCGTCCTCTCCTTTTTGGAAAACAGAGGGTATCTCCTACCGCTACCGGTTAAATATGGCGAATGGTTAGGAGTTTATCCAGGATACGTAATCGAAGGCTCAGACGGAGAAATACGAGGGAGATGTTTTAACAGTGATCAAATCCCATCTGAATCTCCCAGGTATTGTGGTATATTACAGGGTTACTGGGGTTACTCTACCCGCTTTAAGAGCGATGTGTTGGGTATAGTCACAACCCGATTAGGCCTAACTGGAATTTTAATGTTTTGGGTCATGGCTCTTATGGTGCCAAGCGCTTTAATCATTGGAATATTAGCAGGAATGCGCGAGGGGAGCCGTACCGACAGATCCTTATCAACTTTTTCAATTGTCACGACTGCGACCCCGGAATACGTATCTGGCGTCATTCTAATAGCAGTTTTTGCATCAAGCGCGTTTGGACTTAAATGGTTTAAAGGTACTGCTACAGCAGCGATGGAAAATCCAAACTTAGAAAACTTTTTTCTACCAGTCGTTACAATAGCCATCTATGGGATGGGTTACATTGCTCGAATGACCCGAGCCTCAATGGCTGAGGTAATGACAGCTCAATATATCAGAACAGCCCGTCTTAAAGGTGTATCTTTTCCAAACATAGTTTTAAAGCATGCATTAAGAAACGCACTGATTGCTCCATTCACAGTTATAATGCTTCAATTCCCATGGCTGTTAAATGGCGTTGTAATTGTTGAGACCCTATTTAACTATAAGGGTTTTGGATGGGCTCTTGTGCAAGCTGCAGGTAACAATGACATAGAACTTTTGCTGGGCGTATCTGTTGTATCAGTATTCGTCGTTTTAGTTACACAACTCATATCTGATATTGGGTATGTGTACTTAAATCCCCGCATCAGTGTCAATTAGGGATTATTTATATGGATTTGTTAACTTGGAGTGACATAATTATCCAGATAGTACTTAGACTAGGGCCAGTCTGGGTTGCTTTGGTCATTCTATTTCTCGTTTCATTTAGATTTAAACGTTCACTTGGCCTCTATGGAAAATTATTTGACTCAACAATCGGCATGATTGGCTTTGCAATAGTGATGTTCTGGGTTTTCGCAGGTTTTTTTGCTGGAACTCTGGACTGGATTATAACACACGATCCATTAGCACAGTTCTCTGGTATGAAAAATAAAGTCCCTGGGACACCACTTCGCGGCGCGGAAGATGGCGACTATAGTCACTTCTTATTCGGAGGCGATCATCTCGCTCGCGATGTTTTCAGCAGAATGATTGCAGGCTCAACTATAGTTATCATTATTGCTCCCATGGCGACATTATTTGCTTTTATGGTGGGTATAACCTTAGGGGTTCCTGCAGGATATTACGGTGGGCGCCTTGATACAACAATTTCGTTTATAGCTAACTTGATATTAGCATTTCCAGTTATTTTGCTATTCTATCTTCTGGTCACACCAGAAATTCGGTTAACTGGTTTACCTCAATATATGGCTATTTTCCTTTTCCTATTTCCTCTGATATTTTATACTGTGCTTGTGAATTCACGCTTTCACATAGTCCCGACTAAAAGAAACGCATTGCTCGGTATTGGCCTCGGTGTCCTCGGCATTTTATATATTTCATTGATTAATGAAGCCGGCAGCAAAATTTCCTTTTTATCGTCTATCGATCTATTCGATGTCGACGCCGGACTACTAACAGTATTTGTTTCAGTTGTTTTTGTAAATGCTCCAACAGTTTTTCGTATTGTAAGGGGTTTAACGATGGACATAAAAACGAGAGATTATGTTGCAGCAGCTCACACCAGAGGTGAAGGCGCTTGGTATATAATGCTGTGGGAAATATTACCGAATGCTAGGGGTCCTCTTATTGTCGATTTTTGCCTAAGAATAGGGTACACAACTATACTTTTGGGAACTCTCGGTTTCTTTGGCCTTGGGCTTGCACCAGAGGATCCAAACTGGGGTGCTACCATTAACGATGGTCGCAAGTTGCTTTCAATTTACCCCCACCCTGCTCTAGTCCCATCTATTGCTTTGCTAAGTTTGGTCCTAGGATTAAATTTACTAGCAGACGGCTTAAGAGAAGAAAGCTTAAAAGATTAAAAGATTAAAAACAAGTTTGTGTTATTCACAGCAAGAGATTAGTCTAATAACAATTCTGGTCGGTCCTTAAAATAATCAAGGGCTTCGGGGTTAGCGAGTGCTTCCTTATTTTTGACCTCTCTTCCATGAACAATATCACGAACAGGTATTTCAACAATCTTACCTGATTTTGTGCGTGGTATATCTTCTACCTGAAGTATTTTTGCCGGTACATGACGACTGGTACAATTATCTTTTATAAATTTCTTAATACTCAGAACCAAAGTTTCAGTTAAATTTATTCCTTCTCGTAACTTTACAAACAAGACTATTCGCGTATCACTTCCCCAGTTCTGCCCAATAACAATACTTTCCAAAACTTCGTCGATCCTATCAACTTCTCTATATATCTCTGCCGTTCCAATCCTAACACCTCCCGGGTTCAACGTTGCATCGGACCTGCCATAAATAATATATCCGCCATCAAGTGTTTGCTCGGCAAAATCGCCGTGTGCCCACACGCCGTCAAAACGATCAAAGTAGGCTCCATGGTATTTCTTACCATCTATATCATTCCAAAATTTTACTGGTCTGGATGGAAATGGCTTTGTACATACCAGTTCCCCTCTTTCTCCTCTTTTAACCCGACCTTTATCATTCCATATCTCCACTGCCATACCTAACCCAGCGCCCTGGATTTCTCCGCGTCTTACCGGAAGATTAGGAACCCCTAGAACAAAACACGACACAATGTCTGTTCCACCAGATATGGAAGCTAAATGAACATAGCCCACATTTTTATAGATATAATCATAACACTCGGCACTAAGGGGAGAGCCCGTCGAACATATAACCTTTAAATTATTAAGTTTGAAAATTGCACTAGGGTTTACATCATTTTTCATTAAAGTTTCGATGTATTTAGCCGAGGTACCGAAATGGCTAAAATGTTCCTCATCTGCAAACTTCCATAGAACGATATTGTCTGGATATGTCGGAGATCCATCGTAGAGCATAATGGTGGCTCCTGTCCCAAGTGCTGAGACCAGCCAATTCCACATCATCCAACTGCATGTTGTAAAATAAAATACTCTATCGCCCGAAGAAATGTTTGTTTGAAGCTGGTGTTCTTTCAAATGCTGAACAAGAGTACCTCCATGCCCATGTACGATGCATTTTGGCACGCCAGTTGTACCAGAAGAATACATTATATATAGGGGATGATCAAAACCTACACGCTCAAAACTAATTGCGCTTGCTTCGTAGTTTTCTACAATTTCCTGATAGGAAATTGAATTAGAAATAGTAATATTACTAAGAGACGCATAATTGAATATAATCACCTGCTTTAAAGAGGGTAATCGAGCCGTGAAGGACCTTATTTTATCTAAACAATTATGTGTTTTTCCATTATAGAAATATCCATCTACGCAGAAAAGGACTTTAGGCTCAATTTGTCCGAACCGATCAATCACTCCCTGTTCCCCAAAATCCGTCGAACAGCTAGACCAAATTGCCCCAACTGAAGCAGTGGCTAGCATTGCCACTATCGAGCCAGCAAAATTTGGTAAAAAACCTACCACTCGGTCACCTTTAGTCACACCGAGTTCTTTTAGATGCTGTACTGTCTTACTTACCTGATTATATAGCTCTGCAAAACTAAGCGTTTCTGAAATACGGTCCTCGCATCTAAATATCAAAGCATCATCATCACTTCGATTTTTTAGCATATTTTCCGCAAAATTTAACTTTGATTGTGGAAACCATTTTGCAGAAAATATGTTTTCTCCCTCGTATACAGGCCCCCTCCATTCACCTTCTACCTTGCAAAACTCAATTATAAATCGCCAAAACTCAGGATTTGATATGGAAAAATGATGTAACTCATCATACGACTTGAAGCGTTTACCGGTATTTTCTTGAACAAAGTCAGTAAATTTTTTTAAGTTTGAATTCAAAATTTGATCTTGTGAGGGTATCCAAACAACCGCCATTTTATGTATACCTCCATTATAACATCCAATAAAAACAAATTACTTCGAAAAGTATGGCTCTTTCTTAATCATAATAAGAAGCATTAGACAGCTTAAAATTAGTAAAGGAATACAAAGGGAAAAAGACCATCTGAGACTATATGCCTCTCCAATAAAGCCAAGAATGGGAGGTCCTAAAAGAAACATTCCAAAGGCAAACTGGGTAAGAGATGCCACATTCGTTTCTGCCGGACGATCACTTCTGGAAGCAGCTATTGAAATGGCCATCGGGAAAATTACCGCACTACCAGCCCCCATAAATAAGAACCCCAATATTGCCAATGTACTTGAGTTTGATAAAACGACTAAAAATATGCCTAAGAACATGAAAAACAGGCTCGCAACGCTTATCAAAATGGGTCCAAATTTATTAAGTAAATTATCACCAAAAAATCTTACCCAAGCTTGAGAAAAAGCAGCCATAGCGAGAGAAAAGCCAGAAATAAAAGGAGAAGCAGAATGTATCTCCCTCATAAATATTACTGACCAGTCAATACTAGCACCCTCTACCAGCATTGCTGACATGGTGAATAGGACCATCACAAAAATAGGGCCAGTTGGAAGTGAAAACCTTTTAATCTTTGTAACATTAGTGTGCCTTGGAGAAGCAACGTTATAATCCGCAAAAATTATTTTTGATATAAGAAAAGCTATTACACAAATTAATAAAAAATGAATTTCTAACATCAATTTAAATTGAGAAAATAAAGCCCCAACTACGGCGGCGGAAAAAAATCCAATTGACCAAAAAGCGTGACTTCTATTCATGATACGGCTGCCCAAAGCATGCTCAACTCGATCAGCCTCAAGATTAATCGCTACTTCCACTACAGCCACAAAGGCACCACATATGATCAGAAAAAAAGCAAAAAGTGCGATTTGATTTACTGCAACTGCTGCAAATTGCGTAAAGCAAATTGATGGGATACCTAAACAAACAATATTTTTTAATGAAATGGCTCTAACTAACCTATCGGCGAATAAAAGTGTGACCTGAAGTCCAAGAGGAATGCAAAGAAGCAACAAACCCAATTCGACTTTATCAATCTCTAAAGAAGTTTGAATATCATCCAAACGAGGAAACATTGCACCTAGGGAAAATGCATAAATAAAGAAACCCACAAAAACTATTTGCTGAGGGTTTCTCTTAATCGTATTTATTATTTTTGGATTATTCACATTTATTCTATTGCCACACTATTTCTAATAATGAGAGATGTCATAAATGTATCGAGAACTAAAGTGTATTTATGCCTAAATAGTTTTTAAGCGTAATAATCTTTTGAGCTGCATCAGCATTACTCGGAAAAATATTTACTAAGTCTTCGTATGCTTTGAGAGCTCTTTCGGGATCCCCCAACCGAAGGTGTATCATGCCAAGACCGGATAACGCACCAAAATGTCTCGGTTCCAGAGTAAGAACCTTTTCGACATCCTTGAGCGAACCTTCAAAGTCCCATAACATGAAACGAAGGGTTGCCCTTTTGTTCCAAGCCTCAGTAAAATTTGGGTTTACTTCTATTAATTTTGTAAAAATATTTTCAGCTCGATCCAAGTTTCCTTCTGACATCGCGACTAAACCCTCAGCCATCAAAGCCTCTTCATCACTATTCTTATGAGCACCAGTCCAGTGTCTCCAAAGCTTATCGACAATTGGACCCGCTTCATCCATGGACTGCGCAAGCTCAAGTTGGTCTAAAAGTTTTTGTGTTGCAGAGCTCGCATTTAATATAGACGCTATCACTAGCCAAATACAGCCGGAACAAATTATAATACTTTTTTTCATACACGATAAATAGCTCTCTAAATCTTGGTAGCAAGTGAAAGTCGAAAGCGTCGACCAAAAAGATCGAATGGAAAATACTGATTGATCAATTTTACGCTTTCATTCTCACTTGGAAATGCTGTACTATTTTTCTTATTTGGATCAGAAAGGTAAGTATTATGGCAGGGTCAGTAAATAAGGTAATTCTACTCGGAAATTTAGGTCGTGATCCAGAAGTCCGAAACTTTCCAAATGGAGGAAAAGTTGCAAACTTTAGTATCGCCACATCCGAGAACTGGAAAGACCGAAATACTGGTGAGAGACGAGAACGGACTGAATGGCACAATGTTTCAATTACAAACGAAGCTCTTGTCCGTGTAGCAGAACAATATCTTAAAAAAGGTTCTAAAGTTTACGTAGAGGGGCAGCTGGAAACACGCAAATGGCAAGATCAAACAGGAAATGATCGTTACACTACCGAAGTAGTTTTAAGGCCATACAGAGGCGAACTTACAATGTTAGACAGCAGAAACTCTAGCTCTGATCTACACGGCTCGGATAATTCACAGTTACAAAATACATCTCAAAATAGTGAATTTTCAAATAGTGACCAAGAAAATTTTTCGTCTAATGATATGGATGACGAAATTCCATTTTAACACTTTATTAACGTTCCAAAGAGTCCTGCAGTACCTCAATGATCAAATCTTTACTTACATTCTCTTGCACCATAGCTTTTCCTATGTCGCTAGCCAAAATGAACCGGATCACTCCATTAACAACTTTTTTGTCTTGAGCCATTAAATCATAAATTCTTTCTGTATCTCCTACAAAACCATTTATTTGGGAAATATCAGTAGCAATATTTATAGATTTGTAATGGTCTCTAACCCGACTTAGGACCTCCTGCGAGCACAATCCAAGTCTAGTAGATACATCAAACGCTAAATTACAACCGATTGCAACACCCTCTCCATGTAACAATATGTCACTATAGTTTGTTACGGCTTCCAACGCGTGACAAAAGGTATGTCCAAGATTTAAGAGTGCACGGTCACCATGCTCTAGCTCATCATTTTCGACAATTCTAGCCTTTATTTGACAGGATCGTTTAATAGCTTCAATGCGAAGTTCAACATTACCATTAATTAATGCGTAAGCGTTTTCTTCCAACCAGCAAAAAAAATCCTCATCCCCAAGTAATCCGTATTTAACCACCTCACCGTAACCAGATAAAAAGTCACGATCAGGAAGTGTGCCTAATGCTTCAGTATCTGCAAGGACAAAGACTGGCTGATGGAATGCACCAACTAAATTTTTGCCAAAACTCACATTAATACCTGTTTTTCCGCCAATAGAGCTATCGACTTGAGCCAGCAAGGAGGTAGGAATTTGAGCAAATCGTACTCCGCGCCTTACGATTGCTGCGGCAAAACCAACTAAATCGCCGATTACGCCACCACCTAGCGCAATCACCAAATCGTTACGCTCCACTTTTTGTTCTAAAATCCATTCTACAACTCGGATAGCATACTTCCAAGATTTTGTACTTTCTCCACTAGGAAGGACTAAAGAGGAAACCGATACTCCCACTAATTTCAGTGAACTCTCAAAAGAGCGTAAATGTAAGGGCGCAACATTCTGGTCTGTAATTACAACGACACGATTTTGCGATAAGAATGGTGTAATTATTGGTGCAGAGTTTTTTATTAAACCATTACCAATTATAATATCGTAGGAGCGTTTTTCTAGCTCAACTCTTACCTTTTGCATCAAATTATTCCTCAAACAAGTTTGGATGTAACTGCAGCCTATCAATTACTTTTTGGGCCATATCCTCCACTGTGTAGCGCGAGGAGGCTTTAACTGATATGTCAGCTTTTTTATATATGGGCTGCCGTTCGAGATGAAGCTTTTTCAAAGTCCCATAGGGATTTATAGATTTTAGCAGAGGCCTAGTATCCTTATTTTTTACTCGCGACCACAGTAAATCCACCTCGACATCTAACCATATCGAAACACCAAGTCGGTTTATTGCCTGTCTATTAGCTTTCTGAATAAAAGCTCCTCCACCCGTGGATAGAATGGTCGGTGAGCCCTTCATCAAGCGCAGAATTACTTGTGCTTCTCTTTCTCTGAAAAACTCTTCTCCATCACGGATAAAAATTTCCTGAATTGACATATTTGCCGCCTTTTCAATCTCAGTATCAGCGTCAAGAAATGGAACACCCAACTTTGAGGCAACTACTTTTCCTACAGCGGTCTTTCCTGCTCCCATCATACCAATAAAGGCGATAGTTTTTTTTAATTTTTTTGTCATTATTCCTTTATCAAGAAACTAGGTTCAAATTTCAATGACTGTTTGTTACTAGATGAACTTGACAATACATTCAGTAACAAATTCAATAATGTGAAATAACAGGATAAAAATATGGGTAAAATTGTTAAGTGGCTATTCTATTTTACAGCTGCAGGAACGGTAGCATTAATTATTTTTGCCTATATTGGACCTTTTTTGGGATTTGATTTCACCCCAGAAGAAAAAACCATAATTATACCCGTGGAGCTTCATGAGGACTAAAGCCACCTTAATTTTTACATTTATTGCTGCTGCAGCAGGGTTTGCCGAGACTGCTTCATCAAAATTTCTCGAATATAATTTATACCAATATAATTACCCAATTATAACTAATTCTCTCAATCGAGTCTCTGTTAATCAATCCAACCTACCCGAAATTGAGGTAACCAAATTGGATGATATAAAACGTAGCTCCGTTGGTTTATTGCCGCCAACAGTCACAGGTTTTCCAACTAGTTTGTGGAAGGAGAGCCAAGCTGACGATTTGTTAGGGCTATTACACAATCTGGGCTCACCAACTTGTCCAGCAGTTCAGAAGTTACTGTTTCAAATGCTTTTAGCGGAGGCAGAGGCACCGTTGACAACAGATAGTGCGGAAGAGTTCTTATCTGAACGAATATCGATTTTGATCGAAGCAGGAGCGATTGATCCTGCGATAGCACTTTTAGAAAGAGCTTCGCCATTACCACCAAAGCTCGTGCCCAAACTCTTTGAAGCCTCACTTCTTGGTAGTCAGTACGATCCCGCTTGTAAGCAAGTATTAGATCTTGGCGCCAACTATCAGAATGACGCTGATCGAATTTACTGCCATGCACTTGAGGGTGATTGGCTTACCGCATCGCTGATATACAACACATCGAAAGCGCTCAACAGTATTGAGACCTCTACTCTATTGCTATTGGGTGAATTTTTGGAAATTGAAGAACCCTCAGAAAAGCTTGTAACTCTAAACGAAATAGACCTAAGTCCATTAGAGTTTAGATTATACGAAACACTAGGCTACCACATTTTTCGAGAAAATTTAGGTAACGCTTTTATTTTTGGTGATTTATCCGGCGATAATGGATGGTACGCACAACTTATAGCCGCTGAAAGGCTAGCAAAAAATGGTGTTATTGATGCAAATAGATTCTTGGGAATATTTACGGCTTACGATCCGCCGTCCTCTGAGGGCATTTGGGAAAGAGTCAGGGCCATACAACATCTCGATAAAGCTCTTTCACTTCCAAACAGTACTAAAGAATTGGAGCTGGCACTTAAGAATGCTTGGCAATTATTTCAATATTCTCCAACCTCTTCAATTTTTGCCGAAGTATTCACTCCAAGACTGTTGGACGTTGAACTTACCCCAAGTTCAGAGATTATGGCTATTAAAATTGGAATGCTTTCCTCAAGCTATGATGTGATGATTTCAAATTCCGTGGCAATTAATGCGTTAGATCCGATTGTATTTGCATTCACGAACCATGAGGCACAGTTTATCACGCCTACGACAATTCTTGAAAAGACTCTTTTGGATGCATTTTATCGCCCGAGAGTACCCAGTTATGCAAGATTACAACTTGCAGATGGAAAATTAGGAGAAGTTATATTAAATGCTCTTATACAACTAGAGCGTGGTATAGCTGGTGATATGCAAGACTTACTCGAGTCGATATCCACACTTCGGCATGTTGGCCTAGAAAGAGTGTCGCAGCGCACTGCACTATGGTTAGTATTGAGTGAAACTTAAATGAGCAAAGATCTTATTTTTACCTTTTTGGAAGCAAAAACCGTAGAGACTGACGCATCAGAAAATACGATAAAGTCTTACAACCATGACTTAACAAGATATTTTGATTGGATATCTTCTTGCAAAGTTCAAATTTTTGACGCGGAATTATCGCACATTGAGCTATACTTAGTTAACCTCAAAAATTGTGGGCTTTCAATTGGAAGCCGCGCCCGTCATTTATCAGCAATCAAACAATTCTATCGATTTGCCGTCGAAGAAGGGTGGGCCCGCGCAAATCCAGCTCTACAGATATCGAGCCCAGGCAGATCAAAAAAACTTCCTCAATCGGTAACAATAGAGGTTATAGAGAGACTACTAAAAGCCGCTGGGGAAGAAGCAAAAAATAAAAGTTTAAGATCTCGGAATATTTGTTTGATGACGCTTTTGTATGCTACTGGAATGCGTGTTTCAGAAATGATGTCGCTCCCACTAGACGCTGTAAAGGGAAGTCCCAATATGGTCCTTGTATCTGGGAAGGGATCAAAAGAACGTCTGGTTCCTTTATCAAAACTAGCACGCTCTTCCATTAAAATATGGATAGAAGAACGTAAAATTTTACTGACTGCAGTAAAAAAACGGAATTACAACCCTAATTCAAAATATTTATTTCCATCTAATAGCAAAAGTGGCTATTTAAGTCGTCAATGGTTATTTAAGAAACTAAAGAAGTGGGCAACTCTTGCCGGAATTGATCAGAACAAGGTCAGTCCACATGTGATTAGACATGCGTTTGCAACACACCTTCTCGCCAATGGAGCAGATTTGCGAGTAATACAAACTCTACTAGGCCATTCAGATTTGGGTACTACTGAAATATATACTCATGTTGTAGACGAACGGCTAAACGATTTGGTTTTCAATCACCATCCACTATCCAAAAAATAATTATTAATTAGAATGCAGGGATAAACATTGAGAATTGATTTTAAAATTTAATATTCTTTTATAATCTATTTTAATTTTTTGGATAATTTTATATAACGGCGTCTTTATATCGCATAGCAAATAAACTTAGGAAAAGGCATGGAGAGCGGTTTAACTTTTTTAGATCAAAGTTTTTGGATCACGATTGGGGCAGTATTTTTCCTGTTGCTCCTCTCTGCTTTATTCTCAGGTAGCGAGACGGCACTGACCGCCGCTTCACGTGGAAAGCTGCGTACTCATGCAGATAAGGGATCGCGAGGAGCTCAAAAAGCATTAAAAATTACTGAAGACACAGAGGGACTAATCGGGTCTGTTCTGTTAGGTAACAACTTAGTAAACATTTTAGCTACCTCTCTGACAACAGCCCTTTTTACTCAAGCTTTTGGAGAAAGCGGTATCGCACTTGCTACCTTAATAATGACTGTACTAGTGCTAATCTTTGCGGAAGTTCTACCAAAAACTTATGCCATAACTAATGCTGAACTAGCTGCTGCTAGGGTTGCCGGTTTCATTCATTTGATAATTAGGGTTTTATCGCCAATAGTAGCGTCTGTAAGGTTTTTAGTAAGGTTAATCTTGCGGATCTTCGGTGTTAAAACAGATCCTAATAGCCATATTTTAGCTGTGCGTGAAGAAATTGCTGGGGCAATTCAGCTTGGCCATTCGGAAGGTATTGTCGAAAAGGAAGATAGAGATCTGATCTTGGGAGCCCTAGATCTATCAGAAAGAACTGTGGAAGAGATAATGCTCCACAGGTCAAATATAGAAATGATTGACTCAAGTAACGAACCAACCAAAATTTTAACACAGTGTTTAGAAAGTGTTCACACTAGACTACCAGTATTTCTAAATGATCCAGACAACATAGTTGGGGTAATCCACGCTAAAGATTTAGCTAGAGAGATGTATAAAGTTATAAATGAAAAGTCTCCAAACATTAATAATTTGAATAGCTTTGATATTGGTCATGTGGCAATGGAACCCTATTTTGTGCCTGACACCACCTCCCTAGATGACCAAATGAGACAATTTTTACTTCGCAGAACGCACTTTGCACTTGTTGTCGATGAATACGGGAGTCTACAAGGTTTAATTACTCTTGAAGACATTTTGGAAGAAATAGTAGGTGAAATATCTGATGAATTTGATCCGAAGGATACGAACGACATCAGGCAATCGAATGATGGCTCTTATATCTTAGAGGGATCAACTACCATTAGAGATCTGAACAGAGCTAATGACTGGTCATTACCTGACGATGAAGCAAATACTTTAGCGGGATTAGTAATGCACGAAGCACAGATGATACCTACAGTCGGGCAAGTATTTAGGTTCCATGGTTATCGTTTCGAGGTCATTGAGAGAAAAGCAAATAGAATAACGTCGATAAAGGTTACTCCTATCTAAATTTGTTGTTTGACAGGTTTTACTCGGCTGCTGTAATTTCCTTTTTAAAAATCAAGTCATTTAAGTATTCAGCAGTATAGCTGTTAGCATTCAAAGCAACTTCTTCCGGACAACCTTCTGCAACAACCTGCCCCCCTCGATCTCCTCCCTCAGGACCAATATCAATTATCCAGTCAGCTGTTTTTATTACATCAAGATTATGTTCTATAACAACTATAGTATTTCCCTGATCAACTAACTCATGTAATACTTCTAAAAGTTTACGAACGTCATCAAAGTGCAACCCAGTCGTTGGTTCATCCAATATATATAATGTACGTCCAGTTGCTCTTTTGGATAACTCTTTCGATAATTTTACTCTCTGAGCTTCACCTCCAGATAAAGTCGTAGCTTGTTGACCCACCTTTATATAACCAAGACCAACTCTCATTAAGGCATCCATTTTTTCGCGAACACTAGGAATAGCACTAAAAAACGACTGAGCATCTTCTACCGTCATATCTAGAACATCAGAAATAGATTTTCCTTTAAATTTAATTTCCAAAGTTTCACGGTTATATCGAGCGCCTCCACAGGTTTCGCAAGTCACGTAAACATCAGGCAAAAAATGCATTTCAATTTTGATAACACCGTCGCCCTGGCAGGCCTCGCAACGACCACCCTTCACGTTGAAAGAGAACCTTCCGGGTTTATATCCCCTAGTTTTTGCCTCAGGTAATCCAGAAAACCATTCTCTTATAGGTGTGAATGCGCCTGTGTATGTTGCAGGGTTAGATCTCGGTGTGCGTCCTATTGGACGCTGATCAATATCGATTACCTTATCTAGATACTCTAACCCATCAATTTTTTCGCAGGGAGCTGGAGTCTGCTTTGCTCCGTTTAATCTCATTGAAGCAACTTTAAACAGCGTTTCGATAACTAAAGTAGACTTGCCTCCCCCAGAAACACCGGTAACACATAAAAACTTGCCTAGCGGAAAGTCGACATTTATAGATTTCAGATTGTTTCCGGAAGCACCTATAATCTTGAGATTTTTACCATTACCTTTTCTTCTTAAAGAAGGTATCTCAATAACTTTCTCTCCTGACAAATATTGACCGGTTATAGATTTTGAATTCGCGGTAATTTCGGTAGGTGTTCCCGATGCCACAACTTTACCACCATGGACACCAGCACCGGGCCCTAAGTCAAATACAAAGTCAGCTTCCAGAATAGCTTCTTCGTCATGCTCCACAACAATAACTGTATTACCTTGATTACGCAGATTTTTTAAAGTCTGCAAAAGTCGACCGTTATCTCTCTGATGCAACCCAATAGAGGGTTCGTCTAAAACGTAGAGAACACCCGTCAACCCACTTCCAATCTGACTTGCGAGTCTTATTCTCTGACTTTCTCCTCCCGAAAGAGTTCCAGAGCTTCTTGATAAAGTTAAATACTCGAGGCCAACATTGTTTAAAAATCCAAGTCGTTCTACAATTTCTTTTAAAATGGTAGTGGCAATTTCTTGTTTTTGTGATGAAAGAGACGCTTTTACCTTTGAAAACCATTCTAGCGCATCCTTGATCGACATCTCTACAATTTGACCAATATGCAGACCATTAATTTTAACCGAGCGCGCTTGCAAATTTAAACGATACCCTTCACATGTTTCACACGGCCGTTTGTTTTGATAACTTTCAAATTCTTCTCTAATCCAACTACTATCCGTTTCTTTATAACGGCGTTCCATATTCGGAATTATACCTTCAAATGTCCTCTTAACCTGATATACTCTGCCACCTTCATCATAGCGAAATAGAATCTCTTCCTCTCCAGAGCCATAAAGAAATACTTTCTGGACAGAGCCTGTTATATTTTTCCACTTAGCATTAAAATCAAAATTATAGTGATTAGCGAGAGCTTCAATAGTTTGGAGAAAATACGGACTTTTACCTTTTCTCCACGGCGCCAGAGCACCATCATTTATTTTTAGCTCGTGATCAGGAACGACTAGACGTTCATCAAAAAATAACTCCGCACCTAGCCCATCGCAATCTGGGCACGCCCCGAAGGGAGCGTTGAACGAAAAAAGCCGAGGCTCTATTTCAGGAATGGTAAAGCCACTTATTGGACAAGCAAAATTTTCAGAGAAAGTATAGCGTTTTGGCTCTTCGTTTTCTACTAATGTTTCCAGTATGGCAATGCCATCGGCCAAATCTAAAGACGTTCGCAGACTATCAGCAAGACGTGTCGCTAAATCTTCTTTTATTACTATTCTATCAACAACCACGTCTATATCGTGTCTATACTTTTTATCCAACTCAGGAGGGTCATCTAGATCATAAAAATTACCATCTACTTTTACTCTTTGAAAACCTTGTTTTTTCAATTCAAGAAATTCTTTCCTATATTCGCCTTTCCTGTCGCGGACGATAGGCGCTAAAAGAAATGCCCTAGTACCTTCATCAAGCCCCATAACTTGATCAACCATCTCTTGAACTTGTTGAGCTTCTATAGGTAGATCTGTGGCTGGGCTATAGGGTGTACCTGCTCTGGCAAAGAGTAATCGTAAATAATCATAAATCTCGGTGACAGTCCCAACCGTTGAACGTGGATTTTTTGAGGTAGTCTTTTGCTCTATAGAAATTGCTGGAGATAATCCCGAAATATGATCCACGTCTGGTTTTTCCATCATATCAAGAAATTGTCGCGCATAAGCTGATAGGCTCTCGACATACCTTCTTTGACCTTCCGCATAAACTGTATCAAAGGCCAGAGAAGACTTACCTGACCCAGATAATCCAGTTATTACGACAAGCTTATCCCTAGGAATATCTACATCGACTGACTTTAGATTGTGCTCTCTAGCACCACGAACTTTGATAAATTTAAGTTCAGTCATCAATAATCTCCGCTCTTATTCGAGGAAATAGCTTTTTTCAGCAAACTCTCCAATATAAATTTCAATAAACCCAACTTTTTGTGAATTTCTTTTTTACTGTAATTAATAGACCTTTGTTAGGTGCATATGCGTACTTCTCTTTATTAAAATAACCAACTAATATTATTCATTTATTTTTTGTTGCAGCAGTAACAAAATAGACTTATTTGATTATTTGTTACGACGAAGTTTTAAGGTCTAAAATGAAAAAACAGCTATGTCTTACTGCTGATATTGGTGGTACAAATACAAGAGTTGCCTTGTTTGATAACGAAAAATTATTGGAAAAGTCTTGTGTGACATACTCTAATAATGAATACGATTCATTTGAAACTATAATAAAAAATTATTTAGATTTGGTAAGCGAAAGTTCAGTTAAGTTCGCAGGGATTGCAGCCGCGGGCCCAATTCAGGAAAAATCTGCAAAAATGACTAATCTCTCATGGAGTTTAACCGAGAGATCAATTGCTTCCATAACCGGTGCCGAACAGGTTGGAATAATTAACGATTTACAAGCCCAAGGATACGGACTGACAAGCCTTGATCAGGCTGATCTAGAGCCCATCACGGTTGGATCGCAAAGTGCAAACTCAAACGCGACAAGACTTGTATGTGGCATTGGTACAGGTTTCAATGCTGCACCAGTCTTCAACGTTGGACATAAAATTTTTGTACCACCATCAGAGGCTGGTCACTCACAATTATCATTAACGGATAAAAGTTATCAGCCCGTTTTTGCGAAAATTGGGTCAGTAGGCTCTTTTGTATCAGTTGAAGATATCCTTTCAGGACGTGGACTTGAAAATATAGGAAGGGCCTTAACTGGAAATGATGAAACAGCTGCACAAATTATGCAAAAGGCATCTCAAGGTGATGAAAATTCGAAAAAAGTTGCTCATTTATTGACAACTTGTGCAGGATCATTTTTTGGAGATCTTGCACTTATCTTACTCCCTTTTGGCGGTATTTATTTAATCGGTGGCGTCGCAAGGTCCTTAAAGGAATACCTCAAATCTGAGATATTCGTCGAAGCCTTTTGCAACAAAGGGCGGTTTTCAAAATTTAACCAAAAATTTTCAGTCCATTTAGTGTTGGATGACTATGCAGCTTTGAAAGGATGCCGAAACTTTGTGATGCAAAATTTTCATTAAACAGTAGCCATTGCTTTTCTAGTAGCCATTATTAATAGCATGGAACTGAAAACAAAATAAGTTGCAAATAAATTATATTGCAAATTTAAATTAAAATTCAAATCAATCAGGAAACCACTTATTAAAGGACCCAAAGCCGAGCCGACAACCATTACCCCAGCAGCTAAAGCCTTTATTTTACCTAGAGAGGCAGTACCAAAGCATTCAGCCCAAAAAGCATTTGGTATAATGTTATTTGAACCCGCTGTAATTGCAAAACAGATCAATCCAATTGAAAAGCCTACTAAAGTTTCACAAACAGAAAATATATAAAATCCTACAATTGCTGGTATTTGATAGAAACCAATTAATTTAATAGCACTATAACGGTCTATTAATGTTCCTGATAAAAATGAAATTCCAACAGCTACTATTGTAAAAAGCGGATAAGCTTTTACCATAGAAAGGTGCTCCCAACCTTTCAGAAAAGCATAGTTGACCTGTTGAAAAAAAAGAACCGTTCCAAAAGCAGGTAAACCCAACAGCCCAGGAAAAGCAAACCAAAAAATACTACTTTTAAGCACCTCCGATCTAGACCAATGCCGCAGTCCTAGACCAAACGTACCTTTATCTTCTTGAAAGAATTCAGGGGATCTCTCATCCCTCAGGGTAAAATATATTGCTACGGCAACAACAACTGGAAAAACCGCTGATAACAACCAAATTGACCTCCATGGTAGTACTAATAAAAACCCAACAAAAAACATTGGGAGGAAGGACTCTCCTAAAGAATAACCTAAATTAGAAAGTGCGAGCGCTCGGCCTCTGTATCTAGAAAACCATTTAGCCATAGCTACGTGAGCTAAATGTGTGGACATTCCCTGCCCCATCAGTCTCAGAAAAAAAATAGTTATAATTAAGGCTGCCACAGAATCTAAAATGGCCATACTGCACATGGCTAATGTCAAAATTCCCAAAACTAAAAAAGAAATATTTCTAGTTTTGTAATCATCGACCAACCCGCCAATATAAATCATTGCCACTGCAGATAGTAAAGTTCCAGAAGCATAAATCGTGCCCCACTCAGAATTTGAAAGATCAAAACTAGACATTATTTCGGCAGCAAATATTGAAATGAAAAAAGTTTGACCAAAACTTGAAGATAAAGCTAAAAGGAAACCAGCCGATAACCATAATTTATTGGCTATTATAAAAGATACGAAGTTCAAATGAATAACCTTTTTGAGCCATTTGAATAAAATAATACTAAAGTATGATTTTCACTAGCTAAATAATATTTGAGGCAAAAATCAAAAAATCCATTTGAAAAAAGTAATCTCATACCTTCTGCAACACAAGAACTGCATTAAGCCCACCAAAGGCGAATGCATTTGAAATAGCCAATTTAACTTTGGCATCTCTCGCCTCATTAGGTACGACATCCAAAGCACATTCCGGATCATGTTCAATATACCCTATAGTCGGCGAAATGACCCCATCTCTCAGTGCGAGAATACAAGCTATAAGCTCAACGGCACCCGTTCCTCCGATAATATGACCATGCATAGATTTGGTTGAGGAAATCATAATCTTGTCAGCATGATGACCAAAGACATCTGCTACAGCCGCACACTCTGTCTTATCATTTGCGGTTGTACCAGTGCCGTGGGCGTTTATGTAACCGACATCCTCTAAATTCACTTGAGCATCCTTAAGTGCGTTAGAAATCGCTCGAGCTGCACCATGTTTGGATGGATTTACTATGTCAGCTGCATCCGAAGACATTGCAAAGCCTTTTACCTCACAAAATATATTCGCTCCCCTACGCTTTGCGTGCTCCAACTCTTCAAAAACAAAAATCGCCGCTCCTTCACCCTGCACCATTCCATTTCTATTTAAGGAAAAAGGACGACAGGCGTCCTTACTCATTACCCTCAGACCCTCCCATGCTTTTATACCACCAAAACACATCATACTCTCAGAACCACCGGTTACCATTACTGGACTCTGCGCGGAGCGTACAATTTGAAAGGCCTGGGCCATTGCATGATTTGAGCTGGCACAAGCACTTGAGACAGTAAAAGTTGGGCCTTTAAGGTTAAACTTCATAGATAGGTGACTGGCTGCTGCGTTGTTCATAAGTTTCGGAACAACAAATGGGTGCACTCTATTTTTTCCCTCTTCATATACCGCTCTATAGTTATCGTCCCAAGTGCTGACACCTCCTCCCGCAGTGCCCAGAACAACACCAGTAGACGCGGCAAGTTCACCATTAAAAGTCAAACCAGATTGTGTAATTGCTTCATCGGCTGCAATTAAAGTTAACTGCGTATAGCGATCATAAAGTGATAGCTGTTGGCGATTAAAATGCCTATCCGGTTCAAAATTGTGAATTTGCCCACCGATTTTTATGGATAGACGTTCCACATCTTTAAATTTGAGAGCTGAAATGCCACAACGCCCCTCCCTTAATGAATTTATAGTTTGTGGAAAATCTTGACCAATCGAATTAATCGTACCAGCACCTGTTATCACGACACGTTTCACGCCTGTTCCTGAATTAATTGCTCTATACCTTGAACGATTGTAGCTACAGAGGATATATCAAACGGGCTTTCGTTTGGTTGGTTTGCATTGAAAGGTATCTGTATATTGAAAGCCTCTTCAATTGCGAATATACTCTCCACCAACCCGAGACTGTCGATACCTAGACTTTCGAGCGTACTTTCATCACTCAAATCAGAAGGTTCGACGATCGCCTGATCAGCAATAATTTCTATAACTTTACTTCGAATATCCATGATATTTATCCATTGAGTTAGGCTTGAAAATCAGCACTTATAATCTTTTATTTTTTTTTAAAATAGCCTTCTGAAGGTCAGAGATCTGCTTAATCAAATTTGGTAATTTTCTAAGAGCCTTATAACTTTGTATTTGTTTATCCATACTAGTAGCAGGATAACCCAACATTATTTTACCAGATGGGACATTCGACAAAACTTTGGTCGCACCTCCAGTAATTACATTGTCTCCAATTATAATATTATCACTTATTCCGGTTTGACCCCCTAAAACTACATTATTTCCTATCCGGGACGATCCCGCTATTCCAACCTGAGCACAAATTAAGCAATTATTTCCGATGGATACATTGTGTCCTATTTGCGAAAGATTGTCAGTTTTGACATTGTTTCCAAGCCTTGTTGCTCGCACCGTTCCACGGTCTATCGTACTATTTGCACCAACCTCCACATCATCCCCAAGAACTACTCCGGCAAGCGAATGTATACGCACCCAATTATTATCATTTTTTGAAATTTGAGCTTTGCCTAAACTTTTTCGGGCAATTTCAACATCAGACAATTCTGCTGTTACAAAAGAAAACCCGTCGCCTCCAATCACTGCACCCGGCTGAGCAATAAATCTGTCGCCGATAAATACATCTGAACCGATTTTTACGCCTTCACGCAAATAAGCGTTTGCACCAATCTTACTGTCTGTGCCTATGTAACACATTGGACCGACTACCGAGCCCTCGCCTAGATCAACACCGTCAGATATAATAGCATATGCGCCAATGCTCGCATTTTCACCTATATTGGATTTATCAGACACTATAGCAGTACTATGAATCCCTTTTTTAAAGCGCTGGCCATTATCAACAAGCTTGGTCAAAGAAGCCATTGCGTACCGAGCTCTTTCAATAACCAAAGCGCCGTTTAATCCATAATCCTTAAAATTCATACCGGGTGACAGAATTGCAACCTTTGCATCACCATATTTTATTTGATCCGCAAACTTAGGATCAGCCGCAAATGCCAAATCCATCTCTGTGGCTAGTCCTGGTTCTGAAACCGAATTAACTTTAAAGGTAGCATCACCTTCGGTATAACCACCTACTGCTTCGCAAATTTCTTTTAATGTAAAACCCATAATAATCCCGTAAGGTTTCTTTCGTATTAACTGCTCTCACTTAAATCTAAGCCTTGCTCTACTAGAGCTTTGTATATCTTCTCGTCACGTCCATAAATATCTCGACGATACTCTATTCCACCACCCACCTTAGTAAAAGCAGTTCTGTATGTAATGTGCACCGGCACACTTCTGGATAATAAAATTATAGTTTCTTCTTTGCTTTTTAAAGCGCTTTGAAATTCTATGCGCGGTTCATCAGTTTGCTTTGCTAACAACGCATAAGCAAAATCAAAGGGTTCGTGCAAACGAATACAGCCATGACTAAAGTCGCGTACTTCCTTCATAAATAAATCTTTAGCAGGGGTATCGTGTAAATATATGTTATATGGATTAGGAAACATGAATTTAACTAAGCCAAGGGCATTAGTTGTTGATGGTAACTGCTTCATTTCATATGGAAAATAGTCTTTTCCTAGGTTCGAAAAATCTATGTTTTCCCGATCAATAATAGATCCAGAACTGTCAAATAGATTGATAAATGGTAAAGACTCGGGATCCTTTTTTAATTCTGGCAAGTATTCATTTTTTGCAATCGAAACTGGAATATGCCAAGTAGGATTTATAACCATGTACTCCATTTTGTCTGAAAATTCAGGACTTCTCATACTCTCATCGTTTACTCCAAGCACAGTCCGAGTCTCAAAAACAATAGCCTGATCTTCAATTATTTTTGCCGTAAAATCCGCTAAGTTTACCCAAATATGTCTGTTGCCCAACGTATCTCCAAGCCACCTCTCACGCTCCATAGCAACAATAATAGAAGATAATCTTTGTTTTACTGGAATATTAAGTTCTAAAATGGTCCCCTCACCTACGATACCATCAGGGATTAAACCATGATCAGACTGATATCTTTGAACGGCTTGTAACAACTCTCTATTAAATTTGGTTGATATTGAATTTGAAATGTAGCCTTGATCGTATAAACGATTTCTTAGAGCGACTACATCATCACCAAAATCACCAAACCTTAGAACACGGCCGAGGGATAGTTTAGACCAACCTCCATTTTTAGCTATTTCCATTAATTTAAGTTTTTCTACTAAAAGGCGGCTATACTCACTAGACTGTGGGCCTAAAGAGCGAAAATAGTCATACGGGTCACGTGAAATAAGAGCCCGAATATAAAAATTGGGATCCGCTAGCTTACTCTCCCTTACTATATCACTGTCAACCTCAGAGGGGACCAAAACACCAGAGTTTATGTCTGAGGCATAATGAGTAAATGAAATCATAAATAACCCTTCCAGAAACCCGATCTCAAAAG